>JAZJYH010000069.1:0-15835 GCA_040390485.1 Pseudomonadota bacterium
AGATCGATATAAACGAATTCCGAAGGTTTAATCGAGTATAGATATGCGTAATTTGCACTTTGTGCCGTTTCGGCACGACCTGGTGCCTTCTTATGCCGGAGGCCAGTACAGAGAGATGGGAAAGGGGGGATTTTTTTGCCGCCTGTAACACCCTCTCTCGAGGGAAGTCATTACAGGCGCAGGACCTGGGGAGTGAAGAATAGAACGCGCCACGGCTACCGGCTCGTTTTAGATTTTATTCACAGGAATTTCGCATGTTTGTGGTTTTAAAACAAAAATGTGAATTCACTGGAGGCGTTACGAGATGTTTATTGCACGATTCAGAGAAATTTTATTACTGAAACGATCTTACGGCTGCATGAGATGACCTGACAACTATTCTGACGTGGAGGGGAGGTAAAAAAGAAGTCCTCGGTAGTCTTGCAATCAAATTGTGGGTTGCGTTCACTGCGTTTCTTTTTTCTATCGCAGTCTTTAGCTATTCAAGTCAAAGGTAAAAATCCCGCTGGTCCAGAAGGTCAGCGCCTTGCCGTCCTCGATATACGGTTTGAACTGGGCTCGCAACAAGGCCTGGCGGGCCGCTTCGTCGAGCCGGGAGTAGCCCGAGGATTTTTCTATCTCCACTTTTTCCGCCCGGCCCTTTTCATTCACCAGCACCCGCAAGGCGACCTTGCCAGCTTCGCCCATGCGGCGCGAGATGGCCGGGTATTCCAGCTTGGGCGGTTGGATATACTCGATGCCGGAGACGGTTTTCGGCTGGGCCGGCGCTGCCGGCGGGGCGGGTGGCGCCGGGGCGGTCAATTCCTGGGTATGGGCGGGTTTGGATTCGGCCGGCGCAACGCTGATCGCGTGGTCGGAAGGCGCAATATTCAGCACAGGGATCACCGGCGTTGGCGGTGCGACTGCCTGCCTGGCCATAGGGATCAGCTTGGGCGCAGGCAAGGGGCTTGCCGGCTTGGCCGTTTCCGGGGCGGCCAGGCTGATAAATACTTCCGCGGGCAAGGCTTCTCTGACTTGCCTGATCAGACCGTTTTGCAATGCGTAGATCAGGCCCAGATGCGCCAGGACGGTGGCGATCAGGGCTCCGGATTGCCTGAGCTTCTCAAACAGGGCAAAGGGCAGTTCGAAGTTCGTCGAGGTAACGCCGGTTTGCATAGGGCTTATGCGGCCAGCGCGTTGGGATGGAAATGCACCTGGTGGATATGGGCGGGCATGGCTTTGTCCATGCATTCGCGCAGTATGCGTTTGGCGCAACCGGCACACTTGCCGCAGCAAGTGCCGATTTCAAGATTGGTACGCAATTCGGCCATGGTGGTCATGCCGGATTCAACGGCATTGCGTACCTTCTTTTCAGAAACGTTATTGCAGACACAAACAATCATGTAACACCTTAAGAGTCAGCTATACATCAGCCATAAAATAGTTCAGTTCACCCTGGCGCCCGTGACCAGGCGCGCCAGCAAATTGAATTTCCCCTGTCGGGGCAAAGTACGTTCTACTATCAGGGCCCACTGCTCCGACAGTTGCTGGCAGGTTGCCCTCAATACCGGCGCCAGGTCAGGCAAGCCGGCCAAAATTTTCAGGTGACGCTCTATCACCGATGCCAGTTTCACGCAGGCGCTGTGGTCACCGTTTTCTGCGTTATTGACCGTGTAATGCGACATCAGGTGCAGTACCGCGGAGACCAGCAATTCGGGCTGGGCCGGGGTCGTGCCGGGTTCAAAAAATTCTGGATTACTACTAGCCATCAAACTCTCCTTGTAGAATGGTTTGGCTCGCGCGCGCTGGAATCAAAGGACTCTGGCGCAGCTGGCTAGGACAACATGTACAGCTTAGGCCGGCAACGATCAGGCGGTTAAAATCAGTTTGTTCAGTTGCGTAATCCGCAGGCGATAGATGCGGCCTTCGTGATCTATTTCCACTTCGCGCATCTGGCGCATCAGTTCGCGGCTTTTCAGGCGAATCACAGGAGTACCGTCTGCGCTGTTGGCGGACAAGCTCGATACGCTGCTAGTACGGGCTTCTGGACGTACTTCCGGGGACGTAATTTGAGTCATTTATTTCTCCTGTAATCTAAACGAGAACAATTCTTATTTAGATTATTGTGTATTCCATGAGAATTTGCAAGTCTTTTTGCAGTATTTAACCTGGCTTTTTGAAACTTGCTAAAGAGGAAATTCTTTAAGCTAATACATGCCCACTGTTAGATGCTGAACGGGGGCGTAGTGTTTTGTGATGTGTGGCTTGGGATTCCAGGCCAGAGACGTGGAATGGGCCAGACAGCAAAGCTGTCCGGCCCATTCAGGGGGATTCCTAACTACTTAGTGCAATCAGGCCGCTACGGCGAGCTTGTCGGCCTCAGTGGCATCTTCGTCGTCCATGGGCGAGCGTATCAAGTGGTCAAACGCGCTCAACGAGGCTTTGGCGCCTTCGCCTACCGCGATCACGATCTGCTTGAACGGCACCGTAGTGACGTCGCCTGCGGCGAATACGCCGGGAATCGAAGTTTGGCCCTTGGCGTCCACTTCAATTTCGCCATGACGCGACAAGGCCAGCGTGCCCTTCAGCCATTCGGTATTTGGCACCAGGCCGATCTGCACGAAGACGCCTTCCAGTTCGACCTTATTGACGGTACCGGATTTCAGGTCTTTATAGCTCAAGCCATTGACCTTCTTGCCGTCGCCGTGGATTTCGGTGGTTTGGGCCGAAGTGATCACGACCACATTCGCCAGGCTGCGCAGCTTGCGTTGCAGGACCGCATCGGCGCGCAGCTCGGCGCCGAATTCTATCAGCGTGACATGGCTGACCAGGCCGGCCAGGTCGATCGCCGCTTCCACACCAGAGTTGCCGCCGCCGATGACCGCCACGCGTTTGCCCTTGAACAGCGGGCCGTCGCAGTGCGGGCAATAGGCGACACCGTGATTGCGGTATTCCTTTTCACCCGGCACATTGATCTCGCGCCAGCGCGCGCCGGTGGCCAGCACCACGCTCCTGGCTTTCAGCACGGCGCCGCCGGCGGTCTTGACCTGGATCAGCTTGCCGGGCACCAGGGCGTCGGCGCGCTGCAGGTTCATGATGTCGACCTCATAGGTCTTCACGTGCTGCTCCAGCGCAGTGGCGAATTTGGGGCCCTCGGTCTCTTGCACCGAGACGAAATTTTCGATGGACAGCGTATCCAGCACCTGGCCGCCGAATCTTTCGGCCAGCACGCCGGTGCGTATGCCCTTGCGCGCGGCATAGATGGCTGCCGCCGCACCGGCCGGGCCGCCGCCGACGATCAGCACGTCGAAGGCTTCCTTGGCGCTCAATTCCTCGGCCTTGCGGCCGCCGGCATTACTATCGAGCTTGGCCAGGATTTCTTCCACGCCGGAGCGGCCCTGGCCGAAGACTTCGCCGTTCAAATAGGTGGTAGGCACTGCCATGATCTGGCGTTGTTCGACTTCGTCCTGGAACAGGGCGCCATCTATCGTCACCTGGCGTATGCGTGGATTAATAATCGACATCACATTCAGCGCCTGCACGACTTCCGGGCAATTCTGGCAAGACAGGGAAATATAGGTCTCGAACTGGTAGTCGCCATCCAGGTTGCGGATTTGCTCGATGACCGCGTCATCGAGTTTGATAGGGTGGCCGCCGACCTGCAGCAGCGCCAATACCAGAGAGGTGAATTCGTGTCCCATGGGGATGCCGGCGAAACGCACGGCGATATCGGTCCCTGGGCGGGTGATGCTAAAGGAAGGCTTGCGCTCGCCGTCATCGTTGCGCTGCACCAGCGTAATCCTGTTCGACAGGGCGGTGACTTCTTCCAGCAATTCTTTCAGCTCGCGCGACTTGTCGCCACCATCCAGAGATGCGACGATCTCAATCGGCTGCGTGACCTTTTCCAAATAGGCTTTCAACTGGGTTTTGAGATTGGCATCTAACATGGTGTGACTTCCCTAACAAGGTTACAAAATTTTGAGCGCAGAACGCCATCGGCGCGCTGCGCCCCGAAACTACTTTGAGTATCTTTTTAAAACCCGCCCGAGAGGGCAGGTTTCAGGTCAGCTGCTTAGATCTTGCCTACCAGGTCCAGGGATGGTGTCAGGGTCGCTGCACCTTCTGTCCATTTTGCCGGGCAGACTTCACCTGGGTGGGATGCCACGTACTGGGCAGCCTTCACTTTGCGCAGCAGTTCAGACGCATCGCGGCCGATGCCGTTGTCATGCACTTCCAGGACCTTGATCTTGCCTTCGGGATTGATCACGAAAGTGCCGCGCAGCGCCAAGCCTTCTTCTTCGATCAGCACTTCAAAGTTACGGGCCAGGGTCGCTGTCGGATCGCCTACCAGTGCGTATTGCACTTTCTTGATCGCGTCGGAAGTGTCGTGCCAGGCCTTGTGGGCGAAATGGGTGTCGGTAGACACGCCATAGACGTCAACGCCCATCTTCTGGAATTCAGTATAGTTATTCGCCAGGTCTTCCAATTCTGTAGGGCAGACGAAAGTGAAATCGGCTGGGTAGAACACAACGACCGACCATTTGCCTTTCAATGTTTCATCGCTGACTTCGATGAACTTTCCATTTTGATATGCTGTCGCTTTGAATGGCTTGATTTGGGTATTAATAAGTGACATTGTTTTTCCTCATGAGGTTAAAAAGTTCATATGAATGTGTAGTGTAGGTCAAAGTGGGTCATTTGTAGAGTTAATTATATTTATACTTTCAATTGATTTTAACTATCGAAAGCAGTCCAGTCATGGAACCGCAGCAAGCCGGGGTCTTGCTTGCCTGGCGGTAAAATATCAATTAAGCCGACAAATCCTTCAACCCACATGCGGGTGCAGACCCGCACATTCAAGCTTTGGAATAGCAGGGTGCACGCGGTGGCGTCTGAAATGAAAAACGCCACGGCACAGTATACCGTGCGATGGCGTTGGGCTTGGGCGCCGGGTCTATTTACCGCTACTGCCGCCGCTGATATTCAGGAAGGGTATGGCGCCACCGGTGGTGGTCGGCAGGCGTCCGTCCCATTTTTCTATGGCCTTGGCCTGGTTCTCGGTTTCGCGCAGGCGCAGCAGTTCCGGCGTCACCTGCTGCCTTTGCAAGGCCAGTGATTCAGCCTCGGCCCGGGCGCGCGAAATTTTCTGCCTTGCTTCCACGTCTATCCTCTGCAGATCGCGTTCGGCTTTCATCTTCAATTGATCGGCCGTGGTCTTGGCCTCGATCGCTTCATTGAAGGTCTTGCTGAAGTTGAAGTTGACGATGGAGAATTCATCGACCACCAGGCCATGCCTGGCCATACGCTCGCGCAGGGCCAGCACGATTTCATCGCGCACCTGCGAGCGCCTGGAAATCAACTCTTCCGCAGTAAACCTGGCGGTAACGGCTTTGACTGCCTCCTGCACACTGGGGATGATGATGCGCTCGCCGGGTTCATTGCCGAGGTCGCGATACACCGAGACCACGGCTTCGGGGCGCACGTGGTAGTTGATCGCAATCCGCGTATGCACGGTTTGCAAATCCTTGGATGCGGCATCGCCTTCCCCTTCGCCTTTTTGTATCGATACCGGCACCAGGTGCAGGCTTTGCGCGATCGGCCAGCGGAAATGTATGCCTTCGGTATACACCTCGGGCGAGGGCTTGCCAAAGGTGGTCATTACGCCGCGATTGCCGGCCGGTACGGTAGCGAATGGAGCCAGTGAAAACAGCAGGCCCAGGATGATAATCGCGGCGATCAGTTTGGAGACTTTTTGCATCATGCACTTTCCTTGTTTTAATTATGGATGGAGCGAACGAATGGCCGCCTGCCCTGAGCGGTGTCAGGCGGTGACTGTAGACAAGTATAGATGCACGGGAAAAAAGCGTCAGCGGTAATGCGTGCGGGAATTAACCATAGATCAATGCGGTCGGGGCGCCGCCCACGTACATATAGCCGCGATACATGCCTTCGGTGTTGAAGGGCATGCTGATATTGCCCAGCGCATCTATCGCGATCACGCCGCCGCGTCCCTCGCACTGCGGCAGCTTTTGCATGACCACATTTTCTGCGGCTCGCTGCAGCGAGCATTGCGCATATTCCATTTGCGCCGAGATGTCGTATAGCGCCACGCTGCGCATGAAGCTCTCGCCGGTGCCGGTGGCCGATAGCGCTGCGGTGCGGTTATTGGCGTAGCAGCCGGCGCCCAGCATAGCGCTGTCGCCGACCCGCCCCAATTGCTTGTTGGTCATGCCGCCGGTGGAGGTTGCCGCCGCCAGGTTGCCGTGCCGGTCCAGTGCGACGGCGCCCACCGTGCCGAATTTGCTGCCGGGGTCCAATGGTGCAATTTCGCTTAGGCTTGCTGCCGGTAGGGCGGCCGCATCATGGTCCAGCAAGACTTGCGGCACAGCCAGCTTCTGGCTGTTCTGCCATTGGGCATAGCGCGCCTCGGTATGGAAATAATCCGGCGTTTCCATTTGCAGGCCCTGGCCGGCGGCGAACAATTCTGCGCCCGGGCCCACCAGCAGCACGTGCGCACTGCGCTCCATCACGGCGCGCGCCGCCAGTATGGGATTGCGTATGGTGCTGACGCAGGCCACCGCGCCGGCCGCCAGATTGGCGCCGTCCATGATGGCGGCGTCCAGTTCGTGCGTGGCGGCGCAGGTGTAGACCGCACCCTTGCCGGCATTGAACAGCGGGCAGTCTTCCAGCAGGCGCACCGCCTCGCTTACCGCATCGACCGCGCTGCCGCCCTTGGCCAGGATGCTTTCCGCAGCGCGCAGGATACTCTCCAGAGCGCCGAGGTAGGCTTGTTCCTGCTCACTGTTCATTGCCGAGCGCAGTATGGTTCCTGCGCCGCCGTGAATTGCGACGCCCGGTTTTATGTGCGCGGCCGCTGGCGCGGCTTGCTCGGCGTGCTTGGGCATGCTTATATGTCGCCGGTGTCGGGAAGCTCGTCGGTGCTGGCAGGCCTGCGTTGTTGCGAGCTGGGATCCTGGTACATCCAGGGCAGCATGAATTCCATCATTTCCGAAGCCGAGTTGACCGGCGACTTGGCCTGGTGCGCCACTGCGCTGCACACCGCCTCGATCAGGCACAGTGCCGCCGCTTCCGAATTGGGCGACAGCTGCCTGCGGGTTTGCGCATACAGCGTGACGTTGGCCAGCGAGGCCAGGGGCGAGCTGGGGGCGTCGGTCAGGGCCAGGATGGGTACGCCTTTGTCGCGCACGCGGTTGAGGATGGTCACCACGTCTTCTGCATAGCGCGGGAAGGAAAGCGCAATCACCAGGTCCTTGGGCGTGTATTTGAACAGCTGGCGCGCGGCGTGCGAGGGTCCACCGGAACCGACCGTGCACTGTATGGTGTCGCAAAACGGTTCCAGGCTATGCATCATCAGGCCGCCCAGGAAAGCGCTGGCGCCATAGCCGACGATGTAGATGCGCTGCGCACCCAGAATCATCTTGACTGCCTGGCTGCACAGTTCGGGCACCAGGCCGCGGCGGGTGGCGTCCAGGTTATTGATGTCCTCATTCAGCGCCGAGGCTATCACCTCTACACTGGTCGCCGGCCGCTGTACTTCGGTGCGCAACTTGTCTATCGGCGCCAGCATGGCTTCAAAGCCGTACACCAGTTCGGCCCGGAATTGCGGATAACCCTCGAAGCCCAGCGCGCGCGCGAAGCGGTTGGCGGTCGCGACGGAAATGCCTACTGCATTGGCCAGCTCGTCAATCGACATGGTCGCCGAACGGAATACATTGGATAGCACATAGTCAGCTGCCTTGCGATGCGCCTTCGACAAATTCATGTACACCTTGCCAATGCGTGCGTTGACTGTACCGCCAACTGCTTGAAGATCGGGACGATTCATGATGGACGGGCATTTCCGGTGAAAGAAAAATGTAAATATAATTTCATACAACTCAATTGTAAAGAAATGGATTAGGTCAAATTTGCCGCGTGTCTTGGCGCCTACGGTATTTGCCCGGAATAGGCTATATCCGGCGCGAGCGCTAGATTATGCAGGGTAAGCAAAGTCGCCCGATTTTTAATTTTGAAATTTCGGGTATTTTTTCGATCTTGCCGATGCTTTGTGCCGATTTGCATACAGGGGGTCGCGGCTTGGTTGCATAACTGTGTATGCCTGTACAACAGCCTGCCTTGCTACTGATGCAACAGGCGATACTTGCCGGCAACCATTTGAAAAGTTTATTGAAGGCAATGAAACGAATCGGCTTGAGCCAGCGGCCAATAGCGCGCAAATACCTCGGGCAGGCGGCCGGCCTGAGCGCTGTCCAGCAATTCGCCGGGCTCAAGATACGGCAGCAGGCTGGAGGCCAGCTTGACCTGATTGCCGGACACCCGGCGCACCAGGTGATGCGGCTTCAGTTCCGACGGATGCTGCAGGCCGGTGGCGGCAATCAGTTCCTGCAAGGCCTTCAGGGTGTTTTGGTGGAAGTGGGCGACCCGTTCCGCCTTGTCTGGAATAAACAGCGCCCTTTGCCTGAGCGGGTCCTGGGTCGCCACCCCGGTCGGGCATTTGCCGGTATGGCAGCTCTGCGATTGTATGCAGCCCAGTGCAAACATGAAACCGCGCGCGGAATTACACCAGTCGGCGCCCAGCGCCAGGGTGCGGGCGATGTCGAAGGCGGTGATGATCTTGCCGGATGCGCCTATCTTGACCCGGTCGCGCAGATTGATGCCGACCAGGGTGTTATGGACCAGCAGCAGCGCTTCCTGCAGCGGCACGCCCACATGGTCGGTAAATTCCACCGGCGCCGCCCCGGTCCCGCCCTCGCTGCCGTCGACCACGATGAAGTCGGGCGTGATGCCGGTCTGCAGCATGGCCTTGGCGATCGCAAAAAATTCCCAGGGATGGCCTATGGCCAGCTTGAAACCCGTGGGTTTGCCGCCGGACAAAGTGCGCAGCCGGTCGACGAACTGCAGCAGCCCCACCGGCGTGTCAAATGCAGAATGCCCGGCCGGGGAGATGCAATCGACGCCGGGCTCGACCCCGCGCGCTTCGGCGATTTCAAAAGTGACCTTGGCTCCCGGCAGCACGCCGCCGTGGCCGGGCTTGGCGCCTTGCGATAGCTTGACCTCGATCATCTTCACTTGCGGCAGCGTGGCGCTGGCGGTAAACCTCTCTTCGGAAAAGCTGCCGTCAGGGTTGCGGCAACCGAAATAGCCGGAGCCGATTTCCCATACCAGGTCGCCGCCGGGATCATTGCCGTCCTCGGGCCGGTGGTAGCGGCTGATGCTGCCCTCGCCGGTATCGTGCATGAAGCCGCCTTTTTGCGCGCCCTGGTTCAAGGCCCGTATCGCATTTGCCGACAGCGCGCCAAAACTCATCGCCGAGATATTGAATACGCTGGCGGAGTAGGGCTGGGCCCGGCCGGCGCCTATCGTGATGCGGAAGTCATGCGAGCCGATCACGCTGGGGCTGATCGAGTGATTGATCCATTCGTAGCCGGCCTGGTAGACGTCGAGCTGGGTGCCGAAAGGGCGTTTGTCCAGCTCCTGCTTGGCGCGCTGGTAGACGATGGAGCGCTGGTTGCGCGAGAAGGGGTTGGCTGCGCTGTCTTCTTCCAGGAAATACTGGCGTATCTCCGGCCGTATCGACTCGAAGAAGAAGCGGAAATTGGCCAGGATGGGATAATTGCGTAAGATGGAGCGCTTGGTCTGCAACAGGTCGCCGATGCCGACCGCGGTCAGTGCGCCCGATAGCAGGACCAGCCACCAGCCACTGCCGAGAATACTGGCCAGGAATAGCGACAGCAGGAAGACGAAGCCGGAAATAACCAGGGTCAGGTAACGCGCATTGAGCATCTTGTCTCTCCATTGATGTGAAACGCAGTGTACAACCGTGGGCCGTAATACGAAATAGGGACGTGAAACTGGGATGTGAAACAGGAACATGAAGTAGGAACATGAAGCAGGAACGTGAAATAGGGAAAAACAGAAATTTTGCCTGGCAGGCAACATCCCTGTCTTTCTCTATGGTCCTGGCGCCGGATCAGGCCCTGGCGGCAGAACTGATAATGCCGCCGCCCAGGCAGATATCACCGTCATACAAGACTGCGGATTGTCCCGGCGTCACCGCCCATTGCGGTACCTCGAAAGCCAGACTGAAGCTGTCGGCCGCGCTGGTATCTACAGTGCAGGCGATATCGGCCTGCCGGTAGCGGGTCTTGGCCGACAGGCTATGCTGTAGCGGTGCGTGACCGGCGATCCAGCTGTTTTGCCCGGCTTCCAGCGCCGCCGACAATAGCCAGGGATGGTCATGACCCTGCACCACGTACAAGGTGTTTCGCGCCACGTCTTTTTGCGCCACATACCAGGCGTCGCTGCTGCCGTCGGCTTTCTGGTGCGATTTGATGCCGCCTATGCCTATGCCCTTGCGCTGGCCCAGGGTATAGAAGCTCAGGCCCACGTGCTCGCCGACGATCTCGCCTTCCGGGGTTTTCATCGCGCCCGGCTGGTAAGACAGGTAGCGGTTCAGGAATTCGCGGAAAGGGCGTTCGCCGATGAAGCAGATGCCGGTCGAGTCTTTCTTGGCCGCGTTCGGCAGCTTCAGTTGCTCGGCGATCTTGCGCACCTCGGTCTTCTGGATTTCGCCCAAGGGGAACAGGGTCTTGGACAGCTGGGCCTGGCTCAAGCGGTGCAGGAAGTAGCTCTGGTCCTTGCTGGCGTCCAGCGCCTTCAGCAACTGGAACTCGCCGTTCACTTCGCGCACCCGCGCATAGTGGCCGGTGGCGATGTAGTCGGCGCCCAGCTTCATGGCGTGGTCGAGAAAGGCCTTGAACTTGATCTCGGCATTGCACAAGACATCGGGATTGGGCGTGCGGCCGGCCTGGTACTCGCGCAGGAATTCGGCGAATACCCTGTCCTTGTATTCGGCGGCAAAATTGACGGCCTCGATATCGACGTCGACCACGTCGGCCACGCTGACGGCGTCTATCCAGTCCTGGCGGGTCGAGCAATATTCGGAATCGTCGTCGTCTTCCCAATTTTTCATGAACAGGCCTATCACTTCATAGCCCTGTTCCTTCAGCAACCAGGCCGAGACCGAGGAATCGACCCCGCCGGACATGCCTATCACCACTCTTTTCTTAGCCATTTTGGGCCCCCAGCGCGGAAGGGTGGGTATACAGCAGGGATAGAGGGGCACGCTTGCCCAGCAGGTAGTCATTCACGCACTGCATCACCAGCGGGCTGCGATGCCTGGCCTGCGAGGCCAGCAATTCGTCATGGCTCATCCACACGGTGCGCAGGATGCCATCGTCGAGCGGCCGGTCGTGCGCCTGCCCCAGCTCGCCGGTGAAGGCAAAGCGCAGGTAGGTGACTTCCAGTCCTGTAGTGGGCGACACATAGCGCGACAGGTAGGTGCCTATCAATTCCGTGGGGCTGAAGTCGTGCGCGGTTTCTTCCAGGGTTTCACGGACCACGGCCTGCTGCAGGGTTTCGTCGGGATCGAGGTGGCCGGCCGGCTGGTTGATGCGCACGCCTTCCGAGGTTTCTTCCTCTATCATCAAAAATTTATTGTCGCGGCTGATGATGGCGGCCACGGTGACTGAGGGTTTCCAGATATCTGACATACATACTTTCGAATAAGGCGCTATTTTATTCCATTTCGGCTATTTCAAGCCGTTGCCGGCTGATTCGCGCTATTTGGCCGGCGGGCGCCGGCGCCGTTTTTGCCCTCGCCTGTGGATACGCCGCCACAATAAGTGGCGCGCCAGCCGGCAAATTCAATGCTGAATTAGCTAATGCGAATTGTGTATATGCCGCTGCGCACCACACAGTCTTGTCAATGACGTGTAATCTATGCATGCTTTAATGCCATGGATATCCCTAGGCAGAGCCTTGTTTACCCGGGGTTTTTGGCGATTTCCCGGCTTGCATGTGATAGCTGCCGTATTGGAAACCATGGCGCATTATTGCCTGAAAAGCATAAAAACGAACGGTTGTGCTAAAAAACATTTTACGTGTAATATCGTTGTTCATAATTAAACGTAAGTTTCTGTAAGAATTAACTGCCTGGATTTGCGCATCCGGCCGGCATCGCCCACCCTGCGGGCGGCCGGCAACGCACGATTGCCGTCCAGGCGGGATGAAGAATAATTTATCAAGCAAAAACGCAGCACAAACCAAGGAGCTAATCTATGAAAATCGGCATCCCCGCCGAGACACGGCCGGGCGAGACGCGTGTAGCGGCGACCCCAGAAACGATCAAGAAGTATGTCGCCGCCAAGCATGAGGTGATTGTGCAATCTGGAGCCGGTATTGCTTCCAGCATCACTGACGAGGCTTATCAGGCCGCCGGCGCGCGGATAGGCAGCGCGGCCGACGCGTTTGGCGCAGATTTATTGCTGAAGGTAAGGGCGCCGGACGCGGACGAGCGGGCACTGATCAAACCGGGCACGGCGCTGGTCGGCATGCTGAATCCTTTTGACACCGACAATATCGCCGTGATGGCGGCCTTTGGGCTGAGCGCCTTTGCACTGGAAGCGGCGCCCCGCATCACTCGCGCGCAGTCGATGGACGTATTGTCTTCGCAAGCCAATATCGCCGGCTACAAGGCCGTGATGCTGGCAGCGAATACCTACCAGCGTTTCATGCCTATGCTGATGACGGCTGCCGGCACGGTCAAGGCCGCCCGGGTGCTGATCATGGGCGTAGGCGTGGCCGGTTTGCAGGCGATCGCCACCGCCAAGCGCCTCGGTGCGGTGATCGAGGCTTCCGACGTCCGTCCTCCGGTCAAGGAGCAGGTGGAGTCGCTGGGCGCCAAGTTCATCGACGTGCCCTTCATTACCGATGAAGAAAAAGAAATCGCCCAGGGTACCGGCGGCTATGCGCGCGCGATGCCGGCGGACTGGATGCGCCGGCAGGCAGAACTGGTGCATGAACGCGCCAAGCAGGCCGACATCATCATTACCACTGCGCTGATTCCCGGCCGCAAGGCGCCGATCCTGATTTCGGAAGAAACCGTGAAAGCGATGAAGCCGGGCTCGGTGATCGTCGACATGGCGGTCGAGCAGGGCGGCAATTGCCCCTTGTCCGAGTTGAATAAAACCGTCACCAAATACGGCGTGCATATCATCGGCGAACCCAACCTGGCGACCCTGGTGGCGGCCGATGCGTCGGCACTATATGCGCGCAATGTGCTGGACTTCCTGAAACTGATCATCGACAAGGATGGCGCCCTCGCCATCAACCGCGAAGACGAAATTGTAGCCGCCACCCTGGTTTGCTCCGGTGGCGAAGTATTAAGAAAGTAAAGTAGAAAGTAAAAGTATCATGCAAAGAAATATGCTCCGCGCCAAAATTCACCGTGCCACAGTGACCCAGTGCGACCTGCACTACGAGGGTTCCTGCGGCATCGATGAAAATCTGCTCGACGCGGCCGATATCAGGGAATTTGAACAGATAGAGCTGTACAACATCAACAACGGCGAGCGTTTCTCCACGTATGCGATCAAAGGCAAGCGCGGCAGCGGCGAAATCTCGCTGAACGGCGCCGCCGCGCGCCGCGTGCACCTCGGCGACCTGATGATTATCTGTACCTATGCCCCGATGACAGACGCAGAGGCCGGCGGTTTCCTGCCCAAGGTCGTGTTCGTCGACGGCAAGAACCAGATTTCCAGCATGAAAGAATATTGAAGAAATTTCAAGGCGGGCGCAGTACAGCAAGGCCGGGCGTACGGCCGGTCTTGCGTGGCCACCATCTGTTTTCATAATTAAAAGTAGAGAGGGCATCATGGAAGTTAGTCACACCCTTACCAACCTCATCATTTTCGTACTGGCGATTTACGTTGGTTACCACGTGGTCTGGACGGTTACCCCGGCGCTGCATACCCCCCTGATGGCGGTGACCAATGCCATTTCCGCCATCATCATCGTCGGCGCGATGCTGGCCGCCGGCCTGACCGAAGGCTTGCTGGCGCAAGTGATGGGTACTGCGGCGGTGGCCCTGGCCGCGGTCAATGTCTTCGGTGGCTTCCTGGTCACGCAGAGGATGCTGGAAATGTTCAAGAAAAAAGAACCCAAGGCAGCCGCCAAGGAGAACAAATAATGAGCATGAATCTGGTGACCTTGTTATACCTGATCGCCTCGGTATGTTTTATCCAGGCGCTGAAAGGTTTGTCGCACCCCTCCACGGCAAGGCGCGGTAATGCCTTCGGCATGATAGGCATGGCGCTGGCGGTAGCCACGACCATCGCTCTGATCGTCAAGCTGAAGGGCGAAGCCTCCGGCTCCGGCCTGGGCTATGGCCTGGTTGCGTTGGGCGTCGTGGTCGGCGGCGGCATCGGCGCCATGCTGGCCAAGCGGGTCGAGATGACCAAGATGCCGGAACTGGTCGCGGCGATGCACTCGCTGATCGGTATGGCGGCAGTCTGTATCGCCGTCGCGGTTGTGGCCGAACCCTGGATCTTCAATATTACCGGACGCTTTGAAGCCATCCCTTTCGGTAACCGCCTGGAATTGTTCATCGGCACCTTCGTCGGCGCCATCACCTTCTCCGGTTCGGTGATCGCTTTCGGCAAATTGTCCGGCAAATACAAGTTCCGCCTGTTCCAGGGCGCGCCGGTCAGCTTCGCCGGCCAGCATATGCTGAACCTGCTGCTGGCGGTCGCCATGCTGGGTTTCGGCCTGATCTTTTGCTTCGCCCCCGGCGCCGCACCGGCCTGGATACCCTATCTGCTGATGACGGCGATCGCCTTTGTGCTGGGCGTACTGATCATCATCCCTATCGGCGGCGCCGATATGCCGGTGGTGGTGTCGATGTTGAACAGCTATTCCGGCTGGGCTGCGGCGGGTATCGGCTTCTCGCTGAATAACTCGATGCTGATCATTGCCGGTTCCCTGGTCGGCTCCAGCGGTGCGATCCTGTCCTACATCATGTGCAAGGCGATGAACCGCTCCTTCTTCAACGTCTTGCTGGGCGGTTTCGGCGGTACACCAACCGAAGCCGCTGCAGGCGGGCAGGCCCAGCGCAATGTCAAATCCGGCTCGGCCGACGACGTTGCCTTCCTGCTCGGCAATGCAGAAACCGTCATCATCGTTCCCGGCTACGGCCTGGCGGTGGCGCGCGCGCAGCACGCCTTGAAAGAGCTGACCGAGAAACTGACGCACAAGGGCATCACGGTCAAATACGCGATCCACCCGGTGGCGGGCCGCATGCCCGGCCACATGAACGTCTTGCTGGCCGAGGCGGAAGTGCCGTACGACCAGGTGTTCGAGATGGAAGACATCAATAGCGAGTTCGGCCAGGCCGACGTGGTGCTGGTGCTGGGCGCGAACGACGTGGTCAACCCAGCCGCCAAGGACCCGAAATCGCCGATCGCGGGCATGCCTATCCTGGAAGCGTATAAGGCGAAAACTATCGTGGTCAACAAGCGTTCCATGGCGTCGGGTTATGCCGGCCTGGACAATGAGCTGTTCTACATGGACAAGACCATGATGGTGTTTGGCGATGCGAAGAAGGTGATTGAGGATATGGTGAAGGCAGTGGATTAAGCCGTTGTCGCTTAGCCTTTACCTGAAAGCCACATGGGGACATGTGGCTTTTTCGTTTTTATGTTCTGGAGCTTTGAGCATTCCGTTTTGTTTTGAGATTGCTGGCCGGGGGTAGCCCGGCGGCTACCTACTTTCTTTGCTTCGTCAAAGAAAGTAGGCAAAGAAAGACGACCGCAGACTTGCCCTACGGGTGATGGCGCAAGCGCCATCACATTTTGTGCGTCACAAAAAATGGGAAATGAACGAAACTCGCTACGCTCAGACAACGTTCATTTCTGATCCATTTTCTGCGAAGCACAAAATGCTGCGTCCCAAGCGGGGGTGAGTCAAAAACAACGTCAACAACAACCCCAACATCCAC
>JAZJYH010000070.1:0-2680 GCA_040390485.1 Pseudomonadota bacterium
TAACTGCAACAGGCTGATGAACAGGTTGAAGATCGTGATATACAGGCTGACCGTGGCCATGATGTAATTGGTCTCGCCGCCGCGCATGATGTTATTGGTTTCGAACAGGATCATGCCGGACATCAGCAAGACCATCACCGCCGAGATGGTCAGCGACAGGGCCGGGATCTGGAAGAAAATCGCGCCCAGGCTGGCGACAAAGGTGACCAGCATGCCTATCGCCAAAAAGCTGCCGAGGAAGCTGAAGTCGCGTTTGCTGAGCAGCGCATAGGCAGACAGGCCGAGGAAGATCGCACCTGTCATGCCCATCGCGCCCATCACGATGCCGCTGCCGCCGGCCATGCCGAGGTAGCGGCTGATGATGGGACCCAGCGTATAGCCCATGAAGCCGGTCAGCGCGAATACGAAGCCCAGGCCCAGGCCGCTGTTGCGGAACTTGGTGGTCAGGAACAGCAGGCCGAAATAGCCGACCAGGGTGACGAGGATGCCGGGGCCGGGCAAGGCCAGCACCACGCTGGCGGCCGCGGTCAGCGCACTGAACAACAGTGTCATCGACAACAGCATATAGGTGTTGCGTAGTACTTTATGGCCCTCGGTCGCGCTGCTGTCTATGTAGTCTACCGTTTGCACATCGCGCAAGGCGGGGCGGTTCAAATTCAATTTCATGCTTTTCTCCTGAAATGTGGAAAAGCTGCCGCATTGCTTTACAGCCTTTCGCCTTCCCAAAGAAGGTAGCAACAGTGTAGTTCCAGTAAACCAACAAGAAAAGTCGAATATAATTGACAAATACATCGTAAAACTCGATGAATTACCAATCGGAGCCGGTATGAGCAACCTGAACTACAAGCATTTGCACTATTTCTGGGTAGTGGCCAAGGCCGGCAGCATCGCACGCGCCAGTGAGCAATTGCACCTGACGCCGCAGACCATCAGCGGCCAGCTCAGCCTGTTCGAGGAAATCCAGGGCGAGCAGTTGTTTGAGAAAAGCGGCCGCAATCTGGTGCTGACCGAGGCCGGGCGGCTGGTACTCAGCTATGCAGAGGAAATCTTTGCACTAGGCCAGGAACTGGAAGAGGTCTTGCACCACCGTCCCACCGAGCGCACCGTGCAATTGCGGGTCGGCGTGTCGGATGCGGTCGCCAAGCCAGTCGCCTATCGGTTGCTGGAGCCGGCGCTGCGCCTGCCGCAGACCCTGCGCATCAATTGCCGCGAAGGCAAGCTGGAGCACCTGCTGGCCGAACTGGCGGTGCACAAGCTGGACATCGTGATCACCGACAGCCCCATGCCGCCTACCGTCAATGTGCGCGGTTTCAACCATTTGCTGGGCGAGTGCGGCACCAGTTTCTTTGCTACCGCAGCGTTGGCCGGGCAACATTCGACGAATTTTCCGGCCTGCCTGGATGCCGCGCCGCTGTTATTGCCGGGCGAGGATTCGGCCTTGCGCTCCAAGCTGACGCATTGGCTCAGCGCGCAGCAACTGCATCCGCGCATCGCCGGCGAATTCGACGACAGTGCGCTGATGAGCGCCTTCGGCCAGGGTGGCGCCGGTTTCTTTGCTGCACCCTCGGCGATCGCCGACATGGTGGTGCGGCAGTACGGGGTAGTGCAGGTGGGCAGCACCGAAGAGATCAGGGAGCAGTTCTATGCGATTTCTGTGCAGCGCAAATTGACCCATCCTGCGGTGCTGGCGATCAGCAAGGCAGCGCAGCAGGATTTGTTCGGCGCCGCTGCCCGCCCGGCACACTAGTTTGCAACAAGCTCTACACCAGGAAGTCGCGCACTATGGCTATCTGCGCCGGCACGTTCAAGGCCGGGGCATGGCCGCAAGCTGCCACCGTCACCAGCGTCGCCCTAGGGCCGCGCTCAGTCATTGCTTGCGCCACATCGGCCGATAGCAGGTCGGAGTGTTCGCCGCGCAGCACCAGGGTCTTGCAAGCCAGGCTGTCGTATTCGTTCCAGCGCAAGTAGTCATTGTCGTGGGCCGTGAATTGCAGCACCATCCTGGGGTCGTAGTGCGGTGTGACCCTGCCATCCGGCAGGCGGCGCACCGAGCTCTCGGTCAAGCGCCGCCATTGGGTGTCGCTGAGCCAGCCATAGGGTTGATAAATCTGCCTGAAGTAGTTTTCCAGCTCGGTCACGGTGGCAAAGCTGGCCGGTGCGCCAGCATAGCTGCGGATGCGGTTGATCGCGCTTTCCGCCAGTTGCGGGCCGTTGTCGTTCAGCACCAGATGGCTGATGCGCTCGCGCAGCGTGCCGGCAGCGGCGACCATGCCGATGGCGCCGCCCATCGAGGTGCCTACCCAGCGCATGCTGCGGATGTTGAGCTGGTCGGCCAGTTCGGTCAGCAGCCTGGCGTAGAACTCCAGACAGTATTCCTGCTCCGGATGCGGGCTCCATTGGGACAGGCCGCGGCCGAGCATGTCGGGGGCGATCACGTGGTAGTCGGCGGCCAGCGCCGCTGCCAGGTCGTCGAAGTCGCGGCTGGTTCTGGCCAGGCCGTGGCTGAGCAAGACCGTGGGCTGGTTGGAGGAGCCCCATTGCATGTAGTGGAGTTCGCGGTTGTGGCAGGTGATGTAGTGGGAGGATGCTTGCATTTTGATTGCTCTATCGACTGATTCGTGAGTACTTCGTGGATGCAGGCCGGGGGTGGCCCGGCGGCCACTCACTTTCTTTGTCTCGC
>JAZJYH010000071.1:0-46516 GCA_040390485.1 Pseudomonadota bacterium
GTGCGCGGGTCGATGTCGGCAAAGACCGGCGTGGCGCCGGTTTCTATGATGACATTGGCTGTCGCCACCCATGAGTTGGGCGTGGTGATCACTTCGTCGCCGGCGCCTATGCCGGCAATGCGCAAAGCAATTTCCATCGTGCAGGTGCCGGAATTAAAGGTGCGTACCGGCCGGCCGCCGAAATATTCGGATAACTGCGCCTCCAGTGCCTGCACATTCGGGCCGCTGGTCAGCCAGCCGGAACGCAATACATTGCCCACTGCTGCGATGGTCTCTTCATCGATGGTAGGTTTGGTAAATGGCAGGAAAGGCAATTGCTCACTCATGGATATTCCTTGTTATTAAGTTAACGTAAGGTTGCGCGACTTTATCGCGCTGTCATTATTTGGTTTGGTTGGCAACAATCACGCGCCTAGGATCTTGCCCGATGACGCGCATGGGTACAGCTTGTTTCAGCATATCTTCATAGATGTCGACACGCAGGATGGCGATGGCAAATTTGCCGCTGGCACTGTCAGCGCGCCATTTCTGGATGAAGTCGCTGCGTTTGGGTATCCACAGATTGGGTTCCTGCTCCAGGCCGAACGCCAGCTCATCCGGGAATTCCACTAGGGTTAGTGTGCGGCCCAGGTAAAACGGCAGGCATTGCTCATACTGCCCCACCGAATAGAGTGGCGTGTCCGGCTTCAGTTCCGCCTGTATCGCCTTCAGGTGCAATAGGCCGGCGCGGTAGTAACCCCAAGGCTCATAGCCCAGCATCAGCGTTTGCCCGGCCATAAATCCCGCCACGGCCAGGCTGATTACAGCCCAGTCCCGCCGCTTTGCCGCCAGCGCAAACGCCAGCAGGCCGCCCGCGGCAATCAGCAGGCATGCCGCGGTCAGCCAGGGCAGATAGGCCTGGTTCAAGGCCAGTTCTATTGGCGGCGCCTTCATCGCCGCCAATTTTGCCGGAGCGATCAGTGCGAACGCTAGTCCGGCCAATCCTGTCAGCGCAAATAAACCGGCGGCAAAGCGCAAGCCGCGGCTGGAGCCGGTTTCCAGCTGGCACGCGATCAACAGCGCCAGCGAGGGGAAGATGGGCAGGATGTAACCGGTCAGCTTGGAATTGGAGATGCTGAAAAACACGAAAATGAAGATGGTCCAGACCAGCAGCATCTTCTTCGGCTGAAAGCCTGGGGATTCTTTTTCGATTGCCGACCACATGCCTTGCAACAGCAAGCCTAGCCAGGGAACGATGCCCAGCGCCAGTACGCCGACAAAGAAATAGGCCGGCTGATAGCGCTTGTGCACATTGCTGGTAAAGCGCTGCAGATGTTCGTGGATGAAGAAGAAATGCGGGTGTTCAGGGTTTTTCAGCGCCACCAGCACGAACCAGGGAACCACCGCCGCAAAGAAAATCAGCAAGCCCTTGCCCATGTGCAGCCGCTTCCAGATAGCCCAGTCGCGCGTTACCAAGGTGTAAATAACCAGGACCGCGCCGGGCAATACCACCCCAATCAAACCCTTGCTCAGAACTGCGAGGGCCATGCCTATCCAGCACAGCAGCATGCCATTTCTTTGTTCTGCAGGCGTGGCCGCTTGGCGCTGGCTCAGCAAGAGGCCGCACAGGCTGATCGTCATCATTGCCGCAACCGCCATATCCAGCGAATTATAGTGTGCCGACGCCGCCCACAGCAGGCTGGAGCCAAGCACCAGCGCCGCATTGACGCCTACCCTATAGTTGAATACCTTGCGCCCGGTGTGGGCCACCAGCGCTACGCCCAGCAAGCCGCACAGGCCGGTCCATAGCCTTGCCTGCCATTCGCCCACGCCGAACAGCTCGAAAGTGATGACATTCATCCACGCTTGCAGCGGCGGCTTTTCAAAATATTTGATACCGTTCAGGCGCGGGGTGATCCAGTCCCCGGTCACCAGCATCTCGCGCGCCATTTCCGCATAGCGGCCCTCATCGGTGGGCACCAGGGTGCGCGAGCCCAGCATGTAAAACCAGACGATCAGAAAGAGTATGGATAGTATCCAGATCAGGCGAGGGGAGTCGAAAGGGGAGGAGTTTTGCTTCATTCAGTTTCCATGATCAATGCCAGGGCCACTTTACGGCCTTCTGCCATCAGGATATTGTAAGTGCGGCAAGCGGCCTGGCTGTCCATGCACTCAACGCCTATCCTCTTTGCGGTCAGTCCGGCGATCAGTTTGGGATGCACAAAGCGCTGCTTGCGGCCGCTGCCGAGTATCACGACGTCCGGCATGGTCGCTTCCAGCTGCGCAAAATGTTCGATAGTGAGGTCTTCAAACCTGGTCACCGGCCACTGTACGGGGGCGACTTCCGGCAATACCACTAAACTGTGTTCATAGCGTACGGCGTTCAGCTCCACGCTATGCTGGTCGTAGGCGGTAACGGTTTGGTATTGCCGGGTGATAGTAGAGTGCAGCTTCATGGCGAGATATGTGATGGGTCGACTGACGTACCGATTCCTGCGTGTAGCACGCTTATGCCAAATCGTCAGGCATGTTTAGCTTGATAATTGCGGCATTGTAGCCGTTTTTTTGTTGCACAGCTTATCAGTTTCTTGTTGATCAACTAGTTTTTGGTCCAATTATCTGAAGCGCCGCTATCTACTCCAGTGCTGCCTGCAATGCGTCCGGCGATCCAAGGGCTGCCGTGGGAAAAAGGCTAACGGCGATTGCCGCAGCTGGCAAGGCTTTGGCGACCAACTGTGTTTTATCATGGGTTTGTAATTGTAGATGTAAACAGGCTGATTTTCAGGGCGTTAATATATTAATGTATTGCTTATTTGGCAGGCCTCGATTTTATGGAAATAGCGCATCTAGCCCCGTGCATCTTCCAACTTCCACAAATTCAGGCGCGGGGATTACGGGCAAATCGAATGAGATACACAAAAAAAGCAAATAAAATTAGACAATTTCGCAAAACGGATTGATAAAACGGAGCGCATTGGGCAGAATGGTCAGTTCGGCAGTGCAGCATTTGCTGTACTCATGCATTATCCATTCGTACCAGAGAATCTTTTGTTGCCCACCGCAAGCTGACCGGTCCCAGGTGCATCAAGGCTTCCAGAATTATATGAAAGATTGCTCTTGTGAGACCAATACAAAAATCCAATAAACTCGCCGACGTCTGTTACGACATCCGTGGACCCGTGCTGGAAAAAGCCAAGCAGATGGAGGAAGAGGGACACAAGATCATCAAACTGAATATCGGCAACCTGGCCGTTTTCAATTTCGACCCGCCCGATGAAATCGTGCAGGACATGATCCACAATATGCACAATGCGGCTGGCTATACAGATTCCAAGGGCATGTTTGCGCCGCGCAAATCCATCATGCACTACACGCAGGAAAAACATATCCACGGCGTGACGATAGAAGACATCTATATAGGAAACGGCGCCTCCGAACTGATCGTGATGGGCATGAACGCCTTGCTCAATACCGGCGACGAGGTGCTGGTGCCGGCGCCGGATTATCCTCTGTGGACCGCGGCCGTCAGCCTGTCGGGCGGCAAGCCCATCCACTATATCTGCGACGAGAGTGCGGACTGGATGCCGGATATCGACGACATCAAGAGCAAGATCACGCCGAATACCCGGGCCATCGTCATCATCAACCCGAATAATCCTACCGGGGCCTTGTATCCGGTGGAAATTTTGCAGCAGATCGTGGATGTCGCCCGGCAGCACCAGTTGATCGTGTTTGCCGATGAAATCTACGACAAGACCTTGTATGACGAGGCGGAGCATACCTCGATTGCTTCACTGGCGGATGACGTCCTGTTCCTGACCTTGAATGGCTTGTCGAAAAATTACCGTTCCTGCGGTTATCGTGCAGGCTGGATGGTCGTGTCGGGCGAAAAAAAGCACGCCAAGGATTATATAGAGGGCCTGAACATGCTGGCCTCGATGCGCCTATGCGCGAATGCCCCCGGACAATTTGCAATCCAGACTGCCTTGGGCGGCTACCAGAGCATCAATGACCTGGTCGGGCCCGGCGGTCGCCTGCTGCGGCAGCGCGACCTGGCGCATAAATTATTGACGGCGATTCCCGGCGTCACTTGCGTGAAACCGAAGGCCGCCTTGTATATGTTCCCCAAGCTGGACCCGGAGATGTACCCGATCCAGGACGACCAGGAATTCATCCACGAGCTGCTGACCGAGCAAAAGGTCTTGCTGGTACAGGGTACGGGCTTTAACTGGATCAGGCCCGATCATTTCCGTGTCGTGTTCTTGCCGAATACGGACGACTTGACCGACGCATTTGGACGGATAGCGCATTTCCTGGAAGGCTATCGCAAGCGCCACGGCACAGCATAAGAGCCTGCTGCAAGCTACCCTTGTTGCTCCGCCCCGAGTCCGGACCAGGCGGCGCAACAGCGCTAAATCACTATTTTTACTTTAACCCGCAATATTGAAGACTATATGAAACCCATCAAAGTAGGTCTGTTAGGCATAGGCACCGTCGGCGCCGGCACATTCAACGTCTTGAAGCGTAACCAGGAAGAGATTACGCGTCGTGCGGGCCGTTCAATTGAGATTACGATGGTGGCAGACCTGAATATGGATAGGGCGCGTGAGCTGACCAACGGCGAATGCGAAGTCGTGAATGATGCCAACCTGGTGGTCAACCATCCCGACATCGACATCGTGGTCGAATTGATAGGCGGCTACGGCATCGCCAAGGACCTGGTACTGAAGGCGATCGCCCAGGGCAAGCATGTGGTCACCGCGAACAAGGCCTTGCTGGCGACGCACGGCAATGAAATTTTCCAGGCGGCGCAAGAAAAAGGCGTGATGGTGGCGTTTGAGGCGGCGGTTGCAGGCGGCATTCCCATCATCAAATCCCTGCGCGAGGGCCTGACGGCCAACCGCATCCAGTGGATAGCCGGCATCATCAACGGCACGACTAACTTCATCCTGTCGGAAATGCGCGACAAGGGCCTGGATTTCGATGTTGCGCTGAAGCAGGCGCAGGCGCTGGGTTATGCCGAAGCCGATCCTACCTTCGATATCGAAGGCGTGGATGCGGCCCACAAGGCGACCATCATGGCGTCTATCGCCTATGGTATCCCGATGCAGTTCGACAAGGCTCACGTGGAAGGCATCACCAAGCTGGAAGCGACCGATATCCGCTATGCAGAGCAACTGGGCTACCGGATCAAATTACTGGGCATTACCAAGCGGACCGAGCAGGGCATAGAATTGCGCGTGCATCCTACGCTGATCCCGGCCAAACGCTTGATCGCCAACGTGGAAGGCGCGATGAATGCGGTGCTGGTGCAGGGCGACGCCGTGGGGGCGACGCTGTACTACGGCAAGGGCGCCGGTGCCGAGCCTACCGCCTCGGCCGTGATTGCCGACCTGGTGGATATCACCCGGCTGGCCACAGCCGACCCGGAACACAGGGTGCCACACCTGGCCTTCCAGCCGAATGCGATCAGTAACCTGCCCATCCTGCCGATGTCGGAAATCGTCACCAGCTACTACCTGCGTATGCACGTGGCCGACCAGGCCGGGGTATTGGCCGATGTCACCCGCATCCTGGCTGAATCCTCGATCTCGATCGACGCAATGCTGCAAAAGGAACCGGCCGAGGGTGAAACCCAGACCGATATCATTATCCTGACGCACCAGACCCAGGAGAAAAAAATCGTGGCGGCGATTGCCAGCATAGAGGCCCTGAGCTCGGTATTCGGCACAGTCACCAAGTTGCGGCTGGAAGAGTTGAGCTGAGGATTGTCGCCGCTGGCGTTTCTACACTTGAGATAGCCGAGTAGCGATGTCAAAACAGCGTGAGCGTCGTCCGGGGCTCACGCTGTTTTTTTATGCACGGACGAATTCCGGCGCAACAGGCTGTTCGCATGATTTACACGCAAACGCCTCGCAATCAGCGTAAATTTTTTTCGTAAAATTCGGTCGGCCGATTGTCGTGTATGCGCACCAGGCTGGAGGTGCGGGTGCCGTAAGTGGGCGATTCGATGAAGGCCGACGACAACAGGCGTTCCATGTCGAAACTGACGCCGGTATCGGGCAGTCGGCAGTCTGGGGCCTGGGTGGAATTGGACAGCATTTCAAAATAGGCTTCTTCGGGCGCCCGTTGGCACAGCAGGCTGGCAAACTCGGCCTTGGTCCGGACTACCTTGGGCCATGGGGTATCCAGCGCCGCATTGGAGATGCCGTATATTCCCGGCATCAGGGGCTTGCCGTTGCGCTCATCCTCTTGCTTGCGATTGGAAAACCAGATCAGCTCGTTCTTGTCGCCCAGCAGCAGGTTAAAGCCGTTATAGGCTTGTGCTTTATCCTTGATGGATGCGACGTATTCTGCCGCAGTGGCGGTCCCGCTCAGGTAGTCTGCCACCAGGGTGCCCCGGCTGGGGGCATCGGGGCGTCTTTCCGAGGGTGCGCGGATATTGGTGATGGCGGCAAATTTGGCCGTCGCCGAACCGGGCCCGTCTTCACTGGCGATGCCCATCCAGGTGCCGCCGGCCTGCAAGTCCCGGCCGGCGTAGACCTTGGGCGCATTTTCCCACCACACAGCTGGGGCGCTGGGACGGTCATAGAATTCATCGCGATTGCTGACCACCACCAGCGGGGTGGACGGGAGCAGCTTCCAGGCAAAAACGATCAGGCACATGGCGCGACATCCATAAAATATTCGGCATGGCGCTTGCCCTGTATCAGCGACGGCAGTGCCGTTTGCTGCAGGGCGGCTTCCATCTGCGCCGCAAAGTCGGCCGGGATTCCCCGGTAAACTTCCATCCAGGTATAGATGTCGTCCTCGCTCTGCGGGCGGCGTTTCAATTCCGTCGCGACACCATTTAGCTGCGATAGCAGCAGCTGCAGCTTGCCGGCCTGCTCGCTGACTTGCCGGCTATGTGCGGTCGCTGAGCGATAATAAATGTAGCAATCCATCTGTGCTCCCGGTATTTACTGGGTAACGTCGAGCACGGCATACGGCAGCGGCAAGAATTCCAGCGCCACGCCCTCGCTGCTGCCCAAATGGATGTCGCCGGCTTCCTGGTCAGCCACTTTGAGCTCAACCAGGCACAGGCTTCGATTTCCCCCGCTGGCCTCGGCATTCACTATCATGCCGCAGGGTTGGCCGGCGTCGCTGCCGGTAAACACCTCCATGCCGGCAGCTACCTCAAGCGTAGGAACGCTGACCACCGACATGCGGCGCTTCAGCTTACCCAGATATTGGCTGCGCGCCACGATTTCCTGTCCTGGGTAGCAGCCCTTCCTGAAGTTGACGCCGCCTATCAATTCGAAGTTCACCATTTGCGGTACGAACTGCTCCTGGGTTTTCACGGTAATTTGCGGGATGCCCGCCTGGATTTCTGTCAGCCGCCATGCACTGGTGTTGGCCGCTTTCAAGCGGCTGCTCAGCACGGTCCAGGCTTGTTGCGCGGTTTCTACCGTACTGATCCATTGATAGCGGGCCATGCCGTCAGCGTCCGCCATGCGTATCAGGGACCCGAATTCATTATCCAGCTTGGCAAACGGCTGCGCCGGCAAGTCGGGGAACCATTGTTGCAGGGCTTGTGCGGCGGCCTGCCCGCCTAATCCCAGCGCTACGCGCTCAGCGCTGATGTCAACCAGCTTGGCCTTGGCCCGCAACACAAACATTTGCAGGCGCTTTTGTATCGGCGCCTGGATAGCACGCGGTAATTGCAGATAGATGCCTTCCGCAGTTTTCCAGCTCAGGAAGCTGGCGATCATGCGGCCCTTGGGCGAACAGTATGCGGCCAGCCGGGCTTCGCCGGTGCCGAGGTTTTCTACATCATTGGTCAACTGGCTGTGCAGGAAGCTGGCGGCATCCTCGCCGCTCACCAGGATCAGGCCGAGATCGGTCAGGGGCGCCACAAAGCCGGTATTCAGGCTGTCATTTTGCCAGGCAGGCTCGTGTCCATTCACCTCCGCACCATCTTCCGGGGATAGTTGTGCGCCATGCTGCGCCAGGAATTGCTGCCAAGTCGTCATTTTTTCTCTCATAATTCTGGGGTGTCACCCAATAAACCAGTATCATTACGCTCTTGCCGATTCCGGCTTGCGGCTATGTGGCGAGCGCTTTGCGAACATCGTTGCACAGATTATAGTAGCGCTACAAAATTTACGTTTGAAACCGATTTGCATGGGCTTTCTCAAAAAACTTTTCTTATTCTCGATACTGCTGATGCTGGCGGCGGGTGCGGGCCTCGCTTACTGGGCTTTCCAGCCCATACATAATACTGAAAAGTCCATAGATTTCAGCATCAAGCCGGGCAGCAGCGTGCGCAGCCTGTCGGCCCAGATCCAGGATGCCGGCGTTCCGCAGAACCGCTGGCTGTTCGAGGTATTGGTACGCGTCAGCGGCAAGGCCGCCAGGCTGAAGGCCGGCTCTTACGAAGTCGAGCCGGGTACGACGCCGCTCAGGTTGCTGGATAAGATTGCCAACGGCGAATTTTCCCAGGCCACTATCGCCATTATTGAAGGCTGGACCTTCCAGCAGATGCGCAAGCTGATCGATGCGCACCCGGCGATCAGGCATGATACGGCAGCCTTGTCAGATCAGGAACTGATGAAAAAAGTCGACCCGGACTACCAATGGCCCGAGGGCTTGTTTTTTCCTGATACGTATTTATTTGCCAAGGGTAGCAGCGATCTTCAAATTTACCAGCAAGCGCATGCCGCCATGCTGAAGCGCCTGAATGATGCCTGGAGCGCGAGAAGTACCGCCTTGCCCTACAAGGACTTGTATGAGGCCCTGACGATGGCTTCCATTGTCGAAAAGGAAACGGGGCAAAAGTCCGAGCGCAGCATGATTGCCGCCGTGTTCGTCAATCGCCTGCGGAGCGGGATGCTGCTGCAAACCGATCCTACCGTGATCTATGGCATGGGTGAAACCTATAAAGGCAAGATCTACAAGCGTGATTTGCTGGCCGATACGCCCTACAATACGTATACCCGGGCCGGCTTGCCGCCGACCCCTATCGCCTTGCCAGGCATCGCCTCCATCTCGGCCGCGATGAACCCGGCAGCTTCAAGTGCCCTGTATTTTGTGGCAAGGGGCGACGGCACCAGCCAGTTTTCCGATAACCTGGTTGAGCATAACCGGGCGGTCAACAAATACCAGCGCTGATACGCGCTCGCCACCCCGAATTGAATTATTGATATGCATCCGCCATTGGCCGATAGCGATGCAAGAATGGAATGTGAATGAAGCAGGCAGGTAAATTTATCACGTTTGAAGGTATCGACGGTGCAGGAAAATCCACGCACATTGCCTATGTCATTGACTTGATTAAGCAGCATGATATCAAGGTCGTCAGCACCAGGGAGCCCGGCGGCACGCCACTGGGCGAGAGCCTGCGCGACCTGGTATTGAATGAAAAAATGCACCTGGAGACCGAGGCTTTGCTGATGTTTGCGGCCCGCCGGGAAAACCTGGCGCAGGTGATAGAGCCAGCCTTGCAAAGGGGCGACTGGGTGGTGTCGGACCGGTTTACCGATTCCAGCTTTGCCTATCAGGGCGGGGGACGCAAGCTGGCGCTGGACAAGCTGAACACGCTGGAGCAATGGGTGCATCCGGACTTGCAGCCCGACCTGACCCTGTTGTTTGACGTGCCTTTGGACGTGGCGCGCGAGCGCCTGGATGCTACCCGCGTGCAGGATAAGTTTGAACAGGAAAAAGCGGATTTTTTTGCGGCGACCAGGGCCGAGTACTTGCGCCGCGCGGCGGAGTTTCCGGCCAGATTCCAGATCATCGATTCGACGCGCCCGATACCGGAAATCCGGCAATTGCTGGATCAGCTGATTTCTCGCTTGTGTACCGCATAGACTGAATGGGATTCCATGATTAACCCACTGTTTACCTGGCAGGCGTCGGCCTGGCAGCAATTGCAGCAATTCGGCGAGCGCTTGCCGCACGCTATCTTGTTGCACGGGCCCGAGGGCATAGGCAAGACCGTCTTTGCCGAACATTTTGCGCAATCGCTATTGTGCGAAAATCCGGCGCCGGGCGGGCATGCTTGCGGCCAATGTCCATCTTGCGGCTGGTTTGCGCAATATAGCCATCCTGACTATCGTCGTGTCCGGCCCGAGCTATTGGACGAGGAAGAAGCGGCTGGCACCGAAGGCGAAACGCCGGAAAGCGATAAAAAATCAGCGAAATCGAGCAAGGCGCCATCCAAGGAAATCGTGATCAACCAGGTCCGCGCCTTGACTGATTTTATGAATCTCTCGACCCACCGCCAGGGGCGGCGGGTGATCGTGCTGTATCCGGCCGAAGCTCTGAATACCCCTGCCGCCAATGCCTTGCTGAAATCGCTGGAGGAACCCAGCAAAAATACCGTGTTTGTGCTGGTCTCCAACAGCCTGGACCGGTTGTTGCCGACGATTTTGTCGCGTTGCCATAAATTCGCGCTTGGCATGCCGGGCAAGGACGATGCGCTGGCGTGGCTGCAATCGCAAAATGTTAGCGATGCAGAAAGCTGGTTGGCACAGCAGGGCGGTTCGCCCTTGGCGGCATATGAAGTATCACAGTCAGAAAGCAGGGCAGAACTGGATGATTTCTTGCGCCAGCTATGCAAGCCCGGCCCGGAATCCAGCCTGAAAATTGCCGAGAAAATGCAAAAAATGGATTTGCCAACAACCGTGTCGTGGATGCAACGTTGGTTATACGATATTTTTTCTTGCAAACAAACCGGCAGAATCCGGTATTATCCTCGCTATCAGAAAGAGTTGGCGGCATTGGCCGGGCGTATCGGCAGTACCGAGTTGTTGCAGGTGATAAAGAATACCAATGAGCGGCAGGCTATCGCCAGCCACCCCTTGGCCGCCAAACTGTTTATCGAAGACATGCTGCTGGATTATTCCGCACTTTTCCATTGAAAGCTTGCAAATGGCAGACACACCAGATACGACTATGCCAGTGAATACGCCTGCACCGGCACGGCCATCCGTGCTCTCCCTGGCCATCAAGGAGAAGGCGGCATTGTATTCGGCCTATATGCCCTTCCTGAAAAACGGCGGCATATTCGTTCCTACCAATAAATCCTATCGGCTGGGCGAAGAAATTTACCTGATCCTGACTTTGCTGGACGATCCGAATAAATATCCGATTGCCGGCAAGGTCGCCTGGATTACCCCGGCCGGCGCCGGTAATAACAAATCGCAGGGGATAGGCGTGCATTTCCCTGACGATGAAAGCGGAACCAGGATCAAGCTGAGGGTGGAGGAGTTGCTGGGGGCGGCACTACGCTCGTCGCGAGCAACCCATACCTTGTAAACAGCATGTCTATTATTACTACTACCATCAAGCCCGCACACAGGCTGGCGCGCTTCGAAGACTTGCCAGCCATCGTCGAGATCTATAACTCCACCGTGGCGTCGCGCCAGGTTACCGCAGATACCGAACCTGTTCCGGTAGAGTCGCGCCTTGCCTGGTTTGACGAGCACGACCCGGCCAAACGCCCCTTATGGGTCATGGAAGAGGAGGGAAAAATACTGGGCTGGCTGTCGTTCTCCAATTTCTACGGGCGCCCGGCGTATTCCGGTACGGCAGAGTTGTCCATCTACCTGCATGAAGACGCCCGCGGCAAGGGCCTGGGGCGCTACTTCCTGAGCGAGGCGATCGCCTACGCGCCCAAGATCCAGGTGCATACCTTGCTGGGATTCATTTTTGGCCACAATACGCCCAGCCTCAAGCTATTCGAAGCCTTCGGTTTTGAAACCTGGGCGAATATGCCCAGGGTCGCCACGCTGGACGGCGTCGAACGCGACTTGATCATCCTCGGCAAGCGCGTCGCCTGAAGGCGGGCGCCTGCTTATTTGATAATTTTTTGCGCTGTCTGCAGCTCCGCGCAGGCCGGGGGCTAGGGCGTGTTGACATTCAATTTGGGAGATGCGTTCAAGCCATAACGCGGGCTGGCAAGGCGGTGTAGCAGGGGTTTCGAGCAGCATGCTGCTCGCCTGCGTAACGGTTATCGCTTGCAAGCGATAATGCGCCCTGCAAGGGTGACCGCAGTTCATAGTGGGCTATGAACAAGGAGTGCAACGCAATCCAGCGCGTTATGGCTTGAACCCGGAGGGAATGGGTCTAAACAGGCGCACACCCAAATTGAATGTCAATACGCCCTAGAGGCCGTATATCCGTATTTCTGCCAGCTGCAGGCAAAATAAGGTTAAAATCCGGTATCCCGCCTTGATGACTTGTTTTCGCGAGCAAAAAGCGATAAGAACCTGTATTGCCAATGCATCGTTCCGGTGTTGACGTAATCAGTTCTGCCAAGTACCCATCTCTCTATCGATTTTTATAGGAATTACCCAAGCCATGCTGAGCTATCGCCACGCTTTTCACGCTGGCAATCATGCTGACGTACTCAAGCATTTTGTCACGATACAATTGTTCAATTACCTGGCGCAAAAAGATACGGCTTATACCTATATCGACACCCATGCCGGCGCCGGCCTGTATGCGCTGGACGGTGGTTATGCCAGTAAAAACGCCGAATATGAAACCGGCATTGCCCCGCTGTGGGATCGCAAGGATTTGCCGGCGGCGCTGGCCGAATACGTGGACCTGGTCAAGGAAATGAATCCCAGCGGGAAAATGCGCTACTACCCGGGCTCCCCATATTGTGCGGAAAAGATCTTGCGCGAGCAGGACAGGTTGCGCCTGTTTGAATTGCATCCTAGCGAGATCAAGATACTCAGTGAAAACTTCCAGCGGCTGGATGCGCACAAGGAAGCACAGGGGCAGCGTCCTACTACCCGCGGCAAGCGTACCATCATTGCAGCAGGTGACGGCTTCCAGGGCCTGAAAGCCCTGTTGCCGCCGCCCTCGCGCCGCGGCATGGTGCTGATCGATCCCCCTTACGAGGTCAAGGACGACTACCGCCGCGTCAAGGAGACCCTGGAAGATGCATTAAAACGCTTCCCTACCGGAACCTATGCGGTCTGGTATCCGGTATTGAACCGGCCGGAATCCCGGCAGTTGCCGGAGCGGCTGAAGCGTATCCCCGCCAATGGCTGGCTGAATGTAAGCCTGTCCATCAGCGGTCCCTCACCGGACGGCTTTGGCCTGCATAGCAGCGGCATGTTTATCATCAACCCGCCGTGGACGCTGGAAGCGACCCTGAGGGAGGTCATGCCTTACCTGGTCAAGGTGCTCGGCCGCGATGCCGGCGCCGGTTTTAACCTGGAGTCAGGCGAGACCCAGACCATAGGGCGAAAACGGCCGAAATAATCGCTCTTCCGCCAATTTTCCGCCTCATTAGTTGAGCAAAGGCCGCATAGCTATTGCGGCCTTTGCATTTAACAATCCTTGACAAAAGACCTGTCATCAAAGCGGCTTCCATGATTGTTCTTACATAGTGTTTCTGACAAAAAAGTGTAAGATGTTTTTATGAAACATTGCTTTGGGATTTCAGGCTCCTATCCCTGTCTCTTTGTCCATCCCTGGCATTGCTGCCCCTAAAGTGTTGCACTGGAACGCATCGTATTCTGTCTGAAAATGGTGATTTCATGCACGACAATCAAATACTCACGCCGACGCTTGCGCTCGGTTTCCTGACCTTATCGACCGTTTTCCAGCCTGGCGGCATGTCCGGCCAGGACCTGGCTCATGTGTCCATCTTAAGACGTCGGGGAGTGGGTGTGCCGGTATTTCGCCAACTGCTGAGGGGTCATCATGCTTTTCGATAAAATGAAACTGGGAACCAAGCTGGCCTTGATGTTTGGGCTGCTGACCTTCCTGATTATTGCGATAGGACTGGTCAGCTCATACAGCCTGGCAAAAATAGGCGGCGAATGGGTGGAATACGAGTCTGTCATCAATAAGAAGGAAGAAGTCACTGCCAATGCCATCCAGCACCTCGGCAGTGCGGTCCAGAATTTCAAGAATTACCTGCTCAGGACCCAGGACTATGACAAGAAATTCCATGCGGAGCTGGATAGCATACAAAAGGGCGCCGACGAGTACCGTAAGATAGGCTCTATCAGCAATGCCGAAGAATCCCTGCTGAAGAATCTGGTCGACAGCGTGCAGGCTTACCAGGGCTCAATGTCCAAGGTCGTCGAGATGAAAACTGCAGGCGCTCCCATCACTGAAATAGACGGTGCGATCAAGGGCATGGACCGGCCCATAGAAACGGCCTTGAACGGACTAAAAAAGATCAGCGCCGAGGCCACCCTCAGCAAGGGCGTGATCATCAATGCGGAAATCGGGCGGGCAAAAACCATCGCGGCCGTGCTGACCGCAGGCGGTATTGTGATCGCGTTGCTGATGGGTATCCTGTTTACCAGGAATCTGTTGAGGCAATTAGGGGGTGAGCCGGCCTATGCCGCAGAGGTGGCGATGAAAATCAGCTCGGGCGACCTCGCGGGCACGGTGTCGGTGTCCGGCACTGACAGCGGCAGCGTATTGTTTGTGATGAAGGAGATGCAGGACAGTCTAATCCGTGTGGTCGGCGATGTGCGCAGCAGCGCGATGAATGTGGCCAATGGATCGAGCGAGATCGCCGATGGTAATTCCGATCTTTCCGCACGCACCGAATCCCAGGCCGGTTCCGTGGAAGAGACCGCCAGTGCCATAGAAGAAGTGACTGCGACCGCCGAAAAGAGCGCCGACCATGCGGCGCATGCCAATAAACTGACCCAGGCTGCCGCCAAAGTGGCGGAGAAGGGCGGTCATGTGGTCGGCGATGTGGTGAATACCATGAAAGGCATCAACGACTCTTCGCATAAAATCGCCGATATCATCAGCGTCATCGACGGCATTGCATTCCAGACCAATATCCTGGCCCTGAATGCTGCGGTGGAAGCGGCGCGCGCCGGCGAGCAGGGCCGTGGTTTTGCCGTGGTTGCCAGCGAAGTGCGCAACCTGGCCCAGCGTAGCGCGCTCGCGGCCAAAGAGATCAAGGAATTGATTACCGATTCTGTGAGCCGGGTGGCCGAGGGAACCCGGCTAGTCGATGAGGCTGGCAGCACCATGGATGCATTGCTGAGCGAGATCAGGCATGTCACCGACATCGTCGCCGAGATTTCGGATTCCAGCCGCGAGCAAAATGCCGGCATGCGCCAGATCAACCAGGCTGTGATCCTGATGGACCAGACCACGCAGCAAAATGCCGCCATGGTGGAGCAGATGGCCGCAGCGGCGGAGAGCTTGCAGGAGCAGGCCAAGCACTTGCTTGACACGGTCGCGGTATTCAAACTGCCTTTTGATGCGTCGCAGCAACAGGCGCAGGCTGTCATCAGGGCTAGCCGGCAAACCGCAGCATCGACCGTTGCCAAGGCCAGAACCGGTCCGACAAAACAGACGGCCGCAAAACCTGTGGGCACTGCAAAAAAATTGACCGTCGCCGCCACCAATCCCGACAAGGATTGGGAGGAATTCTGAGCAATTCAGCTTGCCTCGCGCCTGGTTTTTTGCGGGAAGAACCAGGCTGCACCTCTACCTCAAACGCCTGTGCGTCCTCTTTTTTGTCCTGAATTGATCCATATGAGACACGCTGCATAAAAAACATGTGATGTGGTGTTTATGCAAAATGCTGCGCCGCAATGTGGGCGGTCCATAGAGGATTGCAGAATCTATGAGAGTATTCTTGGATAATTACCAGCAAGATATGTCGCAGTGCAGCAAAAATAATCATTGACGAATTAGTACGGTCGTACAAAAATCGAGTCGAAGTCACTAAAAATAAAGAGCAGCGCATTCCATGTACTAGCCTAATTAAAAACTTCAGGAGACCAGATGTCGCAGTATCAGAAGAGCCCCTTGATGGGGCAGATGATGGGTCAGCCATTACTTATCTCAAACATCATCGAGCACGCGGACCGGAACTTTGGCAGCAATGAAATTGTATCGCGCCGCGCCGAGGGCGACATACACCGCTATACCTACAGGGAATGCCATCAGCGCGCCAAAAAACTGGCGAACGCCTTCAAAAAACTGGATATCAAGATCGGTGACCGTATCGCCACCCTGGCCTGGAATGGTTATCGGCACCTGGAAGCCTACTATGCCGTCTCCGGTTCCGGCGCCGTGCTGCATACACTGAATCCACGCCTGCATCCTGAGCAACTGAGCTATATCATCAATCATGCAGAAGACCAGTATCTGCTGTTTGACCTGACTTTCCTGCCTATCATCCAGGCGATCGCCGCGCACTGCAAGACCATCAAGGGCTTCATCATGATGTGCGACCGTGATCGGATGCCGACAGATGGCTCTGTCCGCGACCTGATGTGCTATGAAGACTTGATTGCAGAAAACTCCGAGGATTTCATCTGGCCGCTGTTCGATGAAAATTCGGCATCCAGCCTGTGCTATACCTCCGGCACCACGGGTAATCCAAAGGGCGCCCTGTATTCGCACCGCTCTACCGTATTGCATTCGTATGCATCGGCCATGCCTGACAGCCTGAATGTGTCAGCCAGGGATTGCGTGCTGCCCGTGGTTCCCATGTTCCACGTGAATGCCTGGGGCCTGCCTTATTCGGTACCGATGACCGGAGCCAAGCTGGTATTTCCCGGCCCTGCGCTGGACGGCAAGTCCCTGTACGAATTGTTCGAGCAGGAGCAGGTGACTTTCTCCGCCGGTGTGCCCACCGTATGGCTGGGCTTGCTGACCTATGTGGCGCAGAACAACCTGAAATTCTCCAGCTTCAAACGCACGGTTATCGGCGGCTCTGCCTGCCCGCCGGCGATGATGAAGACCCTGCGCCACACCTACGGCGTGGAAGTAGTGCACGCCTGGGGTATGACCGAGATGTCGCCGCTAGGTACTACCGGCACCCTGCAGACCAAGCACCTTGCACTGCCGGAAGAGCAAAAGCAAGCGGTACTGGAGAAGCAGGGGCATGCGGTGTTCGGCGTCGACATGAAAATCGTCGACGACGCCGGCAAGGAGTTGCCTTGGGATGGCACTACCTATGGTAATTTGCTGGTCAAGGGGCCTTGGGTAGTCAACAGTTATTTCAAAAACGAGGGTGGCGACGTATTGCAGGATGGCTGGTTCCCGACCGGCGACGTCGCCACCATAGACGCCGACGGTTATTTGCAGATCACCGACAGGAGCAAGGACGTCATCAAGTCTGGCGGCGAATGGATAGGCACCATCGATCTTGAAAACGTCGCCATGGCGCATCCGGCAGTATTACAGGCGGCATGCATAGGCGTGTTCCATCCGAAATGGGATGAGCGGCCTTTATTGCTGGTAGTTAAAAAGCCGGGAGCAGAAGTAGAAAAACAGGAGCTGATTCAATTTTACGAAGGAAAGATAGCAAAATGGTGGACCCCGGATGACGTCGTCTTCATCGACGCGCTGCCTCTGGGCGCAACTGGCAAGATATTAAAAAATAAACTGAGAGAACAATTCAAAGAGTATAAATTACCGACAGCATGACTCTCAGAGGGAAGCAGTAAAGCTTTAAACGTTTGGTGTTTCAAAGCGATAAAAATAATCGACCCGGCATGGCAACAGACGGAGTCGATTATTAATAAATAAATCCCATCAATGAGGAATTGGAGTGAGACAAATGAAATTTCAATTACGTGCACCAGTTGTAGCAATTGCTTTAGCCTTGGCAGCCCCGGTTGTAATGGCGGACACGATCAAGATTGCGTATATAGACCCTCTGTCGGGACCGTTTGCACCAGTAGGCCAGAACATCCTGAATTCTTTTCAATATGTTGCTGATGAAGCCAATGCCAAAAAGTGGGCTGGCGACAACAAGATTGAATTCGTCGGTTTCGACAACAAGGGCAGCCCGCAAGAATCCTTGAGCGTATTGAAGACCGTCATCGACAAGGGTTTTCGCTACATCACCCAGGGTAACGGTTCTGGTGTCGGCCTGGCCTTGCTGGACGCAGTCAACAAGCATAACGAACGCAATCCGGGCAAGGAAATCCTGTACCTGAACCATGCAGCGGTTGATCCTGACATGACCAATAGCAAGTGCAGCTTCTGGCACTTCCGCTTCGACTCCAACTCCGATATGAAGATGGAAGCCCTGACCACCTACATGGCGCAGGACAAAAATATCAAGAAGGTCTACATCATTGGCCAAAACTATTCCTTCGGGCACCAGGTGACCCGCGCCGCCAAGGAATACCTGGCGCGCAAACGCCCTGACGTCCAGATCGTTGGCGACGACTTGCATCCTATCGGCCAGGTCAAGGATTTCTCTCCTTACATCGCCAAGATCAAGGCATCCGGTGCGGACACCGTCATCACAGGTAACTGGGGTGCGGATCTGGCCTTGCTGATCAAGGCCGCCAAGGACGCCGACCTGAAGGCCAACTTCTATACCTATTATGCGGCAACGACCGGCGTGCCGACTGCAATGGGAGCTGCCGGCATTGACAGGGTCAAGTATGTCGGCTACTGGAATGCCAACAACGAGACGTATTCCGGCCACGATATCGTCGAAGGTTTCAAAACCAAATATAAAGACGATTACTATTCCATGGCGACCTACACTATCGTGGCGGCGATGGCGCAGGCAGTAAAGCAAGCCAAGTCGATAGAGCCTATGAACGTGGCCCTGGCACTGGAAGGCGCCAAGATCAAGAGCCTGAACGGTGAGGACGTGATGCGCAAACTGGATCACCAGATCCAGCAGCCTTTGTACATCGCTACCTGGGTCAAGACCAACGGCAAGGATGTCAAATTCGACCAGGAAAATACTGGCATGGGATGGAAGACCAATCAAAAGGTTGATGCTTTCATCGCTACCCAGCCATCTTCTTGCCAGATGAAACGCCCAAGCTAACCAGCTTCACACGAGAGTGGCGGCGTGTAGCGTTTCGTAATTGGTGGAGCTATAGAAGTGATGAATTTTTGAGTCAGACTAGGCGCAAACCGTAGCGATAGTGGTTCTATCGCGAGGATTTGCAACGACGTATGACACAAAAAGGCGCTCTTATATAGTTTCATCAATTGCGAAACGCTGCACAAAGTGCGCACTCTCTTTTTTTGTACTTGAAAATAGTACGATCGTTCAAGAATTTTAATAAGGATCTCGCTGTGGAATTCACACTGATCACCTTGCTGAACGGAGTTAGTTACGGCTTGCTGTTGTTCATGCTTTCGTCGGGACTGACGCTGATCTTCAGCATGATGGGCGTACTTAATTTCGCCCATGCCAGTTTTTATATGCTGGGCGCGTATTTTGCCTATGCCATCAGTGTCAAGATTGGTTTCTGGCCTGCGTTGTTTATCTCACCGATGCTGGTAGGTTTGCTCGGCGCCATGGTAGAGCGCTATGGCCTGCGTTCGGTGCATAAATACGGGCATATCCCGGAATTGCTGTTCACCTTTGGCTTGTCCTATGTGATAGTCGAACTGGTGCAATTGATCTGGGGCCGCTCCACCGTGCCTTACCCTATTCCGGCACAACTCGATGGCCCCCTGTTTACCTTGTATACGACGACTTTCCCCATGTATCGCGGCTTCATGATGCTGGTGGCGTTATTGATGCTAGTCTCCATCTATCTATTGCTGACCCGGACCAGGATAGGCCTGGTGATACAGGCGGCCCTGACCCATCCGGATACGGTAGAAGCGCTGGGACATAATGTGCCGCGCGTATTCATGCTGGTGTTCGGCGGCGGTTGCGCACTGGCCGGTCTGGCCGGGGTGGTCGGCGGCAATGCCTTCGTCACCGAACCGGGCATGGCGGCAACGCTGGGCAGCATCATCTTCGTGGTCGTGGTAGTGGGCGGCATGGGCTCTTTAGCGGGGGCTTTCGTGGCCTCGATACTGATAGGCGTGGTGCAGACCTATGCCGTGGCGCTCGATTACTCTTTTGCGTCCTTGCTGGCCAAAGTGGGCACCCAGGTGACCGCAACGACGCCGGGATATCCGCTGCTGAGCCTGACTATTGCGCAAACCGCGCCCATCATGCCCTACCTGTTACTGGTGCTTATCCTCATCTTCCGGCCAAAAGGTTTGCTGGGTACACGCGAAGGATAACCATGACTACTACACTTAAATACAAACCCCTAAATCTCGCGCGCTGGATCATCTGGAGCGCTTTCGTATTCGTATTGATCGTCGCGCCACTGATATTCAACAAAGGCGGCTCCCTGTCCTTGTTGTCGCAGGTCGGTACCTTGATGATCTTCGGGCTCTCCTACAATATGCTGCTGGGACAGGGCGGCATGCTGTCCTTCGGCCACGCGGTGTATTCCGGTCTGGGCGCGTTCTTTGCGATCCATACGATGAACCTGGTGACCAATGGCGCTTTCTATTTCCCCATTACGCTAGTGCCGCTGGTCGGCGGCGTGGCGGGAATGTTCTTTGGCGTCTTGTTCGGCTATGTCACTACCAAGAAATCCGGGACCACGTTCTCGATGATTACACTGGGCATCGTTGAGCTGGTGTTCGCCTGCTCGCTGATGTTCCCCACTTTTTTCGGTGGCGAAGGCGGCATCTCTACCAATCGCGTGATTGGCCAACCCTTCCTGGGCATTACCTATGGGCCGCAAATCCAGGTGTACTACCTGATCGCTTTCTGGCTACTGATCAGTACCGTGGGCATGTATGCGTTTACCCAAACTCCCTTGGGTCGTCTGGCCAATGCGGTCAGGGATAATCCGGAACGGGTCGAATTCGTCGGTTACGACACGCAGTGGGTGCGCTACCTGACCCTGATCCTGTCGGCCTTCTTTGCCGGGATTGCCGGCGGCCTGTCGGCGATCAATTTTGAAATCGTCAGCGCAGAAAATGTCAGCGCCCTCCGTTCCGGCGGCGTGCTGCTGTTCACCTTCATCGGCGGCGTAGGCTTCTTCTTCGGACCCATGATAGGGGCGGTGATAGGTGTGTTCCTGACGGTGATGCTGTCGGACTTCACCAAGGCCTGGCAGTTATACCTGGGGATATTTTTCATCGTGATCGTGATGTTTGCGCCGGGCGGCATGGCCAGCATCATGATGATGAATCTGCGGGTAGCCAAATTCGGCATGTTCAAGCGCATCTGGCCGGCCATGTGGAAAGTCGTGCTGGTGTCGCTGGTGGCGCTGGCCGGCAGCGTGATTGCGATAGAGATGCTGTATCAACGCACGCTGGACTCCACCCAGGGTTCGGTGATCGGCCTGTTCGGCGTCCAGGTGGACACGGCGCAACCGACCCCATGGATAGTCGCGCTGCTGCTGATTGCCGCCGGCACCTGGGGTTTCCTGCGCTGCAAAGCTGTGTTTGCGCAGAAATGGGGCGAAGTGAATACCGAAATTGAAGATCAAATGCGGAGGGCGCAAGCATGACTACGTTCTCGCTTGAGTTAAAGGAAGTCAGGAAGAGTTTCGGCAAGTCTGAAATCATACGCGGGGCCACGCTGCAGGTGCCGAAAGGCGAGCGCTTTGCCATCATCGGACCTAACGGCGCCGGTAAATCGACCTTGTTTAACCTGATTTCGGGCCGTTTTCCTATCAGTGACGGCGACATTTTATTAAATGGCGAAAGCATTACCAGCTTGCGGCCGTTTGAAATCAATCGGCGTGGCTTGTCGCGCAGTTTTCAGATCACCAATATTTTTCACCGCTTGTCGGTGTATGAAAACCTGCGCTGCGCCGTGCTGTGGTCGCTGGGCTACAAGTATTCTTTCTGGCACAGGCTGAATGGCCTTAAGGATGCGCATGAGAGGGCCGAAGCGGTGCTGGAGCAGATAGGCCTGAAGCGCCGGCGCGACATTACCGCCGGCTTGCTGACCTATGCCGAGCAACGCGCGCTGGAGATCGGCATTACGATCGCCGGCGGCGCCGATGTGATCCTGCTGGATGAGCCGACTGCCGGTATGAGCCGTTCCGAATCGGATATGGCAGTGGAACTGATACGCAAGGTGACCGTAGGCAAGACCTTGTTGATGGTGGAGCATGACATGAGCGTGGTGTTTGGCCTGGCCGACAAGATTGCCGTGGTGGTGTATGGCGAGGTGATTGCCTGCGACACACCGGTGAATATTCGCAACAACCAGAAGGTAAAAGATGCGTATTTGGGTGGTCATGCACCGGCGGAGGCATAACGATGAGTGCATTACTCGAAATTAAGGACCTGAATGCCTTTTACGGCAAGAGCCATGTCTTGCACGGGGTGGACCTGGTAGTCAACGAGGGAGAAATCGTCAGCTTGCTGGGACGCAACGGGGTGGGGCGTTCTACCACCGTGAAGGCGACTATGGGGCAAGTCAATGCCACCGGGTCCATACGCTTCAAGGGCGAGCAGATCATAGGCCTGAAAGCCTTCCAGATCGCACACAAGGGGCTCGGTTATGTGCCTGAAAACCGCGACATCTTCCCTACGCTGACGGTGGAGCAGAACCTGATCCTGGGGGAGAAATCCGGCAAGAAGTCGCGCTGGACGCTGAACGACATGTACAAGATGTTTCCCCGCCTGAAAGAACGCCAGCATACGGCGGCCGGCGTGCTTTCCGGCGGCGAACAGCAAATGCTGACCCTGTGCCGCACGCTGATGGGCGATCCCGACCTGATCATGATCGACGAGCCGACCGAAGGGCTGGCTCCCAAGATCGTCGAACTGGTGGCGGAATACCTGAAGGAGCTCAAGAACCGCGGCATCTCGGTCTTGCTGGTGGAGCAAAAGCTGGCGATTGCGCTGGAAATCTCGCAGCGCTTGTATGTGATGGGTCACGGTTCTATAGTGTTTGAAGGGAGTCCGTCGGACTTGCAGGCAAATGAAAATATCCGCAAGGAATGGCTGGAAGTCTAGGGCCTGTCATCGCTTCCATTCAGTAATTGCCGCAGGGAAGTATGAAAATACTTCCCTGTTGCCTTTGGTGTTTGCGAATTTTCGCTTGTTGTTACAGCATTTTTCAAAAAAAATAATACGGTCGTTCTTTTTGCGGTATATTAATACTTGAGACATAAAGCGCAGACTGGGTTCTGTCTGCAACATCCAAATTAACCATAGGAAGAGACATGACTGCAGAATATCAAGTCAACGGCAACGTGGCCGTCATCACCCTGAACAATCCCCCTGTCAACGGCCTTGGGCATTCGACGCGCAGCGCGATTGTCGACGGCATGAAAAAAGCGCTGAATGACGCTGCCGTGAAAGCGATCGTCATTACCGGCGCCGGCAAGGCATTTTCCGGCGGCGCCGACATCAAGGAATTCAATTCCCCGAAAGCGATGGCCGAGCCTACGCTGCATACGGTCATCAATGTGGTGGAAAGCTCAGACAAGCCGGTGGTTGCGGCCATCCATACGGTCTGCATGGGCGGCGGCCTGGAGCTGGCGCTGGGTTGCCACTATCGTGTGGCGAGCCCCGGCGCCCAGATTGCGCTGCCGGAAGTGAAGCTGGGCATTTTGCCGGGTGCCGGCGGCACGCAGCGCCTGCCGCGTGTACTGGGCCTGGAAATGGCCTTGAACATGATCGTGTCGGGCAACCCTGTTCCCTCCGAAAAATTGGCGAAAACCGCCTTGTTCAATGAGCTGGTCGAAGGCGAACTGATGGCTGGCGCGCTGGCATTTGCCAACAAGATTGCCGATGCGCGCCCCTTGCCGCGCGTGCGCGACATCAAGGTCAACTACCCTAACTATGAAGCTTTCCTGCAATTCTCGCGCAATACGGTGCGGGCGATGGCCGGCCCTTTCCCGGCACCACTGAAATGCGTGGAAGCGGTCGCTGCGTCGGTGACGATGAAGTTTGACGACGGCATCAAGTTTGAGCGCGAGCTGTTCGTGGAGCTGGTGCAGACCACCGAGTCCAAGGCTTTGCGGCATGCCTTCTTCGGCGAACGCGCGGCCAGCAAGATACCCGACGTGCCGGAAGATACGCCGACCCGCGCCGTCAAATCTGCGGCGGTGATTGGCGCCGGCACCATGGGCGGCGGGATTGCGATGAACTTCGCCAATGCCGGCATCCCGGTCCAGATCCTGGAAATGAAGCAGGAAGCCCTGGACAAGGGCCTGGCCACGATACGCAAGAATTACGAAAACACGATGAAGAAAGGCAAACTGACGCAAGAGAAGTTCGACCAGCGCGTAGGCCTGATCACCGGTACCTTGTCGTATGAGGGTATCGGCCAGGCGGATATCGTGGTGGAAGCGGTGTTTGAAGACATGGGCGTCAAGGAGCAGGTATTCAAGAAGCTGGACGAAGTGATGAAGCCGGGCGCCATCCTGGCCTCCAATACGTCGACGTTGGACGTGGATCAGATTGCGAGTTTCACCAAGCGTCCGCAAGACGTGGTCGGTACGCATTTCTTCAGCCCTGCCAATGTGATGAAATTGCTGGAAATCGTGCGCGGCAAAAAAACGGCGAAGGACGTACTGGCGACTACGCTGGCCTTGTCCAAGAAGATCAAGAAAACCGGCGTCGTTTCCGGTGTCTGCGACGGCTTCATCGGCAATCGCATGATAGAACAGTACAGCCGCCAAGCCGGTTTCCTGCTTGAGGAAGGCTGCACGCCCGAGCAGGTGGATAAAGCCGTTGAAAAATTCGGCTTTGCGATGGGCCCGTTCCGCATGGGTGATCTGGCCGGTAACGATATCGGCTGGTATATCCGCAAGCGCCGCTATGTGGAAAAGCCACAGATCAGCTACTCCAAGACCGCCGACCTGTTGTGCGAGCTGGGGCGTTTCGGCCAAAAGACCGGCGCCGGCTGGTATGACTACAAACCAGGTGACCGCAAGGCTTATCCATCGCAGATCGTCAACGACATGATCGTCAAGCATTCGGCCGATATCGGCGTTGAACGCCGCAAGATCAGCGACCAGGAAATCGTCGAGCGCCTGGTATTTGCACTGGCCAACGAAGGCGCGTATATCCTGGAAGAGGGCATCGCCATGCGGGCCTCCGACATCGATATGGTGTACCTGACCGGCTATGGTTTCCCGCTGCACCGCGGTGGCCCCATGTTCTACGCCGACACGGTAGGCTTGCCTAATGTGGTGATGGCGATGGAAAAATACGCCAAAGGCCGTCACGGCGACGCCTGGAAACCGGCGCCGCTGCTGGCCAAATTGGCCGCTGAAGGCAAGGGCTTTAATGGCTAAATCTTGCCCATAGGCAGTAATAGCGGTAATTGCCATCCATCGAACCCGGCATGCTGACAGTCATGCCGGGTTTTTTATTTCATGCCGTGATCAGTGCCAAATTTGATTGATCTACGCTGAGGCCCGCTACAACGAGTTTCCTAGGGATTAAGCGGATTCACCATACCCCGGGCTGTTCGTTTGCTCGCCGAATTGACCTTATCCGATTGGCCCGCCTTCCATTGCCTGGCGAATGCCGCCACGCGGTTGTATGATCCCTCGTAACCTCAACTCTTTGAGGTCCTCGTGAATCTGCTTCAAATTTGCAGGCAGCTAGTGCTACTTGCCGTCAAGCTGCCGGCACGTCAAAGACAAAGCGTTCCGATAATTAGGTGTGCCAGGTTCGGTAGAGCAAAGCCCGTTGATTTCGGCCTTGACGTGAAAGCAGGGAGCCGATTTCAGGCGAGTCCAAATGTTTTCCTCAGGCTTGCATCGACGGGGCCAGCAGGCATGAAGCGGCGCAATTTGCTCAGAAGAGATGCTTGGCCTTTCGGAGTGCGCCGCATTCTCCAAGCCCCCAAAGCGGCATCGATAATCGCGGTCGCGACACCATCGGGCTCAGGTGCGCCTTTGACATTTTGTTCAATTGCGCGGAACACGTCGTCGCGTTCATCGTCATAGGCTGAAAGTTTGGACACTGCATGGGGTGCATTGAGATCCAGATTGGTCTTGGTGAAGGAAGGCTCGACCAACGTTGCACGGATGCCGAACTTGCGCACCTCATGATCCAAGGTTTCAGACATCCCTTCAACGGCATGCTTGGATGCGGAATAGAGCCCCATGTACGGAGCCGGAAGAAAGCCCAGCACCGAGCTGATATTGACGATTCTCCCCGACCGTTGCGCACGCATGTGTGGCAGTACCGCTTGCGTTGTGCGCAAGATGCCAAAAACGTTGGTATCGAACAGCGACTGAGCCTCGGCAATCGACGTTTCTTCCGTCGAGCCGAGCAGGGTCACGCCTGCACTATTGACAAGCACGTCAATGCGCTTGGCCTGGGCGATGATGGTCTGGATTCCATGTTGAACTGACGCTTCGTCACGGATATCCATTTCGACCAGTTCAACACCAGGTATTGACTGTGCTTTGGTAGTGTTGCGTACGGTGCCGAATACCCGGCAGCCACGCTTGGCAAACATTTCGGCGGTGGCACGTCCGATGCCCGATGACACGCCGGTAATAACGACAACTTTGGAATTCGACATAGCAGTTCCTTTCTGTATGGGTGAATTGGGATGAGCGGCAGATCAGCTTCGCGATGGGGCCGGCCTGATCTTGAACCAGATGGAATACATCGCCGGCAAGAACACGAGGGTCAGAATCGTTCCTGCAAACGTGCCGCCGATCAGCGTGTAAGCGAGGGTGCCCCAGAACACTGAATGGGTAAGCGGGATAAAGGCCAAGATCGCCGCCAATGCGGTCAAGATCACCGGTCGGGAACGCTGCACGGTTGCCTCGACAACTGCATCGAATGGCGCCAGTCCAGCCTGCTCGTTATGGCGGATCTGTCCAATGAGGATCAGCGTGTTGCGCATCAGGATGCCCGACAGTGCGATCAGGCCGACCAGGGCGTTGATGCCGAACGGTTGCTGAAACAAGATCAGGGTTGGCACCACACCGATCAGCCCCAGCGGGCTGGTCAGGAAGACCATGACCATCGCGGAGATCGAGCTCACCTGGAAAATGATGATGAGCAGGGTGATCGCCAGCATGATGGGGAATAGCGGCAACATCGCTGTCGTCGCTTTGCCCGACTCCTCGATGGCACCGGCCTGTTCGATGCGGTAGCCGCCCGGCAGCTTGTCCATGATAGGCTGGAGTTGCTGGGTGATGGCTGCTGACACGTCCGGTGGCTGCAAGCCATCGGCGATGTCGCCCCGTACGGTGATAGTAGGCATCCGGTCACGACGGCGCATGATTGGTTCCTCCATGCGCACGTCGACCTTCCCCACCTGTGACAACGGGATGCGTTGCCCATTGGCGCCAGCCAGCGTGAAGTCCGCGATCTTGGCCGGGTCGAGCCGGCTGTCGCCAGCCGAACGTGCCGTGACTTGCACCGTGCGAATGTCCTCACGTACAGCGGTGACGAGCACGCCGTTCAGCAAGAATTGCAGTTGCTGCGCCACGGCGCTGGAGGTCAGCCCTACGGCCTGCAATCGGTCTTGCTGCAAGGTGAAGTGCAGCATGGGCGTGCGCGTACCCCAGTCAGCGTTGACGGTACGCATCATCGGACTGGCATCCATGACCTGCTGCACTTCAGTCGCGATGCCGCGTAGCTTGTCCTGGTCCGGGCCAGTGACGCGGTAGGCGACCGGGAACGGCGAGTACGGGCCGAATACGAGCTGGGTGACACGCACGCGCGCCTCAGGGGCGAGGCCGTCGGCGATTGCCTTGCGTAACCGTTTTTTCAATATCTCGCGCTCATCCTGGTTGTCAGTTCGGACCACGATCTTGGCAAACGACGGGTCAGGCAGTTCTGGTCCCATTGCCAAGTAGAAGCGTGGCGCGCCTTGGCCGACGTAGGCCGTGACAATCTTCGCTTCCGGCTGTTTGGCCAACCATGCTTCCACCTTCTCTGTGGCGGCGCTGGTCTGGCCTATCGAGGTGCCATAGGGCATCTGTACCTCGACCAGCACCTCGGGGCGGTCTGAGATCGGGAAGAATTGCTTCTTGACCACTGCCATGCCTAGCACGGCCACGATGAAAAGGCTTATTACCGTACCGGCGACCAGCCATTTGCGTGTGATGACGCGCTCCAACACTTGGCGGAAACGGTTATAGCGTGGCGTATCGTAGAGCGAGTCGTGGCCGCCTTCGACTTTTTTGAGGTCAGGTAAAAGCTTGACGCCAAGGTAAGGTGTAAAGACCACGGCGACTACCCAGGACGCGATTAGTGCGATGCCGACGATCCAGAACATATTGCTGGTGTATTCGCCCGCGGTGGAACGGGCAAAGCCATTGGGCATAAAGCCGACGGCCGTGACCAGCGTGCCGGAGAGCATAGGCGCGGCAGTATGGCTCCACGCATAGGCGGACGCGGCGATGCGGTCGTAACCTTCTTCCATCTTTACCACCATCATCTCAATGGCAATGATGGCGTCGTCCACAAGCAGGCCCAGCCCCAGAATCAGCGAGCCCAGCGTGATGCGGTCGAAGTTCTTTCCGGTCGCGGCCATCACCACGAAGACTGCCGCCAGCGTCAGCGGCACAGCCGCAGCAACTACAATACCTACACGCCAGCCCATGCTCACGAAACACACCAGCATGACCACCAGCAGCGCGGCAAAGAACTTGATCATGAACTCATCGACCGCCGAGCTGATATTGACGGCTTGGTCTGTGACCTTGGTCAGGCCCATGCCCAGCGGCATATCGGCGTTGATCGCACCGACCTCTTTATCCAGCGCCTTGCCCAGGTCGAGTCCGTTCCAACCATCGCGCATGACGATGCCCAGCAGCAGCGCGGGTTCGCCGCCATTGCGGATCACGAAAGTCGCCGGGTCCTCATAGCCACGCTTGATCGTGGCGATGTCCGACAGTTTCAATGTTCGACCTTGCGCGACGACCGGCGTATCGCGGATCTTTTGCAATTGATCGAAAGCGCCGTCCAGGCGAATGAACACCTGCGGCCCCTTGGTTTCCACGGAACCAGCCGGCGTTAGAGCGTTCTGACTATTGAGTGCGGCGAATACTTCCTGTGGGCTGACGCCCAGCGTTGCCAGGCGCTCATGCGAAAACTCGACGTAGATGCGCTCGGACTGTTCGCCAACGATGTTGACCTTCTTTACGCCCGGCACGTGCAGCAGCCGCTGACGCAGCGTCTCCGCGTCGCGTATAAGCAGGCGCTGTGGTTCGCCCTTGGCCTTGAGTGCGAATAGGGCAAAGGTTACATCCGCGTATTCGTCGTTGATCATCGGCCCGATCACGCCAGACGGAAGGCTGTTTGCCTCATCGCTGACTTTCTTTCGGGCTTGGTAAAACTCTCCCTGCACCTCCGAAGGTGGCGTGCTGTCGAGCAAGGTCAAGGTGGTGAAGGCTAAACCAGGTCTGGTGTAGGTCTCGGTACGCTCATACCAGCGCAGCTCCTGCATGCGCTTTTCGATCTTCTCGGCTACTTGATCCTGCATTTCCTGTGCGGTGGCGCCTGGCCAAGCAGTAACGATGGTCATCACTTTGACCGTGAATGCGGGGTCTTCCGCCCGTCCAAGTTTGAAGAAGGAGATAAGTCCGGCCAACGAGATCAGGCAGATCAGAAACAAGGTGACAGAGCGCTCGCGTACGGCGAGCGCCGACAGGTTGAAGCGACCTTCGCTCATGGCCGCACTCCCACGGTTGCGGCGACGGCTTGATCAGCCACCCGGACCTGCTCGCCTTCACGCAGCAGGTGAGTGCCGAGTGCGACTATCCGGTCACCAAGCTTGAGTTGACCTGCAATGTACGCGCCGTCGTCGTCCAGTCGCTGGACCGCGACCGCCCGCCAGGAAACCTTTGTTGGCTTGCCTTCGATGACCCAGACTCCCGACCCCTTGCCCGCGTCGGACAGGGAGCCAATCGGTACCCGCAAGCCGCCTTGCGTAGCGGGATGTGCATCCGGGATCTGAATGGTGACCGTTGTGCCCAATGGGGCGTTGGACAGCTCTCCATCCAATACATACCGTGCCTCGAAGGTACGGGTTTGTCGATCTGCGGCGTCTGAGAGCTGCCTGAGTTTGGTCGGAACGGCAACACCCTCTTTGCCAAAAAGCGTGGCCTGGCCGACTGAGCCGACCGCAGGGCGCAAGGTTTCCGGCAATTGGATGACGGCTTCGCGGCGTCCGGCATGGGCTACACGCACCACGACCTGTCCCACGTTGACGACTTGGCCAGGTTCGACCAGCGTTTCCATGATGACGCCGTCGGAATCCGCTACCAACTCCGTGTATCGGCTCGCGTTACGCGCCACTTCGGCTTGGGCTTCGGTCGCATTGAGCTGGGCTTTGGCGGCATCTGCTGCAGCCTTGACCTGGTCATAGGCTGAAGCTGATATCGCGCCGGTTCCGCGCAGGTCGCGGTAGCGGGCTTCATCCTCCGCCGTTTGCTGCGCCCGTGCTCGGGCTGCGGCGACCGCTTCCTGCTGAGCATGAGCTGCGAGCTTCAGGTCGACGGAGTCAATGCGCATGAGCGGCTGCCCGCGCTTAACGGCTTGCCCCGCATCGACAAGCCGTTCTAGCACCTTGCCGGAGACCCGGAAGCCAAGATCGCTTTGCACCCGAGCGGCTACGGTTCCAGTGAACGTACGTGATGCAGCGACCGCGCCCTGAATGGTAGCCGCACGTACCAGCGGCGTTTCGGTACGAGGATCGGATTGCGGTTTTTCGCCACAAGCGACCAGTGCAAACGGCAATGTAGATATGGCGGCAGAGAAAACGAGACGGCGGAGCATAGAAATCCCATAAAGAGCTAAACAGGATTTCTATTTTGAGACTAGTGACCAAGTAAGTCAATAGTCACATCAATATTCAGTATTTATGGCGATAGGCTGCGCAGCACCAGATTAGATAGTTGCGCAGGAGCATCATCTGCGGAATCAAAGCTGTGTTGCAAAAGCAATGGATTGAGGTAGGGGCGAATGACAAGGTAAATCGCCGTCGCCGTCTCATCGAGCGGCGTCTTGCGCTCAAACTCCTCTGTCTCGCGCCCCTGACGCAGGATGTCCTGCAGTATTGCCTGAATGCGCCCCTCAAAGGCGCGTACTGCCTCCCAATGTTCGGTGGCAGCCGAGGCGGCAATGTCATAGAGCTTGCGATCTTCAAAAAACAGGCGAAGGCTTGACTCGACGCCGGTCCTGAACATGCGCCGAAGTTTCTCTGGCGGACGGTCGACTCCGTCAACGGCTGTTCTGACATCCATTTCGATCTCGTGCAGGCAATTTGCGCAAATCAGTTCGCCAATGGCCTGCTTGGACTCGAAGAACTTATAAATATAGGCTTTGGAAAAGCCGATGGCCTTGGCAAGGTCAGAGACGGTGGTCTTTTCGTAGCCATACAGGCGGAAGTGCTCGGTAGCCGCGACAACAATTTGATCTCGCACCTCGTGATCGACTGGGCCTCGGGCTGAGCCCGGATAGGTGGTTGCTTTGCTCATATTCGACAGCTTACCTCTTATGCTCGATTTGCACAACGAGTGACTAATGTGTGATATAGTCACATCATAATTTTTCCCCTTCACTTCGCGGAAGATGTCCATGCTACTTAAACGCACTCTCTTCATATTAGTCATCGCCAGCCTTTCGGCGGGTTGCGCTGTCGGACCAGATTACAATCGGCCCGACACGCCCATGCCAGATCGCTATCTAGGTCAAACGGCCGTTCAGCAACGACATGCCAACGTCACCGCTGACTTTATCGTGTGGTGGGGCAGCTTTGGCGATCCACAACTGACCCGCTTCGTGACGCTTGCGTTGGAGCAGAATTTGGATCTTGCGCAGGCATCCGCTCGTGTCGCGCAGGCGCGCGCAGGACTCGGGGCAGCGAATGCAGCGCTGCTGCCTTCCGGCAACATCAATGCCCAGGGTGCACGAGCCTACCAGTCGGTTGAAACGCCGTTGGGGCAAGTCTTGAACTCAAGGCCCAATTTCGATCGTTACGGCAACGCCTATGAGGCCAACCTCGGCGTAGGCTGGGAGCTGGACGTATTCGGTGGCGTGCGTCGCGGACGGGAAGCGGCGCTGGCCGAGTATCAGGCTTCGGAGGCTGGCGCTACAGCGACACGATTGGCGGTGGCGGCGCAGACCGCTGACATCTACATCAGCATCCGCGGACTGCAAACCCGCCTTGACGTTGCCCGTAGGCAGGTACAGACGCAACAGGAGCTTCTCTCAACGATCAATCTGCTTTATAGCAAGGGCCTGGCAGCCGAGCTTCAGGTGCAGCAGGTCGAGGGTGCGCTTGCCCAAGTGCGGGCATCGGTACCGGTCCTCGAAGCAGGGTTGGATACGGCCATGAATGCGCTGGATGTGATGCTGGGTACATCGCCCGGCACGCACAGGGAGGAACTGGCGAATGCTAGCGTTATTCCGGCCGCCCCACGGATCGTATCAACCGGATCGCCTGGTGATTTGCTCAGGCGTCGGCCCGATCTGATCGTGGCTGAACGCCGTCTGGCAGCGTCGAACGCTCGTATCGGCATGGCGATCGCCGAGTATTACCCCAAGCTCTCCTTTAGCGGATTGATCGGCAGCGCGACATCGGTGTCTAGCGGCAACCTGTTTACCAGCGGCGCAAGTCAAGCCGCCGGCGTGCTGGGCCTTCGCTGGCGTCTGTTCGACTTCGGTCGCATCAACGCGCAGATTGACCTAGCCAAAGGCCAGGAAGCCGAGGCGCTAGCCGGTTATCGGCTAGCCGTGCTGCGTGCTACCGAAGACGTGGAAAACGCGTTCTCGGCCTTGGTAAAGCGCGAGGATCAGGCCGGTATACTCGCCCAGGGTGTGGATTCGCTCAGTCGAGCGAGGGGGAGCTCGTTTGCGGCATATCAGAAAGGAGTCGTCAGCCTTATCGAAGTCCTGCAAGCCGACGAGAACTTGCTGCGTGTCTCCGATATGCGAGCGCAAGCGCAAACCGAATCCGCACGCGCGGCGGTCGCGGCATTCAAGGCGCTCGGCGGCGGTTGGCAACCCCAGGAATCCGAAGCGGTAGCAATTAGATAGCGCGGTACGCGCCAACGCAGACGGCGGAGGGCGGCCAGCAGGCACGCCAAGACCGCAACCGCAAGACTCCTATGTAGCCCCCAGTCTACAAACCTACAGTGGGCTGAAGTCCCCAGTAAATAACCTAAGCTGTTGCTTTGTATAAGTTTTTCGCGTCATGCTCGATATCAGAAAAGGCTTGGCAACTGACATTTTTTATTGGGATTGGTTGAGGAGGTGGGGCGCCGTTTGCTGGTGGATTCCGCGGCTGGGATGGACGAATGTCCGGGTGCAGGCGCCAGTTTTGAGGGGAGTGGCGACGACGATGGTATAATGGAAGGTTAGTTATATCTCTTCAGCATTTTCTCGTAAAAGGTTTTTTGTGCTTTCTACCGCAAATATCACGATGCAGTTCGGCCCCAAGCCGCTGTTTGAAAACATCTCAGTCAAATTTGGCGACGGCAACCGCTACGGCCTGATCGGCGCCAATGGTTGTGGCAAATCCACGTTCATGAAGATCCTGGGCGGCGACCTAGAGCAATCGTCCGGCACCGTCATGCTGGACCCCAATGAACGCCTGGGTAAGTTGCGCCAGGATCAATTCGCGTTTGAAGAAATGCGCGTGCTGGATGTCGTGATGATGGGGCATACGGAAATGTGGGCGGCGATGGCGGAGCGGGATGCCATTTATGCAAATCCTGAAGCGACCGACGACGACTACATGAAGGCCGCCGACCTGGAAGCAAAATTTGCCGAATACGATGGTTATACCGCGGAAGCCCGCGCCGGCGAACTGCTGCTGGGGGTAGGCATACCCACCGACCAGCACCAGGGCCCTATGAGCTCGATTGCGCCGGGCTGGAAGCTGCGCGTGCTGCTGGCGCAGGCCTTGTTCTCAAATCCAGATATCCTGTTGCTGGACGAACCGACCAATAACCTGGATATCAATACCATACGCTGGCTGGAAGACGTGCTGAACGAGCGCAATTCCACGATGATCATCATTTCCCATGATCGCCATTTCCTGAACCAGGTATGCACCCACATGGCCGACATGGACTACGGTACATTGAAGGTCTACCCCGGCAATTACGACGACTACATGCTGGCATCGTCGCAGGCGCGTGCCCAGCAAATGGCGAATAACGCCAAGGCCAAGGACAAGGTCGCCGAACTGCAAGATTTCGTGCGCCGCTTCTCTGCCAACAAGTCCAAGGCCCGCCAGGCGACCTCGCGCGCCAAGCAGATCGAGAAGATCAAGGTCGAGGACATCAAGCCGTCCAGCCGCCAGAATCCCTTCATCCGTTTTGACGGCGAGAAGAAGTTGCACAGGCTGGCGGTAGAGGTACAAGGCTTGACCAAGGCCTACGACCGCACCTTGTTCAAAAACTTTGACATCATGGTGGAAGCCGGCGAACGGATTGCCATCATTGGCGCCAACGGCGCCGGTAAGACCACCCTGTTGCGCTGCATAGGCGGTACCGATGTCACCGGCCTGCACGCCGACAAGGGCATGTCAAAATGGGCGGAAAACGCCAATGTAGGCTATATGCCGCAAGATCCCACCGAAGAATTTTCCGAGGATAAAAACCTGACCGATTGGATAGGACGCTGGACGCAAGAGGGCGACGACGACCAGGCGGTGCGCTCGATCCTGGGCCGGCTGCTGTTCGGCGGCGACGATGTGAAAAAATCGGTCAAAGTCCTGTCGGGCGGCGAGAAGGGCCGCATGATGTACGGCAAGCTGATGCTGGGCCGCCACAACGTGCTGCTGATGGATGAGCCGACCAACCATATGGACATGGAGTCGATAGAATCCCTGAACATTGCGCTGGAAAAATATGCCGGCACTTTGATTTTTGTATCGCACGACCGCGAGTTCGTATCCTCGCTGGCGACGCGGGTGCTGGAAGTCAAGGAAAATGAAATTATCGACTTCCAGGGTAACTATGAAGATTACCTGAATAGCCAGGGCATAGAATAAGCAGCGAGACAGATGTTGTTACTTTGTAGTAGCGATGCAAAAGCCAGGCTTGCCTGGCTTTTTTCATGGACTCGCGATTTTCGATCCATATTCTGGGTCATAGCCTGGTCACAATCAAAATGCACACTCCAGAATTTGGTCCTGGAAAATATTGCATGCTTAAGCTCTTCACGTCCTTGCTGCCTGCGCTGCTCTTGTTGACTGGCGGCTTTGCTGTCGGCGATGCGCTGGCGGCAGAAAAAGCCATCATCGTCGGCCAGGCAATCGACCTGTCCGGGCAGAATGGCAGCATAGGCCGGGATTATGTGACCGGGCTGGCGACCTATTTCGACAGCGTGAATGCCGCCGGCGGTGTCAATGGCCGGCGCATACAGTACCTGACGCGCGATGACCATGGCGATGCCGCGCAGGCAGTCAGGGCCGTCAGCGAATTAATAGAACAGGATAAGGTCGACTACCTGATAGGCGGCATAGGCGGCGAGGTGGTGCAAGCGGTGGTGACGTCGCATAGCTTTGCCAGGAGCGGGCTCGTATTATTTGCACCTTTGGCGAATTCGTCGAAAAATTACGGCCAGCGAGTATTATTCTGGCGCCCCAGCCAGCAACAGGAGATTGACTACATCTTCTCCTACTTTGCCAAGCTGGGCATCAAGAAAGTGGGAATCGCCTACCAGGAAAATCCGCTGAATCAGGAGGCTTACCAGTATGTAGTGGCCGAACTGGGACGGCGTGGCCTGGCCTTGGGCGGGACTGCGAAAATATCTAGCCTGCCGGCCGATACCGACAAAGAGGCGAAAAAATTGGCTGCCGCAACGCCGGACATCGTGATAGCGATCGCCGATACGATAGGCAGCGGCTTGTTTCTGAAGGAGTTCAGGAAGCATGCTCCCAGGATTTTTGTGGCCGGTACTTCATTGATCAACCTGACCACGCTGGCGGAAATGGCGGGCCCGAAGATGCTGGAGTGGACGGTATTTTCCCAGGTGGTGCCGAATCCGTCGGCGGCGGTTTCCGTGATCCAGAACGAGCATATCCGGATGATGAAAAAATACCGCGACGAGAGCCTTTCCTCGCTGACGCTGGAAGGTTTTGTCGTAGGCAAATCCCTGGTCAAGGCCATGCAGTCGGGCAATGCAACAAACCGTAACGGCGCGCAGAACCTGTTTGCGCAAAAGAGCCAGATTGATCTTGGGGGCCTGACGATCAGCCCGTCTGACCCGGACTTGCATTTGTCCGGGTTTGTCGATATTGCCTTGTTCAGGAAGGGCGGTGGCTTGCTGTTTTAAGCCTAGACATTGCCGAGGAAGACTGGGTGGCAGCAAATCTTGCGGCCTGTCCCGGGATTACATCAGGGTGGTGTCCGAAGGCGGCTTTTCCCCCGCATACAATAACTGGTCCAGGCGGTGGCGCAGGCTGCGGGCCATTTCATTGCCCTTGGCTTTCTGCACGGCTTCCAGGTAAGTCCGCCTCAATTCGCGGAAGTCTTCCAGCGTTGCCGCGCGCTCGACTTTCATCTGCAGGGTAAAGCCGCGCAGACCCAGGGTGCTCTTGATGGTTTCATTGAAAAAATTATAGATGGCCTGGAAGCGCTCGGCATCGTCCAGCACCATATTGGAATCCTGGCCCAGGCCCAAGACTGAATCTGGGCCATTTTCTTCTGCGGCATTTTCCTGAGCGGCTGCGGCAGCAAGGGGCCTGGCTGGAGTTGCCACAGCGGCGGGGATGGTGGTGGCGGCAATCGCGATAAATTGCTGCTCTATCAGCTCGTTCAGGTTTTGTTGGCTGAGGCCAAGTCCGGCTACTTTTTTCAGCAAGTCATCCTCGGTCTGCTTGCCGTCTACCATCACCAGCAGCGTCCTGAGGCGGGGCGCGAGTTGGTACTTGCGCGTCGCTATTTCTTCCCGGCCTTTGTCTGTTTTGTCATATATCAGCGTGCTCATAGTGGCTATCGCCATCCTTGCTTGTCTCTGATGTTTTTGCATGCCGTGGCTGCAGGTGCTGCTACGCCGCGGCCCATGCCCGGAGTGTCCGGGCATGTTGTACAAAATACTAATTATTGATTTTAGGATACACCAAATACGGCGATACCGCCAATCTGGCTTGAGGGCAGCATGTCGGCATAGGGCAACGCAGCTGTTGCCGGCTTTTCAGGGCTTATTTCATACTTATTGCTGGCGCCTGACCAAGACTATGGGGTGGACTTGATGGACAGTCTTTGGTGTGGCGCCGGCGCTGCAGCCGGTATTGTCGGCCTTGCTATTGCCACAGGACGAGCAACCGCTGGAGCAGCCGCCGGCGGACTTGGCCAGGTAGGGAGACAGCGCCGGGATTTTCCGGGAAGCCCAGTTGCCCAGTTGCTGCTGCCCAGCCTTCGGCATCCAGCGCCAAGCCAGGTAGACGGTAGCGAAAGCTAATATCAGGGAGGCAATCAAGGTTTGCATATTCAAGTTCCCAAAAGCAGGCGTGCTATGTGGTAAGTCATAAACGAAGCAAGATAGGCCAGCGCAAACAAATAGCCTGCCATTAACAATGGATAGCGCAAGGTATTGGTCTCTCTTTTGACCACGCTGAGTGTCGCGATGCACTGTGGGGCAAACACGTACCAGGCCAGCAGGGACAGGGCGGTCGGCAAGCTCCACGAGTGGGCAATCAGCGGCTCCAGCGAGCTGGCCAGTTGTTCGCCGGATTGCGACAACGCATATACGGTACCCAAGGCGGCGACAGCGACTTCCCTGGCCGCCAGCCCGGGAACCAGCGCGATACAGATTTGCCAGTTGAAACCTATGGGTGCGAATACGGTTTCCAGTGCGCGCCCCAGCAGGCCGGCGATGCTGTAGTAGATGGCCGGATGGCTGGCATTTTCCGGTGCGCCGGGAAAGCTGCTCAAGAACCAAAGCAATATCATCAACGACAAGATAATGGTGCCCACGCGGGTAGTGAAGATCTTGACGCGCTCCCACAAGCCTATCAGCAGGTTCCGGGAATTGGGCCAGCGGTAATCCGGTAATTCCAGCATTAAAGAATGCTGCTGTGCGCTACCCCATTGTTTCTTCAGTACGAAGGCGACCAGCATGGCCGCCACGATCCCGGCAATATACAAGACAAATAGCACCAGGCCCTGCAGGCTGAGCCAGCCCCAGATCGCTTTTTCGGGAATGAAAGCGGCAATAATCAGCGCATATACCGGCAGCCTGGCGGAGCAGGTCATCAGCGGCGCAATCATGATCGTGACCAGGCGGTCACGCGGATTTTGTATGGTGCGGGTCGCCATGATGCCGGGGATGGCGCAGGCAAAGCTGGACAGTAGCGGGATAAAGGCGCGGCCGGACAGACCCACTTTGCCCATGATCCTGTCCAGCAGGAAAGCGGCGCGCGGCAGGTAGCCAGAATCTTCCATAACCAGGATAAAGAAGAACAGGATCAGGATTTGCGGCAAAAACACCAGGACGCTACCGGCGCCGCCGATGACGCCCTTGACTAACAGGCCTTGCAACACGCCCGGCTGCATGGTGGATTCGATGAAACCGCCCAACTGATCCATGCCGCTCTTGATCTGGTCCATCGGCCACTGGGCCCCGGCAAAAACCGCCTGAAACACCAGGAACATCAAGACGGCAAACAGTAGCGGCCCAAGCAGCGGGTGCAGCACCAGGCCGTCGATTTTTTGACTGAGGTTGCCGTCGTCTCTTACATCTGCGTAGGAAACGGCGCGTTCCAGGATGGCATTCGCTTCGCGCTGTATGTTTTCCGGGGACTGGGGCAGGGCTGGGCTGACCGGGGTGGACGGCGATTGCAAATTACCGGCCAGCTTTTCCAGTCCGGCCAATAATTCGTCTACTCCTTGCGGGTCAACCGCAACCGTTTCAACTACTGGAATGCCGAGCGTCTCTTGCAGAGCCTCGATATTGATATGGATGTTTCTTTTCTTGGCTACGTCTATCATGTTGACGGCCAATACCATGGGAATTCCCAGGTTTTTTAATTCCAGCACGATGCGCAAGCCGCGCTTCAGGTTGGTGGCGTCGACCACGCACACTACGGCATCGGGCAAGGCCTCGTCCGGGCGCAGGCCCTTGACCACGTCACTGGTTATTTTTTCATCCGGGGTGATGGCGTTCAGGCTGTAGGTGCCGGGCAGGTCCAGCACGTGCCACAGGCGGCCGGATTCAGCGCGGAATTTGCCTTCCTTGCGCTCTATGGTCACGCCGGCATAGTTGGCAACTTTTTGCCGGGCGCCGGTCAGGCGATTAAACAAGGCGGTCTTGCCGCAGTTGGGATTGCCGACCAGTGCAATGCGGGGCGATGCGAGATTTACTGTGCTCATTCCATTGATCCAGACCGGATGACGCCAATCAATGCGGCCTCAAATTTGCGCAATGCAAAAGTGGATTGCCCTATGCGAACCGCAATAGGTTCCCCGCCAAAATATCCTCTATGCAAGACCTTGACCGCCTCGCCTTGCACAAAGCCCAGTTCCTTCAGGCGCAGGGCCACGTCAAAATCGCCGCCATCCTTGATACTAACTATTGAATCTACGAGCGCAGATACGCCTACGGGTAATTGATCCAGGGTGGTGGTGGCAGTAATGTCGGCAGTCCTCGAAGCGTCAGGCATATGATTCGTTCTTACGTAATGATATGCCATTCTAAATGATAATGAGAATAAATATCAAACTTGATCGAGTTCGCTTTACGCTTTGATTTTTGGGAAATGAGACGGATAGGCAGGCGGGGGGGGATATTTGCTTAAAACAGCCGGAACTGGCTTTCCAGATCCAGCAAGATGGACTTATTGAGCAGGCCGCCGCCGAAACCGGTCAGGGCGCCGGAACGCCCAATCACGCGATGGCAGGGGATGATAATGGCGATGGGATTCCTATTATTGGCCATACCTACGGCGCGTGAGGCGTTGGTGTCTCCGGCCAGCGCGGCAAGTTCGCCATAGGTAGCAGTTTGTCCAAACGGGATGTTCAGCATTAATTTCCATATTTGCAATTGAAACGGCGTGCCTCGCGGTGCCAGGGGCAGCTCAAAGATCTTGCGCTGGCCGGCGAAATACTGGTCCAGCTGTTTTTGGGTCTCGACCAGCAGCGGGTAATCGGGATCTGGCCTAAATCCCTCCATCCGGACCGTGCTTTCGTCTACCCAGTTAACGGCATGCAGGCCAAGTTCGGAAGCGAGCAAAACCAGGCGACCTACCGGGCTGTCAATCGCCTTGTAGACTGCATTTGGCTCTATCTTTGCCCGCATGTTCATGTCAAATATCTAAAGTAATTTATATGTTATTTCGCTAAGGCACTGATATTAATGCATTTATTGGTTTTTTTGACGAGTGCTTCCAATAAAAAAACGGTGACATCGGTCACCGCGTTGGGGATCTGGAGCAAACCGGATGCTGAGCTCGGGGTCTAGCCAAATCCAGGTAATGATGCTTGGCGTTGAAGATGTCTAACCATGGGTGCCGTTTTCAGTGTCAAAGCTTTCCGAAGGGACGACCTTCAAATTTGGGCCTTTGGGACGTATCCCTAATACTCTGCTCAGGATCTCGCTATCGTTCGGCAATGCAATGGATTTCCACCTGATCAGCTTGATCCCTGCTTTTTCCAGGGCTAATTTTTTGGCCTCGTCGGCTTGTTTCCTGCTGCGGCCGGGCGATTTCTCTTCAATTTCTATCGCGGCGATGATAGTGAAATCTTTTTCGCAGATTAAAAAATCCAGGGTTTGCTGGGAGATAGAGCTCCTGGCTTCTACACTGGATGAACTGAGTATCCTGGGTAAGCTGATTTGGGTCAATACCAAATGCTGCGGCAAGGCTTGCACCAGCTTCCAGTACATGATTTCTTCATTTTCGGTCAGTGGCTTTTTTTTCCGGAAATCGTATTCGCCCTGATTTTTTTTATTGTATAAAAACCAGGCCGCCCCGGCCAGCGCGGCGATGATTAGTAAGTAGGCAAGATAAGTGGTATTCATGTGCGTCCCCTAGCGTAGCGTGTATTAATACTATATAGGCTAGAGCATGCACTTTCTGTTGGGCAAATGTAACGAATTTTACGAAATGAAACAAAGTGGCTAAATATAGTCCGCGATGATTGCTTATAAGCTGAAAGGATGACGGTCATCCGGCTTGGGCCGGGGGTAAGATGGGGAGGTATTTGAACCGTTTCGATCTGAAAGGGTATTAACGGGCAATACAAGGGAGAACGGATGCCGCAAAGCTGGGAAGCAGATGCCGGGATGCCTGAGAGCAAGGCATCCATAGTGGAGTGGAACGAAGTGCGCCTGGTCGGCTTGATTGCCGAGGGTGACAGACGCGCGTTCGAGGTCCTGTATCGTAATTACTTCCCCAGGTTAGTGAGATTTCTCGACAGGATGACACGTAGCGTGCCGTTGATAGAAGAGATAGTCAACGACACGATGTTGATTGTTTGGCAAAAAGCGTCTACGTTTAATCATAGCTGCAAAGTGTCTACCTGGATCTTCGCGATTGCCTATAGAAAAGCACTCAAGGGCATACGTTTATTAGATGAGCCGCGAGAATTGGATGCGGAAGAGTCCGGCCCGGATGAAATGCAGAATGAGCCGGAACAGGATGTCATTCACAAACAATTACAAGAAAATGTAGGGCAGGCACTAAATGCCTTGCCGATAGAGCAGCGTGCTGTCATTAACCTCACCTATTACCATGGCATGGCATACGGCGAAATCGCCGAAATTATGGATTGCCCGGTCAACACGGTGAAGACGCGGATGTTTCATGCACGGCGCCGTCTGAAAATTTTGCTTTCCTATCAGGTGGAGGGGCGGTGATGAGTGCCCGTATAGTCACATTGGGGACGACCATACACAAATCGGTGCAGGAGCTGCTGCCGTGGTTTGTCACGGAAGCCCTGGACCGCGAACAAATGGCCATGGTGCAAGACCATGTACGTAACTGCGCGCAATGCCAATCCGACATTGCATGGCAGCGCAAGTTCCAGGCTGTCTACCTGCCAAGCAACGCGATGCCGGATGTGGATAGCGCGTTTGCGCAACTTAGCACAAGGCTTGATGGGCCGCTCAAGCTGCCGAAGCCAGTTCAAAAGTACGGCATGCTTTCAAGATTCCTGCGACTGTTTTCTGCTGAGCGCCTGCAGTGGATGCGCTGGGGCCTCGCCGTCCAATGCGCGATCATCGTCGGGCTGGCATTCCAGCTGTTTTCTCCTCTGGCCATGACTCCTGCTGCCCCGTCATACCACGTTCTTGGTGTGCCCAGCGAGGGTGCCGGCAATGTGGTTGTCATGTTTAAACCAGAAACCAGGGAGCAGGACTTGCGGCGTATCTTGCATGCAGCTGGTGCGCGCATGGTTGATGGGCCTACGGTAACCGACGCCTATTTGCTGAGCGTGCCGGATGCGCAATTGTCTCTGGTCATCCAGCAGTTGCGTAGGGAGCCGGCCATAGCCCTGGCCGAGTCTTTAAATGCCGGAGGTGCCCGTTGATCAAATTCTGGGGCTGCCTGGTGTTTGTGCTAGGGCTGGAGGTCTCGACTTGCTTGGCCGCGAACATGGCGCCGGCGCACGCTGCACGGGACGCAGAAGCCAGCCCATCCCAAGTCCTGGTGATGTTGCATCTGCCGCCGCCGCACTTTCGCCCCGATGCCAATTACGGTGGGCACTATGCCGATGATAGCGGGCGCAGCGCACGCCGCCGTGTCGCGGAGGATCTCGCGCGCAAGCATGGATTGAAATTGCTGAATGATTGGCCGATGGCTACCCTGGGCGTAGATTGTTATGTGATGGCAGTGCCGCCGAACGAGTCTCCTGCCCAGATGGCGGAAAGATTGTCCAGGGATGAGCGGGTCGAATGGGCGCAGGCGATGGAGTTGTTCCATGGCTTGCAGGCTGGCGATCCGCTATATCCGGTGCAACCTGGAGGCAAGGACTGGCATCTGGCTGAAATCCATCAAACGACAATTGGACGCAACATCAGGGTGGCCGTGGTGGATAGCGGAGTTGACGATGCCCACCCCGATTTACAGGGGCAGGTGCAGATCAGGGAAAATTTTATTGACGGAAATCCTTACGCCGCAGAAATGCACGGTACCGGTGTGGCCGGTATCATCGCAGCGAGAGGCGGTAATGGCATGGGCATAGTGGGAGTGGCCCCGGGAGCAAAGTTGATGGCCCTGCGGGCCTGTTGGGAAAGCCCGCAGCAGGCGGCGCAATGCAGTAGCTTCACCTTGGGCAAGGCACTCAATTTCGCCATCATGCACGACGCGCAGGTGATCAACCTGAGCCTGGGCGGACCGCCAGACCGCCTATTGCAGCGCTTGCTGGATGCCGCGCTGAGTCGCGGCATTGCTATTATTGCGGCGGTTGATCCGCGCAGCCAGGGAGGTGGATTCCCCGCATCGTACCCGGGGGTGATCGCGGTCAGTGACGAGGAGAGGCGGGGCGCCGAACCCAGGGTGCTGGTTGCGCCCGGACGCGATATCCCTACTACCGTGCCTGGTGCGCGCTGGCGCTTCGTGTCCGGATCATCGTATGCCGCCGCCCACGTGACGGGCATGCTGGCTTTATTGCTGGAGCTGCGGCCGGCTGACAAGGCCGGGCTCGGCTGGGATAAGCTGGCCGTCAATGCGAAGGATGCTATCCAGGTTGATCCGGCCGGCATCATCAATGTTTGCGCGACAATTACACATACTACGGGAAAATGTTTATGCTTATGTCCTTCGACACATGCATCGAAAGCAAATCATAACCCCTGATTTATATAAGCGCCCTGGTAGCTTGCTGCTTTGTGTGGCAGGGGGGATTGTTGCTCTTTTGATGACGGATGCCAAGGCCCAGGTCAGCGGCAGCGTGTCGCTGGTTTCCGATTATCGCTTCCGCGGCGTGTCCCTGAGCGACGGGCAGGCGGAACCCCAGCTGAGCTTGGGGTATGACAGCCCTGGCGGATGGTATGCAGGCATATTCGGCTCCGGGGTAGAGCTGTATGAGGTGCGCGATCAACAGGTGATCGTCTATGCCGGATACTCCCGCAAGCGTGCTTCAGGCTTGACCTGGGAAGTCGGCGCTACTGCTTCTGCCTTCCTGAAAACCTCGGGCTATAACTACGCGGAGGTATTTGCCGGACTGGGTTTGGATGACCTCAGCGGCAGGATCTATGTTTCCCCCAGTTATTTTGGCCAGGCGACGCCCACTGTCTATGCTGAATTAAACGCCGCCCACCTGATTGCCGGGCGTAGCCATGTCCTGGCACACCTAGGCTATTTGCGCTCGTTTTCCGGGGCGGAAAATTCTGCCATTGTTCCATTTTCCCGTTTTGATACCTTGTTAGGTGTGAGTGCCGGCCTGGCAGACTGGCGTTTGCAACTGGCCTGGACGCGTACCGTGAAAAATCGCGCGCGATATCCGTTTTATGGAGAGCGCAACACAAGCGCATTGGTATTGAGTGCCTCCTATTCGTTCTAATCATAAGAGATCGCGCAGGGGTTTGGCTGTGGCAATACATGTCGATTTCATCTGTTGATAAAAATTATTTTTTTGTAAATCCTGAACCTTTTTTGATTGGCGGGGAATGCACGGGAGACCGTGTTCAGTTTTTTCGTCGAAGTAAAAAAAGGAGATGTGATGAAAACTCAAGCTCTTAGTGTCGCCAGGTTCATGGCAAATCTTGCAAGCTTCGGTCTGGCTGCCAGTCTGGTGGCTTGTGGTGGCAGCGACTATGGCAGTGGAGGCATGGCTACGCCTATGCCTGCGCCACCGCTAATGCCGCCGACAACCGCTACCGCCTATGTCTTGAAAAGCCTGGTTGCCGACACCAGCGGTGCCGCAGCACATACTGACGCCAACCTCAAGAATGCATGGGGTATCGTATTTAATCCTGCCGGCTTTGTCTGGGTTGTCAATAATGGAACGTCGACGTCCACGCTCTACGATGGCAATGGCGTACCGCAATCCCTGGTTGTTGCCGTGCCCGGCGGTCCAACAGGCATCGTATTCAACTCCAGCCAGGACTTCAAGGTGAGTCAGAATGGCCATACAGGCGCCAGCGCCTTTATTTTTGTCGGCGAGTCCGGCACGGTATCGGGTTGGTCACCTTCGGTCAATTTGAATAATGCCGTAGGTGTGGTTGATGCCAGCGCCGGCGGCAAAGTATACAAAGGACTGGCAATTGCCAATTATCTCGGCTTCAATTACCTGTATGCGGCCGATTTCCATAATGCAAGCATTGATGTCTACGATAGCAGTTTTACCAAGGTGTCCTTGCCAGGAGGATTCAAGGATGCCTCCATACCTGCCGGTTATGCACCTTTCGGCATCCAGGCGATAGGCGCAAAAATCTATGTGGCCTATGCCAAGCAGGATGCACAGGCGCATGACGAAATTGCCGGAACCAGTTTGGGCATCATTGACGTATTCGATACCGCAGGCGTTTTTATCAAACAACTGGCGTTCGGCGGCGCCCTGAATGCGCCATGGGGAATGACGATGGCGCCGGCTAACTTCGGTTCGCTCAGCGATATGTTGCTGGTGGCCAATTTTGGCGATGGCAGGATCAATGCATACGATCCCGATACTGGACGTTTCGCGGGCGTTCTCAGTGGCGCCGATGGTTCCCCGATTGTCATCGATGGGCTGTGGGGCATTGCTTTCGGCAACGGCATCAATAGCCAGCCTGCCAATACGCTGTTCTTTACTGCAGGGCCCTCGGACGAGGCACATGGGCTTTATGGGCGGATTGATGTTCCATAGCAGGGGTGTCGATTTGTTAAGGCCAAGGCGGTGATGGAGGAAGGCTGCTTTCTTCTTTCCATCGCCAGCCAGTCGCTGTTGTTCGGTCAGGCCGGGACGAAGGATAGGTCGCAATCTTCGCAGCGTATGGATAGATTGGGTTTGCCCCATACGTTCACTCCGCAATCGGGGCAATAATATTTGGTCTTGGATCTGGACATTGCGGCGGCCGGAACGATCAGTTGGTGTTCAAAATGCGGAATCAGCTTGGCCATGGTCTGGTTCAACAGGCTTTCCGCTGATTTGATTGTCAGCGAGGCCGTCGCAGTCGCTGGCATTTCCACGGCCGAGATTTCTTCTGCTGCATGGATGGTTTCGGTTTCGTCTTGCCTGGCTATCCTCCGGTCTATCCAGTTAAATTGATATCCGGTGGTGATCAGGCTGATGCAGGCTTGCTTGAAGTGGCCACCTTCCAGCGGGTAATCCGACATTTTTTGCCCGATTTTTTCTCCGCCCGGCTCCCCTGTAGCGCTGGGCATCAAGCCTATGGCCTCCATCTTCTCCGACCATTCACGATTGTGATAGCCGGTTCGGCTGGGTTTGCCATATTCGTGCTGCCAGACGTGACATTGCTCATGGACCAGGGTCTGGAACACCTCGATCACTTTCCGTTTTGCGAAATAGGCGGGATTTAAAGCGATTTCGTGGATATCGTTCCTGCCGTCATTGCTCCAGCGTGCCGCAGAGAAAAAGCCCATGGTGTTCTTTTCCCTCTGTACGGTGATCAGGCAATGGGGTAGTGCGCCATCAAACAAGTGCAGGTTGAAATAGTCATAGGCATCCTGCAGGCGCCCATAAAACTCGTCGGTAGGCTTGGTGTCGTTTTTCTTCATCAATTGAATGTATCGTACGAAACATTAATTGTCAAAATCGACCTGCCGAGGAGATGGCCGGTCTTGCCTATATATAGAAGTCAATCAATGCACCTGCTCTCCTCAACCCAGGGGATTGGCCCTGAGGTAAGGGATGATCAGGCAGATAAGCAATTGTTTGAAAATAATTTACAAAAAGGCTTGCCAGTGCGAGGGTGGCTTGCTATAGTTCGG
>JAZJYH010000072.1:0-2605 GCA_040390485.1 Pseudomonadota bacterium
TCAGGAATTGCGCGTCGCCGCTGGGTTTGCTGTGGTTGAACTGGTCCTTGTCCTTCAGGCCGATCACGACTTCATTCACCAGCGGCATGCCCAGGCGCGAGACCTGGGTCCAGGCGCCGCCCTCTTTGGAGGCGCCGGCGCCATTCGGCGCGGGATTGATCAGGCGCCCTTGCCTGAGGCTGGCCGTGGTCCAGCCGCCGATCACGGTTTCGCTGCCATTGGTCAGGCAGGCGGTCGGCACTTCCAGCTCTATCGCGGTCACATTCTTGGCGGCCAGGTCGTCCTTGCCGGCTCTCTCCGCATTCGGGTCGAAGGCGGTGGCCGGGGCCTTGATATTGATCAGGTCGAAGGTCTCGCCCAGGTTGACTACGAAGGGGTCCTTGCGCTGGCCGACGAATACCTTGCCCGGAGTGGCGCAGCCGGGGATATTGATGCCATACACGTGCTTGGCGGCATAGGCTGCATAATCGGGGATGGACTTGTTGCCTATGTTGTCCACCGGTTTGTCGAAACTTGTGCCGCCGCCGGCGGCATTGGTGATCGCGCTGCGGCTGCCGCTGCGGCGGTCGCCCCTGACCAGGGTGATGGTATAGGTTTCCCGCACATTCAGGCCGACCGGGTTGACCCCGTCTATCGCACCGCCGTTGATTACCAGCGGTATCGACACTTGCTTGCCGCCCACCGTCAGTTGCGCATCCTTGTTCTGGTTATTGAAACGGAACTGGAAGCTCAGGTCTTCCTTGCCGTCGCCGTTATTGTCGATATGGATTTCATACAGGGCGTCCGGGTCCATCTCATAATAATTCGGACCGTCGCCGGCATTCTGCAAGGGGATATAATCGGCGATCAGCGTGGTGTAGGCACCGCGATTGGGCTCATAGCTGCGGAACATGTAAAAGTCGGTGCCGTCGACTTTGGGCTGGCGCGTCAGGAAGGGCGCTTCGCGGTGGCTGGACGCCTGCGCCGGCAGGCTGGCCAGCCCGCTCGTCGCGCCGGCTGCCACGGTGGTCATGGCGGACAGCAATAATTTCCTGGATAGGGCAATGGCGAAAGGTCTCATGGTCAACTCCTCGGGGTATAGGAAAGCGTATGCAGCTGCTAGTGCCCTGTTCCGTAAGTTCGTTGCAAAAATAAAAGTGGCGAAATCGGACCGAGACAAGGAAAAAAACGCAGCAAGGGTGGCTCCCTTGCGAGTATTTTTGACGCAGTATTCGGTTTGATTCTCGTCATCTTTTATGCTGCGAATTTACGGAACAGGACACTAGTTATTTGGTCTGCATACGGTTTACGTGAGGAGTGCGACATCGGATTCAATTTTGGCGGAAATTGTTCGATTTCTTGGCGGCTTATTGCTACCGGAGAAGTAAAGTTTCTAAATGAAAAACGGGGCCGCGGCCCCGTGCTGTTTTCCTGTGCAGGCGGCCTTAGGCCAGGCTAATTACGCGCCCCTGTTGCGGATCAATTTTTCCCTCATGCAAGTTGCTGATCAGCTCTTGTGCGGCGGCAAAGCCTTGCTCTTCCGCCACCTCCATCCACAGGTGCCGAGGATCGCTGATGTGCCGGATGAAGCTGGACTGCGCCGCATTGAAACGCTGGTTGACCAGGTCCGGGCCCCAGTCGGCATTGCGCTTGCGGATTTGCACCGGGGCAAAATAGAATGCGGGTGTGGGGCCCGGCAAGCCGGCGTCGCTGGGCACCTCGGTGTTTTGCGCGGAGCCGGCAAAGCAGTCATACACCAGCGCCTCGCCGTAGTGGTGATGGACGCGGGCGCGCAAGCCCGTGTCGCCGGAAAAATCGACGTACAGGGTAGGCCGGTCGAGCGGCTGCTGCTCCAGCTGCTCGTAGCTGACCGTGTGCCGGTAGCAGCCCAGGCCTTCGACAAAGCCGCGGTTGCGTTCCGAGGTCAGCGCCACCAGCTCTACCTGTGGATAGTCTTGCAGGCAAAAGGCGGTGCCGTACGCAGTCTTGCTGGACGCGCTGGAAATCACCAGCCTTTGCGCTCCGAAGAAGGCATTATCCTGCAAGAAATCGGCCAGCATGAAGGAGGTGATGAACAGCGGCCTGACCAGCATCTGGTAATTTTCCAGCCGCTCCTCGTACACGGCGTCGTTGCTGCAGCGGGTGTACTGGTTGTACGCCGACACCAGCACGCGCCGGTGCGCGGAGCTGTCATAGAAGCCGCGCTGGGTGACCCTTTCCGCCAGCATGCGGATATGGCTGGCGATAGGGAAGTAGCCGTAGAATCTCTCACCGACGGCGACGCCGTCGGCGGCAGAGGCGATGACGTCGGCAAAACCCCATACCGGCATATGGCCCCAGCCCTGTATGCCGGTGGGAAAAAACTGCCAGTACTGCATGGAGTCGCCAAACGCCGCATAAGTGATATTGTTGGTGGTGATCGCGCAGCGCCGTATCTTCAGCAGCACTTCGCCGGCGGCCAGCGTCGCATCCTGTTCGCTGTGGGTGATGCGGCTCTGTTGCAGCGCGCTCTTATTGGTCAATAACTGGGTCAAGGTGTAAGTGCTCATGGGGTCTCCTGTGGGTATTCCTGGCCGGTAGGGATAGTGCGAACGGCGATGTGCCACTGTAAGCCGGTTCGGCCGGG
>JAZJYH010000072.1:2705-33870 GCA_040390485.1 Pseudomonadota bacterium
GGCCGGTAGGGATAGTGCGAACGGCGATGTGCCACTGTAAGCCGGTTCGGCCGGGTCGTGGTTCGGAAACGGCCGGTGGCGGGAAACAACGGCAATAAGCAACGGCAATAAGCAACGCAGCAGGAGGAAAATTTGGTTAAAAGCACTACCACGGCGCCCAACAAGCCGTTGAAACGGCCGTCGCAAGCCAGGGCCAAGTTCACCATACAGGCGATCTACGACGCCTTTGTTCGGATTTGGCAAAGACAGGGCTGGGCCGGCGTGAGCACGCGCGCGCTGGCGCTGGAAACCGGCATCGCGGTCGGCACCCTGTACGACTATTTCCCCAACAAGCAGGCGGTATTGTCGGGCTATGTCAGGCATTGCATAGAGCAATTGCTGGCATGCATACAGGCCCAGGTGGTGGATCCGCCGGGGCTGGACTGGCGGCAGCGGGTGCACAAGCTGGTCGCCCTGACCTGCGGCGCGCAGCAAGCCGGGCTGGCCTATTTTGACCACGACATGCTGATGCTGGAAAGCCAGATCGCCGAAGCCAAGCACCATCGCCGCGTGTACCAGGAACTATTGCAGAAATGGCAGGCGGCGTTCGCCGCCTGCGACGACATGCCGCAGCGGCCCGCAGCGGCCAGCGTGCAGGCGCTGCTGCTGGCGGCTTGGGGCGGGCGGCGTTATGTCTTGCTGGTGCAGCCGGAGGGGCTGGAACTGGAGGGCTGGGCGGCGCAGCTGGCAGGATTGTACTGCGCGGCGCTGGTGAATAGCTCCGGCCCAACCTGAACAGGGCTGGCCGGAGCCTAAAGGCGGCTAAGGCTTGTCGAATTTCAGCGAGCGCATCAGCTTGCCAGCGTTGGCGATGATGGAGGCGGCCGGCTGGGCGCGGATGGCGGCCGGCGGCTCTGCATAGACCTGCGCCGCGGCGGCGGGCACATAGGCCAGGTCCAGCTTGAATGCAGACACTGTCTGCGCCAGGTTGGCGGCTTGCTCTTCCATGCTTTCCGCCGCCGCCGCGGCTTGTTCCACCAGTGCCGCATTTTGCTGCGTCATCTCGTCCATCTGGGTGATCGCGCGGTTGACTTCCTCTATGCCTGAACTCTGTTCCTGGCCGGCCGCGGTAATTTCGGCCATGATCTCGGCCACCCGCTTGACCGAGCTGACGATGTCGTCCATGGTCTTGCCGGCCGCATCGACCAGCTTGCCGCCGGAATTGACGGTCTCCACCGAGTCGCCGATCAGGGTCTTGATTTCCTTGGCCGCGCCGGCCGAGCGCTGCGCCAGGTTGCGCACTTCGCTGGCCACCACTGCAAAGCCGCGGCCCTGCTCGCCGGCGCGCGCCGCTTCCACCGCCGCATTCAGCGCCAGGATGTTGGTCTGGAAGGCGATGCCGTCGATCACGCCGATGATGTCGACGATCTTGCGCGAGCTCTCCCGTATCGAGCTCATGGTGGCCACCACCTTCCCTACTTCCTGGCCGCCTTTTACCGCGTGATTGCTGGCGGCCACCACCAACTGGTTGGCTTGCCTGGCATTGTCGGCATTGTGCTTGACGGTGGCGGTAATTTCTTCCATCGAGCTGGCGGTTTCTTCCAGCGCGCCGGCCTGGGTTTCGGTGCGCGAGGACAAGTCCGCATTGCCGACCGAAATTTCGCCGGACGCGGTGGCGATTGCATCGGTGCCCAGCCTGACTTCGCTGACGATGCGGTGCAGGCTGTCGTTCATGTCTTTCAGGGCATTCAGCAATTCGCTGATTTCATCCTGGCCGGTAATCGCTTCGCGGAAAGTCAGCTCGCCGGAGGCGACCCGCTTGGCGATGGTCAGCGCGTCGCGCAAGGGCGCCGTGATGCTGCGCGTCAGGAAGATGGAAAACGCCACGCCTATCACCAGCGCCACCGCGCCGATCGCGAACAGGCTGAAGGTCAGCTGCTTGCCGGCGGCCTCGGTGCGGGCCGCCAGTTCCTGCGAGGCGTCGGCCTGCAGCGCCACCAGCTTGTTCAGCTCCACCAGGGTCTTTTGGTACAGCGGTTCTATCTGGGTGGAGATGACTTTCACCGCCTCGTCATTATTGAAGGCGGTAATCAGGCGCAGGGTTTCCTTGAACGGTGCATCAATTTGCGCTTCCAGGTTGCTGATGTCGGTCACGACTTTCTTTTCGGCCTCGCTCAGGCCGCTGGCCAGCAATTTGTCGCGCGCGGTATTGAAGACCTGGCGCTGGGCCTTGGCGATGGCCTGCTGCTTGTTCATTTCGCTGATTTCATTTTGCAGGCCGATATTGCGGATCGCGATGCCGCCTTCCAGCAGGCTGCTCTTCATCGCCGCCGCCTGCGCGCTCTTGCTATTGGCAGTCTCCAGTCCGGCGATCATCTGGCGGCGGTTATTGCTGCTGAACACGCTGTCGGCCGCCAGGACGATGATCAGCATCGCCAATATCACGCCAAAGCCGATTGCCAGCCTGACTCCTATACGCAGATTGCGTAGATCCATAGCGCTTCTCCCCTTGCGACGACTAAATGAGCTACATGAATAAGCTGCACGAATTTCCTTGAGGAAATATACGGGCTAATACATACACATACGATGCATACAAGCAACTACCGTACCAGAGTTTTTGCAATACAAAATCTTGAATGCCCGTCGAATTTCGAAGAAAGCATGGCGCCGCGCCAGGAAGCGTAACGCGAACATTGAAGAGCTTCACTCCGATGGTGCATCCATAGTAGAGCAAAATTGCCCATGTGCATAATTCCTGTTGTTGCTATTATTCATTCAATAAGAATTTCCTATTAGCTTGCTGCTTGCGCAACAAAACACCGCCGCAGCCTTGATCGCCGAGAAAAATATGCCCGTCTTCTTCCTTGTCTTCATTGTCATACTGAGCATCTGCCTGATCCAGGTCTGGTCGCGCTGGCGCAAGGCGGCCCGCGCCGATTACATACGCAGCTATATGTTTCCTCCGGGCTTGCTGGACAAGCTGGTCAAGCTGAGGCCCGAACTATCCTTGAAGGACAGGCAGCTGGTGGCGCGCGCGCTGCGCCAGTATTTCCTGGTGTACCTGAAGAGCGGCTACCAGCATATCTCCATGCCTTCGCAGGTGGTCGATGATCTATGGCATGAATTTATCCTGTACACCAGGAATTACGAGCTGTTTTGCCAGCGCGCGTTTGGCCGCTTCCTGCACCACACGCCGGCTGCGGTGCTGGGGGCCGGCCGGCGCAGCAATGACGGACTCAGGCGCACCTGGTGGTTTGCCTGCCTGGAAGAGAATATCAACCCGCGCCGGGCCACCCGCCTGCCGCTGCTGTTTGCGCTGGACGGCAAATGGAATCTGGCCGACGGCTTCCATTACCAGACGGATTGCCGCGCCTTGAGGAAAAACGGCGACGGCAGCGTGTATTGCGGCGGCGATTTTTCCGGCGACTCCGGGTCCGGCGCGTCCGATAGCTCGCCCTATGATTTCAGCAGCGACAGCGGCAGCGGTTTCGATAGTTCGGACAGCAGTTCTGGCAGCAGCGACGGCGGCTCCAGTTGTAGTGGCGGTTGTAGCGGGGGCGGCGATTGACGCCGTGCCGCTAGCCGCGCCCAGGCTTCAGCCGGTGATCCACTGCGGCGCCGGATCATAGTAAAAGCGCTCTTGCACGATCTTCTCGCCGGCCCAGGTCTGGTAGGCCAGTTCATCCAGCCGGAAGCGGCGGCCGTCGTGGGTGGTGAAGTCGAATACCCAGTGGATGACGACGCGCTCGCCGGCTATGAAAAAACTGTCGACCGGCTGGGTTTGGATGGCCTTGAATTTGCGCAGCACCTGACCTTCATGCTCGAGCAAGTGCGGCAGGCCGCATCTGGGCGGCAGATTGTTTTCCTGCATTGTTGCCTCATCGGCATAAAATTCCTGCATGGCCTCTACCGTCTGACCATTTTCCACCAGCTGTATCAGTCGTACCACGTTTTCCCTGTTCGGCATGCCCTGCTCCCTCGGTAAATCAGGCGGCCCGGAGTGGCTGCCTGTCGATACCAAGCTTAGGCGTAAAACGGAGCGGTGTCGCGCAGGATGGGACGATCCATAGCACAAACGGACGATCATTTGATCGTCCGTTTGCGTGATGGACCGGGCCTCTGTCGTCGCGGCGCAATCTTGCGGTAAAGCCCGCCTGCTTAAATGATGCGCTCGCCGCTGACAGGGTCGAACAGCGCCGCTTTCGACAGATTGAAAGACAGGGTCATGGTCTGGCCCGGTTGCACCACCTCGCGCGGATGGGCGCGGCAGGTGACGGAGACGCCGTTCAATTTGGTGGTCAGCAAAGTGTCCGGGCCGGTTGGCTCTACCAGGTCGATCAGGCAGGATAATTCCTGGCCGCTGTCGCCGTGCGCACTGTTCAGGTCGGTGATCTGCTCCGGGCGAACGCCCAGGGTCAGTTCGCGTCCGGCGTAGGGGCGCAGTTTTTCGGCGTCGAAAGGCAATCTGAGGCGCATCGTGTGGCCGGCATTTTCAACCGGGATGAACACTTCGTTGCCGGCGTCGACGGCCAGGTTGCAATTAATGAAATTCATCGACGGCGATCCGATAAAGCCCGCCACGAAAAGGTTGGCCGGATTGTCGTAGATCTCTTGCGGCGTTCCCAGCTGTTGCACCACGCCGTCTTTCATCACGGCGATCAGGTCACCCATCGTCATCGCCTCTATCTGGTCATGGGTGACGTAGACGATGGTCGAATTCAAGCGCTGGTGCAGCAACTTGATTTCCGCCCGCATTTCCACGCGCAGCTTGGCATCCAGGTTGGACAGCGGCTCGTCGAACAGGAACAGCGAAGGCTTGCGCGAGATGGCCCGTCCCATCGCCACCCGCTGGCGCTGGCCGCCGGACAACTGCGCCGGCCGGCGATCCAGCAAATGGGTAATCTGCAGGGTCTCAGCCACCCGTGCGACGATTTCTTCCTGCTCCTGCTTGGGCACTTTTTTTACGCCCAGGCCGAAGGCGATATTTTCGCGCACCGTCATCGACGGATATAGCGCATACGACTGAAACACCATCGCGATGTCGCGGTCTTTCGGCGGCAGGTCGTTGACCACCTTGCCGCCGATCAGGATCTCGCCCGAGGTGACTGTTTCCAGGCCGGCGATCATGTTCAGCAAAGTGGATTTGCCGGAGCCGGAGCCGCCCACCAGGATCAGGAACTGGCCTTCCTTGATGTCGATGTCTATGCCTTTCAAGACTTCGACGCCGTTGGGATAGACCTTGCGGATATTGCGAATCGATAAATTAGACATTCTTATTCCTTAACCTTTGACTGCGCCTGCGGTCAAGCCACGCACAAAATAGCGGCCGGCGACCAGATAGACTAATAAAGTCGGCAATGCCGCAATGATGGCGGCTGCCATGTTGACGTTATGTTCCTTCACGCCGGTCGTCGTGTTGACCAGATTGTTCAGCCCGACCGTGATCGGCTGTGCTTCACCGCTGGCAAATACTATGCCGAACAGGAAATCGTTCCAGATCTGGGTAAATTGCCAGATGATGCAGACCACGAAAATCGGGCCCGAAATAGGCAGCACGATTTTGCGGAAGATCAGGAAGAACCCTGCGCCGTCGATGCGGGCCGCCTTGATCAATTCCTCTGGCACTCCGACATAGTAGTTGCGGAAGAACAGCGTGGTGAACGCCGTACCGTACACGACATGCACAAACACCAGGCCTACCGTGGTATTGGCCAGGCCGAAGTCGCCCAGCAGACGCGCCATCGGCAGGATCACTACCTGGAACGGGATGAAGCAGCCGACCAGCAGCGCGGTGAACAAGGCTTCCGAACCGCGGAAGCGCCAGTGAGCAAACACATAGCCGTTGAACGCGCCCAGAAAGGTGGAGATCAGCACCGCCGGGATCACCATCTTCAGCGAATTGAAGAAGAACGGCTGCAAACCGCTGCAAGTGACGCCGGTGCAGGCCGACGACCAGGCCTTGCCCCACGATTCCGTGTTCAAGCTCATCGGCAAGGCCAGCAGGTTGCCGGTGCGGATTTCATCCAGCGACTTGAACGAGGTCGCCAGCATCACGTACAGCGGCGCCAGGTAATACAAGGCAAACAGCACCAGCAGCAGATAGAGGGCAACGCGCCCGAAAGTAATACGATTGCGTCCGTTCATCATCTCATCGCCTTTGCGCTGCGTGTTTCCAGGTACATCAGCGGTATCAGTACCGCCACGATGGTGGCCAGCATCATCATCGCCGATGCGGAACCCAGGCCCAGCTGGCCGCGGGTGAAGGAAAACTGGTACATGAAAATTGCCGGCACCGAAGACGAGTTGCCCGGCCCGCCGGAAGTCAGTGCGATGACCAGATCGAAACTCTTGATCGCGATATGCGACAGGATCAGCAGCACGCTGAAAAACACCGGGCGCATGGCAGGAATCACGATGCGGCGGTAGATGGTCGGCAAGGAGGCGCCGTCCACCTGGGCTGCCTTGATAATTTCATCGTCGATGCCGCGCAAACCGGCCAGGAACAGCGCCATCACGAAGCCGGACGATTGCCAGACCCCGGCGATCACGACGGTGTAGATGGCCATGTCGGAATCGACCAGCCAGTCGAACGTGAAAGAGGTCCAGCCCCAGTCGTGCATGACTTTTTCCAGGCCCAGGCTGGGATTGAGTATCCATTTCCACGCCGTGCCGGTGACGATGAAGGAGAGCGCCATCGGATACAGGTAGACCGCACGCAGGGCACCCTCGGCGCGGATTTTCTGGTCCAGCAGAATGGCCATGAACAGGCCGACGGCCACGCTGGCGCCGATAAACAGGGAACCGAAGATACCCAGGTTCTTGAGCGAGGTCCACCAGCGTTCGTTGTCGAACAGTTCCTGGTACTGGACCAGTCCGGCGAAGTCGAAGTTGGGCATCAGCCGTGATTCGGTCAGGGAAATATACCCGGTCAGAAAGATAAAACCGTAGACGAACAGCAGGCTGGCGATGAGCGTGGGGCCCAGCACGAGTTGCGGTATCCATCGATCAAATTGGTTGCGTAGCGACATAGGACAGCCGTAGGAGATGAGAAGCGAAAAGCGCCGTGCCGTACAAGGCAGCTTCGAAGCAAATTACCAGGCAAGGGCAGCGGCTCGCCGGACCAAGAGCAGATTCAAGATACTGAGCTGAATCCTGGCTTGATCCGGCAGGCCGACGCCTTGCCTATCGTGTTGAACAAATTACTTCGTTTTTGCCGCTTTGGCCAGCGCAGTTACCGCATCTTTCGAGCTCATGCTGGAGTTCATGAACTTGGCAATGACGTCTACCACGGCGCCTTGCGTCGCCGAGGCCAGAGCCATGCCGTGCGCGAAGGAAGGCACCAGGCCGCCGTTCTTGCTGGTCGTATCCATGTCGTCCATGGACTTGATCGCACATTCGTCGAACTTGGCGCGCGAAACACCGGTGCGCACCGGGATCGAACCTTTGTTCAAGTTGAAGATGGACTGGAATTTAGGGTCCATGATCGCATTTGCCAGTGCGATCTGGCCTTTCTTGGCGTCGGCGTCCTTTTGCGTGAACATCGCAAACGAATCGACGTTGAAGGTGTAGGCCTTGTCTGTTCCCGGCGCCGCTACGCACAGGTAGTCTTTACCTGGAACCTTGCCGGCGTTGGAGAATTCGCCCTTGGCCCAGTCGCCCATGAACTGGAAGCCGGCCTTGCCGTTAATGACCATTGCGGTCGCCAGGTTCCAGTCGCGGCCGGCGGCGTCCTTGTCGATATAGCTTTTGACCTTGCCCAGCGTATCGAACACCTTGATCATGGTCGGGCCGGTCAGTTCTTTCTGGTCCAGCTGCAGGATGGCTTTCTTGTAGAAAGCGGTGCCGCCCACGCCGAGTGCGACAGACTCAAACACGGTGGCGTCTTGCCAAGGCTGGCCGCCGTGTGCAATAGCGATGCCGCCGGATTTCTTGATTTTCTCGGCGGCATCAAAGAATGCATCCCAAGTCGTCGGTACGCCGACCACGCCGGCTTTTTTCAGGACTTCAGGGTTGACCCACATCCAGTTCACGCGATGCACGTTGACCGGTGCGGCAACATAGTGGCCCTTGTATTTCATGATATCGGCGACGACTTTAGGCAGTACGCTATCCCATTTTCCTGGGGTAGCAGCGTCGTCGATATTGGCCAGCACGCCTTCTTTGCCCCATTCCTGGATGGACGGGCCCTTGATTTGCGCGGCAGTAGGAGGGTTGCCGGAAATAACGCGGGTTTTCAGTGCGGTTGCCGCATTTTCACCGGCGCCGCCGGCGACGGCGAAGTCTTTCCAGCCGAAGCCGGATTCTTTGACGATTTGCTGAAGCTGGCCTACAGATTTTGCTTCGCCGCCGGAGGTCCAGTAATGCAACACTTCAACGTCGGTAGCGAAGGCGCTGCCTGCAAAGACCAGGCTGGTCAACATGACGATTTGTTTCAGTTTCATCTCCAATTTCCTTTTTATGGTGCAACTATTAAGGCTTCGGCAGCGGCACATCCGATCGGCCGAAACACGTGAGGTGCGCCTGTGCCGACGCTATGCCTGCTACCGGCCGAATATTCCTGGCCGCCGCCATCGCCAGATGGCGGGTTTACACCAAGCCCAATTATGCATCTACGGCAGCATGCAGAGTGCGTTGGCGTCAAATTCGCCGCCCAAACGGCGGCGTACTTGTTTAGAACCAGGTTTCCAGCTGTATGCCATACGAGGCGCCGCTGGTATTGGTACCGTAGACCGGGCCGGAATTGTTGCTGGCGTTGACGGCAGCTGTCGCCGCGTCATTCCATTTGCCGTAAGTGACATAGGCACGCAATTCAGGACGCGACCACAAGCCGGGGCCGGCCGAGATGGTCGGTGCAAACGTGATCTTGGTCAGGCGTTGCGCAGGACCGCCGGTGGCCGAGGTCACGCGGTCGGTGCCGAGTTCCATTTGCAGCTTGAAGTTTTTGGTCAGCGCATACACAGGGCGCACGCCGAGGGTGGTCCAGGTGGAAGAGCCCCCCGCATCCGATTTGTCCCTCTGGATCAGCGCGACAAATTCCATGCCGAAGTTTTCTGTCGGCTGTACCCAGACGTCGTCAAATACGCGCAGGCGGGTCACATCGGAACCCAGCAAAGTGCTGCCGGAGGCGCCGATACGGTCATTGCCTACGCCTATCCCGGTGCCTGGGCCCACGCCATACTGGATGCCGAAGGTATTGGCGCCGCCGAAGACCTTGTCTTGCTTATGAAATAGCGAAATTTGCCAGCCGTTGTGTTTCTTGCCTGCAATGGTGTCGTCGCCTTGCGCGGTGATGACGGACAGCGCTGCGTCAAAGGTGCCGCCCGGATTGACCGGAACGTCTTGATAGATGAAGTTTTGGCGAGTGGCGGCGGTAGTGCTGACTTTGCCCGTCACTGGGTCGGTGGCGGTGGCGTCGTTATCCTTGAAGAAGGCATAGCCGAACTTGCCCGGGCCGGCCTTGAGCTGGTCGATACCGCCGCCGGTACCGTTAAAGTTGATGTACTGCAAATCCAGCATGTGGATATCGGGGCGGAAATAGTAGCGCTTACCGATCCAGGCAGTACCGCCGTTCAGGAAATCCAGGCCGCGGGCTTCGACATAGGCTTTTGCCAATTCCAGTTTGGAGCCGCCGAAATCGGATTTAGGGCTGTAGGCGTCCGCCCAGATCGTTGCCAGATAGCTGACGCCATCGACTTTGGCGATTTCCTTGGTGTAGCCGCCTTCGAAATACGAGTCGCATTCGTTGCCAAGGCGATATTTCATGGTATTGCCGCCCAGGCCGAAACAGCTTTGCGGGCCATGGGTGGAACTGCTGCCGGCACCTGCGCGCAGGTAGCCGTGGAAGCCTTCTTCGTCACCGGCGTAAGCCGATCCGCATACTAATGCCAGGGTGATTGCTGCAGGTAAAGCTTTCAGGATGATGCGATTCATGGGGTGTGTCTCCTCGGTCGTTTGTCTTTTTCCTATAAAAGGCCGATGTTGAGCTTTTACAGTCCAGAAATCATTCTGGCAATCGGATGGTAACTATACTACGAAAAAAATTCAATAGATTGTGTTGTATTCCTACGAAATTTCGCATTATCATGAGTCATTGGCCGAATTCGGCGTCTTCATCGATGATCTTCAATGCCTACTGACAAAAACACAGCTGCCCGCCCTAGACATCACGCATCGTCTTCAAAAATTGGTTCTTTTTACGCTAATCCACGCCTTTTAGCAGATATCGGCGGTACCAATGCGCGCTTCGCGCTGGAAACTGCGGCGGGCCGCATAGAGGCGGTCGCGGTCTTGCCCTGCGAGGATTACCCCGGGCTGAAGGACGCCATCCAGGCTTATCTGGCGCGGCCCGAGATCGCCGCCCTATGTACAGGCGGGGTACGCCATTGCGCGATCGCGATCGCCAATCCGGTCACTGGCGACCAGGTCAGGATGACTAATCACCACTGGCAATTTTCGATACAGGCGGTACGCCAGGAACTGGGTTTCGCCCAATTCCTGGTGGTGAACGACTTCACGGCGCTGGCAATGTCGCTGCCGTATCTGGCTGTGGATCAAAAACTACAGGTCGGCGGCGGTCTTGCATTGCCGGACAGCACAATCGGCCTGGTGGGCGCCGGTACCGGCCTCGGTGTTTCCGGCCTGGTCCCGGCCAATGGCCACTGGACCGCCCTGCAAAGCGAAGGCGGGCATGTGACGTTTTCACCGGCCGACGAATGTGAAATCGGCATTTTGCGTTTCGCCTGGCGCGAGTTTGATCATGTTTCGGCAGAGCGCCTGTTGTCTGGCGACGGCCTGGAATTGATCTATCGCGCGCTGGCTGATATGCAGGGATTATCGGTGCCGGTATTGCCGGCCCCCGAGATTTCGCGCCGCGCGCTGGCCGGCGAGTGTGTCCTGTGCGAAGAGGCGATAGACAGGTTTTGCGGCATGCTGGGCACGATCGCCGCCAATCTGGCGGTGACGCTGGGATCGCTGGGCGGCATCTATATCGGCGGCGGCATCGTGCCGCGGCTGGGGGAACGCTTCCTGGCCTCTCCTTTCCGCCGGCGCTTTGAGCAAAAAGGCCGCTTTGCCGCTTACCTGGCGCAAATTCCTACCTATGTGATTACGGCGGAATACCCGGCCTTCCTTGGTGTTTCGGCGATATTATCCGACAATATCGCCATGGCGGAGGCAAGTCCGCCGGCCTGAGGGTTCCTATGTGGAATATCGCAACAGGCGAGGTGAATCCGAATTAGAATTCAAGGGTTTTTGCCGATAAAAATACGCTTGCAGATTGTGGGCGTATCCAATGCACAGAGGGCATCCCCATGAAAACAGACCAGAAAACAGAAGCCAGCCGCTTTAGCGACGGGCCGCGCTTGCTGGCCGATATCGGCAGCGTCAATGCGCGTTTCGTGCTGGAAACCAGGCCCGGCCATTTTGACGCCCTCGCCGTACTGCCCTGCGCCAATTACGAATCTTTGCAGGACGCTATCCAGGCGTATATGGGCAGCCCGGAGGCCAGGGCCGCCGGCGCGGCGCGCACCTACCATGCCGCGATCGCCATCGGTAATCCCATCGACGACGATGTGATTAAAATGATGAACCACCATTGGTCCTTTTCGATCGAGGCGATGCGCATCGCGCTCAGCCTGGATACCTTGCTGGTGGTGAATGACTTTACCGCGCTGGCAATGGCCTTGCCGCACCTGCGGCCCGAGGAGCGGCAGCAGATCGGCGGCGGCCACGCGCGCGCGGAAGGCGTGATTGGACTCATGGGGCCGGGCAGCGGCCTGGGGGTGTCCGGCATGATACCTGCGGGCGACCGCTGGACCGCACTCGGCAGCGAAGGCGGCCACGTCAGCTTCAGCCCTTGCGACCGGCGCGAAATGGATGTGCTGGCATACGCCTGGCGTGAAATGTCGCACGTATCGGCCGAGAGGATGGTATCCGGCCGCGGACTGGAATTAATCTACCGCGCCTTGTCGGACAGGGCGGGCAAGACCGGCGTGCAGCCGCTGGCCGCGGCTGAAATCACCAGCCGCGCGCGGAACGGCAGCTGCGATATCTGTGCGGAAGCGGTCGACTGCTTTTGCGCCATCCTCGGTTCCATTGCCGGCAACCTGGCGATGACCCTGGGTGCACTGGGCGGCATCTATATAGGTGGCAGCATCGTGCCGCGCCTGGGGCCCTTGCTGGCGAAATCGCAGTTTCGCGCGCGCTTCGAAGAAAAAGGGCGCCTGAGCAGCTACCTGGCGCAAATCCCTACCTATGTGATTACCGCGGAACTGCCGACCTTCCTCGGCATCTCCGCGATCCTGGCGCAAAAACTCAAGCTGGCCAATGCCGGCGCGCCGGTGCTGGAAAAGATACGCCAGGCGCGCGAGCGCATGAGCCAGTCAGAGTCCAAGGTAGCCGACTGGGTGCTGAAAGAGCCGAATGCGATGCTGACCCTGCCGATTGCGGAAATCGCGCAGCGCATCGGCGTCAGCCAGCCTACCGTGATGCGTTTTTGCCGTTCCATAGGTTTCCAAGGCCTGGCCGATTTCAAGCTCAAGCTGGCGTCCGGCCTGACCGGTGGATCCATCACGGTGGCGCACGCGCATGTGGAAATGTCGGACTCTGACGCCGAACTGGCGCGCAAGGTGCTCGGCAATAATGCATCGGCTGCGCTGGCCTTGCGCGATATGCTGGACGTCAAGGCGCTGACGGCAGGGATAGATTTGCTGCGCAACGCCAACCGGGTCGAGCTGATCAGCGTCGGCAGTGCGCGGGTGGTGGCGGAAGACATGCAGCAAAAGCTGCTGCACCTGGGCATAGTCAGCAACTATTTCCCCGATCCGCAGGCGCAGGAAATCAGTGCCGGCATGTTGACGCCCAAGGATGTGGTGCTGGTCGTCTCGCGCTCCGGCGCCCGGCCGGAGTTATTGAAATCGGTCAAGGTGGCACGCGCCTGCGGCGCGAAAATCCTGGCGATTACCACCAGTAATTCGCCGCTGGCCAAGCTGGCCGACATACTGTTGACGCTGAATCATCCCGAGGGCAATCTGAATTTCGTGCCTATGATAGTGCGGCTGTTGCAGTTGATGCTGCTGGACATACTGTCGGTAGGCCTGGCCCGGCGCGAGACCGCGCAGCAGGCGCAACGCGCGGATGCTGATCAGGACGATGCACACCAGCAGGCCGGTGCGCGGGTTGTCGCCAAGTTCAAATTCAGCGGACACCTGGAATAGGCGTCAAGCACGGCGGCCCGACGGGGGCATCAGGCCGATAGCAAGCGCGGCAAGGCGCTCAGGCTGTGCGCCCTGGCGTATTGCCGATCACATTCAAGACTTCGTAGCAGGCGCCCATGGTGTGATAGTCGACCTTGCCGGCCGGGCTTTTCTCGGCGCTGTACTTTTTATTATCGGCGCTGAGTATGCGGTACCAGGCGCCGTGTTGATGGTCGACGAAATGCTGCCAGCTGTAGCTCCAGATATGGTCGTAGTGCTGCCAGTACCTGGCGTCGCCGGTGCGGGCCGCCAGCACCGCGGCGGCGGCGAAACTCTCGGCCTGCACCCAGAAATATTTGTCGCCGTCGCAGATTTCGCCTTGCGGGCCGAAGCCGTAATAGATACCGCCGTGCTCGCCGTCCCAGGCTTTGGCCAGCGCCACGTCAAACAATTGCTGTGCGCGCGGCGCCAGCCAGCCGGACGGGCCGGCCAGTGCTGCCGCATGGCGTTCCATGATCAGCAGCAGCTTGGCCCATTCGGTGAAGTGGCCGGGCTGATAGCCCCAGGGCCGGAAGATATTGCTCTTGTCGCGCAGGTTGTATTCCCAGTCTATGCTCCAGTCGGCGCGATAGTGTTCCCAGATCATGCCGCCCGCCAGCGCAGCCTGGCGCACCGTAATATTCTGCGCCAGGGTCTCAGCCCGGTGCAGGTAGTGCACCTCGCCGCTGGCTTCATACGCGGCCAGCATCGCTTCGCAGGCATGCATATTGGCGTTTTGCCCGCGGTAGGAAGCCAGCATCGACCAGTCGGCGCTGGCTTCATCGGCATACAGGCCATAGTCCGCTTGCCAGAAGTGTTGCTCCATCAGTGCAAAGGTTTCCTCCATGTAGGCGCGCGCCTCGCTCACGCCCGCCATCAGCGCATGTGAATAAGCCAGCAGCACGAAAGCCAGGCCATAGCAGTGGTTGTTGCCGTCCTGTACCGTCTTTTTGCCGTCCTGCCAGGATAACTGCCAGGCATAGCCGCCGGTGTCATGATCACGGTGGGCCCGGCGCAGGAAGTCGACCCCATGTTTTACCGCCGCCAGATAGTCGGCATTGCCGAACTGGCGATAGGCCATCGCATAATTGAATACAAAGCGGGTGCTGCTTACCAGATGGCGGGTGCCGGCATCGTAGACCGTGCCGTCATCCATGAAAAAGTGGAAGAAGCCGCCTGTCGCATCGATGCAGCGCGGGTGGTAGAAGCGCATGGTGTGGTCTATGTGCGCCAGCAGCATGTCGCGCGAACGGAAGTCAGGGCTCATGATTCTCGTTGAACTGATGGTTGAAAGTGGAAGCTCGCATGATCGAAGCGAAATGTAGCATGTGCGCATCGACTACGCAGCACCGGGGATAGGAAATTGCGCAGTGCGCGGGCGGCAGGCGCAGTGACTGCTGCGGGCTTAACTCAGCGCACAGGCTGTGACTGGGCTCGCGCCCGAATCAGGCGATGAAATTATGTTTGCCTAATTCACCGGGCAGTATACCCAGTACCTGGCGCATGCAGCGCGCCATATGGCTTTGGTGCGAGAAACCTGCCCGCAGCGCGGCCTGGCTCATTTCCTGCTGGCCGCACATTATCAGCTCCTTGGCATATTCTACCCGCCGCCGTATCACATATTGATGGGCCGGGAAGCCGGTCGACTGCCTGAACAAAAGCTTGAAATGAGAAATGCTCAAGCCGGCGACAGCAGCCAGTTGTGCCAGTGACAGATCGGCGGCGAGATTGTTTTCTATGTAGGCGATGACCTTGTGCAACTGATGCGCGGCCATCTGTCTGCCAGCCGATGCGGTGGCGGGCAGCTGGGCCGGCACGTCCCCGGCGCCGGTACTCAATAAATGGGCAGCCAGTGCGATGCCCAGGCTTTCCAGGTACAGTGCGCCGGATGCATGGCCATTGCTCGCCTCCACCTCCGCCTTCAGTGCCCAGGCGATGTGCTCTATCCTCTTATCGCGCACCTGCAGCCGCGGCCTGATCTGCTGGGCTGTAGCCAGATTCATCCGCTCCGCAGTCGCGGCGACCAGTGCCTGCGACAGGCTGACGGTCAATACCGAGCATGGCGCTTCGTCTTCCCAGTCACCGCTGACACCTGCCGGAACGATGTCGATATCCCCCGGCATCTGCAGACGGTGTTGCGTGCGGCCATCCAGCCGGCAGCAGGCGCGTACCGGAGCACCGACGTGGATGGCCAGCAGGTGACGCTTTTGCGGGGCCAGGCTGACCTTGCCGGCGGGCAGCTTTTGCAGGTGCACGCCTATTTCCTTGGTGACTGCTGCATTGGTTTTCACTTGATGCATTCCGGCCCGTCCTTAGCTGTCGATGATGTCGATGTAGTGCATTTGAATCAATTGCCCCAAGTCTACGCCAATCGCCGGCGTTGCGTGCTGGCGCTGATTGACACAATGCCGGACTTGGCGCCACCGGCTTGGCATATAATTTAACACTGTCAAGATCGAGGCCAGGATATGGAGAATAAAAAACTAGCCCAGCCAGACCCTGAGCTGCAGGCAAGAGTGACCTACCATCACGGTTCGCTGCGCGCATCGTTGATCGCGGCCGCCGATGACATATTACGCGAGCGCGGCGTAGAGGGCTTTACCTTGCGTGAGGCCGCACGCCGCGCTGGTGTTTCGGTTGCGGCGCCGGCCCATCATTTCGGCAGCGCCGCCGGCCTGCTGAGCGAAGTGGCCATCCTGGGGTTCGCGGAACTGGCCCGCTACCTGCAGGAAGCGGCGGGCGAAACTAGCGGCGCTGCCCGCATGCGTGCGCTGGGCATGGGCTATGTGCGTTTTGCGCTGGCCTATCCGGGCAGGTTCCATCTGATGTTCCGGCATGATCTGCTGCTGGCGGACGAGGCGCGCCTAGAGAATGCCGGCCAGGCGGCCCTGGTGGAAGTGGAGCGGGCGGTGCGCCTGCATCAGGGGCTGGCTGCCGATGAGCCTATAGACCGGGCTGCCCATGCCGTGATGCTGATGGCCTGGTCAACGGTGCACGGCTTCGCCCACCTGGCGTTGGACGGCAAATTCAAGCGCATGAAGTTCAATCCCGGCGCCGGCGACGCTCTGGACGAGATTTTGTCTGACGTGCTGCGGGCGCAATGGCCCGATCCGGCGGACTAGGTCAGCGCTGATCCGGCTTCGATTTTTTCGGGCACGGTCTTGCGCCGGTTGAACTGTTGCCGGTATTCCACCGGCGACAAGCCGGTCTCGCGCTTGAACAAACGGCGGAAAGAGCCGGGATCGGCATAGCCTATGCGCTGCGCCACCGTTTCCAGGCTCAGGGTCGAGGTTTCCAGCAGGCGCTTGGCCAGGTCTATCTTCAGCAATTGCGAATAGGCGGTGGGCGTGCTGCCCAGCGCCTGGTGGAAGTGCCGGATCACGGTACGTTCGCTGACCGCCAGATGCGCCGCCAGGTCTTGCAGGCTGAACGCCTGATCCTGGCGCTTACTCATCCATTGCTGCGCGCGCAGCACCAGCGTATCGCTATGCGGCTGACTATCCTGTTGGGTCATGCTGACGCTCATATACGGCATTTGCGAACTGCGGTTGGCGTCGATCAGCATGGTCTTGGCGCAGGCGGCGGCGATATCCTGGCCGGCATAGCGTTGTACCAGGTACAAGGTCTGGTTCAGGTAACTGGTGCCGGCGCCGCTGCACAATAGCCTCTGGTATTCGGTAATCAACTCGGCCAGCCGCAATTCCACTTGCGGATAGCGGGCGCGGAAGGCCCGTTCCAGCCACCAGGTGGTGGTGGCGTGGCCGCCGTTCAATAATTGCGCTTCGGCCAGCAAGAAGCTGGCGCTGCAATTGGCCGCCAGCATGCTGCCTTGTCGATGCCTTTGCTGCAGCAAGGGATACAGGGGCTGCAATTGCTGCAGCTTGTGCAGCAAGCCGGATACACCGTTCTCTGTATAGATGCCGGGCAGCAGCACCACGTCGACATCGCTACGAGCCATATCGATGACGCCGTCCGCATCCAGACTGATACCGGAAGGCGTCTTGACCGCTGCTCCGTCCAGCGAGTGCACGCTCCAGCTGAACAAGGGTTCGGCCTGCCCTTTGTTCTTGAAGGCCCAGATGGAATTGGCCACAGACAGGATGTCCAGTGGGCCGGTGACCGCGGAGGCGATGCAATCCGGATAGATCCACACTTCGATATTGCACATAGAGTCCCTACTCGGTTGTCAGTTTTGGCTTTAAATGAGTCAATACTGACACTATCCGGCTTGCGCCGCAATACCTACAATGGTTTCCATTTCCTTCAAGGTATAACAATCATGGCGACGAATAAATTTTCTGCAGAAGCCTATAATCAGTTCGGCAAGGATTACCTGCCCGGCCACCTGGGCATCGTGATCAAGAGCATGGCGCAGGGCGAGGTTCAGTCGGAATTGCCGGTAGCGCAACACTTGATGGCGCCGAACGGTTATTTGCATGCCGGCAGCGTGGTCACCCTGGCCGATACCAGCTGCGGCTACGGCTGCGTGGCGCACTTGCCGGAAGGCGCCAGCGGCTTCACCACCATAGAACTGAAATCCAACCACCTCGGGACCGCGCGCGAAGGCGTGATCCAGTGCGTGGCCAAGGCGGTGCACCTGGGCCGGACTACCCAGGTCTGGGATGCCGTGGTCAGCCAGAACGGCAAGACCCTGGCCTTGTTCCGCTGTACGCAAATGGTCCTGTTTCCCAAATAAAATAGAGGTTAGATATGGCAGAAGGAAGCGCAGCCGGGTCAGGCAGCGTGCTGGAGCAATGGCTGGCGCGCGAAGCCGAGGTGCGGGCAAACATCAGGGGTTATGGGGTTTCCACCCAGGAGCAAATGAAATCGCGCAGTGGATTCGAATTCCTGCAGGCGATCATCAGCGGCGAATTGCTGGCTGCGCCGATCGCCCAGACGCTGGGCTTCATCGCGGTAGAAGGCGAGCCGGGCCGCATCGTATTCCAGGGCACGCCCGGCAAGGAACACTACAACCCGCTGGGCAGCGTGCACGGCGGCTATTTTTGCACCTTGCTGGATTCGGCCGTGGGCTGTGCGGTGCAATCGGTGTTGCCAAAAGGGGTGGGCTACACCACGCTGGAAATCAAGGTGAACATGATACGCGCGCTGACCGACAAGAGCGGGCCGGTCAGGGCCGAGGGCAAGGTGATACAGGTGGGCAGCCGCGTGGGTACGGCCGAGGGGCGCATCATAGACGCCAACGGCAAGCTGTATGCGCATGCCACCACGACCTGCCTGGTGTTTCCCCTGCCCTGAGGCTGGCTGTATCAATCGGTGCATAGCCTGCACCGCGTCCAGGCTAGTGCCCGCTGTGCGGATATAGCTGGTGCAAAATATCCATTGTTATCCTGCTTAACAAGGCCTCCAGCTCGCCGGCCGCCGACTGCTGCGAGTGTTCTGCGCGCAGCATCGGCCATAGCCCGGCCAGTTGCTGCTCATGCCGCGCCACGGCCTGCTCCACCTCGGCTTGCCAGAAGGCTGGCGCCTCGCCTTCGCTGAAGTTGCCGCGGCCGCGACCGAAATGGGCCACGGCTAGGTAGCGCAGCAGGCTGGCCACCAGCAGCGAGCGCAGGAAGGCGTCGGCAAACTGCACCCGGGTTTGCCGATTGTCGGTCTTTTCATTGAAGCCCCAGGCTGCGCCGGCAAAGGTCAGCGCGCCGACCACGCCGCCCACCAGCGCGCCGCCGCCCAGGCTCAGGCCGCCCGCCATTAGGTCCGCGGTCAGGCCGGTCGCCGCCCCGGAGATCAGGGCGCCCAGCAGCCCGGCCTGTTTGGTGTCCAGCGGGGCCCGCACTACAAAATTTTCGCGCACGCGCTGGTTGATCTTGAGCGCTGCACCGGGGTCCAGCCGGTGCAGCTCCAGCAAGCCCGCCGTCGCCAGGTTCAGCCTGGCGTTCAGGCGGGCCAGCAAGATATTCATCGCCGCGTCATGCTGCCTTTGCTGGCGTTTCTGTTGCAGGCCGACCACCTTCAGCACCGTGCTGCGCAGAAAAGATTCCTGCTCGGCGACGATGGCCTGGCTGTCCCGCGCCGCCTCTGCCAGCGCTTGCGCACTCAAGCGCATCGCCGCCGCAAAGCGCGCCGCGTTATTGCTTTCCCAGGTCGCGACCAGTCTGGCATAGCCGCCTTTGGCGGCATCCGGCAGCAGCCCGCCCAGCGCCTCATAGAATACCCTTTCATGTACCCAGCAACGGGCAAAGGCATCCAGTGCGATGGTCTGTTTGACGACCGGGTAGGCCGCCAGGTAGTCTTGCCAGCGGGCCTGCTCGGCCCTTTCCTGCTCCGCCGGGCGCGGTGGTCCCATCTGGTTGAGCAAGACCACCACCGGTTTTTGCAGCCACTGCAGGATCTTCATTTCCGGCGCCAGATAGCCGGTGTCCTGCGGGTCTTCGGCGGAATTGACCAGGTACAGCAGCACGTCGGCATGCTCGCGCGCGGCCCTGAATGCCTGCTGGCTCAACCAGAACGGGCGGTCGCGGTATTTGTCCACGACTTCGCGCAGGAACCAGCCCACAGGATTGCCGGACTGGCTGAGGCGCCGGTACAAACGCACCGAGTCGCCGAAACCGGGCGTGTCCCACAACAGCAAACGGTCGCCCTGCTCGCTGCTCAAGAGCGTATGCGATTCGGCCAGCGTCGTCACATGGACGGCGTCGCGCACTTCGCCGACGTCGATGCCGGTCAGCGTCCTGGCCAGCGTGGTCTTGCCGACATTGGTATGGGAAATCAGCGCGAGCTGGATGCGGGCGGCCGCCGGGCTCATCAGGAAGCCGCGCTGGAAGCGGGTCCGCGCTCCAGTTCAGCCCTGGAGCTTTCCGGATTCAGCAGGTTGACGATGTTAGCCGCCGCATTGTGCTGCTCGCAGAATTGCCGCCACAGCGCGCAGCGCTCGCCTATCCTGGCGGCGGCGCCGGCTTGCTGGCCGAAGCGTTCCAGATAGCCCGATTCATCTATCCAGACTGCAATGCCGCGCGGAGAATTTTGCCGCAGGTAATCGAGGAAGGCGCCGTGGTTTTCTTTTTCGGGGGTGGCGCTCAGCGTAAACAGCGCCAGGCTGAGCGTAATCTCGGGATCGTCCAGCTGCGCGTAAGCCAGCGCCTCTTGCGGCGCTGCGCCATACTCTATGGATGGCCGCAACATCACGCGCGCGCGCTCGCCCAGCAACATCCTGGCAGCGGCGTTCAGTCCCTTGTCCCTGGCTTCATCGACCGTGAAGCTGTAAGGGAATACCCGCGCCACCGCTGCGCTGTCGCCGACATTGGCGGTGAGCTTCAGGAAATAGGCTTGCTGCAGGTCTATCGGGAAATTCTGTGCCAGCGTGCGCGCGCGCCAGCCGGCAAATGCGGCGAGCGCCAGGCGCGGCAAGATCACCAGCAACAGCAAAGTGGCGCCGTACAGGTGCACCCAGAGCGCGCCGCCGGTCGCCGATGCGGGAAACTTGAGCACGGCGATGTCGTCGGTTGAAAAGCCGTGCAGCTGGAACACGGCAGTGGCTGGCCAGAATAGCGCGCTGAGTAGCGTATGCACCTGGCCTGCATCCAGGAAGGTGCTCTCCCAGCCGGCCCGGTATTCCGACAGCATGCCGCGCGCATACAGCGACAGCACGGCGCCCAGGGCAAACAGCGCGGCGCTGAGGTGCATGATGCGCTTCAGCCGGGCCACCAGCAGCGGCGCGCTGAGCATGGTCCATTCGCCGATAAAGCCGGACAGAGCTGCCGACAATTCGTACGGCAGCCTGCGCGGAAGGTGTCTCTTTCTCTTGCCCAGCTTTTGTGCGAAGCCGAAATCCAGCTTGTGCAGGCCGGTTTGCGGGATAAAAAACTCGAGCAGCAATCCCAGGTAGACCAGCACATTCCAGGCCAGGATCAGCAGTAGCGGCGCGGATAATAAATCCACCCGGTGCGGATCGCTGATCCTGTCGGTAAACGCGCCCAGCAGCAAGGCCGCCAGCGGCAGGATGACGGCGCAGAGTTTCAGCCAGTCCCGGTGTTTTGCCAGGGCGGCAAACGAGGGCGTCCTTTCGGCCAGTTTCTTCAGGATTTGCTGCGCGCGTTTTTCCAGGAACAGCTCCGGCGTCAGCGCAGTCTGCTGCTCGGCCGCCTGCCATAGCGCCAATTCTTGCGCGCTGCGGCTGGCATACCTCCTGTCGTCGTCGCTGAGCACCCGGTGTTGCCGGTCCGCGTTTTCTATCGCGCGCACCAGCAGCACTTCCCGTGCAACTTGTTCTTTCATCGTCATCCTGGGTATCCTGGCTAGTCAGGAGGTATCTTGTCACAGCTGCATTATTAAAACAACATTTGCGCACTCGGGCCACAATTCATCGGCGTTCCTTGTCCAGCGTCTCGGCCAGCGCCCTTGCCGCCTGCCAGCGGCGCGCAGGCGCAGGGTGGCTGCGGCTGTCAAAATTCGGCGAGGCGCTGGCGCGCGCCAGTTTCCGGAAATAATTGGCCAGCCGCAACGCAGGCCAGCCGGCGCGCCAGGCCAGTTGCAAGCCTTCGCGGTCGGCTTCGATTTCCTGGCTGGAATTGAAATCGTCCAGCTTGCGCATCAGCGCATGGTCATAGTCTATTGCATGCTCCAGCGCCGCAAACGGCCGCTCTTGCCAGCCGGGATCGAGGCGTATCGCCTCCCGGAATTCCTTCAGGTTGTGTTCCTGTATTGCGTGCTGCATCTCGTGACCCAGCAACATCGCCAGCTCGGCGTCGTCCAAGCCGAGTTCCGCGACAAAGCGCTGGCCTATCAGCAGCTTGCCGCCGGCCATGCAAAAAGCATTTTCGTCGGGGTCGGTCGTCGTGTGTATTTCCCAGGACCAGTCAGCGGTCTGCGGATAGTCGCCGGCAGCACGCTGTCTCAGCCGCCCGGCTATGTTCTGTACGCGCGCCAGGAAGGCGGCGTCTGTATCCAGCACTGTCCGTCGTTCCGCTTCGGCAACATGCTCGCGGTACATGCGTTCCGCTCCGGCAATAACCTGCTCTTGCGTGACCGCGAGCGCGGGAGCGCAAAGGAGGGCAGTCAACAGGAGTAGGAGTGCGCGCGGCATATCTGGTCGGTTCGCGTGGCCTAAGGGAAGATAGGTAGATGGTAGCAGCAATGCGTGCCGATGGCATAGCCGCAGCCGGCACCATTCCTAACCTCCAGTTTCAGCTCATGTAAGCCGCGCGTGCTTGATCCGCTTCAGCCTGGGCATGACAATGCAGCTATTGGTCTGGTGGAAGTCCGCCAGCACCTCTTTTTTTTCAAGCAGCCAGGGAGCAACATGATGTCACAAGAAAGCAGGTATCGCCGCCGCGGTCTCGAACTACTGGAACAGTTGCACGGCGGCCATGCCGGTGCGGCGATGGTTGTCGAGATGCAGGACGTCTGTCCGGCATTTGCCGACATGACCATAGATTGGGCCATAGGCGCGGTCATGGACCGGCCGGGCCTGGACTTGTTGACGCGCGAACTGGTATTGATCGCGTCCTGCGTCACGATGGGGCACGCGATGCCGCAGTTGCGCGCCCATGCCGAAGCGGCGCTCAAGCTCGGCGCCACGCAAGAACAGGTCGTGGAGACGGTGCTGCAGCTGACCTTTTATGCGGGCGGCCCGGCAGTTAGGAATTCGCTATTAGTGCTGAAAGAAGTTTTTCAGCAGGCCTGAGCTCTAGGGGCAATGCGGCCGCCATGCAGGCGGCCGCAAGCCGGTCAGGGATTATTGGCCGCTTCTTTTTCCTGCAATGCGCGCCACATCACCTTGCCCGTGCCGGATTTAGGCAGAGTGTCGACAAACTCGACCAGGCGCGGGGTTTTGTAGGCGGCCATTTTTTCGTGCGACCAGGCGATGATTTCATCGGCTGTGACTGCGCTGCCGGGCTTCCTGACGATGACCGCCTTGACGGTCTCGCCGCGATAGGCGTCGCGCGAGGCGATGATGCAGCACTCCTGGATGGCCGGATGCTGGTACATCATCGACTCCACTTCGGCCGGCCATACCTTGTAGCCGCTGGCATTGATCATGCGCTTCAGCCTGTCGGTGAAGAAGAAGAAACCCTCCTCGTCCATATACCCGAGGTCGCCGCTGCGGAAAAAGCGCTTGCCGTCCAGTTCCGCAAACGACTCCGCGGTTTTTTGCGGGTCGTTCCAGTAACCCTGGAACACTTGCGGACCGTGGATCCAGATTTCGCCGGTCTCTCCCTGCTTGACTTCCTGCAGGCTGGTCGGATCGACGATGCGCGAATCGGTATTGAAATGCGGGATACCCAGGCACTGCTGTTTCATGCGCTGCGGCGGGTTCAGATGCGACGGCGCCATGGTCTCGGACAAGCCATAGCCTTCCATATAGGTCTGGCCGGTCAGCGCCAGGAGTTTTTGCGCGATCGCGGCCGGCATCGCCGCGCCACCGCCGGAGACCCGGGTCAGTTTGGAAATATCGTATTCGGCCAGGCGCGGATTGGACAGGAAATCTATCATCATCGCCGGCACCAGGGTCCAGCTGCTGACCTGGTAGCGGGTCAGCAGCTGGCCGGCGACGTCGCGGTCCCAGCGCGGCAGGATCACCAGCGCGCCGGCACAGTAGACCATGCTGTTCATTACCGATTGCATGCCGGTCACGTGAAAGAAGGGCAATACCGCCAGCGCTACGTGGTTGGGGATCACCGAGCCTGACCAGACCGGGCTGGCGGCGACATTGAACATCACCGAAGCGTGGGTATGGATGCAGCCCTTGGGTTTGCCGGTGGTGCCCGAGGTGTAAGGCATGCAGGCCAGGTCGGCCGGCGTGGCCAGGTGCGGGCCGGGCGCGTGTTGCACGCCGACGGCATCTGTCCAGGCGACTACGCCGGCGTGGTCCGGCACCTGGCGCGGCGCGGCGATGAAGTCCGGCACGCTGAGGTCGGTGGAGGCCGGCAGGAAATCGGAATAGGTCGCCACGATGGCGTGCTTCAGGATGGTTTTTCCGACCAGCGGCAACATGCGCGGGAAGATATCCTGCGATGCGATGGCCACTTTTGCGCCGCTGTCTTCGATGTAGTGCGCCAATTCGTCGGTCATCAGCATGGGATTGACCGGCACCACCATCGCATCGGCGCGCAGGATCGCATAATAGGCGATCACGAATTGCGGGCAGTTCTGCATGTCCAGCAGCACGCGGTCGCCGCGCTGCACCCCGCACACCTGCTGCAGGTAGCCGGCCAATGCCAGCACCTCGGCGTGGAATTCCGCATAGCTGAGCGCCTTGTCGTAGAAGATGATGGCCGGCTTGCTGGGGTAGCGCTTGGCGGCGATCTCCAGGTTGGTGTACAGGCTGGTCTCAGGCGGAATCAGGAAATGCGGCAGGCCGGCCGGCCAGTGGGCGTAGTGGGCGGTATTCATGTCTCGTGTCTCTTTTTTATGGTGGAATGATGATGCTGAAGATCTATCTCCACGACTAGAGTGCCACATCTAAAACATTTTTGCACGGTCGTTCGCAAATTTGCAACGTAAAATCCTTGCCGCACCGCCGGTGCCGGCTGGAGCTAAACCGGCCGGGTTTACAGGGCGTGGCCGGGTTTGCTCGCCGCCAGGTTTAATTGTTGCTTGCAGTCAATTTCTGCTGCCGTGCTGCCTTTGCCTGGTCAGGGTCTTGGTGGCGACGAAGATTTCGCGCAGGAAGTACATGAAACTGCCGATCAGCACCAGGATGCCGGCGACAAACAGGCCGGCGATCAATTGGTCCAGCTTCAGGTCCAGCGCATCGCCGACGAACAGGGCGGCGATCACCAGGCAGATCAGCAAGGCGCAGGTGGTGCTTAGCGTGATGGAGCGGTTGATCAGGTGGGCGCGCTGGTACAGCTCGTTCAACTCTTCGCGCATCGCAGGTTTTTGGGTGGTGGCGCCCTTGGCTTGCAGGATATCTTCCAGTATCCGCGAACGGTCTATGATGCGCGCCAGGCGGTTGGTCAATACCACCAGCGTAGTGCCGACCCCGCTCAGCAGGAACACCGGGGCAATCGAGAGTTGGATGATGTGGCCGACGTCGCCCAGTTGCAGATTAATCATGAGTTTTCTTTGACAGTTTTTTGGATGTTGGATTGCTGGTCTTGGCGCCGCAATCGTCGAAGTCGTCCCAGCACGGCTCGTCGCCGAATTGCTCGACCAGGTAGTCGACAAAGGTCCTGACCTTGGCCGACAGGTGCTGGCGGCTGGCATACACCGCCTGTATCATGCTGGCCGGCGGCACATAGTCGGGCAGCAGATGCACCAGTTTCTTGGCGCGCACGTCGTCGCCGACGATGAAGCTGGGCTGCAACACCAGTCCCATGCCGCCTATCGCCGCTTCGCGCAGGATGTCGCCGTTATTGGCGTTGATGCTGCCACTCAGCTTGACCGTGTAGGTCTTGCCGGCCTTGACGAAGCTCCAGACGTCGGGGCTGGACGCATAGCTGTAGCGCAGGCAGGTGTGATGCTGCTGCTCTATGTCTTGCGGCACTTGCGGCGTGCCGTATTTCTCCAGGTAGGCCGGCGATGCGCACAGGATCAGCCGGGCCGGCGCTATCTTGCGCGCGACCAGGCTGGAATCCTGGATGCGGCCTATGCGTATGCCGAGGTCATAGCCCTCGTCGACCAGGTTGACCACGCGGTCCGACAGCGAGATATCCAGCTTCACATTCGGGTAGCGCTGCATGTAGTCGGGCAGGATGCGGCCCAGGTGGTTGACGGCGAACGACATCGGCACCGTCATGCGCAGGGTGCCGCTGGGATTGGCCGCGCTCATGCCGGCTTCCAGCACCGCGTTGTCGATATCCAGCAAGACTTGCTGGCAGCGCTCCAGGTAGTTGCTGCCGGCTTCGGTCAGGCTCAGGCGGCGGGTGCTGCGGTTGAACAGGCGCGCGCCTATATACGCCTCGAGGTCGGCGATATGCCGCGTGACCGAGGGATTGGAGGTATCCAGCGATCGCGCCGCGCCGGAGAAGCTGCCGGCTTCGGCCACCTTGACGAACATGCGCATGGCTTGAAACAAGTCCATATCACCACCCTATTATTCTGGAAACCGGAATAATTATTTTCTCACATCCCCATTTTTGTATCAAACGGAAGAATATATGCTGTGTTCATGGTGATCGCGAATGCCACCCGGCCAGTACCGGCGGGCAGTTGGAACAGTCCGGTGTGCCATGCCCTCACTTCATTTATTGCATAGGAGACTCATCATGAACGATACCAGCAACAATATTGCCGCTACCCTGCTGCGCGCCAGTTTCGGCATAATCCTGATAGCGCACGCCCTGCTGAAGGTATTGGTGTTTACCATGCCGGGCACGGTCGGCTTTTTCGCCAGCCAGGGATTCCCGGGCTGGTTGGCCTATCCGGTGGTTGCGATAGAATTTTTCGGCGGCGTGGCGCTGGTGCTGGGCATCCAGACCCGCCTGGTGGCCCTGGCCAGCTTGCCGGTGATGCTGGGCGCCTTGACCGTGCACCTGGGAAATGGCTGGGTATTCAATGCGCCTAACGGCGGCTGGGAGTATCCTGCCTTGCTGGCGGTGTTGTCGGTAGTGGTGGCCTTGCAGGCCAAGGCCGGGGTAGCGATCGCCCAACTGGGCCGGGCCGGCTCCCGCAGCCAGGCCGCCTGAGTCGGAAGCCGGGGCGCTGGCGGAATGCTGTCTGGGCCCCCTGAGGTAGTAGGCCCAATGTTGAGTAGTAGGTCCAATGTTGAAATAGCCGGAAATGTGGGAGCCGTCATCGCTCCCCATTTTCCGTCAAGAAAAAAGCGAGTAAACCATGTCTAATGCACTACGCATGCCGGCGGTCTTCTTTGGCCATGGCAGTCCGATGAATGCGCTGGAAGATAACCGCTATACCAGGGTATGGGAAGAGTTCGGCCGGAATTTGCCGCGGCCCAAGGCCATCCTGATGGTGTCGGCGCACTGGACCACCCGCGGCACGGCGGTGACCGCCACCACGGCGCCGGCCACCATCCACGACTTCGGCGGTTTTCCGCAGGCCTTGTTTGACATGCGCTACCCGGCCCCCGGCGATCCGGCGCTGGCGGCGCGCGTGGCCGAGCTACTGGCGCCGCTGCCGGTAGGCATGGACCAGCAGTGGGGGCTGGACCACGGCACCTGGTCGGTGCTGGTCAAGGCCTATCCGCAAGCCGACATCCCGGTGGTGCAGCTGAGCATAGATATAGAGAAACCGGCCGCCTATCATTTTGCGCTGGGCCGGAAATTGCAAGCCTTGCGCGATGAAGGTGTGATGATCATGGGCAGCGGCAATGTGGTGCATAACCTGCGCCGGCTGGACCGGGAATCCGCAGGCCACGGCTGGGCCAGCCGCTTCAATAATGCGATACGCAAGTTTTTGCAGCAGGGCGACCTGGACAGCGTGGTCGATTATCAGGCGCTGGGACAGGATGCGGCCTTGTCGGTGCCCACGCCCGAGCATTTCCTGCCCTTGCTATATGTGCTGGGCAGCAAGGCCGATGGCGACCAGCTGCAGATCCCGGTGGACGGTATCGAGCTGGGGGCGATCAGCATGCTGTCGGTCGTCGTCTCCTAAGCGGGGGCTTTCAGGCGGCCTTGGCCACCAGCGTCAGCCGCACTTCCAGGCCGCCGCCCGCCATATTCACCAGTTGCAGCGAGCCGCCGTGCTGCTGCGCGATATTCTGGGCTATCGTCAATCCCAGGCCGGTGCCGCCGGTGTCGCGTGAGCGCGATGTTTCTACCCGGTAAAAGGGCTCAAACACCTTGCCCAGTTGGTCCGGCGGTATACCTTGGCCGCCGTCGCGCACGCTGATCTGCACCAGCTTCTTGCCGGCCTCATTGACGGCCTGGGTACTGACCTTGGCGTACTGCCCATACTTGACTGCATTGTCGATCAGGTTGATCAGGCAGCGGCGCAAGGCGACTGGCCTGGCCATCACGGTGATGCCGGGCTTGCCGTCAAAGCTGACCTGCTGCCCTGCATCCACGGCATCGGCGCACACGCTGTCGATCAGCGAATCCAGGTCCAGCGGCTTCAGTGGTTCATTGCTGTCCATGCTGCGGGCCAGGTCCAGGCCTTCCTTCACCATGGCCTGCATGGCCGACAAGTCGTCGACCAGCTTGTCGCGCAATTCGGTGTCGCCGACCTTTTCCAGCCGCAGCCGCAGGCGCGTCAACGGGGTTTGCAAGTCATGCGTGATCGCCGCCAGCATATGGGTGCGCTGCTGTATATGGTGCCTGATGCGCGACTGCATGGAGTTGAAGGCGTGGGTGGCTTGCACGATCTCGCTCGCCCCTTTTTCTTCCAGCGCCGGGTGGTTGATGTCGTTACCCAGATCCTTAGCTGCCTGCGCCAACTGCTTCAGCGGGTGCATGGTCATGCGCGAGATCAGGAAGGCCAGCACCCCTATGCTGCACAGGAACAGCGCCAGCGAGATGAAGAAATCCCTGCTCAATGGCGGTACCGGGCTGCGCGGCTGCAATACCGTCAGGCGCACCGTGGTGCCGTCGTGCAGGCTGATGCCCAGCGCTTCGCAGGGGCCGCGCGCGCCGCGGCCTTCCGGCGACAGCGGCGCCAGGCAATTTTCCCGATTCGCCGGCAGGAACTGGACCTTGAATTTTTTGCTCAGGCGTTCACTCAGGGCTTCGGCAAACGGCGTATGCTGCACGCCGTCGGACACTTCCGCCGGCAGCTTGGTCATCTGCAGGCCTAGCCGCGGCGCGGTTTCCAGGAAGGCTTCGCGGTTGGCCGCCGGCAAGGCGTCCAGCGCCAGTATCAATTGTTCGGCCCGCTCCATGGAATGCGATTCGCGATACTGCGTGATGGTTTTTTGCCGTTCGCCAAAGGCCAGCCACCAGGTCAGCGCGGTGGAGCTCACCACCCCCAGCAGCAGTATGGCAAACACCCGGCCTGACATCGAGCTCAGTATCTTCATGATCAGTTTTCTGCGGTGACGGCCACCGACAGTACGTAACCGCCGTTCCTGACGGTCTTGATGATTTGCGGCGAACGCGCATCTTCGCGCAATTTTTGCCGCAAGCGGCTGATCTGGATGTCGATCGACCGGTCAAAGGGATCGGCGTCGCGGCCATGCGTCATGTTCAGCAGCTGGTCGCGGTTCAGTATCCGGTTGGGGTGGTCCAGGAAGATGCCCAGCATGCGGAATTCGGCGCCGGACAGCGCGATCACCATGCCTTCCGGGCTGATCAGGTGGCGCGCGGTCAGATCCAGCGTCCAGTCGGCAAACTTCAGTTTTTGTACCTGCTCGCCGTTGGCGTTCAGGCTGGAGGTCTGTGTGCGGCGCAGCACGCTGCGTATCCGGGCCAGCAGTTCGCGCGGCTCGAAAGGCTTGGGCAGGTAGTCGTCGGCCCCCATTTCCAGCCCCAGTATACGGTCCAGCGGCTCGCCGCGCGCGGTCAGCATGATCACCGGCACCGAGGACTTGGCGCGCAGGTTGCGGCACAGGGTCAGGCCGTCGTCGCCGGGTAGATTCAAATCCAGCACCACCAGATCGACATGCTGCTCGTCCAGCATGCTCCACATCGCTATGCCGTCTGCCGCCGCCATGGTGTCGTAGCCGTTACCGTTCAGGTAATCGGCCAGCAGACTGCGAATGTCGCGGTCGTCGTCGACGATCAATATCTTGGTTGGTGTATCCATACTTGCCATCATCACTTATGTTTGCTTGTGTTGACTATTATGGAGGCATAAGTCGCAGATAAAAAGCGATTTTGTATCCACTTGTTATGATAATGCAGTGCTGAAACAGTGCGAAACAATCGCTGCCCCCGCCCTTGCCTGATTGTTACTTTGCGATACAAAGGACCGGGGGCGAGACACTTGCCAGTTACATAATTGGGCCAACATGCTTCCCATGTGCTAGCCACAGAAAGCCAGGCCCGGCGAACGCCGCTCGACGTATTGGTCCGGCATCCGGGCCCGGCTTTAATTCATCCACCAAGAGGAAGATCATGAAATCATTGAAAAACAAGTTTTTTATAGGATTGACCGCATTGACGATGGCGGCCGGCGCTTATGCACAAAGCAGCTCCGCGCCCGCCGCGTCGGCACCGGCCACAGCAAGACACGGCCAGGGCGGCATGGACCATGCTCAATCGGTTGAAAAGATGCAGGAGCGCATGGCCAGGCACCAGGCCCAATTGCACGACAAGCTGAAGCTGACCGCAGCGCAGGAACCGGCCTGGAAAACCTTCGTCGCGTCGATGACGCCAAGTTCCATGCCGGCGCGCGAAGACCGCAAGGCGCTGGCCAAACTGAGCACGCCGGAGCTCATGGAAAAGCATCTGCAAATGATGAAGGAGCACCAGGCCAGGATGGAAGCCCGGCTGGCCGACCTGAAGACTTTCTATGCGGTGCTGACGCCCGAGCAGCAAAAGGTGTTTGATGAGGCGCATCGGCATATGCATGCTCATCATGGGCAGTGGCAGCAGCATGATGGGGCTAAGCCTGCAGAGAAGAAGCAGTAATTTGACTTTATCCATCTGAGATAGGGGATTAGCCAGTTTGAGATTGCTGGCCGGGGGTAGCCCGGCATGCTACCTACTTTCTTTGCTTCGCACCTAGCCGGCCGCCCGAAAGGAAGCAAAGAAAGGCAACCGCAGACTTGCCCTACGGGTGATGGCGCAAGCGCCATCACATTTTGCGCGTCACAAAAAATGGGAAATGAACGAAACTCGCCTGCGGCTCAAACAACGTTCATTTCTGATCCATTTTCTGTAAAGCACAAAATGCCACGTCCCAAGCGGGGGGAATCAAAAACAACGTCAACGACAACCCCAACAGCCGCACCAAGTCATCTCGGCTTTAAAAGATTAGTTTCTTCGATCGTTGGAGGATCTGGTTGCCGTTGTTTTTGACGTTGCTGTTGTCTTTGACTTGCAAACCGCTTGGAGCTTCGCCGATTGTGCGGTACAGAAAATGGATCAGAAACGGGTGTGTCTGAGCCGAAGGCGAGTTTCGCCCGTTTCCCATTTTTTGTACCGCATAATCGGGCA
>JAZJYH010000073.1:0-95696 GCA_040390485.1 Pseudomonadota bacterium
CGAGTTTCGTCTGTTTCCCATTTTTTGTAATGCACAAAATGTGATGGCGCTTGCGCCATCACCGGTAGGGCAAGTCTGCGGTCGCCTTTCTTTGCTTCCTTTCTTTGGCGAAGCAAAGAAAGGAAGTAGCCGCCGGGCTACCCCCGGCCTGCAATCATAAAATACCGAAAAACAAAATGATATGCAAAGTCCATGCAATCCTGCCTAGGCCTGCAAAACTGCAGCATCACCGGCAACAGCAGGCTGATCCCTCATCAAGAACAGCACCCTCTTCCGCACAAAATTGATATGGCTACGCAAGCCATACAACTCTTCCGCATAAGCAAGCGGAATGGATATCTGGTTCACTTTTTCTTCTATCTCATCCAGCCTGTGCAACTGCTGCGCATATACCTGCTGGCGCTGATCGTCAGCTACCTCCTCCACCGCCTGCTCGACTGTACGCAACTGGCCGTACCAGCGGTAAACCCGGGACCGGATGCGCCATACGTATAAAGGCGGGATGATCTTCGACAGCGGCAAGATCAATGCGCCTAGCGCCACGATGACCACCCACATGCGCTCGACAAAATTGGCAACCCAGAAGCTCAGATAGCGCTGCAAGATGGGCGGGCCGTTTTTATAGTATTTCTCGGCGATCGGCGCTACCGGGATTTCGGTATACCGGTCGGATGGAAATTCGCCCTGTTTCTGGAACCAGCCGGCTCCGCTGTGTATATCATGCGCAGCCTTGACGAACAGGTCAATCAGCGCCGGATGCAGGCCGTCGTGTGCCACCAGGGTCGCGGTCGGCGAAATCAGGTGGTAATCCTTGGACGGGATATCGCGTCCAAGGTCGACTATGCCCCTGGGCAAAACCACATGCGACAGGAAAGGAAAGCGCCGCGTGTAGGCCTCGGCCTGCACAAAATCAAACAGCTTGATGCCCGGTGTCTGCAACAGCATTTGCAGCAAAGGAGAATCCGATGCCGAGCTGAATACCAGCGCGTCAATCTTGCCGTCCAACAAGGCAACGGTGGCGGGCGTATCCTGCAGCGCCTGCAACTTGACGTCGCTGGCCTCCATCCCGTTGACCGCCAGGATTTGCTTGAACAAGCGCGACACGCCCACCCCGTCCGGCCCCACATTCACGGTCTTGCCCTTGAACGCGGTGATGGTCTTGATCTCCTTGTCGCCGCGGTAAAACACCCATACCGGCTCATAAAACAGGCTACCTAGCGACACCAGGCCCCTGCGCTCGGCCTCGGCCTGCTCGGTGGAACCGCTTTGCACGAAACCGATTTCCACCTCGGAATCCGGGTCCTGGATACGTTGCAGGTTTTCTTGCGATCCCATCGAAGGCTTCAGGTTGACCTGAATCTTGTTCCTGGCCAGTTCGGTCACATAGCGTTTGGCCAGGGTCTCGTAGGCGCTGTTTTCCTGGCCGGTGGAGAAATCGATTTCCTTGGGCGGCGCCGGATCCACCAGCCAGTAGCCCAGGCCGCAAACGACGATGACCGCCAGCGTCATAGGACCAAAAGCCAGCAGCAAATCGCGCAGGGACACGCGCGTGAAATTCATCTTCGGCATAAATTTTTTCATCAGATGGGGAGGCTGCATGGCGACGCGCCTCTAAGCGGGGACATACTCGGCACTAAACCCGTCCAGGCCGCTCAGCATCATGTCGAACGCCGCGTCTACCTGGCGCGGTTCGCCCTTGACGCCCAGTTCTATATGCCTGCGGATTTGGTGATTGCCGACGCTGGGCAGGCTGAACACCCTCACCAGCGGGAACTCTTTCTCTATGGCTTCCATCATCGGCGTCAGCGTCGACTCCATGGTCTCGAAGACCAGCACCGATTTTTCTGCGCGCGGCTCCTGGTGGAACAGGTGCGCATAATGGGTATCCAGCACCCACTCCATCATGGGCCAGGCCATCACCGGAAAACCCGGCGCGAAATAGTGGTTTTGTATCGCGAAGCCGGGAATCTTGTTGTAGGGATTCGGGACCAACTCTACCCCTGCGGGAAATTCGCCCATCTTCAGCCGGTGCAGGTTTTCCGAGGATTCCAGCTCCACCGGCTTGCCGGCCTCTTGCAGGGTTTGCGTGATTCTTTGCTGGATCAGGATTTTTGCGTCCGGATGCAAGACCAGCGGCAAGTCCAGCGCAGCGGCGGCGCACTGGCGGGTATGATCATCGGGGGTGGCCCCTATGCCGCCGGTAACGAATACGATGTCGTTGCCGGCAAAGCTGCGCTTGAGCGTGGCGATGATACGGGCCGGCTCGTCGCCGACGTATTCTGCCCAGGCCAGTTGCAGGCCGCGCGCGGCCAGTATCTCTATGAATTTGGAAAGATGCTTGTCCGCCCGTTTGCCGGACAGGATTTCGTCGCCAATGATGATCAGACCAATTGCCATGTCGCTCTCCGATGGGAATGATGGGGCATGCGATAGCATGTGATATCAGGCAGCCTCGACCCTGCGCTCCCTATGTTGCCTGTGTTGCTGCAGCGCCGCCATACAATAATACTGGAACCACAAGCCGGTAAAAATAAAGACCAGCAGGTACAGCCAGATAGAGATGCCGGCAAAGAACGGGAAGAACACCACGGACAGTACCCCGCCCAGCCATAGCAGGCTAGGTGCAGCGCCAAAGATGCCGGCGATCGTGCCTATCACCAGCAAGGGGCGGCGATGGGCCTGCGTCAGTATTTCGCGCTCTTCCGCGTCGGCGTGCTCAGCCAGCGCATCATAGACCATGACCCTGTAGGTCAGCCACCCCCACAGCAGGGGCTGGATGATGAAGGTCAAGGGCGGTATCAGCGCCAGCGGCAGGGTCACCAGCCATAGTACTGCAAAAATCAGGAAGGACGACAGCGCGCGCCACAGGCTGCCCAGCAGGGAACCGCCGCGGCGCTGCTCCAGTTGCGGGTAATCGCGCCTGGCCACATAGCGATTAATCACCGGCATCGCAAACACGCCTATGCATAGCAGCGAAGTGACGATCATCATGGGCAACAGCAGCCACATCGCGATCAGCGGCACGATGACGGTTTTCAAGGCCAGCAGGCCGACCAGGCTCAGCAACTGGCCGGCCATCTGGAAGCCGTCGTGCTCGACGAAGTAGGCCTGGATAAAATCGATCAGCGCCTGCAAGCCCCACCACATCGCGCCGCCCCACAATAACATCGACAGCAGGAAAGGCAATGCCGTCAGCAATAGCATCTTGTAGTGGAACTGCGCCACGGCGGCCCTGCCCCAGGCCCTGAGCACCTCGCGCATCAGTTGACCCCTGCCTGTTTATCGCGTCCCGCCATGCGTTTCAGTCCCAGCCATTGCTGTGACCAAAAACCCTGGCCGTACTCCCTGCTGCTGCCCTCGGGGCTGGGCAATTGATCGCGTATGCCGGTCATGGCAAATTCCTTGTCGAATAAGGCGGTGCCGAACAGAATGTCCCAGATCGGGAACAGCACGGAAAAATTGTGCCCTCCCAATGTGCCCTTGCCATTGGTCTCATGCCCTACGCCTATCGCGTGATGGGTGCGGTGGAAACGCGGAGACACCAGCAGGCGCTCGCCTATCGCGCCGAAATGGATGCGCACATTCGCATGCTGCAGGCTCTGCAACATCTGCGAGACCACGACCAGCAATGCATATTGGCCCGGCTGCACTCCGATCACGATCGCGATCACGCCCATATATACGTCGCGGATGAAGTCATCCAGCAAGTGGTTGCGGTTATCGCTCCATAAATTCATATTGCGCTGGCTATGGTGCAGGCTGTGCAAACCCCACCACCAGTTGAACTGGTGCTCGGCGCGGTGATACCAGTAGTCAAAAAAGTCCAGCACCACCAGGTACAGCAGGAAGACCAGCACCGGATGATCGAGCATGCCCGGCCACAGGTTTTCCAGGTTGAACGGATTCATCCCTTCCAGGTGCAGCAAGCCTGTCAGCGCATCCAGCACAGGGTCGAGCACAAAAAAGATCAGCACCGAAAACGCGCCCAGCCGGTGCAAGGCGGTATAGATGAAGTCGTTCCAGCGCGCCTTGGGATCGGTGAAGGCATGCACCGGCAGCCTGGCCTCCAGCGGACGCAGTATGATGAACAGGATGACCAGTTGGCATACGCCGATCAGGAACCACTCAACGCCCTCAAAGGCGTCCTCAATGAATTCCCCCAGGCCCAGCTGAAACATCAGGGGCTGTACCATAGCCTCAAAAACCCAGGCTTGCGCCGTCGCGAATAAATCAGAAAAATTCATTAAAAAATCATGTTCCAAGGAATAATGGAAATTGTATACCTGTACGCATTTTATACAAACGCAGGCAAGCGAATGCAATCCAGCTCAGCGATATTGCGGATGCTCACGTAATGTAGCAAAACAATAGCCTTTCTGCTTCAGGCCGGTGATCAGCGGCTCCAGGTTTTCCGGCATCCACGCCTGCTTGCGCGACCAGATGCCCATATGCGCCATGAAGATATCGCCGTCCTGCAAGTGGTCCAGCGCCCGTTTCAGCAACACCGGGTTGCTCCACTTTTTGCTGGGCAGCTCGTCCCCGGAAAAACCGGCGGGCGCCCAGCCTACGTGTGCGTAACCGCAAGCCTGCCCGGCTTTTTGCAGATTCGGCGTGAGCTTGCCGCCAGGCGCGCGCCAATAATGGTCGAGCTTGCTGCCGGTCAGCTGCTGGAAACGCTGGTCGACGCGCTTCATCTCCTCGCAATACTGTTGCGGGCTCCAGTCCAGCAACTTGCCGGCCTGCCCCCCAAACTGTGGTTTCACCTGGATATGGCCATCCGGCAAATCGCGCACCGCATACACGTGGTCAAAAGTATGGGTGCCGAAGGCGTGTCCCTGGTCCACCAGGCTGCGCCAGTACTTGCCCCAGCCTGGGTCCAGCGAATAATCGCCCTTGACCGTTTTTTCATTGGCGAGAAAAAAAGTCGCCTTCACATGCTGGTCATGCAGGGTCTGCGCAATGAATTCTGCCTGGGACTGGCTGCCGGTATCAAAAGTCAGGTAGATGGTGCCCTTGCAGTCGGCGCCGGCAAAGGCTGCTTGCATCAGCCCAGCCGTCGCGCAAGCCACAAAAAAACCTGGTTTCATTGTCTGTCCGGGCGGATTAAATTCGCGGCGCGCTGTTCAGGAAAAACACGCCATGCGGCGAGCGCCCTACCGGGATCAGCTTGACGACTTTTTTGCTGGCCACGTCGATCACGGCCACTTTCTTGATCCAGCGCAGCGTCACCCATAAAGTCTTGCCGTCATCGGTCAATTCCATACAGTCAGGACCGCCCGGCACCGCGATAGTTCCGACATTCTCCAGGCTGCTCTGGTCGATGATATTGATCGTATTGGAGATGCGGTTGGAGACGAAGGTGTAGTGCTTGTCGCCGAAGGCGCGGAAGTTATGCGCGCCGGCGCCGGTCTTGATGCGCTTGACCGTCTTCTGGGTGCGCCAATCGATCACTTCCACGTAGTCGCTGCCCATGATGCCCACCAGCAGGTACTTGTCGTCCGGCGTCATCGCGATGCCGGCCGGCACCTTGCCGACCGGCATGGTCCATTTCAGTTTTTGGGTGACCAGGTCGATCGCAGAAACCTGGTCGCTGCCTTGCTGGGTGATGAATACGGTCGTGCTGGCGGCGTCGAATGCCATGTGGCTGGGCAGCTTTGCCAGCGGCACCCGTTTCGCCAGCGTCAGCTCCTTGCCGTCATAGCGATACATGTCCACCCGGTCCAGCCGCAGGGAATTCGACACGAACCATTTTTGATCCGGGGAAAAACCGATCTGGTAAGGATCGGCAATATCCTTGATGCGCTTTTGGATCTGTCCACTCTTGGGGTCAAGGAAGACCAGCTCGTCGCCGACCGCATTGGCCACGATCAGGGACTTATTGTCCGGCGTGGCCATCAGGTGATGCGGCTCTTTGCCGACGCTAAAGGTGTTGAGCTCTTTGTAAGTGTTCTGGTCCAGCAGGCTGACAGTTGCGTCGCGCGAATTCAGAACGACCACCACATTTGAGGTACTCGCAATATTTGCCGCATGGGCACTCACGAGGGAACTGCAGACTGACAAGACCAGCGACAACCAGGGGAAACGACTACGCATGAATAAATACCGCTTAAAAATAATGACTGATGAGTAAATATTGAATATAACTAGCTATGTAGGTATTTTACCCCGCATGCCGTATCAAAAATGATATTGCAGGCAATTTCCCGTTTTTTTTAGCTTCTTTTGCGAAATATCAAGAGAAATTACCGGGAGACAATGGAAACCTCGGCGCGGCATAGGAAGAATATGCATTTTTAGACTACAATTGCGCCAGTTTTTGACCAAATTTTGAGGAAATAGACATGTCCACGATTACTACAGTGTCCGGTTTGCAATATGAAGATGTTACCGTTGGTGCCGGCGATGAAGCCAAGGCGGGTGACCACGTTGTCGTTCATTACACAGGCTGGCTGCAAAACCCCGACGGCAGCGCCGGTAAGAAATTCGACTCCAGCAAGGACCGCAATGATCCATTTTCTTTCCCTTTGGGCGCAGGTCATGTGATCAAGGGTTGGGATGAAGGCGTGCAAGGCATGAAAATCGGCGGCACCCGTTTGCTGACTATCCCGTCCAGCCTGGGCTATGGCGCACGTGGCGCCGGCGGCGTGATCCCGGCCAATGCCACCCTGATTTTTGAAGTTGAATTGCTGGGCGTGTAAAACGACAGGCATTCGCCACATTCACCAATAAGACAAAAGGCTGCGGAACCTGGATTCCGCAGCCTTTTTCTTTACCCCAACGCGAACCGCGCTAAATCAACTATTCCTTGATAAAGTGCTCGCGATAGTATTTCAGTTCCTCGATCGACTCGATGATATCCGCCAGTGCGGTATGTTTCTGGTGCTTCTTAAAGCCGCTGGCCAGTTCCGGTTTCCAGCGTTTGCACAATTCTTTCAGTGTGGAAACATCCAGGTTGCGATAATGGAAAAATGCTTCCAGCTTGGGCATGCCGCGCGCCATGAAGCGCCGATCCTGGCAAATGGTATTGCCGCACATAGGCGATTTGCCGGCCGGCACATATTTTTTCAGGAACTCAATCAGCGCCACTTCGGCATCGGCTTCGGTCACAGTTGATGTTTTGACACGCTCAATCAAGCCCGAACGGCCATGGGTACCCTTGTTCCAGGCATCCATCTTGTCCAGCACTTCGTCCGACTGGTGAATCGCGAACACCGGGCCCTCGCCCAGGATGTTCAACTGGGAGTCGGTTACCACGACGGCGACCTCGATGATGCGATCGGTGTCAGGATCCAGGCCCGTCATTTCCATGTCCAGCCAGACCAGGTTAAATTCATTCGGCTTGGCCGGCGGCGTATTAGTTACCTGGGCAATTGCTTGATCATCCGTAGCTTGTGACATAATTCTTCCCTTATTCTAATAAAATGGCTGCTTTTCGAGCTAAGCGGCGCTTCCCGGTTCTTGTGCAAGATGCAAAACAGGGGCGCATAATAGTCCGAACCGCTTCCGATACGGCATTTTCTCACAGGCATCGCATGTATTCACTGGCATTTTCTGTTTTATTCATCGTTTTCCTGCTCTTGACGCTGGCGGTCCGCTTTTGGCTGGGCTCCAGGCAGATCAGGCATATCTTGCAACACCGGCAGGCGGTGCCTGCAGAATTTGCAGAAAAAATCCCCTTGGCTGCGCATCAAAAAGCGGCCGACTACACCATTGCCAAGACCAAGCTGGGGATGCTGGTGATGGTGTTCAATACCCTGGTATTAATTGGCTTTACGCTGTTCGGCGGCCTGCAATGGCTGAGTCTCGCGCTATTCAAGCTGACCGGTCCCGGCATGGCCTACCAGCTCAGCCTGCTGGCCGCATTTGCGATCATCAGCGGCCTGCTGGAATTGCCCTTTGATTATTATGCCCAGTTTGTGCTGGAGGAGAAATTCGGCTTCAACAAGATGTCGCCCGCCTTGTTTTTTGGCGACATGCTGAAAAGCGCCGGCTTGGGCGCCGTCATCGGTCTGCCGCTGATCTGGGTGGTACTCAGCCTGATGGAAAAATCCGGCGCGCTGTGGTGGCTGTATGCCTGGCTGGTATGGAGCGGCTTCCAATTGCTGATGATGATCCTCTACCCCACCGTGATCGCCCCCCTGTTCAACAAGTTCACGCCCTTGGCCGACGATGCGCTGCGTGGCCGGATCGAGGGCTTGATGCAACGCGTCGGTTTCGCGTCCAAAGGCTTGTTCGTGATGGACGGCTCCAAGCGCAGCGCACATGGGAATGCCTACTTTTCTGGATTCGGCGCCGCCAAGCGCATCGTGTTCTTCGACACCCTGCTGTCGCGCCTGGCGCCGCAAGAGATAGAGGCAGTCCTGGCGCATGAACTCGGGCACTTCAAGCTGAAGCACATCGTCAAGCGGATCGCTGTGATGTTCGTCGTTTCGCTCGGCTTCCTGGCCTTGCTCGGCTTCCTGAAGCAGCAGGTGTGGTTTTATACCGGCCTGGGCGTGGAGCCTATGCTGTTGGCCAGCAATGACGCGATGGCCCTGATACTGTTCATGCTGAGCCTGCCGGTATTCACCTTCCTGCTGTCGCCGCTGACCTCGATCAGCTCGCGCAAGCACGAATTCGAGGCCGATGCCTTTGCCGCCAAATATACCAATGCCGACGACCTGGTTGCCGCGCTGGTCAAGCTGTATGAGGATAACGCCTCGACGCTGACGCCCGATCCGCTGCATTCGGCTTTTTACGACTCGCACCCGCCCGCTTCGGTGCGCATTCACAAATTACTTACGGTGAACTAACATGATTAAAACTTCAGACTTGCTGGCAAAAAAATGCCATCACACGGAGACCGGCCTGGATGATGCCAGCCTGCCCATCTACCTGGCCGCTGTACCGGGCTGGGAGCAGCAAGGAGCGCGCATCGTCAAGGCTTACCAGTTCAAGAATTACTATGAGACCCTGGCCTTCGTCAATGCGATTGCCTACGTGATCCACGTCGAAGACCACCACCCCGAGCTGGTCGTCACCTACAACCGCTGCATCGTGAAATTCGATACGCATACCGTCAACGACGGACGCGGCGGCATCTCGGAAAACGACTTCATCTGCGCCGCCAAGGTAGATACCGTGCACCAGCAGACCTTCTGCTGATGGCGACAATCCAGAAGAAAACCGGCACCGCAACTGCGACGGTCATTGCGGCGCACGGCCGCCACTACCTGGTGCAGGCCGACGATATCAAGCTGCACTGCGTCACCCGCGGCAAGAAGAACGACGTCGCGGTCGGCGATATCGTCGAGTATCAGCTGACCTCGAAGAACCAGGGCGTGATCGAGGCCATCACGCCGCGCAAGACCTTGCTGTACCGCTCGGACCAGTACAAGTCCAAGATGCTGGCCGCCAACCTGACCCAGTTGTTCATCGTGGTCGCGACCGAACCCAGTTTTGCCGACGACCTGGTATCGCGCGCGCTGGTGGCGTCCGAGTCTTCCGGCATCAAACCGCACATCATCCTGAACAAGACCGACGTGAAGGAACTCTTGCCCAGGGCCAGGGAGAGGGTCGCGCTATACGCCGGCCTGGGCTACCCGGTGCATGAAGTATCGGTCACCGCCGCCCCCGACGCCACCCGCGCTACGCTGCTGGCGCTGCTGCAAGGGCAGAGCACGATCCTGATCGGCCAGTCCGGCATGGGTAAATCCTCGCTGATCAACCTGCTGATACCGGATGCCGAGATCGCCACCCGCGAGATCTCGGCGGCGCTGGATACCGGCAAGCATACGACCACCTTCACCCGGCTGTACCAGATGGATGAACAGTCGGCGGTGATCGATTCGCCGGGCTTCCAGGAATTCGGCTTGCACCACCTGAGCGAAGGCATGCTGGAGCGGGCCTTCCCGGAATTCCTGGCGCACCTGGGGCAGTGCAAATTCTATAACTGTCACCACCATGCCGAACCCGGTTGCGCCATCCTGGCGGCGGTGAAAGGCGGCGTGATCGCGGAAATGCGGCACGACCTGTTTGAACAGCTGGTGCACGAAGCCGCGCAGACTATCGGGTATTAGAACCTGGGTGGACGCCGCCGGAATGCCGAGGAATCCCCCTCTTATGGCGGGGACCCTTAGGCATTACGGCAGGTTTTTTTATGGATGAAATCAGTTCTAGTGTCTTGCCGGACGTGCCAGCCTATCTCATTCAGCGAAAGCTGACAGCCACGAATTTTTCGCCAGCCGCATCCCGATTTCCGATACGCTCAGCAGGCACGACCATGAGCAGCTCGCCGCGCGCGTCACCATTGTCAAGAAGCTCTATCGTCATTTGCAGTTTTTGATCGAGTGCGACAAACGTGTTGGATGCAGTGGCGACAATTTCATGCGCCGGCAAGCCTTCCACTGCGGCATACATCTTTCGCCCCCTGCTGAACACGGACAGTGTCTTTCCGTCCGACAGGGAATACGACTGGATGTAGTTGTAGAATTCCTCGGGCCACATTTTATAAAACTTGCTGGGCAGTTCAATTCTTGGTGCAGGAGCAGAAATGCTCACGGTATCGGTGTCCGACGCCTTTACCGCCGGCGCGCCGGACAATGCAGCCATTATCGAGATCAGGGCAAATGCTTTCATGGTATTTCTCCGTTGCATAAATGGTTTTCCAACATCAATATATTTTGTGATTGCACCGAACAGCCGGCCAAGCGCCGAAAAATTAATAAAATAGCAATCACGTGAAATACATTTTATGCATCAACAGGAGATAAGGAATCGGTGGGTACACCCAATTTTCAGGCGGAAGCTACCTATTTTTGGTGTAAGAACTCATTGCACAATGAAATGCGTTCTCATTCGCGATCAGGGGGAGTGAGAAACAAATCAGGCTGCTTGCTGACCCGGGTCAATACGTCGAGCCGGCTGCTTGCCCCGATTTTGTTGAGCAGGGTGGAAACATGGTGTTCGACAGTGCGCGAAGAGCGGCTCAGCCGCTTGGCAATTTCCGCATTGCCGAGGCCCTCGACAATCAGGCTCAGCACCAGTTCCTCACGTTGCGTCAATCCAAATGGATGTTGACGGGCAATGGAATACGGGCCGCGCTTTATCTTTGGCAACATGTGGCCTGCCCCCAACTCCACAGCCTGCTTGCGCGCGCGCAGCACACCGGTACGCGCACCGATCTGCTCGAATAGCGCGGCCGCACTGACGCTGCATTCCGCCGCTTTTGCTCCGTCTACCTGCAGCAGCGCCACCGCTGCTTCGAAGGGAAGGCCCAGAGCCAACCAGGTCTCTGCAGCCGCCAGGTAGTCGCCTTTGAGCTCGGCCTGTATTACCGCCGGCAAGCTGCCATGCTCCCCCAGCCTTTGCGGCGGCAAGCCCATACGGGAACGCCAAACGGCGATTTCGCCCAGATGCCAAGAATTCATGCCGGATAGATCAAGCCCGGCCATTGCCTCCAGCCAGCTCCGGCAGCCTGGCTCATCTTGTGCCAGCCACGAAGCCTCGGCCAATCCCAGGTGAACAGGCACTATGCGTTGCACCTCACGGGTCGCCGCAGCACAAGCTAGCGCTTCATGCAAATACCTTATGCCATCCGCTTCGCCTATGCGAGCCCGGACCCTGCCCAATACGGTAAGCGCAGGCAGGCGCATCACCAGGGTTAGTCGTTCCAGGGCGAGCACGCGCCGGGCAATTGCTTCCGCATCTCGAAAATGCCCTTGTTCCATCCGCAGCTGCGCCTGCCAGCCGGCCAGATAATGGGTCCACGCATCCAGGTCATGCGATTCGTCAAACGCGATGCCCTCTTCCAGCATGCGGTCTGCCAGCTCGAACTGTTTGAAGACCACGGCGTATTCAGATAAATTGGTGTACACCCTGGCTGCATGCTCATGAAAGCCGTGTTGCAGCGCCAGTTCCAGGCTGCGCTCGAGCAGCTCCTTGCCCTCGGTTTGGCCCTTAAACAGCATGGAGGTTCCCACATTATTGAGCGCGTGAACTTGGGTTTCTATGTCCCCGAGTTCGGTTGCCATGCTGAGCGCTCGTTTTCCCCACGATATCGCCTGTTCCGGGTGGTCCTGCAACATGTAATGTTGCGACCGCAGACTATAAGCCATTGCCAGGCCCGCACTCACGGGTAACTTTTCAAGCTCATGCACGGCTTCTATGCCGTAGCGCTCCGCTTGCTCGGATTCGCCCCTATACCAATGCAAGCGCGATAGCCACCGTAAATTCAAGCCCACCTTGTCGCCCCGGTCCAAGCTCCGCCAAAGCTCGACGGCCCTGTTCCTGGCCTCGATGACAGAGTCGTCGACGCTGTACAAACCTGCCTCGTAGGCCCAGTCCTCGTAGAGCTGCGCCGCGACAGGCACAGACACCTGGGCCACGAATTTGAGTGCCTTGGCAAGCAGTGCGGCGGCTTGCTTGTGGGCGCCGAGACGCGCCGCCTCGGCCGCCGCGTGCGGTACCAGCTCAAGCAAGCGAACGATATCTTCCGCCTCGGCCGCATGGTGCACTTGCCGCATCAAGTCGACCTTGCAGCCGATCGGTGCGCATGTATCCAATGCGGTAGCGATACGCGCATGCAAAGAACGGCGCCTGGATACGGACAGGCGCTCCATCACGGCATGGCGCGCAAGCTCGTGGCGAAACAAGATGTTTCCGTGCACGTCCTCCAGCAGGATGCCGCGATTCAGGCAGGGATCCAGCAAGGTTTCAAACCCGGCATCGTCTAGCGCACGCAACAGCCACCGCTCCACTGTGCCGGGAATGACGCTAAGCATTTCCAGGAATTGCTGCTCGCGCTCTCCAAGACGGGAAATACGCGCCCAGACTGCTTCCCGGATCGAGGCAGGTATGCCGCCTTCCGATATCATTTGGTCGCTCAGCAATTCGGTGACAAAAAACGGATTTCCTCCCGTGACGCGATACAAGTCCCGGACCTGCTTGCCTGCCGTTCCGGCCAGTTTATCTACGGCCTGCGGGGACAGCGGCTGCAATGCAATCCGTTGCAGCATATGAGAAGGGATGTCGCCGATCAATTGCCAGATCGCATGATCGGCAGAAAGTTCGTCGGTTCGCACACTCGCCACCAGCAAGACGGGAAGGTTCTGCAATCGGCGCCCCAGGAACTTCAACAAATCCAGCGTCGCTTCGTCGGCCCAATGCAGGTCTTCAAAGACCATCACGATGGGCCGTGCTGCCTGCTTCAGATAATCCAGAATTTTGGGGAACAAGCGTGCGGAATCAATGGCCTCGTCCAATAAGGAGGCAAGCTCCGCGCCCATGTCCTGGGCCATATCCCTGAGCGGGCCGAGCGGGCGGGCAGTGAATAAAGCCTCGGACGCCCCTTTCAGGACCAGATGGTCCGGCGTCAGGCGCGCTGCGAACTCACCCAGCAGCGAGGTCTTACCTATTCCGGCTTCGCCAAGTATGAGGGCAAGCTCGCCCCTGCCGGCGGCAATGCGCGCAGCCGATTGCAACAGACTTTGCAGCGGGGAATCACGCTCGATCAGCATTTGTGTCTAAGCAAGCTTCTGGGTGGAAATTATCATTCTTCTTCGCTCAGGGCCGTAAGCACCTGACACTCGGCAAGACTCGACAGAGGGCTAGGCACTGCCGCTTTTGAACAGCAATAATTTCAAACCGACCTCAATTGATTATGGAGCGCAGATATGAAAACTTCAATGAATAACGGCAGGTAAACCGGTGCCGGATTTCCGGTTTGGCCCGGTCCATCGCAACGGCATAATGCAGGAGTATCAATTGGGTGCCGCAGCGCAAGGCCTGGCCCGATAATATTGGCTGCAATGCAATCAGGCAGATTGTAGCAACCGGGCCCAGCTGGCTTGCTCAAACGACAAAACAAGCGCGTCCATTCGCCACAGGGCAAACGACAGGCTTGTGCCAAGCTTTATATGGCAAAGACCAAGAAGTATTGACAATAAACAATCCTAAATTCGGTTCATATCTTGTTAAACTAAATATATGTCGGGATCCGGCCTAAATCCCTTATAATCAAAGACCTATCCCTGCCGGGATGGTCACCAGACAATACAAACATGCGGCGGCAGTCACTTTGCTGCCGATTCTATTTATGGCTATCAAACACTTTTTGCAGTTTTCCGACTTTACGCGTGATGAATTCGAGTACGTGATGGAACGTGCCCGCGTCATCAAGCGCAAATTCAAGACTTACGACACCTATCATCCCCTGCTGGACCGCACGCTGGTCATGATTTTTGAAAAAAACTCGACCCGCACCCGCCTGTCCTTCGAAGCCGGCATGCACCAGCTGGGCGGCGCCGCGATCTACCTGAATACCCGTGACAGCCAACTCGGCCGCGGCGAACCGGTGGAAGACGCCGGCCAGGTGATGTCGCGCATGTGCGACATCATCATGATCCGCACCTTTGGCCAGGACATCATAGAGCGCTTTGCCGCGAACTCGCGCGTGCCCGTGATCAATGGCCTGACCAATGAACATCATCCCTGCCAAGTCTTTGCCGACGTCTTCACCTATGTGGAGCACCGCGGCTCCATCGCCGGCAAGACCGTGGCCTGGATAGGCGACGCCAACAATATGCTGTACTCCTGGCTGCAGGCGGCGCAGGTATTCGGTTTCCACCTGAACGTCTCCACCCCCAAGGGCTATGACCTGGACGCCAAACTGGTCGATACTGCCAACCAGAATTACACGCTGTTCGACAATCCTTCGGATGCCTGCGCCGGTGTAGACCTGGTCAATACCGACGTCTGGACCAGCATGGGTTACGAGGAAGAAAACCAGGCCCGCCTGAAAGCCTTCGACGGCTGGATAGTCGATGAAGCCAAGATGGCCAGGGCCAAACCGGACGCCTTGTTCATGCATTGCCTGCCCGCGCATAGGGGCGAAGAAGTTTCCGCCGGCGTCATCGACGGCCCGCAGTCAGTGGTCTGGGATGAGGCAGAAAACCGCCTGCACATCCAGAAGGCGCTGCTGGAATACCTGGTGGTCGGCAAGATAGAAGAGAAATAACAGTTTGCCGGACTATCAACACTGAATAACATCACCAATATTGCATTATCAGAAAGTAAATCATGAGCGACATCAAAAAGGTAGTACTCGCCTACTCTGGCGGTCTGGATACTTCAGTCATATTGAAATGGCTGCAAGATAATTATCAATGCGAAATCGTCACCTTCACCGCTGACCTGGGCCAGGGCGAGGAACTGGAGCCGGCACGTGCCAAGGCCGTCAAGTTTGGCATCAAGCCCGAGAATATCTATATCGACGACGTGCGAGAAGAATTCGTACGCGACTTCGTGTTCCCTATGTTCCGCGCCAATACCATCTATGAAGGCGAATACCTGCTCGGCACGTCGATCGCCCGCCCCTTGATCGCCAAGCGCCTGATAGAGATCGCCCGTGAAACCGGGGCCGATGCAATCTCGCACGGCGCCACCGGCAAGGGGAACGACCAGGTGCGTTTTGAACTGGGCGCCTATGCCTTGATGCCGGGCGTGAAAATCATCGCGCCATGGCGCGAATGGGATTTGCTGTCGCGCGAAAAACTGCTGAAATATGCAGAAGACGCCGGCATAGAAATCGACATGAAGCACAAGCAAGGCGGCGCGCCGTATTCGATGGACGCCAACCTGCTGCATATCAGCTTCGAAGGCCGCCACCTGGAAAATCCTAGCGCGGAAGCCGAAGAATCGATGTGGCGCTGGACCGTCAGCCCTGAGGCGGCGCCGGACACCCCTGAATACCTGGACGTGGAATTCGAAAAAGGCGACATCGTTGCACTGAACGGCAAGCGCATGTCGCCGGCCACGGTACTGACGGAATTGAACCGTCTGGGCGGCAAGCACGGCATAGGCCGCCTGGACCTGGTGGAAAACCGCTACGTCGGCATGAAATCGCGCGGCTGCTATGAAACCCCGGGCGGCACCATCATGCTACGCGCGCACCGCGCGATAGAATCGATCACGCTGGACCGTGAAGTGGCGCATCTGAAGGATGACCTGATGCCGCGCTATGCGTCGATGATCTACAACGGCTACTGGTGGGCGCCGGAGCGCGTCGCACTGCAAACCCTGATCGACCATACGCAGCAAACGGTCAACGGCTGGGTGCGCCTGAAGCTGTACAAGGGCAATGTGATCACCGTGTCGCGCGACTCCAAGACGGATTCGCTGTTCGACATGAATATCGCCACCTTTGACGAAGACGGCGGCGCCTACAACCAGGCCGACGCCGGCGGCTTCATCAAGCTGAATGCCCTGCGCATGCGGATTGCCGCCAACGCACGCGCCAAACGCGGCCAATAATTCCGGGCGCGCGACCTTATATCCATCTACAGCCCGCCTTATAAAAACGCGGGCTGTTTTTTCAGACAAAAACATGACTACTCAATTCGACCAGGTAAGCGTCATCAAGCAAGCCAATCTGTATTTTGAAGGCAAATGCGTGTCCCATACCGTCTTGTTCGCGGACGGCAGCAAGAAGACCATAGGCGTAATCTTTCCCTCCAGCCTGGTATTCAATACCGGCGCAGCGGAACTGATGGAAATCAATACCGGCAAATGCCGCGTACGCCTGCAAGGGGAAGAAAACTGGAAAGAATATGGCGCCGGCCAGCAATTCAATGTGCCGGCCAATTCCAAATTTGATATAGAAACGGTAGAGACGCTGGACTACGTCTGCCACTTCCTATAAGGCGGCCTGCTCTAGACGAAGACCGGCTCGACTTCCAGCTGCACCGAAAACTTCTTTTGCACGTCCAGCTGTATCTGGTGCGCCAGCCTGCGCACTTCGGCGCCGGTGGCGCCGCCCCGGTTCACCAGCACCAGCGCCTGTTTTTCGTAGACCCCGGCATTACCCAGGTTTTTTCCCTTCCAGCCGCATTGCTCTATCAGCCAGCCCGCCGCCAGCTTGTAGTCGCCGGAAGGCTGGACGTAGCTGACCAGTTTGGGATGGGCCAGCAATAGCTGATCGCGCAATTCTGCGGCGACTATCGGGTTTTTGAAGAAGCTGCCGGCATTGCCTATGTGCGCCGGATCCGGCAATTTTGCCTGACGTATCGCGACCACCGCGTCGCTGACATCGGTCGGTGACGGCGCCGCAATTCCCTTCCCCGCCAGGTAATGCGCGACATCGGCATACCCCAGCTTGGCAGTCCAGGCCTTGGGCAATGCAAACACGACGCCCAGTATCACCATCCTGTCCTTGTATTCATGCTTGAAGATGCTGTCGCGATAGGCGAAATGACAAGCCGCCCGTCTCAGCGTCAGCACTTCGCCGGTGCTCAGGTCAAAAGCATCCAGTGAGTGGAACACGTCCTGCATTTCCACGCCGTAGGCACCGATATTCTGAATAGGCGCGGCCCCTACTGTCCCCGGTATCAGCGACAAATTTTCCAGGCCGCCGTATCCCTGCTCCAGGGTCCATAGCACAAACGCATGCCAGTTCTCGCCCGCTTCGGCGCGCACATAGACATGCGTATCGTCTTCGCTGATGACCTCGCGACCGGCCAGCGCTATCTTGACCACCAGGCCGGGCACAGTATCCGACAACACCAGATTGCTGCCGCCGCCCAGTATCAGCCTGGGCAGGCTGGCCAGCGTGGCATTGGCCCTGAGCGCCTGCAACTGCGCAACGTGGTCGATACTCAGGAATTGTTGTGCATGGGCATCAATGCCGAAGCTGTTCAGCTTCTGCAAAGGATAGTCAGTTTGTAGCGACAGTAAGGTGGTCATAAGCGCAGAATTATACCCAGAACTCAATGGAAAAAGCGCGCCGTCCGGGCCAAGCAGCGCGAAATGCACCTTGCCAGCAACGCTTGCCGGCCAACTGGCATCTCACTTCTCTTTTTGAGATGCTTCCAGCTGGGTTAAAATGCAGGGATATTTTGTTTAGTTTAGTAAGGAACTGCCATGCCCTCATTTGATACCGTCTCAGAAGCCAATATGGTCGAAGTCAAGAATGCCGTCGACCAGGCCAACAAGGAAATTACCACCCGTTTCGATTTCAAGGGTAGCGACGCGCGTGTTGAACAAAAGGAAAGAGACCTGACCGCTTATGCCGATTCCGACTTCCAGCTCAGCCAGGTACGCGACGTACTGACCAATAAACTGGTCAAGCGCAATGTCGACGTCCGCTTCATGGATCAGGGAAAGATAGAAAAAATCGGCGGCGACAAGGTCAAGCAAGTCATCAAGATCAAGAACGGCATAGAAACCGAAGCAGCCAAGAAAATCGTCCGCATCATCAAGGACAGCAAGATGAAGGTGCAAGCCAGCATCCAGGGCGACGCCGTGCGCATCACCGGCGCCAAGCGCGACGACTTGCAGGCCGCAATGGCGATGCTGCGCAAGGAAGTTGCCGATTTGCCGCTGGAATTCAATAATTTCCGCGACTAGTCATTTTATCCACCCACTGTTGCCAGCCTCCCTGCCGATGAAACCCATTTTCGCCCTGGCCTGCCTGGCGGCCTGCCTCTCCAGCGCACATGCCGCCAGCATCGGCGTGGTCGGCCTGTTTCCCGGTAAAGCGGTGCTGGTCATCGAAGGCAATGCCCCCAAGACTTATGCGGTCGGCAGCAACCTCGGCGACGGCGCCAGGCTGGTCGCGGCAGACGAAAATACCGCGACGATAGAAACCAACGGCAAGCGCCAGGTATTGGCGATAGGTCAGCATGTGCACCGCTCCAGCGCGGCTACCGGCGGTTCCAGCGTCACCTTGCAGGCCGACATGCGCGGCCATTTCATGGCCAACGGCCAGATCAACGGCGGCAGCGTCAGCATGCTGGTGGATACCGGCGCCAGCCTGATTGCGCTGCCGGCATCGGAAGCGACCAGGCTGGGCATACAGTACCGAAAAGGCCAGATGGGCAGAGCCAGCACCGCCAACGGCCTGGTCACGGTGTACCGGGTACAACTGGATACCGTCAAAGTCGGCGATGTGGAACTGCATCAGGTGGAAGCGATGGTGCAGGAAACCGGCTTGCCGCTGATCTTGCTCGGCATGTCTTTCCTGAACCGGATGGAGATGCGGCGCGACGGCGAACAGATGGTGCTGACCAAGCGCTTCTGAACCTGGCGGGCCAATCCTAAGAGACTAACCCGCTTGGCCATTTTTACTCCCGGTCTTTCAGGCGACGCTGCCTGACCGCCTCCGCCAGACCTTCCAGTACCTTCACACTATCATCCCAGGCGATGCAGCCGTCGGTGACCGATTGCCCGTATACCAGCTCCTTGCCCAGAACCAGGTCCTGACGGCCGGCGACCAGGTGGGACTCTATCATCACGCCGACGATGCGGGTATCGCCACCGGCAATTTGCGCCGCGATATCGGCGCAGACCGGAATCTGGTTGGCCGGGTTCTTGGAACTGTTGGCATGCGAGGCATCTATCATCAGCCTGGATGCCAGGCCGTTCGACGCGATATCCTTGCAAGCCGCATCGACGCTGGCCGCGTCATAGTTAGGCGTCTTGCCGCCGCGCAGGATGATGTGGCAATCCTCATTGCCGTTGGTCGATACGATCGCCGAGTGGCCGCCCTTGGTCACTGACAGGAAATGATGCGGCTGCGACGCCGCCTTGATCGCGTCCACCGCGATCTTGACGTTGCCGTCGGTACCGTTCTTGAAACCCACCGGGCAGGACAGGCCGGACGCCAGCTCGCGATGGACCTGGGATTCGGTCGTACGGGCGCCGATCGCGCCCCAGCTGATCAGGTCGGCGATGTATTGGGGGCTGATCACGTCCAGGTATTCGGTACCGGCCGGCAAACCCAGCTCGTTGATGTTCAGCAGCAGCTCGCGCGCGGTACGCAGGCCGTCATTGATGCGGAAGCTGTTATCCATGTAAGGATCGTTGATCAAGCCCTTCCAGCCTACCGTGGTGCGCGGCTTTTCGAAATACACGCGCATGATGATTTCCAGGTCGGCCGACAGGCGCTCGCGCTCCTGGGCCAGGCGCTGCGCATATTCCATGGCCGCCTTGGTGTCGTGGATGGAGCATGGGCCGATCACGACCATCAGCCGGTCATCCTGCGCATGCAGGATGCGATGCAGGGCGGTGCGCGCATTGGCGGCGACGTCGGCCGCTTTTTCCGAACAGGCAAATTCGCGGATCAGGTGCGAAGGTGGAAGCAGTTCTTTCATTTCCCGGATACGTAGATCGTCAGTCCTTAGCATGTTCTCTCCTGTGCATTTTCAAAAAGTAAATGGTCAAAAAAAAACCGCCATTCCTGGCGGTTTTTAAGAATTTGGTTTGGCTCTCTTTTAACTTGCTGCTTTTACGTGAGCCTGCCGCTTCTCCACCGCCGTTGGGCTGGAATAGCTAAAGTAAAAGAAGAAATAAAAGCGTGCAAAAGTCATGTTTTGGTGCATAAAATTAGGTCTAAACTCATATTGCCTCAAATTTCTACTTTTGGCAAGCGTTTGTGTTCCATGCCAGCCAAACAGAAGGAAGCCATTGGAGTTACTTATAAAACCTGTTTAAGATCTGTAGCGAGCGGGCGTCAGCGGGGTGAAGAGCAGCGCAAAAAGCGGAATGTACTAAAGGTACATGAGCATTTTGAGCAGCGCATGAGCCCCGATCACGCCCGCGCAGTAAGATATTAAATAGGTTTAGGCTGTTCCGCCTACCGTCAATCCATCTATGCGCAGAGTAGGCTGACCTACACCAACCGGCAAGCTTTGTCCTTCTTTGCCACACACCCCGACTCCTGAATCCAGGCGCATGTCATTACCTATCATGGATACCCGGTTCAATACGTCCGGCCCATTGCCTATCAGGGTAGCGCCCTTGACTGGATAGGTGATCTTGCCGTCTTCTATCATGTAGGCTTCGCTGGCCGAGAACACGAATTTGCCATTGGTGATGTCGACCTGGCCGCCGCCGAAATTGACCGCGAACAAACCGTTCTTCACCGACGCCAGGATCTCTTCCGGATGCTTGTCGCCGGCCAGCATATAGGTATTGGTCATGCGCGGCATCGGCAGGTGGGCAAAGGATTCGCGCCTGGCATTGCCGGTCACCGGCATCTTCATCAGGCGCGCATTCATCGTGTCCTGCATATAGGTCTTCAGGATGCCGTCTTCTATCAGCGTGGTGCACTGGGTAGGATTGCCCTCGTCGTCCATGTTCAGCGAACCGCGGCGGTCGGCGATGGTGCCGTCGTCCACTACGGTCACGCCCTTGGCAGCGACGCGGTCGCCGATACGGCCCGAGAAGGTGCTGGAACCCTTGCGATTGAAGTCGCCTTCCAGTCCATGCCCTATCGCCTCATGCAGCAGCACGCCGGGCCAGCCCGGTCCCAGTACCACCGTCATCGGCCCGGCGGGCGCGGGACGGGCATCCAGGTTGACCAGCGCTGACTTGACCGCCTCATCGGCATACTTCTCCAGCAAGTCATCGGAGAAATACGAATAGTCGTAACGGCCGCCGCCGCCACTGGAGCCGACTTCGCGGCGTCCGTTCTGTTCGGCGATCACCGTCAGCGAGACGCGTACCAGCGGGCGGATGTCGGCCGCCATCACGCCGTCGCTACGCGCCACCAAGACGACGTCGTATTCACCGGCCAGGCCGGCCATCACTTGCACGATGCGCGGATCCTTGGCGCGGGCAATTTTTTCCAGCCTTTCCAGCAATTTCACTTTTTCATTGGCGTCCAGCGAAGCCAGCGGATCATCCTGCAAATACAAGGCACGGCCGCCGACATCGTGCATCTGGGCAGCCACCTTGATCTTGCCTGCCCCCTGGCGCGCGATGGTGCGGGTGGCCTTGGCCGCTTCCAGCAAGGCGCGTTCGGATATTTCATCGGAATACGAAAAGGCCGTCTTGTCGCCGGAAATCGCCCGCACGCCTACGCCCTGGTCGATGGAAAAACTGCCGGTCTTGACGATACCCTCTTCCAGGCTCCAACCCTCGCTCTTGGTGAACTGGAAATACAGGTCGGCATAGTCGACCTTGTGGCTGAACATGGAGCCCAGCGCCTTGCTCAGCTTGGCCTCATCCAGGCCAAACGGTGTCAGCAAAATATCGCGTGCGATAGCCAGATGGCGCAAGGTCGGTTCGTATTGATTCATATAAGTCGTCTATTTCAAGAAATTCGTTGCGAAGTAACAAGGGACACTAGGATTGTAGAACATCCGTGCTCACGTGCAGAAATAAGTCAAAAATCAGGTAAAAATAACAGGTTCCGCCCACACCTGCTCAGGCAAGCCGCCTGGCTTGCGATCAGGCAAGTATACGATGTTTCAGCGCCGGCAGATTTTCACGCACCTTGTCCATGTAATCCAACTCCAGTTCGCCGGCGACCACGCCCTCGCCCTCGTCCAGCACGCTGATGATCTCGCCCCAAGGGTCGATCAGCATGCTATGCCCCCAGGTACGGCGGCCATTCGCATGCTTACCGCCCTGCGCCGCAGCCAGTACGTAGCACTGGTTTTCCACCGCCCTGGCGCGCAGCAGGATTTCCCAGTGCGCCTGCCCCGTCGTATAGGTAAAGGCGGCAGGCACCACGATCAGGCTGCAGGCGCCCATGGCTCGGTACAGTTCGGGGAAACGCAAGTCATAGCATACCGACAGGCCTATCTGGCCAAAACCGGCATCGAAAGTAACTACTTCCTTGCCCGGCGTAATGGTCTTGGACTCCTGATAGGATTCTTCGCCCTTGCTAAAGCCGAATAAATGGATCTTGTCATAGCGTGCGACCTGCTTACCCTGCGGGTCATACACCAGCGTCGTATTGAGCACCTTGGCGGGATCGGCGGAAGCCATGGGCAGCGTACCGCCTATCAGCCATACGCCCAGAGAGCGGGCCGCATCGACCATGAATTCCTGGATGGCGCCACGCTGCGGCGCTTCCGCCAGGGCCAGCTTGTCGGTGTCCTGCATGCCCATGATGGGCCAGTATTCAGGCAACAGCAATACACCGGCGCCGTCCGCCGCCGCTTGCTGCATCAGCTTCCTGGCGGTGGCCATGTTCTGCTCCAGCACGGGAGTGGAGATCATCTGTATTGCAGCAACCTTCATCATTCTTCCTTCAATTACTTTGGGCATTGGCCTGTTTCAATGACGACTGCGGACTGGGCTTGCTATCCAGTTTGGTCACGGTCGGGTCTTTCCAGGGGCCGGTAATCTGGTATTCGAAAGTAAAGGCCCTGGCCAAGGGTTCGCGTAAAAACAATTGCGCCAGGAAAGTACCGAGGCCGATCACCGGGTTCACCGCCAACCCATACACCACGGAAGCGGCGCCGGCATTGACTTCCGGTATCACCGCCACGTGCAGATTCTGCGACTCTTTGGAAATGTCGGCACTGCCATCCATCAAGACCGTGGCATTCACGCTGCGCATCTTCAGGTTATCAGTTTTCACGACGCCCTGCTGGATCTGGGCGGTACCGTTAATCGAGTCGAAGGCAAAGCCCTCCGAAAAGACGTCCCGAAAATCCAGCGTCAACCGTCGCGGCAGCGATTGCAGGCTCAGTACGCCCAGCAATTTCGCCGCGCCGGGATCCACTTTCAGGAATTGCCCGGCAGCCAGCTCCAGCTGCAGTTGCCCGGTCATGCTGGGGATATCCATGGAGAACGGCAGCCCGTTCCAATGTACGTCGCCATCCAGCTTGCCGCGGCCGCCGCGCAGCACATTGGCAAACCCCATGCGTCCCAGCAGTTTGCCAGCGTCGGCGATATCCAGTGCATAGGTCAGGCTGGTCACGCCGTCGCCGCTGCGGGTAGCCCACTTCCCGGTGGCCCGCAATTCCGCATCGGGATTTTTCAGCGACAGCTTGCTGATGCGCCATTCCCGTCCGGCGGCGATCGCGACATTGCTGGCCAGCAGCTCTATCTTGCCGAGTTTCTTGTTGAACAGCTCGAAGTTCTCGGCCACGATGTCCAACCCCGGTATCTGCGACGAGGTGTTTTTCCCTTCCAGTAAATCGGAAACGTCCGACGCCGCCGACTTCTGAATGATCAGATTGCTCAGCCGCGCCGTGACATTGCCTATGCCCTGGCCGCCGCTACCCTCGTTCCAGGTCAGGTAGCCGGAGGCCTGGGTGGAGTCGATATTGGCTTGCCAAGCGCCCTTCTGATGCGAAGCGCCGACCACGACATTGTCCAGTTTCTTGCCCATCACCAGCAACTCGGAGGTGCGCACTGCAACCACATTCGGTTCTATGTAGGCGGAGATATCGAACCGGGCGGGGTCTGCCGCCACTGCAGGAGCCGGACTGGCGGCCGGATTAGGCGCGACCGAACCGACCAGGTGGGTCCACTCGTCGACATTCAGGGCCTTGAAATCGATATTCGCGGTCAGGCCGCTATCCGGCTCGGGGGCGGGAGCATTCACGCCTATCCCGCCGCGCAAGACTTGCCATACAGCGTTCTGGTCGGCAGATTTTTGACGCAAGTAGCGCGCCGACATCGCCGATCCCAGGCTGACCTTGATCTCTTCCCTGATTAGAGCATCCGGCGAGGATAACGGGTTCAACTCAAAGCGCAGCGGCATGGCGTCATTGGCGGCCTTGCGCAAGGGCGCCGGGAAATTCAGCGCCAGACCCTGCAAAGTTGATTCGACCACGATTTCCGGCTGTTTTTTCTTGACATTGATGGTCACACCATAGCGCGTAGCGCCGACTATGCGATCCGCCACATGTTCGATGGCCGAGCCGGGAAAGGCCCGACGCAAGCCGTCGGAAGTCGCAAGGCCGTCGGCCCGGATACGGATGAAACCCTCTTTTTGCGTGCCGCCGGTGACGACCACGGCGCCGCCCAACAAGTTCGCCTTCAGGGTATTCAGGTTGACGCCTTTTTCATTAAATTCCAGCTTGCCATTGACCGAGGTCAGCGGCGGCAGGCCGGCAATCAGTGCGACGTCATTCCCGGCAAACTGCAAAGCGCCCTGCACCTGGGAATCGATAATATGGCTCAGGGGCAACTGCAATTTCAGCGCGAGCTGGGCCGTCCCGGCGGCCTTGCTGTCTTGCAGGAAGTGCCCTATCCAGCCATTGACCGGGCTGGCATTCACATACTGCACCATGGTCTGCAAATTGCCGCCGGCGTTGCCGTCTATGCTCAGCAGCTGGTTCGGGTGCGCCAGGTCGGGGATGACGGCCTTGACCTTGCTCAGGTCGGCTCCCAGGGTTTTGGCACTATCGGCCCGGATTTCCATCCTGGCGCGCTCAAACAGGAAACTGCCCTTGATGTTTTCTATCACCGGCCAGAACGGCGATTTGCCGTCCTCCGCCAAGTGCCCCGGCGCAAAGTCCAGTTTGCCGTCGACGATATTCCCTTTCACCAGGAATTCCCCATTGTGCCGGCCTTTGCTGTCGGCAGCGGCAAACGGAAACTGGGCCAGATCACCCTTGATGCGTAGGCTGACATCATCGGCGCGGCCACCCTGCAATGCACCGGTCAGCCAGTCACGCAAATGCTGGGGCGCGCTGACCGGGATAAACCGGTCTATCTGCCGGATATCAAAGCCATTCAATTTACCGGAGATATCCGTCTCGCCTACATGTTCGTCCTGGCCGGAACGCATGGACATCAGGTGCCTGCCGGAGAGCGATCCGCTCATGCCGTCCTGCTCAAAATCCATCTTGTTGATCTGCAACAGCAATTTGTCTTGCTGCTCGAACTGCCATTTTGCCTGCATCTGCAATTTGCTGAAAGGCATGACGGGGTCGATGAAATAGGCGCCCATCTGCAGCGACAGGTTCGTAGAGTCCAGCGTAAAACTGCCGCCCTTGTCGCTGGCATCGACACTGCCCGACAAATGATCGAAGCCGGGGATCGCCGGCACCGCCGCCTTGGCCGGCGCAGTCGCCGTCTTCGGCCTGGCCAGCTGGGCCGCTTGCGGCTTCATCGACAAATTGATGAACTGGCCCTTCAGGCTATACGAAGACACCTCGGGATAACTGCCCTGCCATTTTGCCGTGAAATCCTTTAATTGCCCCTGCGGCGAAAATTCCACCAGCAACTGCCTCTGGTCGGCCGGCAGTGGCAGGTGCTCGACAAAATTCGCCAGGGTTTGCAGATCCAGCAACTTGGCGTACAACTCCACTCTTGCCGCTTGCCCCTTTTGCGCCGGGATAAAATTTTCCTGTATCGTGGTAGCCGGCAATAGCGCGCCATCGCGGGTTTGCATGGAAAAATCGATCAGCGAAACCGAGTGCCCGGTGTCGCCGAAAATCGCCGACAGGAATTTTTTGTTGCGATCCCCTTTTTCGCTGGCGACCACGCGGCCGCCGACCTGGGCCATATCGAGCACCGGCAGGTCCTTGCGAAAACGTCCGGTGACGTCGGCCAGCTTCACGTCGGCGGTCAGGTCCTCGATATGGCCGCTATCGAGCTTGAGCCAGGCACGCACGCTCCCATAGCCTTTTTGCAAATCCATGGGATAGTCAAAATAGGTTTTCCAGGCTGTCAAATCGGCTTGTCTGAAATCGGCAAACAGCTCGCCTTTCCAAGTAGAAAAATCAGAAATTCTCCTGGAAAAAACCTGGTGCTGGAAATCGCCGCGGATATCGACAGGTGCCGCCAGCGCGGCGGGCGGAGTCGCCTTGAGTGCAAACTTGTGATGCCGCCACCGGTTATTCAGGACGAAGCTGACATCGCCCAGGGTGAGTGCGGGCGACATGCGCAACTTGTCCGACCAGGTCACGGAACCGTTGCGAATGACAATCTGCTTTTGCGACAAGACCCAGTCCAGGCCGGCGCCGTCGCCCTGCTTATTCGGGTCGATGAAAAATCCGGCAACATAGATACGGCCATCGGCCTGGCGCTCCAAGTCCAGTGCCGGTTTCTGGATTTCTATCTTTTCAAAACGCAGATCGGCAACAAAAATGCTCCACCAGGACATGGTGGCAGACACATCCGGCAATACCAGCGCATTTCTTCCGCCTGCATCCTTCACTACGACATTGCTCAGTACCAGGTTGGGATTGAGCCCTTGCCACGAGGCGCGGATGGCGGCAATACTGACCTCGCGCCCTATCGCGCGGCTGGTGAGGTGTTCAATCTCGGGTTTGTAGTGCTCGATATTCGGCAGTACCCCGTAACGCAAAGTCAGGAACAATGCGCAAAACAGGAAATAGCTGAGCACCAGGACTTTCAGGACGGCGCGCAGCAGCCAGCCGCAGGCATAGCCAGCGGTACTGCAGCCGCCGCAGAATCTGCGGTATATCGTATCCAGCCACCGGTCTTCAGGAAGTTGGGCTGGATTTTCAGTCTTCATCATCTACAAACATTGGGCTCGGCATGGAAAAAAGGCATGGTGACTAGGGCCTGTTAACATTTAAATTGGGAGATGCGTTCAAGCCATAACGCGGGCTGGCAAGGCGTGCGACGCAGTTCATAGTGGGCTATGAACAAGGAGTGCAACGCAGTCCAGCGCGCGTTATGGCTTGAACCCGGAGGGAATGGGTCTAAACAGGCGCAGGGCGTTGTTGCAGCCCGCTGACAGTGCTCGCACTGCGGCGCGTGCTACGCCTAGCCCTACACCTGTTTAGACCCATTCGCACTCTCAATTTAATTGCTAACAGGCCCTGAGCCTCCCTTTTCGAATTATTGGAACCGTTCCCTAAAATACCTCATCCAAAACGCGGCGCACACCTGGATATCTGCGCGCCGTCAGACACTCTTGCCAAGAGTATAAGTTCAACCCGGTAACACTCAAAGCAAAATCAAGCAAATTCAGCGCAAATTCAACATCCAGCCCCTTCGCATGCGGTTTGACTTAAAATCAATGCCAAAACCTCATCCGACTCTATCCATCCAGGCCTAAATGACTGATTTTCATTCGCAGCATCATTCCGAAGCTCGCTCCGATTCCCGCTTTGTGCAACGCTGGTTAAACGCGGACAGCAGCCGACAAGACACTTTGACGGATATAAGCAGATTATCCTTGAGCCGCGTCGATTTTGCTGCTTTTTTACAAAAAGAAATAGATGTTGGGATTAGCCTACAAAAGGCGATGCGCCGCTTGCGAAATCTGGTCATTTCGGCCTTGATCACGCGGGACCTCGGTGGACAAGCCGACCTTGACGAAGTTGTCACGACAGTCAGTGAATTTGCCGATTTTGCCGTGCAGACCCATCTGCAGGCGTTGATGGCGGAAATGGTCAGCGCGCACGGCACGCCGACAGGCGAAGACAGCGGCGAGACCCAGGAAATGATCGTGCTGGGCATGGGCAAGCTGGGCGGCAAGGAGCTGAATGTGTCGTCCGATATCGACTTGATTTTTTGCTATGCCGAGGACGGCGAAACCGCCATCAGCTCCGACCAGCAGCGGCCCTTGTCCAATCATGAGTTTTTCAGCCGCCTGGGGAAGAAGCTGATCGCCGCCATCTCCGAAGTCACCGAGGACGGTTTCAGCTTCAGGGTGGACATGGCCTTGCGCCCGAACGGAGTCTCCGGCCCCCTGGTCGCCAGCTTCGGCATGCTGGAGGAATACTTCATGATACAGGGCCGGGAATGGGAGCGTTATGCCTGGGTCAAGGCCCGCGCCTTGACCGGCAAGGCTGCCGACATCGAGGCGCTGGACAAGATCGTGCGTCCTTTTGTGTATCGCCGCTACCTGGACTACGGTGTCATCGATTCGCTGCGCTCCATGCACGCGCAAATCCGGGCCGAAGTCATACGGCAGGAAACCCGGCACCCCGAGCGCAGCAATAATGTCAAACTCGGCCGCGGCGGCATACGCGAAATAGAATTCCTGAGCCAGGTATTCCAGTTGATACGCGGCGGCCGCGACGCCGCGCTGCGCGGCCGGTCGACCCGCCACACCCTGCGCACGCTGGGAGAAAAAGGCATACTGGAAGCGCCTGTCGTGGAAAAATTGCTGGATTCATACAGCTTTTTGCGCAACGTCGAACACAGGCTGCAATACCTGGACGACGCCCAGACCCACACCTTCCCGGCCAAGCCCGGGGACCAGCACCTCATTGCGCGCATGATGAACTATGCCGGTACGGCCGAATTGTTTGAGCAGTTGGCCAAGCACCGGCAGTTTGTCGCCGAACAGTTCGACGCCATCTTCAAGGAAAAAAAATCCTCCCGCTCGCATGCCGACGCCAGCGATGGCATGATCGCTTCCACGCTGTCGGAGTCGGACGGGCACGAGATGGTCGAGGCGCAATTAACCGCCCTCGGCTTCAAGGACGTCCCCGGCGCCGTACACCGGCTGATGCTGACCTGGCAATCGCCGCGCCTGCAATCGCTGTCGGAAAGCAGCCGCAACCGGCTGGTGGCCCTGGTCAACAAGGCCCTGAGCATCATCGTTGCCCAGTCGGATACCCATTTGCAAACCCTGAACCGGCTGCTGGACTTCATGGAGGCGATTGCCCGTCGCGCCGCCTACCTGGCCTTGCTGACGGAATATCCGCATGCGCTCGAGCGCGTGGTCAGGATGATGAACTCCAGCGACTGGGCGGCAAAATTCCTGACGCGCCACCCCATCCTGCTGGATGAACTGCTGGATGAGTCGGTGTTGCATCAGCAACCCGACTGGGACGCGTTCGCCCAGGAATTGCAATTGCAGCTGGACCACGCCAAAGGCGATACCGAGCGGCAGATGGAAACCCTGCGCGAAATGCATCACGCGCTCTTGTTCCGGCTGCTGGCCCAGGATCTGGAGGGCAAGGTCACGGTGGAGCACCTGGCCGATGCGCTATCCAAACTGGCGGATCTGGTCGTGGCCGCCACGATACAGGCAGCCTGGCAAACCATTTCTACCAGACACAGGGAGCAGCCCCGGTTTGCCGTGATCGCGTATGGCAAACTGGGCGGCAAAGAGTTGGGCTATGCGTCTGACCTGGACGTCATTTTCCTGTACGACGATGACGACCAGGATGCCCCTGCCGCTTACGCCAAGCTGGCGCAACGTTTCATCACCTGGATGACTTCCCATACCCCAGCCGGCATCCTGTTCGACATTGATATCGCATTGCGGCCGGATGGCGCCAGCGGCTTGCTGGTATCGTCGGTCGCCTCTTTTGCACGCTACCAGGAAAAATCCGCCTGGCCGTGGGAGCACCAGGCGCTGACGCGCGCGCGTTTCTGCGCCGGCGAAATCGGCATTGCGGCGCAATTTGAACAGATACGCGAGAATGTGCTGCGGCAGGCGCGCGATCCCGGGCAACTGAGGACAGAAGTGATCGCCATGCGCAAGAAAATGCGCGGCGCGCACCAGAATCGTTCCGAACTGTTTGACTTGAAGCAGGATCCCGGCGGCATGATAGACATCGAGTTCATCGTGCAATACCTGGTATTGAAATATGCCCATGAGTTTCCGCAGCTGACCGCCAACTCGGGCAATATCGCCTTGTTAAAACTGTGTGCCGAACTGGGTTTGATCGACGCCGGCCTCGCCGCGCAAACGGCGGATGCGTATCGCTATTTCCGCAAATTGCAGCATAAGCATCGTTTGCAGGGAGATGAAAAGGCGCGTGTGCCGCAAGAGCAGGTCGCCGCACAAGTGGCGGCGACGACGGCGCTGTGGAAAATTTTGCTGCAGGAGGATGCGGACGTTTAACTAGTCCGGCTTGCCGGCGGCCGCGGGCTTGGGGTGCGGCCGTTCAAACTGAAAGGTTTGCGCTCAGACCTGCGGCTTCAGAGTTTCCAGCCACTTCCTGATGCGGCCGGCGTCGGCCAGGCGGGAATACTTACCCTTGGAATCCAGGAACACCATCACGATGGCGCGCCCTTCTATCATCGCCTGCATCACCAGGCAGCGGCCCGCTTCCGCGATGTAGCCGGTTTTTTGCAGGCCGATTTCCCAGGCCGGATTGGCCACCAGGTGATTCGAGGTCGAGTATTGCAATGGACGGCCGCCCGGTTCCACCACATACTTGGAATCGGTGGAGTACTGGCGTATCACCGGATGCAGGTAGGCGGCGTTGACCAGTTTCACCAGGTCGCGCGCACTGGCGACGTTATGGAACGACAAGCCCGACGAATCCACGTAATGGGTATCGGTCATGCCCAGTTGGGCCGCCTTGGCATTCATCGCGGCGACAAAAGCCGGCAAGCCGCCCGGATAATTCCGGCCCAGCGCGGAGGCGGCACGATTCTCGGAACTCATCAAGGCGATATGCAGCATGTCGGCGCGGGATAGCTTGGCGCCGATTCTCAGACGCGACCCGGTGCCCTTTTCCTTGTCGATATCTTCGTTGGTGACCTCTATCATCTCGTTCATGTCCTGATTGGCCTCCACCACGACCAGACTGGTCATCAGTTTGGTGATGGATGCGATAGGCAGCGAGACTTCAGAATTCTTTTCGAACAGGACCTGCGAGCTGGATTGGTCGACCACATAGGCGACATTGGATTTCAGGTCCAGCGCGTCGGCATGGCTTAAGCCGGCCAGGTCGCCGGCGGACAGGCGTTCCGGGATGACCGGGACCAGCGCGACACGCTGGGTCACGACCCGCCGTTTGCCATTGACCACGATGGTATGCCTGACCAATTTAGTGGCGGGAGCCTTGGCGACAATCTTGTGAATGCCTGCTTTCTTGGCAAGCGGTTTCCGGTGTTCTACCGCTTGGGCCAACACTGTAGCCGCGGGCAACACCGCGATGGCGAAAAAAACGAGCGCCTTGTGGGCGGCTTTACGGGCAAATTTCACCACCATACTCCGGTAAATTTATGACAGAAAATTTAGTGCAGTGTAGCAAAATTCAAAGAAATCGCAAGAGAATTAAAGGCTTAGCGCAATTATCTTATGCAAAGTCTTGTGTCATAAATACGTAATTGCTATTTCACTATAGTCCAAAACGCCGCCGCATTTGCAGCTTTTACAGCGCCTTGCGCATCTGGTCCGCCAGCGCTTCGGGAAAACGCATGCAAAACGCTTCTTGCAATAGCAACTGCAGGTAGGACGAGTCGGAGACATGCAGCGCATTGTTCAAATAGAAGCGCGGCAGCAACCTGGCGGTCAGGCGGTGGCGTCCGGAAGCGTCGGAGGGCGCATCCGGGAAGAAGCTGAGATTGAAGCTGCTCAAGCCATTTTTTGCAAAATAAGAAATCATCCTGGTCAGCGACACTGAAAATTCTGCGATCTCGGCATCGTTCAATTCTTCGATCGCGCTTTTTTGATGAAATACTGCCATCACGTCGCCCAGCACACCCAACGGTGCAAAGGGAACCAGCCAGGCGGCAGTGGCGTCTTCCATCAGCCACCTGGCGCCGTCACGCTCGGCCTGGACCAGGTCGCCCGCATACGTGCTGCCGGTGGCGGCCTGGTAGGCGCCTTCTGCATTCAATTCCCTCGCCAGGCGGTTGCCGGGGTGCTGGCTCAGGGCGACCTGCATATGCGGGTGCAATTGCGAGCCGCCCGACGCCGGTAAATAATTCCAGGTCAACAAGCCATAGGCTGCAGCCAGCGTATCCGAGGTTTGCCGCGCATGGATAAAAAAATCCCGCGCCAGCATGATGGCGTCGGCGATGGCCTGCGCCGGCATGGCCTGGGCATCCCATGCATGCGCGCGCGATATCACCGCGATCGCGGAAATTTCGTCATACGGGAAGAGATTGGGAAACAAAGTCGCCTCGCCCCGCACCAGCCTGCCGTCGCGCACCAGACTGCCGGCATCATCGGTCGCGGCGGCATCGGCATCCGGGAGGCCGCGCAAAAACTCGGGAGTGAACTTGGGCGTGATCCTCGCCACCTGCTGCTCGCAAAACGGGCAATGCGCGCGGGTGGCCTCCAGCAATGCATCCAGGTCTTCCGACTGCGGCACGATCCCGGCAAAATGACAGATGCGCGCGGTGTCCCGGGTGAGCGGGTCGTAGCGTATCTCGCTTTCGATCTCGGTATAAGCAAATTGCTGGCGCGGATCCAGCAATTTGCTCAGCTTTTTCTCGAGCTTGAAAAAGATGCTCATTCGACAAATGTGGCGAAGCCGGGCACGGCTTCGCGCTCGGTCACCAGGCTGTTTTCCACCTTGCTGTTATCCGCATAACCGAGCGACATGCCGCACACGACCATTTCATTTTCAGGCAAGGCCAGGACTTCGGCGATGATCTTGTGATACTGGGTAAACGCAGCCTGCGGACAGGTATCCAGTCCGCGCGCGCGCGCCGTCAGCATGATGTTCTGCAAGAACATGCCGTAGTCCAGCCACGAGCCCTGCTCCATCACCCGGTCTATCGTGAAGATGAAACCCACGGGCGCATCAAAGAAGCCGTAGTTGCGGCCATGCTGCGCATGCATGCCGGCCTTGTTCTCCCGGCCCAACCCCAGCAAGGCGTACAAGTCCCAGCCTATCTTGCGCCTGCGGTCGACATAAGGCGTAATCCATTTGACCGGGTAGTAATTATATTCTTCTGTATGCTTGGCCGACATGTCGTTATGCGCGGCCAGGATGCTGGCCGACAACTGCCTTAGCTTGGCGCCGGTCAGCACGTACGCTTTCCACGGCTGGGTGTTGCTGCCCGACGGCGCCCGGGCCGATACTTCGAGTATTTTCTGTATGTCTTCCCTGGCGATGGCATCCGGCAGGAAGGCCCGGACCGAGCGCCTGGAGGTGATGGCGGCATCGACATATTGCTGGGCTGGTGTAGTAATCATAGGTCGGACTGGATAGTTTTTAACAAGGCGCGCATATTGTCGGGGATGGCCGCCGGCCTGCGCGTTTCCCGGTCCACATACACGTGCACGAAGTGGCCTTGTGCCGAGGCAAAATTTTCATCGTTCTTGAAGATGCCGACCTCGTAGCGCACGCTGGAGTTACCGAGCTTGCTGACGCTGACGCCGGCGCTCACCAGGTCGGGGAAAGCAACCGAGGTCAGGTAATTGCACTGGGTTTCAATGACCAGGCCAATGACGCCGCTGTTCTCTACGTCCAATACACCGTTGACGATCAGGAACTGGTTGACCACGGTATCAAACCAGCTGTAGTACACCACATTGTTCACATGCCCGTAGGCGTCATTGTCCATCCAGCGGGTGGTAATAGCATGAAAGTGCTGAAATTCGCTGCGCTGTTTTGCTTCCAACGGCATTCTTCCCTCGCAATAAAAACAATACTAAATATAGGCAAAAAACCGCCTTCAGGATAGCCGAAATATATTAGGAATGAGTCTAGCATATAAGCAATATTTCATCTGCCGGTCATAATTTCCACCCATAATCACTCACGCCAAGTTCTTGATTTATTGGCAAATATATTTAAATAGACTTGCTCTAGATAAATAGTGATGTATTAAAAAGACAATTTTATTGCAGCGCACAAGATTGTCTTGACTTATAAATTTTAATCCATAAAATGCATGATGGTGCAATGCACAAAAATAGGCTTGCATGGGTCATCTGCCTTGTTTCTTAGATACAAATTTTTTATCCCCCCGGCTTTACCATCCTCTTAGGAGATATCAATGTTTTCCATACCTGAACAGTTTTCTGCAGCAACCAAAGCGAACTTCGATGCCCAACTCGCGCTGATCACTGCCTTGACAGGCAAAGCATTTGAAAGCGTAGAAAAATTTGTTGACCTGAACATGACAGTCGCAAAAACTTCTATCGAGGAATCCACTGCAACGGCAAAGCAATTGCTGTCGGCGAAAGATCCGCAAGAATTTTTTAGCCTGACTGCATCGCATGCACAGCCGAACGCTGAAAAGGCACTGGCATATGGTCGCCACCTGGCAACTATCCTCTCCAGCAGCCAGGCTGAATTCACCAAGGCAGCGGAAACACAAATCGCGGAAACCAACCGCAAGGTCTTGGCATTGATAGAGGAAGTGTCTAAAAATGCGCCTGCCGGCTCTGAAAACGTCGTTGCCCTGTTCAAGACAGCGATCGGCAATGCGAACGCCAGCTATGATCACCTGACCAAAACCACCAAGCAAGCCGTTGAAGCGCTGGAAGCCAACATGAACACTGCAGTAACGCAGATTTCGCAAGCCACGGCGAAAGCCGCTCCGCGCGCTGCCAAGAAGTAATTCAAGCGGCGCAGCGACGCGGTCGCTTGCTGCGCAATATCCGCGCCCAGGTCCGAGCGGACCTGGCCGGGTATCAAGTACCCACACTAGCCTCAATCCCTTGAGGCTTTTTTATTGGCAAAACCGCCTTGCGCACCATAAAAAAAATGCCCTGCAAGCAGGGCATTTCCAACCGGTGGCAAGGCTGCCTGGCAAGATCACTCGCCGAGATAGGCCGCCTGTACTTTAGGATCGTGCAGCATTTCCTTGGCGTCGCCGCTCATCGTGATCGCGCCGGAATCCATGACGTAGCCGCGATGCGCCGCCTGCAGCGCGAGCTTGGCATTTTGCTCCACCAGCAGGATGGTCACGCCCTGCGCCGACACGGTGCGCACTACCTCAAAAATTTTCTCCACCATGATAGGCGACAGCCCCATCGACGGCTCATCCAGCAATAGCAGGTTAGGATGGCTCATCAATGCACGCGCCATCGCCAGCATTTGCTGCTCACCGCCGGACAAGGTGCCGGCCAGTTGCGCCGCGCGCTCTTTCAGGCGCGGGAACACGGTAAACCATTTTTCGATATCGGCATTGATGCCGGCCTTGTCGCTGCGGGTATAGGCGCCCATCATCAGATTTTCCAGGATGGTCATCCGGGTAAAGACGCCGCGGCCTTCAGGCACCATGGCCAGGTTATTGTTCACCAGTTCAAAGGAGTTGATGCCCTTGATGGATTTCCCCATGTACTGGATCTCACCTTCCACCTTGCAGCTTGGCAGGGTTCCGGTGATAGCCTTCAGCGTGGTGGTCTTGCCCGCGCCGTTGGCGCCAATCAGCGTGACCAATTCACCTTTATTGACTTCCAGGTCAATCCCCTTGACGGCCTTGATGCCGCCGTAAGCAACCTTCAGATTGCTTATCTTCAATACATTTTCAAGCATTAGTGAGAACCTCCCAAGTACGCCTCGATCACAGCGGGATTTTTTAGTATGTCTGCGGGAAGGCCTTCAGCAATCGGCTTGCCGTAATCCAGCACCGTCATCCTGTCGCACAAGCCCATCACCAGTTTGACGTCATGCTCGATCAGCAGGATGGTCTTGCCCTCTGCCTTGATCTTCACCAGCAGTTCGCGCAGCGCCAGTTTTTCGGTGGCATTCATCCCTGCGGCGGGCTCATCCAGTGCCAGCAGCTTGGGCTCTGTCGCCAGGGCGCGGGCAATCTCCAGCCGGCGTTGATCGCCATACGACAGGAACTTGGACGTACGCTCGGCAAACTTGCCTATGCCGACGAAATCCAGCAACTCGTGGGCACGGCGGCGTATCTCGTCTTCTTCCTTGCGGGCTGCCGCGTGGCGGAACACCGCGCCGAATACCTGTTGACGGGTGCGCACGTGGCGTCCCACCATGACATTTTCCAGCGCCGTCATTTCACCGAACAGGCGGATGTTCTGGAAGGTGCGGGCAATCCCGGCCTTGGCCACTTCATGCGGGGCGGAAGGAGAGTACGGCTTGCCATCCAGTTCGAAGGTGCCAGTATCCGGCTGGTACAAGCCGGTGATCACGTTGAAGAAAGTGGTCTTGCCGGCGCCGTTAGGGCCGATCAGGCCGTAAATCTGCCCCTGCTTGATTTCTATTCCCACATTGGACAAGGCTTGCAGACCGCCGAATCGTTTGTTGGCGCCTTCAATTTTTAAAATTGTCTTTTCAGTCATGTCAATATCCCTTATGCCGCAGGCGCAGCGTCTTTATTGCTGGTCATTCTGTCTTCGTGCTTAGGGGCCGGCCATAAGCCTGCGGGACGATTCAGCATGATCACCACCATCGCCAGGCCGTACAGCAATTGACGCAGCACTTCCGCTTCAATCAGGACTTTTCCGAACAGCAGGTTTTGTACCGGCTCTACGGTATGGCGCAGCACTTCCGGCAGCGCTGCCAGGATCACCGCACCCAGCACCACGCCGGGGATATGCCCGATGCCGCCCAGCACTACCATCGCCAACACCGAGATGGACTCCAGCAGCGAGAAGGATTCCGGCGAGACGAAGCCCTGGAAGGCGGCAAACATCGACCCGGACACGCCGCCAAAGGACGCCCCCATGGAGAACGCCAGCAACTTGATATTGCGGGTATTGATGCCCATCGCCTTGGCGGCGATTTCATCTTCGCGTATCGCTACCCAGGCTCGGCCCAGGCGCGAATGCTGCAGGCGGGACGAAATGAAGATGATCGCGATACACAAGGCCAGGAACAGGAAGTAGTAGGCATTGACGGAGGGCATGCTGAAGCTGCCGATATGGACGGTTGCCTGCGAGCCGGCTTCGCCGTTCAGCGAAACGCCGAAGATGCGGATAGGGTCAATCATGTTGATACCCTGCGGGCCGTTAGTGAAATTAATCGGCGAGTTCATGTTATTCATGAAGATACGGATGATTTCACCAAAGCCCAGCGTTACGATCGCCAGGTAGTCGCCGCGCAGTTTCAGGGTCGGGGCTCCCAGCAGGGCGCCAAAGAATCCCGCCAGCGCTGCGGCCAGGGGCACGATGGCCCACACTGACAGATGCAGGCCGGTCTTGGTAATTTCCGGGCCACAGATCATGATCAGGAAATTGCCGACCGCCGGGTAATTATTCACGAAGGATTCCAGCACAACCGCAAACTGCGGCGACGCCAGCAAGCCCGCCATATAGGCGCCGACCGCATAGAAAGCGATGTAGCCCAGATCCAGCAGGCCGGCAAAGCCGACCACGATGTTCAAGCCCAGCGCCAGCATGATGTACAGCAGGGCGAAGTCGATAATGCGCACCCAGGAGTTACCGAAGTTGGCGGCGGCAAAAGGGAAGATAATCAACAGCACCGCCATGACGGCAAAGCTGGAATACGCCTTGGAAGGGTTACTTTTTATATCAAAAATACTCGACATGTCTCTCTCCTTAGGCACGATCTGCAACACGTTCACCCATGATGCCGGATGGCCGCAAGGTCAATACGATAATCAGCACAATAAACGCAAAGATATCCTGGTATTGGCTACCCAGGACACCGCCGGTCAGGTCGCCGATATAGCCTGCTCCCAGGCTTTCTATCAAGCCCAGCAGAACGCCGCCGACCATCGCGCCATAGATATTGCCGATACCGCCCAGCACCGCCGCCGAGAAGGCTTTCAGGCCGGGCGTAAAGCCCATCGCAAACTGGGCGGAAGAATAGTTGGCAGCCCACATCACGCCGGCAATCGCCGCCAGCGCGGCACCGATCGCAAACGTGGCGACGATCACCTTGTTGGAGTCCACCCCCATCAAGCCGGCGACGCGCGGGTTTTCTGCAGTAGCGCGCATCGCACGCCCCATACGGGTTTTTTCAACCAGCAGCACCAGCCCCACCATCGCCAGCGTCGCCAGCACCAGCAGCAGCACCTGGGTCTGGGAGATCACGGCGCCACCAACCGGGATAGGAGTGAAAGGCATCACGGAAGGGAAAGGGATAGGGCTGCGGCCCCAGATCATCATCGCAAAAACCTGCAGCAGGATGGAGACGCCGATCGCAGTGATCAACGGCGCCAGGCGCGGTGCATTCCGCAATTTGCGGTAAGCCACGCGTTCTATTATTACGTTGACGGCGATACACACCGGTATTGCACCAACGATGGCGATCAGCAGTTGCACCATGCCGGGCAAGCCCGGCGCAACGATCCCCAATACTTTTAATATGCTCAGGCCTACCATCGCCCCCACCATCAGCACGTCGCCATGGGCGAAGTTGATCAGGTTCAGGACGCCGTACACCATGGTGTAACCGAGCGCGACCAGGGCATACATACTCCCCAGCACCAATCCATTAATAATTTGTTGGATAAACGTATCCATATTGTTTCTCTCTCTATTAAACGAATCAAAATTTTGCCGAAAATCAAACATTCTGGCTAGCCAGCATGTTCAGCAAAAATCATTCCTGATAACAAAAGCGGCACCCGATCAATGTTGGGTGCCGCTAGATTCTAGAAGTCTGTTATCCGAAAAGACGCGTCATGGCATTCGGAGCAATGGAAGTGTGGTGAAAACACATGATAGAACTCTCCTCGACAACTTTTAGTAAAAAAGCTTTTGTAATATTCTGGTACTACTTTCTAGGTAATCCAGCAATTGCGGCGAGATTATACAGCTTGGCAACCTCGTAGCAATGGCAAAAGAGCCATTGGTATTCGATTACTGTATAAATACTACTACACCCGTACTTGCCGGCACAGTGGAAACCGAAAATTCTGGGTTCCCAACTGCGCAGCAATGTTAACGACGAAATCGCCTAATAAAATACGGAATAAGTGGAGAGTTACAAATTTAATTTCAGAATGACCTGACTGTATCGGCCAGATCAGGCGTTTATTTCGTGGCAGCGAGGCCCTTTGGCATAGGGAAAGTCACATTTTCGATCGCCCCATCCAGGGTACGCACGCTTTTGGCGCCCAATTGCTTTAACCTGTTGATAACATCTTGCACCAGCACTTCCGGCGCAGACGCCCCGGCGGTCACTCCTATGCGCTGTACATTGGCCAGCCATTCAGGATTGATCGCCTCTGCATTATCAATCATATACGAGGCAGCCCCTTTTTTCAGCGCTACTTCGCGCAAGCGGTTGGAGTTGGAGCTGTTGGCGCTGCCGACCACAATCACCAGTTCCACCTGCGGCGCCATGAACTTGACGGCTTCCTGGCGGTTGGTGGTGGCATAGCAAATATCGCCCTTTTTTGGTTCGCTGATAGTCGGGAAGCGCTGTTTCAGCGCAGCGATGATCTCGGCGGTGTCATCGACCGACAAGGTAGTCTGCGACACATAGGCCAATAAGTCAGGGTTGCCCACTTGCAGCTCGGCGACGTCTTCCATGGTCTCCACCAGGTACATGCCGCCTTCGCTCTGCCCCATGGTACCCTCCACCTCGGGATGCCCCTGGTGTCCTATCATGATGATTTCGCGGCCTTCGCGCCGCATCTTGGCCACTTCCATATGCACCTTGGTGACCAGCGGACAAGTCGCATCGAATACCGTCAGGCCCCTGGCCTCGGCATCCTTCCTGACGCTTTGCGGTACGCCGTGGGCGGAGAAGATCAAGGTATTCCCTGCCGGCACGTCGTCCAGCTCTTCAATAAAAATCGCCCCTTTTTGTATCAGGTCGTTCACCACGTACGCATTGTGCACGATTTCATGGCGCACATAGATGGGGGCACCAAATTGCTGCAGCGCCCGTTCAACGATCTCTATCGCCCGGTCGACGCCGGCGCAGAAGCCGCGCGGCTGGGCCAACAAAATTTCTTTATCCATAGTCGAAGCCAAATTCCACTTATCCACTTGTTTAGGTCATTCCAATCACATCTCACCGGCTGCATGCGGGCTTTTTGCGACCCGCCCGCCACACCTACAGTATGCCTATGATCTTGGTCTCAAACAGCAGGCTTTGTCCCGCCAGCGGATGGTTAAAATCAAACAGCGCGCCGTCATCGTCAATCGCGCGCAGTATGCCGGCGAAGCGGCCGCCCGACGGCGCGGCAAAATCCACCAGGTCGCCGATCGCATATTGTTCGCCGAAATTTGAATTTTCTTTCAAGGTGGCCAGCGACACGCGCTGCAGCAGCTCCGGATTGCGCGGCCCGAAGGCTTTTTCCGGCGGCAATTCCTGCGTTATGTGCGAGCCCTCCTCCAGCCCCAGCAGCGAAGCTTCCAGCTCCGGCGCCAGCTGCCCCAAGCCTAATTGCAATGTTGCAGGTTTTTCATTAAAAGTACTGATAATATCCTCACCTTGCATGCTTGCAAGACGATAATGCAGGGTCAGGTAGGCATCCGGGGTTACCACGGGAATAACTGCAGGCGTATTTGAGGTAGGCATAGTTCAAAGCGAGATCAAGTAAGCCGTTATTGTAAGCCAGCTAGCTGGTACAGATCATTTTCTTCGCAATTTAGGACCTATTTATGGCAATTACCGACTGGCCGGAAGACCAGAGGCCGCGCGAGCGGCTGATCAGGCACGGCGCGCCTGCACTCTCAGACGCCGAATTGCTGGCGGTGTTCCTGCGGGTAGGCGTCAAGGGGAAAAGCGCGGTCGACCTGGGCCGTGACATGATCAGCCGTTTCGGCTCCTTGTCCGGCCTGTTCGCGGCCAGCGGCAAGGATTTCTCGTCGATGCACGGATTGGGAGACGCCAAATATGCGCAGCTGCAGGCGGTGCTGGAGCTGGCCAAGCGCGCCATTTCCGAAGAGCTGCAAAGCAATGCCAGCCTGTCTTCGCCGCAAGCGGTAAAAAGCTATCTGCAATTAATGATAGGCAACAAACCTTACGAGTCTTTTGCAGTACTGTTCCTGGACATCAAGAACCGGCTGATTGTTTCGGAAGAATTATTCCGTGGTACGCTCAGCCACGCCAGCGTGTATCCGCGCGAGGTGGTCAAGGCGGCTTTACAACACAATGCGGCCGCCATCATCCTGGCGCACAATCACCCTTCCGGCTCGAGCGAGCCGAGCAGCGCGGACATCGCCCTGACGCAAACCTTGAAACAGACGCTGGCACTGGTGGATGTCCAGGTATTGGACCATTTCATCGTCGCCAATCCGCATGTGTACTCCTTTGCAGAGCACGGCCTGATGTAGCGATTTAACAGGCTTAATTCGAATTGTTAAATCTTAAAAATTTAAAAGACACAATTAATTTACGCAAGTCGTTGATAATTCGCGGAATTTTCGTTATACTCACGTTTTTTCCAATTCTGGAAACCACTAAGGAGTTAAGCATGGCACGTGTCTGCCAAGTTACTGGGAAGGGGCCAATGGTTGGCAACAACGTTTCCCACGCTAATAACAAAACTAAACGTCGTTTCTTGCCTAACCTGCAAAATCGTCGCTTTTTCGTAGAATCAGAAAATCGCTGGGTTTCCCTGCGTTTGTCTAACGCTGGCCTGCGCATCATTGACAAAATCGGCATCGATGCCGTTTTGGTTGATCTGCGTGCTCGCGGCGAAAAAGTTTAAGCGAAACTATTGTTAGGAAAATATCATGGCTAAATCTGGTCGCGACAAAATCAAACTGGAATCGACTGCTGGTACGGGTCACTTCTACACAACATCAAAGAACAAGCGCACTATGCCTGAAAAAATGGAGATCATGAAGTTTGATCCCAAGGCTCGTAAGCACGTTATCTACAAAGAAACCAAGATCAAGTAATCTTTGCTTCTTTGCCAAAAGGTCCCTGCATGACTTTGTCTGCGGGGATTTTTTTCGTCCGCATCATTTGCAGCAAGCCGGCCATCATGTGCCGCCAGCACCTGAATAGACGGACGCCAGCTTAGCCCCCCCCCTGCCCAGTCGCTTCATACGGCCCTGCCCTGGCGGCCATCGAGCACATCTTCAAGCCGCAACCTAGCCGCGGCCCCACTGCGCAATGACGCGATCGGATTGCCAATAAAAAAACGGCGCTGTATTGCGCCGTTTTTTATTGCCAGCCTGGTGATTAATCACGCATAGCTGCGCAGCCTGCGGGAAAAATCGTGCAAGGCCTGGATGCCGGAAGCTTCTGCACGGGTGCACCAGTCTTGCAACTGGTGGACCAGTTGTTCGCGGCTGACAGTGGAGCGTTCCCAGATCAAGCCCAACTCCACGCGCATGTCGTGCATGGTCTTCAAGGCCTTGCTGTGGGCCAGGACTTCGGACAAGTGCTGCTGCTGAGGCGCTTCCAGCTTGGTCGGTTCACGCTGCAGGAATTTCTTGGCAGACTTCAGGAAGCCGTCCTCAAACTGCTTTTTCTCGCGCAAATGGGCGATCTCGTCACCCCAGGTGCGGCCCAGGGATTTGGCGTACTTGGCCATCACGTCATAACGGTTAGTGATCACTGCCTGCAGCGTATCGAGGTCGATGACCGATTTGATCTCGGCAAACTTTGGCTCGGGCGCCACCTTCTTCACCTTGGCCAGGCCGGCCATTTCCATCATGCGGATATACATCCAGCCTATATCAAACTCATACCATTTGGAGGACAGCTTGGCCGATGTGCCAAAAGTATGGTGGTTGTTATGCAATTCTTCGCCGCCGATCAGGATGCCGAAAGGCACGATATTCCTGGACGCATCCACGCAATCGTAATTGCGATAGCCCCAGTAGTGGCCGATACCGTTGATGATGCCGGCAGCGGTTACCGGGATCCACAGCATTTGCACGGCCCATACGGTAATACCGCTGACGCCGAACAGCAGGATGTCAATAATCAACATCGCTGCGACGCCCTGCCAGCTGAAGCGGCTGTACAGGTTATGTTCTATCCAGTCGTCAGGAGTGCCGTGACCATACTTTTGCATGGTTTCCAGGTTCTTCGATTCGGCGCGATACAGCTCGGCGCCTTCCCAGAATACTTTTTTGATGCCGCGTGTTACCGGGCTGTGCGGATCTTCTTCAGTCTCGCATTTGGCGTGGTGCTTGCGGTGGATCGCGGCCCATTCCTTGGTGACCTGGCCGGTCGTCAGCCACAGCCAGAAACGGAAGAAATGGCTAGGCAGCGCATGCAAATCGAGTGCGCGGTGGGCCTGGCAACGGTGCAGGAAGATCGTGACGCTGGCAATGGTGATATGCGTGACCACCATGGTGAAAATGAAGATCTGCCAGCCGGTGGCACGGGTAATGCCATTTGACAAGAAATCAATTGCGGTATCGATAAAAGTGCTCAAAATGACATGTACTCCTTGGTTAATGACACTATCTTAGCTTATTTCGGTAGCTACCAGCGATAAAGTATATAGAATATTTTTTCCGCATTGTACGCGAATTTTTTTACTTCTGGTCTGAAACTTTATCAGGGATATTGTTAATCAAGGTCACAACCCTTTGTGCATAAGGCAATTCTATTTTGCGTTCTTGCAAAACTTGCCATACTGCACGATTCACATCGGAGATAACGCCGGTGCGGCCGTTTTCCGGATCGCTGATCCAGAAACCCAGCCTCAACTCCAGGCCGTCGGCGCCGAACTTGACAAGATTAGCCGATGGCGGGGTCTCCTTGGAGACACGCGCGATTTTGGCTGCGGTTTCTGCCAGCAAAGGCAAGAGCGCCTCGATATCCGTGTTATAAGCGACCGTCAGGTCGGTGGAAACCCACACCGAGCGATCACTCAGCGAGTAGTTTTGCACCGCATTCGATACCAGCATTTCGTTCGGAATCACCGACTCGCCGCCATCCAGGCCTTTCAATACCGTATACCGGGTATTGATCTGGGTGACTTTGCCACTGTATTTGTCGACAGTAATCATGTCGCCAATCGACATGCTGCGGTCCAGCAGGATAATGAAGCCTGATACATAGCTGCTGGTGATTTTTTGCAAGCCGAAGCCCAGTCCCACGCCGAGCGCCCCGCCAAAGACCGACAACACTGTCAAATCAATGCCGACAAGCGTCAGACTGACCAGGATGGCAAGCAGGATCAATACGGCGCGCCCGGTGCGCGACAGCACTACCCGCAGCGACATATGCATGGTCGGCACCTGCATCAGCCTGGATTCCAGCGCCGCACTTGCCCATAAAGCAACAATTATCGTAATCATCACGGAAGCGATGGCCTGCAGTATCGTCAGCAACGACACCTTGTTATGGCCCAGAGGCAGGACCACGTCATCCAGCGCATTGAACAGGTCTTGCCACAGGCCGGCAAAATGCAAAATCAGGCCCAGCCAGACCAGGCCGGCAAAGAGCCTCTCAAACAAGGCCAGGAAGCTGCTGATCTCGCCATTGCGCACGAAAGTACGCCTGAATATATAAAAGCCAAACCGTATCAGGGCCAGCGAACCTAACAGCGGAATCAGCACGCTCAACAGGTGGACCGGCTGCCACTTGCCCAGGATGGCCCTGGCGGCAAAGATCAGGGCCAGCGTCAGCAACAGCTGCAGCGCATGGAAAAAGCGGTCGACCCGCAATTTTTCAGCCCTGGTCTGCTCGTCCTCTTTCTTGGTAAATACCTTGGTCAACAATCTGGCCAGATACCAGCCCAGACCCCAGCATAGCAAGACCGCCACAACCTGCCATACGAAATTGATATTTCGCACATCATCGGACAAATCTGATAATAGGGAGGTGAGTAGAGGAGTGCTCATGGTAGTCGCGGCTAAAGGAAAGAGACCCGTTCAGGCAGAACGAAGGGCAAAGGAAGATTATTACAGAAGCAAAGCTTATTTGTATATTTATGCAAGATTTTGTATGCCGCCCCAGGCTGGCGGCATAGATGGACTCCACCCTGAACAACTCAGGATGGAAGCAAACATCATTCTTCGGCCAGTTCCGCCTCGGCCGCGGCCGGTTTGACAACGGCTGCCGCCTTATTGCGCTCCAGGATAGCCGCAAAGAAACCGTCGGTCTGGTGGATATGCGGCATCAGCTTCAGGTAGTCGCCCATTTCCAGCTCGACTTTTTGTTCGGCCAGTATTTTTGACGCCGGCACCAATACAAAATCGGGATGGCTTGCCAGGAAGCTCTGGACTATCGCCTCATTTTCTTCATCCAGCACGCTGCAGGTCGCATACACCAGGCGACCGCCGGCCTTCACCATGCGTGCCGCGCCGGCCAGGATGGAGCTTTGCTTGACATTCAATTCTGCAATGCCGTCCGGCGTCTGGCGCCATTTCACATCCGGGTTACGGCGCAAGGTGCCCAGGCCACTGCAAGGGGCGTCCACCAAGACCCGGTCCAGCTTGCCAGCCAGACGCTTGATCTTGGCATCCTTTTCGTGCGCGATGACCACCGGGTGTACGTTGGACAGGCCGCTGCGCGCCAGGCGCGGTTTCAGCTTGGCCAGGCGCTTCTCGGAAACGTCGAAGGCGTACAGGCGGCCAGTGTTGCGCATGGTCGCCCCCAGCGCCAGCGTCTTGCCGCCGGCGCCGGCGCAAAAATCCGCCACCATCTCGCCGCGCTTGGCGCCCACCAGTTGCGCCAGCAACTGGCTGCCCTCGTCCTGCACCTCTATCGTGCCATCCTTGAACAAGGGCAGGTTCTGGATAGACGGTTTTTTCCTGACGCGCAAGCCGGTGGCCGAATACGGCGTAGGTTCGGCGATGATGGGCGCCGCCGCCAGCGCTGCGACCACGTCTTCGCGGTTGGCCTTCATCGTGTTTACCCGCAGATCCAGCGGCGCCGGCGTATTTAATGCTTCTGCCAGCTGCAGCGCCTCGTCCTCGCCCAGTTTGGCGACGAACTTGTCCCAGATCCAGGCCGGCATATTGGATTTCATCGCCAGCGACAGATGGGAACGGTCGATCTGCATCACGCGCGCCAGCCATTCGGTTTCTTCTTCGGTCAAGCCGCCCAGCGCATCCACTCCGGCGGCGTCCGCCAGGCCCAGCAAGGTCAGGCGGCGCATTGCCGGGCCGCTGCCGGACTCGGAGAAACTGGTGTACACGGACTTGTTACGCAACAGGCCGTAAATAGCTTCGGCAATGACGCCGCGCTCACGCGAACCCAGGCGCGGATGGTCGCGGAAATAACGCGACAGGGTCACGTCGGCCGGGCCGGTAAAGCGCAATATTTCACGTAAAACTTCTTCGGCATGGCCGACTATGGCAGGAGGTAATCTCATGCTTATTCCTTATAAATTCTAGTTGATACCAGTTGATACCTGCGCGACACAAACGCGTAAATCAGGCATTGCGGATAGGGTGAAGGCTGGCCGCTAGTTAATCGGCCGCTACGTGTACCAGATCGCCATCCAGCGTCAGCCTGTCTTCGACAAACCAGCGCACTGCCCTGGGGTAGATCACATGCTCCTGGGCCAGGACGCGCTCGGCCAGGCTCTGCTCCGTATCATGGGAGAACACCGGCACTGCAGCCTGTGCCACGATAGGGCCGTGATCCAGTTCAGGCGTCACGAAGTGCACCGTCGTACCGTGTACCTTGACGCCGGCGCTCAGGGCTTGCCTGTGGGTAGCCAGGCCGGTAAAACTGGGAAGCAGGGAAGGATGGATATTTAACATCCTGCCTGCGTAGTGCATCACGAAAGGCGCAGTCAGGATGCGCATGAAGCCTGCCAGCACCACCAGATCGGGCGCAAATTGGTCGATTTTCTGCTTCAGGGCTTCGTCAAAGGCTTCCCGCGACGTAAAATCCTTGTTGGCGACGACTGCAGTCGCGATACCCATACCAGCGGCGTATTCCAGGCCACCGGCATCGGCCTTGTTACTGATTACTGCCGCAATTTCGGCCGGCCACTGCTCATTTTTCGCCGCCTGGACGATGGCTTGCATGTTGCTGCCGCGTCCAGAAATTAATATTACAATCTTTCTCATGGCGGCATTGTACCGCTTGTGCACTGCCAAACCCAAATAAAAATGCCGACGCAGCAGCATCGGCATTATCTATAATGCAAGATATTGGTGCTGAAAACGGCCTATTCGAAAGAATAAAACACGCGGAAAGCCACCTTTTTATCGGCCCAGAAATCCGCGGCATCGCGGAACACGTCCAGCAGCGTTTCCCTGGCTTCCTTGTCAAATTTCGGCGTATTTGGCAATTGCTCCAGCACAATCACAAAACCGGCCTGCGGGCCCGCCTTATACGGCAGGTCAGTCAGGCAGTCGGACAAGGCGTCAAAGTTTTTTGCAAAATGCCGGGGAAATCCAAAAGACTGGGCAATCTTGCCCAGTACCTGCTGCTTGGTGTTAGCCTCCAGGCAATAAGCATAGAGGAAGTGCTGGCCCAGCTTGGCGGCCTGCGCCTGCAAATCGCAAATCCTGAACGCCCGTATCGACTGCACGACATTCGGGGCGACGGTTGCCAGCAAATTTTCTCCATCCTCTGGTACGACTGTGGTCATTGGGTCCCTTATTTACTCTTGCAATTATTCTTGTATCTTCCTGAAAGACTCATAGTGGTCATCGGTGTAATAGTATTCGCCCGACGTCCTGGGCTCACCGCCGGCAATGATGCGGCGCGCGCCGCGATTCCTTGCCCTGGGCGTCTTCACCGTGTATTCATGATAATAGCCGCGCTTTTGCCTCGGTAGCCGCGCCTCATAATTACCGAAGACGATACCGTCTTTTTCATAGGCAAACGGCCCGCCCTGCTTGATCTGGGCCAGCGTGGCCTGGGCTTCTCTCGGCAAGTCTGCAGCGGCAACCACAGCCAGCGCCGGAGCCTCCCTGGCAAACACAGAGGCCGACAGCACCAGCATGAACAGGAAAGCGGCCCACTTTTTCAGAAATGTTGCATTAAATATCATATATGCTCTTTTGTGCAACAAGTTCAGATCAGGCCCATAGGGTAAGGTTTTTTATTCAACGAATCAACCATAATTATTTAATTAATAACATGTTTTGTAGAAGCAAATACCTAGGCCGACTTATCCGCGAGACATTCTTCCACCGAGACAGAAAAAAACTTCGATACGTCGTCGCGGCGGTCATAGGTATCTTTTTTACCCAGCGCAATCAGTTCCCTGGTGTAACTGGACTCAAATAACAGGTAAGAAGCGAGCGCCGCGCCGCGCACCTCGGTCGCCCCTATACCGCCCAGCATGGTCCTGACGGGCAGCGGCAAATTGCGGGTGTGGCGGCTGGCGATCTCGTCCAGCCGTTGTGAAGGCGCAATCACCAGGATGTCCACCGGCTTCAAGGGCGTCATTTTCTTCAGCTCCGGCGGCAGCATCGCCAGGGTCTTATTGATACGGGTCAATCTTTCTATATCCACCGCCAAACCATCGAGGAAGATGCTGGACATCGCGTGGCCGGCAATTTGCGCCAGGCTGGGGTAATGCGCCACTTCAGTGTTTTCATGCGGCGGCTCGGTCAACCGGCCGGCGCCTATGATCAGTATTTTTTCCGCCCCCAGGTGGATGGCCGGCGAAATCGGCGCCAGCTGGCGCATCGAACCGTCGCCGCAATATTCCAGCCGGCCGCCCCAGTTCAAGGCGACCGCAGGAAAGATGAAGGGTATCGCCGACGACGCCAGCAGGTGCTGGACGCTGATGAAATCCCGCTGCGCCAGGCGCTGGCTCCTGACCCAGGGCTCTATGTCTTCCAGGGTCTGGTAAAAGGTCAGATGCTGGCCCGCGGTATATGAGGAAGCCGTCACCGCCAGCGCGCGCAATACCCCGGACGCCAGTGCCTGGTCCAGGCGCGGCAGGTCCAGCATGCGGTTCAGCAGGTTTTCCAGCGGCGAATTGTCCAGCAGGGAGTTCGGCGGCGACTTGCGCCATTTATTCAACAGCCAGCCGAAAGACATGAGGGACAGCCAGCGGGCACCGGAACGGATCACGCCCAGCGAATCGGCCCGATAGACCTGGGCCGCTTCAAAATGCTCCCAGACCTCCAGGATATTATTGACCGCTTCGGCAAAATTGTCAGTGCGGCAGGCCAGCGCGGTGGCGTTAATAGCCCCGGCCGAAGTACCGCAGATGATCCCGAAGGGATTGGTATTGCTGTGCCAGCCGTCATCCTGCAATATCTCTGAAACAGCCTTCAGTACCCCTACCTGATAGGCGGCGCGCGCCCCGCCGCCGGTCAGTATCAGGCCCGTCGTAGCGTTATTGTTCATGATGTCTGCTATCTTGGTCGGCAAAATTTTCCAAGCTCAATCCCCTTTGGCAATACCCTCGCGACGAGGATCGGCGGCGCCGAACCAGGCATCCTGGCCGTCCACCGTAATGCGCATCACGCCGTGCAGACCCGAGGTTTGATCGAACATGCGTATATTGTGAGCTTTTGCTTTCAGTGCATCAAGCATGGCGTTGGAAAAGCGCCCGCGCTCCAGTTCGGTAGGCCCGTTGCGGCTGCCGAAATTGGGTAAATCGATAGCTTGCTGCAAATTCAGTCCCCAATCCAGCTGGGCGACCAAGACCTTGGTCACATAATTGATAATGGCGGAACCGCCGGGAGCGCCTATGGCCAGCAGGAATTTCTTGCTTTGCCGCTCGAATACCAGGGTCGGCGCCATGGAGCTGCGCGGGCGCTTGCCCGGCTGCACCCGGTTGGCCACCGGACCGTTGCCGTCCGCGTCCATGGCCGAAAAATCGGTCAACTGGTTATTCAGTAAAAAGCCATCCACCATCTGCCGGGAACCAAACCCGTCTTCCACCGAAGTCGTCATCGCCACGGCATGGCCTTCGCCGTCGACGATGGACAAGTGCGAGGTAGACGGCAGTTCCGGCGACTGGTCACTGCCCCACGCAACCTGCATGCCCGCCGGGGTGCCGTTGCGCGCGACGCCCATCGATTTTTCCGAGATCAGCGCGGCCCGCCCGGCCAGGTATTTCTTGTCCAGCAGCGGCTGGTAGCTATTGCCCGGCAAGGGAACAAAATCAGTATCGGCGATATAGCGATCGCGATCTGCATAGGCCAGGCGCCCGGCTTCGGCAAACAAATGCACGGCCTCGGGATCCAGTTCGCCATTCTTCGGTGGCAGCGACCCTATCCTGCTGTGTTCCAGTATGCCCAGCATTTGCGCAATGGCGATGCCGCCCGACGAAGGCGGCGGCATGCCGCACACGGTCCACTGTTGATAGTCGGTGCACACCGGATCGCGGACCTTGGCCCGGTAGCCCGCCAGGTCCTGGCGGCTGAGCTTGCCGGGATTGGCCGCATGTGAACCAAGCTTGTCCACCATGTCTTGTGCAATGCTGCCGGTATAGAAGGCTTGCGCTCCCTGCTCGGCAATCGCCTGCAGGGTCTGCGCCAATGCAGGATTTTTCAGTACGTGTCCAACCGGCCACGCCTGCCCTTGCGCATCATAAAAATAGGCTCTGGCCACAGGATCCCTTTTCAGGAACCGCTCGCCCTGCAACAAGGTGTGCAGCCTTGGGCTGACGGCGAAGCCGTCCTGCGCCAGCCGTATCGCCGGCGCAAACAAAGCGCTCCAGGCCAGCTTGCCGTGCTGCCGGTGCGCCAGCTCCAGCATGCGCAAGACGCCGGGCACGCCGACGGCACGCCCGCCTATCGCCGCCTCATAGAAAAGCAGCGGGCGGCCGCCCGCATCCTGGAACATTTTTTCGTTGGCCGCCGCCGGCGCCGTCTCCCTGCCGTCAAAAGCCTGCACCGCCTTGCCGTCAAAGTGCATCAGGAAGGCGCCGCCGCCTATGCCCGAGGATTGCGGCTCCACCAGGCCCAGCACCATCTGGGTTGCGATCGCCGCGTCGATCGCCGAACCGCCCTGCTTCAGTATGTGATAGCCGGCCTCGACCGCGAGCGGGTTGGCGGCAGCGACCATATACTTGCTGGCGATCCAGCCGGTCTTGGCGGTGTAGCCGGACGCCGCCTCGGGAACTTTGGCGACGTCGTAATGCGCCGGCTGCGCATCCTGGGCGCTGGAATATCCGGCAACCATTCCGGCGCCGAGTAAAAATACCGCTGTCCGCAAAAACCGCATCGCACAAATCTCCGGAATAAAAAAGGGCAAGCCCAAGCTTGCCCTAGTGTATTAGCCTAAAAATGTTTCGACCATCTTTATTTTGGCTGCATGCGGATCGCGCCATCCAGGCGTATCGTTTCGCCGTTCAGCATCACATTTTCTATGATGGACTTGCTCAATTGCGCATACTCATCCGGTTTGCCCAGGCGCGGTGGGAACGGTACCATGCGGCCCAGCGCATCCTGCACTTCTTGTGGCATGCCCAGCAGCATCGGCGTTTCGAAAATGCCGGGGGCGATGGTCATCACGCGGATGCCGTTGCGCGACAGGTCGCGCGCCATAGGCAAGGTCAGGCCGACCACGGCGGCCTTGGAAGATGCATACGCAGCCTGGCCGATCTGGCCGTCATAGGCAGCCACCGATGCGGTGTTGATGATGATGCCGCGCTCGCCCTGCTCCGTAGGCTCAGTGCCGGACATCGCTTCTGCCGCCAGGCGCGCCATATTGAAGGTGCCGACCAGATTGATGTTGACCACGCGCTGGAATACGTCCAGCGGATGCGCGCCGTCCTTGCCTACGGTCTTGATCGCGGGAGCCACGCCGGCGCAGTTGACCAGGCCGCGCAGCGTGCCCATGGCCGTCGCGGCTGCCACCACGGCCTTGCCGTCGGCTTCGGAAGTGACGTCGCACTTGACGAATTTGCCGCCCAGCTCTGCCGCCAGTTTTTCGCCGGCTTCCACCTGGACGTCGGCCAGCACTACCTTGCCGCCATTGGCAACGATCATGCGCGCCGTCGCGGCGCCCAGGCCGGACGCGCCGCCTGTAATGATAAATACACTGTTCTGGATTTGCATATCTTGTCTCTTTCTATGAACGTCTGGCTTCTGAATTACCCTGGTCAAATTCTGTCTATCTTGCAAACCGGCTGGGGTTTGGAAATTACCACGAGAAGTTACGTTTACGTAAACGTAATCAAGCCGATATTGTAACCAATTTTTTTCGTCCAGAATAAAAAAAGGCGGCCTGCGCCGCCCTTCCTTGATTCTCTTACTTGCACAGCAACTTATTTCGACGCCCCCTCCGATGCCGCCGTGCTGACCGACGCTGTAACCGGCTCCGCTGCGCTGGCACTGACACTGGCGGCCATGGTATTGCCTGGCGCGGCAACGGGAGAAGCGGCGGGAGCAACGGCGGGCGCGGGCGCGACCGACGCCGGTGCTGCCTGCATCAGCGGCGCCTGGTGGGTAGCCGCCGATTGCACAACGGTGCCTGGCAACAGCGGAACCAGCAACAAGGCCACGATGTTGATGATCTTGATCAGCGGATTGACCGCCGGGCCGGCGGTATCCTTGTATGGGTCGCCGACGGTGTCGCCGGTGACCGCGGCTTTATGCGCCTCGGAACCTTTGCCGCCGTGATTGCCGTCTTCTATGTATTTTTTGGCATTATCCCAGGCGCCGCCGCCGGTCGTCATGGAAATCGCGACGAACAGACCGGTCACGATGGTTCCCATCAGCAAGCCGCCCAGTGCCGCCGGCCCCAACAGCAGACCGACCACGATAGGCACGATCACCGGCAACAGCGAAGGAATAATCATCTCCTTGATCGCCGACGTGGTCAGCATGTCCACCGCCTTGTCGTATTCGGGCTTGCCGCTACCGTCCATGATGCCCTTGATGTCCCTGAACTGGCGCCTGACCTCAATCACCACAGCGCCGGCGGCCCGTCCCACCGCTTCCATCGCCATCGCGCCAAACAGGTAGGGTATCAGGCCGCCGATGAACAGGCCGACGATCACCCTCGGTTCGGATAAGTCGAAGCTGGAATGCTTGCCGACCGAATCCAGCGCATGCGTATAGTCGGCAAACAAGACCAGCGCGGCCAAACCGGCAGAACCGATCGCATAGCCCTTGGTCACGGCCTTGGTGGTATTGCCCACCGCGTCCAGCGGATCGGTAATTGCGCGCACCGAGGACGGCATCTCCGCCATTTCGGCGATGCCGCCGGCATTGTCGGTGATCGGTCCGTAGGCATCCAGGGCAACGATGATGCCGGCCATCGACAACATGGCCGTGGCGGCAATCGCAATGCCGTACAAGCCGGCGCCGCACATCTCGCCCAGCCAGTAAGCCACCAGGATCGCGGCGCACACTGCCAGCACAGGATAGGCGGTGGATTTCATCGAAACGCCGAGGCCGGCGATGATATTGGTGCCGTGGCCGGTGGTAGATGCTTCTGCGATATGGCGCACCGGCTTGAAATCCGTGCCCGTGTAGTATTCGGTGATGTAGACCATCAGGCCGGTCAGCACGATGCCGACTATGGTAGCGCCCATCATCGGCATACGCATGGCTTCCGGCATCACCATCCAGGTAACTACGGCAAAGCCGATCAGCGACAGGCCCGCTGCCCACCATAGGCCGGTATACAGTGCCGACATGATTTTTTTGCCGGGTTTGGCCTTGACCATGGAGCAACCGACGATAGACGCCAGGATGGACACTGCCCCCAGCAACAGCGGATACACGATGGCCTGGGTGGTGGCGTTGACCACGACCAGCGCGCCCAGCAGCATGGTCGCGATCAGGGTCACGACATAGGTTTCAAACAGGTCGGCGGCCATGCCTGCGCAATCGCCAACGTTATCGCCGACGTTATCGGCAATCACGGCCGGGTTGCGCGGATCATCCTCCGGTATGCCGGCTTCGACCTTGCCCACCAGGTCGGCACCGACGTCGGCGCCCTTGGTGAAGATGCCGCCACCGAGACGGGCAAAGATGGAAATCAGCGAAGCGCCGAAAGCCAGGCCGATCAGGGGTTTGAGCAAGTCATGCGCAGTAGCGCCGGCGCCGGTCATGGTGGTCAGCATCCAATAGAAGAGCGTGACCCCCAGCAGGCCGAGGCCGACCACCAGCATGCCGGTGATCGCGCCGCCCTTGAAGGCTACGTCCAGCGCCTCGTTCATGCCCTTGGTGGCGGCCTGCGCGGTCCTGACATTGGCCCGCACCGACACATTCATGCCGATGAAGCCGCAAGCGCCGGATAGCACCGCGCCGATCAGGAAGCCCAAGGCGGTCACCAGCCCCAGCAGGACGGCGATCGCGATAAACAGCACCACGCCCACCATCGCGATGGTCCGGTATTGCCTGGCCAAATATGCTGCGGCCCCCTGCTGTATCGCAGCGGCGATCTCCTGCATGCGGGCATTTCCTGCATCCTGCTTCAATATCCAACTGCGCGAAATCAGTCCGTAGAGCACGGCGATGACTCCGCATGCGACGGCAAACCATAGACCAGCTACCATGTTGACTCCTCCATTTGTGATGGGCATTTTGGCGTTCGCGCTTGTGACGGCGAAACGTAAAAATGTTCCTTATGACGACAAAGTAAAACAACGACGAAACTTCAACCCTCGACGATCCAATTTTTGATCGAACGTGAGACGATGAAAACTACGCACTGCAAAACTTTTACGCTGCCCTTTTATTCTGGAGTGCCTGGGCTGGCTGGAATCCTGGCTGCGGCTTAACTGAGAAACGAATAAAAAAAGCGGGCAAACAGCCCGCTCTTCTTAATTTTCCAGTGCCGCAAAAGCACTGTCGCGTATCGTCTCTACCGGACCGACGCCGGCGATCTTGCGGTACTTCGGCGCGCCCGGTGCGCCCGATTTGGCCCAGTCGCCATAGTAGCCGACCAGCACCTCGGTCTGCTCATGGTAGACCGCCAGGCGCTTCTTGACCGTTTCTTCCTTGTCGTCGTCACGCTGTATCAACTCTTCACCGGTGACGTCGTCCCGGCCTTCCACCTTGGGCGGATTGAATTTCACGTGGTACACCCGGCCGGAAGCCGGATGCACGCGGCGGCCGCTCATGCGGTCGACGATGGCTTCATCCGGCACCGCGATTTCCAGCACATAGTCAATTTTGACGCCGGCGTCTTTCATCGCGTCGGCTTGACGCGTAGTACGCGGGAAACCGTCGAACAGATAGCCGTTGGCGCAGTCCGGATCCTTCAGCCTGTCCTTGACCAGTCCGATGATGATGTCGTCCGACACCAGGCCGCCGGCATCCATGACTTTTTTGGCTTCCAGGCCCAGCGCGGTGCCGGCCTTGACCGCAGCGCGCAGCATATCGCCGGTGGAAATCTGGGGGATATTGAATTTTTCTTTGATGAAATTGGCCTGTGTACCCTTACCAGCTCCTGGTGCTCCCAACAAAATAAGACGCATTTTAGTTCCTAAGACGAGTTTGAATTCTTTCGCATTGAATGTCCCCTGATGGGCTCAATACCTTGATATTGTTGATATTTTATTTTTTCGTTACTACGCTATTGCCTGCCTCTATTGCCTGCATAAGCTGCGGGGCCTGCCGACGTTCAGCCAGAAGGCGCTCGCCCCGGCTCACATTTTCAGCACTACGGCCACGCCACATTCGGTAACAGTAATAACACAATATCTTTTCACGAAACTTACCACAAAAATTTAATTAATTGATGCTTTGCCATGAAATCAGGCACCAGGCCGCGCATTTTCTCTAGATAAGTCCGGATCACGCGTAAAATTGCCTGACCCTGACCAAGTCTTCTTCGGTATCCACCCCCGGCGCCGGCGATGCCTCTGTGACATGCACCGCAATCGGGTAGCCGTTCCACAGTACACGCAATTGTTCCAGCGCCTCCAGCTGTTCCAGCGGGGAAATATCCAGCCGCGGATAAGCTTGCAGGAAGTCATTCCGGTAGGCATACAAGCCTATATGCCGCAGCGGCGCATAAGCGGCCGGCAGCGCATCCCGCGTCGCGGCAAAACCGTCCCGGTGCCAGGGTATCGTCGCCCGCGAAAAATACAGCGCGCGCCCGGCCTTGTCCAGCACCACCTTGACCACGTTCGGGTTAAACACTTCCTGCAGTTCATGGATGGGATGGGCTGCGGTCGCCATCGGCACTGACGCGCTGACCAGTGCTGCAGTAGCAGCAATCAGGGCCGGCTCTATCAGCGGCTCATCGCCCTGTACATTGACAACTACGGCATCGTCCGCCAAGCCCAGCGCGGCCGCAACTTCAGCGATGCGGTCAGTACCGGACGGATGGTCGGCGCGGGTCATGACTGCTTGCACGCCGTGCTCGCGGCAAGCGGCCAGGATGTCCGCGTGATCGGTAGCCACCACCACCTGGCTGGCGCCGGACAGCAGCGCGCGCTCAGCGGTGCGCACCACCATGGGTTTGCCGCCCAGGTCGGCCAGCGGCTTATTGGGCAAACGGGTGGACGCCAGCCGGGCTGGAACTATCGCGACAAAGGCTGGCATTTTAATTGCCGTCGCCGGTAGCCGAAACGCCATTCAGCGCACGCGCCTGGTCTGCCCACATGATGGGGATATCGTCACGGATGGGGTAGGCCAGCTTGTCAGCATTGCAAATCAATTCCTGTGCCGCCTTGTCGTACACCAGGGGGCCCTTGCACAGGGGGCAAACCAATACATCAAGCAAGCGAGCGTCCATTTTGTTTCTCCGAAATTTTTTCCACAAGTTTTACCGCAAAATCCGCCTCCAGCCGCGCACTGACCGGAACGACCCAGAGCCGTGCATCTTGCTGAAGCGACTTTATTTGCCTACATTTTACTGCATCCTTTTCGGTAATCAGTATCATGTCTGCCTGTAGCGCACTGAAAGAATGGCCTGCGAAATCATAATGATCCGGCAAGGGCAGCGTCGTGATCTGCAGTCCGGCAGAACGCAGCATGGTAAAAAAGCGCTCGGGATTGCCTATCCCGGCCGCGGCAACGATGCTGGCGGCACGCGCCGGCAAGTCGCTCAAAGGCAGGCTTCGCTGCGGATTGGCCAGGCTGTATGCGCGGTCCGCCAGCAAGTCCATGCGTACCGCGTCCTTATCCACCCCCACGGCCTGTGCAGCAGCAAGCATGCCTGAGGTATTCAGTACCGTGAAATCGCTGCGCCTGTGCGCCGGCTCCCGCAAGGGACCGGCCGGCAGCATCCAGCCATTGCCGACGCCGCGCTGATCAAACAACATGATTTCCACGTCCCTGGCCAAGGCATAGTGCTGCAAGCCGTCGTCGGAGATGATGACGTCGGTCTGCGGATATTTCAGCAGCAAGGCCTGCGCCGCCGCGCCCCGGTTGCGGCCGACCATCACCGGACAGGATGCGCGCTGCGCTATCAGCAGCGGTTCGTCGCCTACCGTGCCGGCCGCGGCATCGGTGGTCGCTTCCATGATGGACGCCGCATCGGCGCCATAGCCGCGCGAGACGACTGCGGGCTTCCAGCCGGCGGCCTGCAATTGCTGCACCAGCCAGATCGTCAAGGGCGTCTTGCCGGTACCGCCGACAAAAATATTGCCGACCACGACCACCGGCACCGGCAAGCGCGTCTGCTTCTTGTAGCCCATCAGGAACAGGCCGAAACGGAACGTCACCAGCAACTGGAACAGCTTGGAAAGCGGCCACAGCAAACGCGCCAGGAGGCCACGGCGCAGCCAGGCACGCATCAAACCCGCTTCAATAAGGGAACGCAAGGACTGCTCCGAAAGGGAAGTATAAAATACTCGGCAACAATATTGGCCCGGTCCGGGCCATACTGCCTATCAAGCCTGGTGATGCAGGATACATCACATCACCAGAGGGACTTTTCAACGCGGCAGGATTATTTTTTGTTGCTGGCCTGTGCCGCGAAAGTGACTTTGGCCATGCCCGCAATGCGCGCGGCTTCCAGCACGTCGACTACCGACTGGTGGCTGGTGGCGCGGTCCGCATTGATCACCACCACAGGATCACGCCGGGCGCCGTCCTTGCCGCCGTCCAGCGCCGCTGCTGCCTGCTTCAGATCTTCCGCCAGGGTTGCCGTGTCCAGGAAGGAGACCGGCTGGTTATTGATCTTGTAACGCCCCTGGGCATCAATACCGATATCGATCTGGGCCGGCCGGTCCTGGGATTTTTCTGCATCCGCGGTCGGCAAGGTGATTTGCAATTCGGTGAAGCGACTATAGGTGGTCGTGACCATCAGGAAGATCAGGATCACCAGCAATACGTCGATAAAGGGAATCAGGTTGATCTCGGGATCTTCCCTGCCCTGGCCTTTGCGAAAATTCATCTTATTTTCTCGAACTGTGGACGATATCGACAAATTTCACGGCTTGCTGCTCCATGTCCACCACTAGGCTATCGACCAGGGCGCGGAAATGGCGATAAAAAATCAACGCGGGCATCGCGATCAGCAAGCCGAAGCCGGTATTGTACAGAGCCACCGAAATACCGTGCGCCAGTTGCGCAGGATTGGCGCCGGAAGCATTTTGCGAACCGAAAATCTCTATCATCCCCACCACGGTACCGAACAAGCCCATCAATGGCGCCAATGAAGCGATCGTACCCAGCGTGGTCAGGAAGCGCTCCAGCTCATGGGCGACGCCGCTGCCGGCCTCTTCGATGGACTCCTTCATCACTTCGCGCGGGGCGTCCACATTGCGCAATCCCGCGGCCAGCACCTTGCCCAGCGGCGAGTTGGCTGCCAGGTGGTCAATCACCTCCTGCTTCACCTTGCCGGCCTGGTACACGCGTATCACTTCTGCCAGCAGGGTCTTGGGCAAAATGCGCTGACGGCGCAGCGACAGCGAGCGCTCTATGATCAAAGCCATGGCAATGATGGAAGCAATCAGCAATAAGTAAATCGGCCAGCCAGCCGCTTGAAGAATAGCGAACAAAAGAAGCTCCTTGAGGGTTCAGTCAATCCAACCCCGCAATGTAGCGTGTTGTCTGCCCTTGAGCAAGCCCGGCCCGGCGAAATGCCACACACTTTGATGAAGAAATAGTTTGCAACGAGGCAGTTTTACACATTTTCTGTGCGCAAGATTGTGGATATCTTTTAGCGCCACATCCTAAGCCACTGATTTCATTCACGATTATCAGCTCGCTCAAAATTTGGGCAGTGCATTGGAGTCGCTGCAAGATATCCGGGCCGGAAGGCGGACAAAATCCTGGGGGGCGGTTCTGCACAATTTTTGTGGATAAGATTGTTAGCAAGCCAAGAAATTACCGCTAAGCCCATGATTTCATTGGCAGTTGGAGCGGCGCTTAAAAAAACGGCAGGCACATGCAATTCGCCCAATATTCAGGCAGGAATTGCTTGCAATGGCAAAATTCGGCAGAATTTCCTGCCATTGACGACAATTTCCGAGTTTTACACATTTCTTGTGGATAAGATTGTGTGCAAGCACATAAAACCTTGCCAAGCCCTTGATTTTATTAAAAATAGTTGTACTGCCCAATTATTAGGCAAGCTGGCCTGAGGCAAAAAAATGAATCCCTGGCCTCGGTCGGGAATAAAACTCGCTCTTGTTCACACTCCATGCGGATAAATTTATGCGCAAGCCCACCCAAGCCCACCCAAGCCCAACACCGGTCACCAGGCATTTGCATCATCGCGATAAACTCAGTATGCCCAAATAATTGGCAACAAAGAAAATTTATGTCTCGCATTCAGCTTGCCCTGCGGAAAATCAATTAGAAAGCGCATATACCCGTTTGCCCACGGTTTCTGTGGATAACTTTGTGAACAATATGAAGAAGTAGCACTAAAGTCTTTGATTTGTAAGGCTTTTCCTACTCTGCCACATTATTACGCAAAATCGGCTTTTCATTAAAAATCAATCACTTAGCGTCTTCGCATGAATCTTTTTTGACATCATCGCTGCTTGATGACATCCTGATGCCCAAACCACGCTTCTGTGGACAGCTTTTTCTCTTGTCAGCCTTATGATTCCTGATTCACTTCCTGATTCACGCCCCCCATCCCCAGCATTGACGCCGTCAGTATTGACAGTTTCAGCGCTAAACCAAGCAGTTGCTCAGTTATTGGAGCGGAATATACCGCTGACGTGGGTTTCCGGCGAAATATCCAATTTCACCCGCGCCGCATCAGGGCATTGGTATTTCACCCTGAAGGACCAGGCCGCGCAGGTCCGGGCCGTGATGTTTCGCGGCCGCGCCCAATATGCCGGCTTCATGCCGCGTGAAGGCGACAAGGTGGAAGTCAGGGCGCTGGTCACCCTGTATGCGCCCAGGGGCGACTATCAGCTCAGCGTGGAGGCGATACGCCGCGCCGGCCTCGGCAACCTGTATGAAGCCTTTCTGCAGCTGAAAGCCCAACTGACTGCCGAAGGCCTGTTTGACCCGCAACGCAAACGCGCCCTGCCCCGCTTTGTACGCAGCATAGGTATCGTGACCAGCCCGCAGGCGGCAGCGCTGAGGGATATCCTCAGTGCCTTGCAGCGGCGGGCCCCGCATGTACAGATCGTGTTGTATCCAACGCCGGTGCAAGGGGAAGGCTCGGCGCAAAAGATTGCGCAGGCGATCGCTACCGCGTCCAGCCGTGCCGAATGCGACGTGTTGCTGGTCTGCCGTGGCGGCGGCAGCATAGAAGATTTGTGGTCTTTCAATGCAGAGATTGTGGCCAGGACCATTGCCCATTGCAGTATGCCGGTGATCGCCGGCGTCGGCCATGAAACCGATTTTACAATCGCCGATTTTGCCGCCGACGTGCGGGCGGCAACCCCGACCGCAGCGGCAGAACTGGCGGCCACGCCGCGGGCCGACTGGCTGGCCGAATTGGCGCAGCAAGGCAACTCCTTGCAAAGGGCGATGCGCAGGGCGGTATCCAGCCATGCACAGACCCTGGACTGGTATGCGCGCCGCCTGCAAAGCCCGGCCGCGACGATCACGCATAAACGCCTGCAATTGCAAAGCTGGTCGCACAGGCTGGCCTATTCCGCCAGATATCCGCTGCAAGCTTCGCGCTCGAACCTGGCGCAACTGGGCAGCCGGCTGGGCAACCAGTTGCCGGATACCGCAGCGCACAGCATGCAACTGAACGAATGGAAACGCAGGCTGGCGGCCGGCGCTGCCAGCCAGGTGCGCAGCAACCGGCAGGCGCTGGCCGCGCTGGAAGCGCAACTGGAACTGCTGAGTCCGCAAAGGACTCTGGAGCGCGGTTACAGCATACTGAGCGACCACAAGGGTAAGCTGGTCCGTTCCACCCGGCAATTGCAGCCGAATACCAGCATCACCGTCAGGACCGCCGCCGATAGCGCAGAGGTCGGCATCAGCAGCGTACAAGCCAACCTGGAATAAGCTCCCGAGAAGCAACAAAATGGGTCGCCTGGCCGACCCAATATCAGCGGGCAAAACCAGCCGCCGGGTCACCTGCCCGGGATAGCATCAGCCATGGAATATAGCCCTTATCCGTACGGCAAGATCCCTATTTGCACCCGCCCCCTCAAAATAGCCGGGGCGCCACGCCTAAGCTCGCACCGATTTTTTGCGAATGATTTTTATTCAATACATGCACGCGCGCTAAATCAATGCAATTGCTGCAACCGATTGACTTAGCCATTACAATTGAGTTTTTACCGAACCACGAATAAAAGGACGCACTATGGAACATACCCTGCCCGCACTGCCCTATGCACTGGATGCACTCGCACCGCATATTTCCAAGGAAACCCTGGAGTATCACTATGGCAAGCATCACCAAACCTATGTGACCAACCTGAACAACCTGATCAAGGGCACAGAATTCGAAAACTCCACACTGGAAGAAATCGTCAAGAAATCTGCCGGCGGCGTATTCAACAACTCGGCGCAAATCTGGAACCACACTTTCTACTGGAACAGCCTGAAGCCTAACGGCGGCGGCACGCCAAGCGGCGCATTGGCCGATGCGATCAACGCCAAGTGGGGTTCTTTCGACGCCTTCAAGGAAGCGTTCAACAAATCTGCGGTCGGCAATTTCGGCTCCAGCTGGACCTGGCTGGTGAAAAAGGCTGACGGCACGCTGGACATCGTCAATACTTCCAATGCAGCCACGCCGCTGACTACCGCCGACAAGGCGCTGATCACCTGCGACCTGTGGGAGCACGCCTACTACATCGACTACCGCAACGTGCGTCCTAAATACCTGGAAGCATTCTGGAGCCTGGTCAACTGGGATTTCGCTGCTGCGAACCTGGCCTGATGTTGAAGCAAGCTTGACGTAATGTAGTAGTGCCTGGTTTTCCGCAAGAGCCAGGCAAGTTTGGGAACCGGCGTTGCCTACCTTGCGTAGGCAACGCCGGTTCTCCATGTAGCATGCTAGTGCCCTGCTCCGTCAATTCGCAGCCGGATTGCAGGTATGATTCAGGTATACCCTAGCCGTAACAGCCGTATCGCTGATGCGCAGCCTCCCCGATTTTATATTCCTTGGATCAATGAATAAGCCGAAGTCGAAAAGGGCGATAAAGTAATGCAAATACGACGCCTGTTACTGCTGATCGTCGCTGCCAGCATCGCCATTGCTCTGGTTGCCGGTGTCACCGTGTACCAAGCCAAGATCAGGCTTGAACTGGTCAATCAGGAGCAGTTACAGGCACAGTTGACCGCGCGGCATATGTCAAGTCTGCTGGTTCTGACCCAGGAATACATGCTGGACAACAATCAGCGCGCTGCCAGGCAATGGCAGCTGCGGCATGCCGAACTCAGCACCGCCTTGTCCAGCTACCGCCCCTGGACACGGGTCGGCAAAACAGAATTGATGGACATACGGAGCCGCCACGCCCGCCTGGAAAATCTGTTCACGCTCATCACCGAGCACCCCACGGACATGAGCTCGGAGCTGTCGCGGCAGCGCGCGGCGACACTGGTGGGCCGCTTGTTCCTGGAAGTCCAGGCGATGGAGGAAAGTACCTACCGCTGGGCCTTGGCGGCCGAAACCGAGCGTATCTCGCGTGAACGCCTGCTGTTCTGGGCCCGCGGAATTTTATTACTCATCGTCAGCATCGCCCTGATTGCGGTAGCGTGGATTTCCTTTGCCCGGCTGATCCGCCCGCTAACCAAACTGGTAGACGCCACCCAGGCGGTCAAGGACGGCAATTTCAGCTACAGGCTGGATGCGGAAGGGGCTGACGAATTCGGTACCGTGTCGCGCGCCTTCAATGCCATGACCTCCGCGCTGGATGCAAAATCGGGGGAGCTGAATCAGGCCTACGACAAGCTGATGCATGAAGCCTTGCAGAGCCGGCGCATGCAACAGGATTTTGAATCCCTGTTCGAGTTATCGCCGGGGGCCATCATCGTCGTCGACGACCAGGGCAACATCGTCAAGGCCAATAGCCGCGCGCATGAATTGTTTCATTATCCGGTGCAAAGTTTGCCTGGCCTGGAGCTGCACAGGCTGATACCGGGTTTAAGCTGGCAGCACTTGCCCGACTCGGCCGGGCCGGGGGCCCCGGTATTTCCAGAGCAGGAAGCGCACCGGGCGCTTTCCGGCCTGCGCTATAGCGGCGGCAACTTCCTGGCGCAACTGACCTTCAGCCCCTTGGTCCTGGACAAGGCTCCCTGCACCATCGTCATCGTGCAAGACGTCACGGAACAGCAGCAATTGCAACAGTCATTGAGGATGGCCAGGGACCTGGCGGAAGCAGCGAGTCGCGCGAAGAGCGAATTCGTCGCCAATATGAGCCACGAAATCCGCACCCCGATGAATGCCGTGCTGGGCATGACCTACCTGCTCGGCAACTCCAGCCTGTCTGCCGAACAAAGAAAATACCTGGAAATGATACGGGCATCGGGGCAATCGCTGCTGGCGATCCTGAACGACATCCTGGATTTTTCAAAAATCGAAGCCGGCCGCATGGAATTGTCGAGCGCTCCTTTTCAGCTCGATGATGTGCTGAAAACCCTGGCCAGCATCATGATGGCCAATGCCAGCGCCAAAGACCTGGAGCTGGCGATAGGAGTGGAGCCTGACGTTCCGAAAATATTGGCCGGCGATGCGCTGCGCCTGCAACAGGTATTGATCAACCTGACCGGCAACTCGATCAAGTTCACCGAACGCGGCGAGGTCAGTATCTATATAGAAATGATAGCCCAGAGTGAGCAAGAGGCCAGCTTGCGCTTCCACGTGCGCGATACCGGCATAGGTATGGATCTGCAGCAGCAAACCAGGCTGTTCTCTGCATTTTCGCAAGTGGATGAATCCTCTACCCGCCGCTTTGGCGGTACCGGCCTGGGCCTGGCCATCTCCAAACACCTGGTGGAAATGATGGGCGGCAGCATCAGCGTGAACAGCCAATTGGGCGTAGGCACCGAATTTACCGTCAACCTGCCACTGAAACTGGCAACGGCCGCGACGGCCAAGGATATTCGATTAGACCACGAGCTGGGCAAGCTCAGCATATTGGTGGTCGACGACAATGCGACCAGCCGCGAATACCTGAGCAAAATGATACAGGCCTGGCAGTGGCGGGCAGATAGCGCGGACTCTGCGAGTGCCGCGCTGAAACGCATCCACTCCCTCCATGCAAGCGGGAGCTCTTACGATGCCCTTCTGATAGACGGGCAAATGCCCGGCGTCGCCGGCCATGGCAATATGCAGGTATTGCGTGAAGCCTTTCCCGGACAGGTCAAGCCGGTGATCCTGCTGACCAATGCCTATGGCCACGCTTCCTTGCTGAAGGATGCCGGCTCCGCCGCTGCCGACGCCGTGCTGGTGAAACCGATTACCGGTTCCAGCCTGTTCGACTCCTTGCATGAAATCCTGATGAAACGCAAAGGCACGGCCAATCAACTCCTGCCTTTGCGCTCCGGCAGACTGGAACAGCGGGTACAGGGCGCGCGCCTGCTGCTGGTGGAAGACAATTCCTTCAACCAGTTTGTCGCCAAAAGCATGCTGGAACAACACGGGGCAAGCGTCGACGTGGTGGAAGATGGACAAAAAGCGGTAGAGCATTTGCGCATGCACGCCGACAGCTACGACCTGATCCTGATGGATGTGCAAATGCCGGTAATGGACGGCTATACCGCGACCGGCTTGATACGCAAGGAACTGGCGCTGGACCTCCCTATCGTGGCAATGACCGCCGGGGTCATGGAAACGGAAAAGGATAGATGCATAGAGTCGGGCATGAACGGCTTCATTGCCAAACCTATCGATGTCGACACCATGCTCGCGACCATAGGCCAGCACCTGGACGTGCGCAGATTATCGCTCAGCGTACAACAGATACATGCGAACAATAGTGCCGCCAACCATGCGATGCAGCAGGAGAAAATCGTCCCCAGTTTCGATCCGCGCTGGTTCCATGCGCTGACCAGGGGCAACGCTACGCACCGGAACACCATACTGGGTTTCCTGAAGAAACTGATAGAGCGGGGAACGGCGCCGGTGCAGGAGGCCCAGCTGGCCTGGAACAATGGCCGGCACCTGGAGGCCGCGCACCTGTTTCACAAGATGCGCGGCACCATCGGCACGCTGGGGGCAAAGCGCTTTGCCGACCTGAGCCTGGAAATAGAGAAAGCCATCCATGAAAACAACCCGGTCGCGGTCGAGGCCCTGTTTGGCATCGTCGAGCAGGAACTGGCCGTCATGATAGCCGAGGCCGGCGCATGGCTGGCGCAGCTACCGGCCGAGGCAGAAAATACGGAAAAATAAGCTGGCGGCCTTGGTCGCCGCAGCTGCAAGCCCAATGATGAATTCTTTTCAGGCATGGCCAGCAAAAACGTCCAAGACTCTGCCACTGTTTGCGTTCATACTGAAACGCTCATGTTCATCGTTGACGGTATGACCCAGCATCCTCCCAAATACATCCACCTCGCCCCCTATGTGTTTATCCTGATCTGGGCATCCGGTTACGTGGTTGCCAAGTATGGCTTGCCCTATGCCGAGCCGCTGACCTTCCTGAGCCTGCGTTACGCCGGCGTCTTGCTGTTCATGGGCGTGCTGGCGATCACCATGCGCGCGCCGTGGCCGGCGCGGCGCGCCTGGCCGCATATCGCGCTGGCCGGCATACTGATACAGGCCTGCTACCTGGGCGGCGTCTGGTGCGCGGTCAAGCTGGGTATGCCGGCCGGTGTCGCCGCGCTGATCGTCAATACCCAGCCCGTGCTGACCGCCTGCCTGGGCCCGCTGATAGGCGAGAAAACCGAAGGCAGGCAATGGTTCGGCCTGGGCCTGGGCATGCTGGGCGTAGGCCTGGTGGTGGCGAATAAAATTTCAGTGATAGGCTTGAGCGCCTCCAGTATCGCGCTGGCGATCTTTGCCTTGCTGACGATGACGGTAGGCACCATGTACCAAAAGAAAAAATGCCCTTCTTTCGATGTGCGCACCGGCCAGTTTATCCAGTTCGCGGCGTCGTTGGTGCTGACCTTGCCGTTGGCGCTGTATTTTGAAACGCAGACCGTGTTGTGGACGCCGCAATTCCTCGGCGCCCTGGCCTGGTCGGTGTTCGTCTTGTCCGGCGTCGGCATCTCGGTCTTGTTTGTGATGATACGCCATGGTGAAGCCACCAAGGTCACCAGCTATATGTACCTGGTGCCGCCGGTCACGGCCGGCATGGCCTGGCTGATGTTTGACGAACGGTTTACCATGACCGCAATGGCCGGCATGCTGATCGCGGTGGCCGGGGTGGCGCTGGTGGTCAAGAAGCCGACGATAAAAACCTAAGCTCCCCTGCCAGCCGCTCCGCATACGTATACAAAGCGTGTTAACGCCGGCCTCACACCGTGATGCGCCAGCCGTGCTTATAAAACCAGACCATCAAACCCCACCACAGCCCGGTAGACACTACGGCAAACGCCATCGAAGAAAAATAGGGGCCGAACCGCAGCGTCAGCGGCTGGGCGAACAGGGCCTTATACAATACCGGTATTGCGCCGCTGCCCTCCAGCAGGCAGGTCGCATGGCTCCAGTCGCCGGCGCTGTTAACCAGCAGCATCGCCGCCACGGTCAGCCCGCGTAATGCATCAATGGATGACAGGCGCGCGCTAGCCTGCTGAGTTTTCATAGTCGGCCTCAGTCGATAACTGCAAACGGATATTTACTCTAGTCAACGCGGCGATCATGGCCAGGACGGTGATACCGCGAAAGACATCGACGGACTGCAGTCGGATTCTGTATTACTTTGGACTATCGCTTCAGGCTTCCGACGCCCGCGCCGCACCCGGACTGGAGGCGATCTGGGCTTCCGGCTTGATGGGCAGGAAACGCAGCAGCAACAGCACAGGCAGGGCCGACAGCAAGACCCAGATGAAGAAATTTTTATAGCCGAGCGCGACCTGGATATCGCCGCTGATCATCTTGAACAAGACAAAGCCCAGCTGCATCACGCCGGTGCCCAATGCGTAGTGCGCGGTCTGGTACTTGCCGACCGCCACTACCTGCATGATGAACAGGATCACGCCGACAAAACCGAAACCATAGCCGAACATTTCCACGCTCAGCGCGGCGGTAATCAAGGCCAGATTGCTGGGCAGCGTGGAGCTGAGTGCGAAGAACACGATATTCGGAAAGTTCATCGCAACGATCAGATAAGGCAGGGCTTTCTTCAAACCCAGCCAGGAAGTGAAGTAGCCGCCGAGCACGCTGCCAGTCAGGAAGGCAATTGTTCCAGCAGTCCCGTAGGCGACACTAACATCACTGGTGCTCAGGCCCAAACCACCCACACTCCTGGGATCGCGCAGGAATAGCGGCCCTATGGTTTGTATCTGCCCTTCAGCAGCACGGAACAGGATGATGAACAGGATGCACAACCATATGCCCGGCTTCTTAAAGAAATCGACTATCACATCCCATAAGGTATTGAAAATACTACCCAGGCTCTCGTCGCTAGCGACATTTTTTGTTCCCGGCAATGACCAGGTGTGGTACAGGCCTAATACGATCATCAGCAAGCCCAGTAGACCGAATACCGTCATCCACGCATTTTTCACGCCTATGCTTTTTTCCAGATGCCCTGCAAGATACAACAAACCGCCAAAGGAAAGAAATTTGGCCGCATTGAAGAATGCTCCCTGCCAGCCAGCATAGGCCGCCTGCTCCTTATTGCTCAGGCTGGCGATATATAGGCCATCGGCGGCAATATCATGGGTTGCCGATGCGATAGCCACTACAGCCAGCAACACGATGCTCATCGTAAAATAAACAGGCAGTTGCAAAGACAAGGCAACCAGCCCCAGGCAAGTGCCACCTAAAAGCTGGAAGACCACCACCAAGAATTTCTTGCTGCGAGCCCTTTCCAGGAATGGGCTCCACAGCGATTTGAATACCCAGGCAAAACCCAGTAAGCCGGTCCAGCGCGCGATCTGGTCGTTAGGCACCCCCAGGCTCTTGTACATCAGGCTGGCAATCAGCGCCACCGCATAAAAAGGCAAGCCCTCGGCCAGGTACAGGGTGGGCACCCAGCTCATGGGATGGCGACGGGTGGTTTCTTTGATGGTCATGAAGCTTGTCCCTTGGATAAACTGAGGTTTATTTATGATGAAGATTGAGATACGGCGGGCAGGCGTCGGCAGGCCTTGCCCTGCGCGTCAAAAACATGGCAGCGCTGCGGCGACAACTGGAGCGTGACAGCATCGCCAGCCTTCAGCCTTGCGGCTTCGGCCGCTTCGCTGTTCAGCTTGATGGCGATCATGTTCGCCTCATCCTTCAACCGCGCATACACGAGCAGCGAATCGCCCAGGTGTTCGACCAGCTCTACGCTTACCGCAACGCCGCCGGCATCGGCCTGTGCTGCGATGGCGATGTGCTCGGCGCGGATGCCCAGCGTCACCTGGTCGCCGACGGCCAGCCCCTGCGCCACCACAGTCACCGTCACCACGCTGGCATCGGCGAGACGCAAGCTGGCCTGGTGCGGTGTCAACGCGAGTACTTCCGCCTGTAGGAAATTCATCTTCGGCGCTCCCAGGAAGCCCGCCACAAACAGGTTGCCCGGATGGTCGTACAGCTCCAGCGGCGTCCCTACCTGCTCTACCCGGCCGGCATTAAACACGACGATACGCTCGCCCAGGGTCATCGCTTCCACTTGGTCGTGGGTCACATAGATCATCGTGGTTTTCAATTCCTGGTGCAGACGGCTGAGCTCTATGCGCATTTGCACGCGCAGGCTGGCATCCAGGTTGGACAGCGGCTCGTCGAACAGGAATACCGCCGGCTGGCGCACGATGGCCCGGCCTATCGCCACCCGCTGGCGCTGGCCGCCAGACAGGTCTTTGGGCTTGCGCTGCAGCAGATGGCTGATCTGCAGGATCGCCGCCGCCTGCTGCACCGCCTGCTCCACCTGCTGGCGTTTCTGACCGGCCAGCTTCAGGCTGAACGCCATATTTTCATACACCGACATATGCGGATACAGGGCATACGACTGGAATACCATCGCCAGGCCGCGCTTGGCCGGCGCGACATCATTGGCCAGGATGCCGCCTATATGCAGCTGCCCGTCGGTAATGTCTTCCAGGCCGGCGATCATGCGCAGCAAGGTCGACTTTCCGCAGCCCGAGGGGCCGACAAAGACGACGAACTCGCCGTCCGCGATATCCAGGTCTATCCCGTGGATGACCCTGGCGTCCTCGCCGTATTCCTTGACGATCCCGGTCAACTTGACTTGTGACATGGCTCTCCGATTTTCCCTGTTTCTGTCTATTTTTTATTTCTGTGTAATTTTATCTACCTCAGACCGCCGTCAGCTCTTGAAAGCTTTGCACAGGCAGCTTGCCTTCTGCCTTCAGTTCGCCGGCAAACCAGGCTCCCGCAGCCTCCAGCGCCGGCGCGGAAAACCCGTAGGTGATCAGCGCCGGCGCCTGGATATCCAGCGACTGAAAAGGATTCCACAGCACCAGGTGCAGATCCGGTTTCCAGTTGCGGCGCACCTGCTCGCTGTAGCGCAGCCGTATGGTCGACGCCAGGATCACGAAGCGGCCGTCGTCCGGCAAAGCCTGCCAGTCGAACTCGTCCATCTTCTCGAAAGTGATGGTATCGACGTCGTAGATGCGGCTTAGCATTGCGCTGACCTTTTGCGCCGGGATGCCGGCTTCCGACACGCCGTCGCTGACCACGTTGGCGCTGGTCACCAGGCGTATCTTGCTGCCCGCTGCCGGCGCGCTTGCTCCTCTGTAAGCAGTCAGGCCGCGACCCCAGGCCCTGAGCATCAGAGCCAGGTCTTGCGCCTCGGTCAGGTAAGGCTGCGGGGCACAAGGGTAGTCCTGCGTCAGTTTGGCGACCCGCGCCTGGCGCTGCTGCAATTCCGTATGATCTATTTCTCCCGCCTCTATGGCAGCGGTCAGCGCGTCCAGGGTTTCCACCTGGGTTTCCCGGGTGCCCAGCGCCATCACCAGGTCGGCGCCGGCGGCCAGCGCCATGACGGCAGCCTTGCCCACGCCGTAGCGGCCGGCGATCGCGTGCATGTCCATGCCGTCAGTGATTACCACGCCCTGGTAGTTCCATTCCTCGCGCAGGAGGCCGGTCAGGATATTCCGGGACATGGTGGCCGGATAGTCGGGATCCAGCGCCGGATACACGATGTGCGCGGTCATCATCGCCGGCGCGTTGCCGGCCGCTTGCCGGAACGGCGACAATTCCAGCGCATCCAGTTCCGCGCGGGATTTGTCTACCGTCGGCAAATCGCGGTGCGAGTCGACATTGGTATCGCCGTGGCCAGGGAAATGCTTGACGCAGCAAGCCACGCCTTCGGCCAGGCTGCCGTCCATCCAGGCCATGGCCAAGGCAGTCGCCCGGTCCGGATCGGCGCCAAAGGAGCGCTCGGAAATGACGGGATTATCAACGTTATTATTCAAGTCCAGCACCGGCGCAAAGTTCCAGTTGAAACCCAGCGCCCTGACGCCGCGTGCCACCGCAGCACCGACCTGGCGGCACAAGGCGGCGTCGTTGCTGGCGCCCAGCGACATCGCCGCCGGCGGCTGCGGCACCCAGGTAGAGCGCACCACGGCGCCGCCCTCCTGGTCGATGCCGATCAGCGAATCCGGGCCCATCACCGCGCGCAGCTCGGCGGTAAATTTTGTCAACTGCTGCGCGTCTACCATGTTCTGGCGGAACAGGCAGACCGCGCGGATATGGTTGTCGCGCAGGAAGGCTGCGGTATCCGCATCCAGTGAAGTGCCCGGCATGCGTATCATGATGGAGCGGCCGGCTATCTTGCGGGCATCCAGTTTTTTATTGTGGTCTTGCTGGTTTATATTCTGACTCATTTCACTGCTCCATCCATGCCGCGCATAAAAAAGCGCTGGGTAAATAAAAAGGCGACCAGTATCGGCGCTACCGTCAATATGGTGCCGGCGGCAATCACACGGGTGCTGCTGCCGTAAGTGCCGCGCAGGTACAGCACCCCTGCCGACAGCGGAAAATCTTCCGGCTTGCTGATCACGATGGACGGCCAGATGTATTCGTTCCAGGCCTCGACCGCAGTCAGGATGCCTACCGTCGCCAGCCACGGCGTGATCAGCGGCAAGACTATTTTCCAGAAGATGATCCACTCCGCTGCGCCATCCACCCTGGCGGCGTCGATCAGGTCCTGCGGCACTTCGTCGAAAGCCTGCTTCAGCAGCAGTATCGAGACGGCGGTGACCACGTTCGGCAAGATCACGCCGGTATAGGTATTGACCAGGCCTATCTTGGTCATCGTAATGAAATTGACCAGGAAATTCACTTCGGACGGCAGGATCATCGTCGCCAGGATCAGGCCAAACACCAGCTTGCTGCCGGTAAAGCGCATGCGCGACAAGGGATAGGCGGCCAGCGAGCACAGCAATAATTTCCAGGCCACGGTAGAGATCGTGATCAGCAGCGAGTTCTTGTAAAACGCGAGGATAGGGATTACCCGGAATACTTCGATGAAATTATCCGGCGATACGGCCTGCGGCCAGAAGCTCGGCGGGAATTCGAAGATATTTCCCTCGCTGGAGAGCGCCACTACCAGCGTCCACCAGAACGGGAATACGCATAACACCGCCAAGGCCAGCAATACGCTGTACTGGAGCAGGATACGGGGCAAGCGACGCAGCGGGATCATCTTCATCTGTGCCTGGGCTTGATATAACGCAGGCACAGCAAGGCTATCCCTATGCAAAACACCGAGACCACGAAACTGGCTGCCAGGCCGCGCGGCAGCTTCAGGTGTTTCAACCCCTGGTCGTAGGCGTAATACAGCGCAGTAAAGGTGGAATTCATCGGACCGCCCTGGGTCAGCACGTCGACTTCCTGGTAAGCCTTCAGCGCCGCCAGCACCGACATGATGGTGCATACCATGATGGTCGGGTACAGCATGGGCACCGTGATCTTCCAGAAGCGCTGCCACAGGTTGGCGCCGTCCAGTACCGCGGCTTCCTGCATCTCGGCAGGTATGGCTTGCAGCGCCGCCAGATACATCACCATATACCAGCCCAGGCCGCGCCATAGCGACACGAACATGATCGCAAACAGGGCGATCGCGTCATCGGACAGCCAGCCTACCGGATCATTGACCGCGTGCAGCTTCAGCAACACATAGTTCAGCGAGCCCTGCTCATGAAACATGAAACCCCACATGATGCCGACCACGGACACGGTGGTGACCACCGGCACATAATAGGCCGCGCGAAAAAAGCGTATCCCCGGCAATTGATTGTTCACCAGCACGGCCAGCGTGATCGCCCCCAACTGGATGAAAGGCACGATCAGCAAGAACAGGATGGAATTTTTCAGCCCGGTCAGGAACATGTCGTTTTCAAAGATGTAGCGAAAATTATCCAGGCCCACCCAATGCGTGGGCCTGACCAGGCTGAAGTCGGTAAAGGTCAGGTAGGAACCGAAAACCACTGGCCAAAACGAGAAGGCCGCCAGCAAGATCAGCGCCGGCGCCAGGAAGGCGTAGGCCAGCCAGCCATGTTTTTGCGGGCCGCTCATAACTGCCTGGCCAGCTTCTTGTTCCAGATGAGGACCGCCTCATCCAGCGCCTGCTTGATGTCTTTCTTGCCCGTCATGCCGGCCTCTACCGCCTTGACCAGGAAGCGCCGCAACTCGTCATAGTCTGAGATGCCGGCCACGTACAGGCTGCGCGAATTATCCATGGAGCCGGCAGCGACGGCCTGCGCCTTTTCAGTGGCGCCAGCTTGCCCCGACAAGCGCTGGAAGTGTGGATCGGCCAGCGCCTTCACCGTGGTCGGCATGACATTGGCAATCCTGGCGAATTCCAGCTGGTTCTCGTCATTGGTCAGGAACTGGGCGAACTTGGCGATGGCAGGCAGCGCTTGCGGCGGCACCCCCTTGGGCACCGCGAAATTGAACATCCAGCCGCCGTCGGCAATACCGGTGGGACCCACCGGCGCCGGAAACACCTCGGTCAGCGCATAGATTTCTTTCGAGTCCGCCTGTATCCGCTTTAATGCAGTCGGGGCGCTGACCATCATGCCCAGCCTCCCGCCCAGGTAGGCGTCCACCACTGCCGGAAAATTATCTTCGGCAAACAGCTTGTCCTTCAGGAAGCCATTGGCCTTGTAGGTATCGGCCAGCTTCTGGATCAGGGCCACGTGCGCCGGCGAATTGAACACTGCCTTGCCATCCCTGACCAGCTCCAGGCCCTGCTGCATCAGGAAGCCGTCGATCTTCCCCAGCGCAGGCGCATAGCCGGCCTTGCCGGTCCTGGCGGCGATCTGCCTGGCGTAGGCCAGGATCTCATCCATGCTGCGCGGCGGCCCCTGCAAACCTGCCGCTTTCAATATCTTGCTGTTATAGGCAATGACATTGACATTGCTATAGTGCGGGAAGCCGTACAAATGCCCCTTGAAGCTCAGGTCATCCAGGGCGCCCTTGGTGTAGGCAGCGCGATTGCCTATCAGCGCATCCACCGGCTCTATCAAGCCGTCGCGCGCAAATTCCTCGGCCCAGGGCACGCTCAGGTTGACTAGCGACGGCGGCGTGCCGGCCGCGATCGCGGTGATCAATTTCAACTGCAAAATATCCCAGGGAAAATCCACCCATTCCAGCTTCACGTCCGGGTTTTGCGCCTCGTATTTCTTGACCAGCTGTTGAAAATACGGAATGAACTTGGGCTTCAGACTCATGGTCCAGAACTCTAGCTTCTGCACAGTCTGCGCAGCATGGACACTGACCGGTAGCAGCCCAAGCACAGCCAGGGCTGTACTCAGGCAAGCCGCCGATATCCATTTTTTCAGTGTCATTTGCTGCATTTCCCTGTCAGTTTTTGTCATCCGTCAGCCCGGTGAAAAATCATACTCCCCGCATATTTTCATCAAGCACCAAAGTGATGCTGTGTTTATTGGCTCATGAAAATATACTAATGGGAGTATCTATCCCCAGGTTTTTAAAAAATGCGCCAGGCGCATTCTTTCCTTCCAATTGTTGTGCACCGCCGCTGCCCTACGGCTTGCTGCCGGCGGCAAGCTCAGTTGGTCTTGGTGACCTTGCTCAGGTGGCGCGGCTTGTCCGGGTCCAGGCCGCGCGCGATCGCCAGCTTGGCCGCCATCATATAAAAGGCCTGGATCGCCACGATAGGATCGAGGTCCGGGGTGGCGGCGGTAGGCAGCGTCAAATTGCGTTCCCTGACATCGACTGGCGCCGCCAGCAAGACATTGGCGCCGCGTCCGCGCATTTCTTCGGCCAGCTTGATCAGGCCGGCCTGGGCCGGACCGCGCGTGGCAAAAATCAGCAAGGGATAGCCGTCATCGATCAACGCCATGGGGCCGTGCTTGATTTCCGCGCCGCTGAAGGCTTCGGCCTGGATCACCGAGGTTTCCTTGAATTTCAGCGCCGATTCCAGCGCCACCGGGAAGCTGATGCCGCGCCCTACCACCATGATCCTGGAAGCCGGCGTCAAGACCTCCAGCGCATTCGACCAGTCGCTACGGGTGGCGGCCTCCAGCGCCTCGGGCAGCATCTCTATCGCGCTCAGGAAGTCGGCATCGTTTTGCCAGTTGCCGGCCAGCCGGGCGCCGGCTACCAGCGAAGTGATGAAGCTCTTGGTCGCGGCGACGCTGAGCTCCGGGCCCGCATGCAGAGGCAGGGTCCATTCCGCGCTGTGCGCCAAGGGTGAGTCGGCGTCGTTCACCAGCGCCACGGTAGCGGCGCCGCCCTGGCGGAAATAGCGTATCGGCTCTATCACGTCCGGGCTCTGGCCGGACTGGGAAATCGCAATTGCCAGGGCATTCTGCGCCTGCAAGGGCGACTTGTTCAAGGTGACCAGCGACATCGGCAAGGAGGCGACGATACGCCCCAGCCTGGCCATGATCAGGTAGGCAACATAATTCGCCGCATGGTCGGAGCTGCCGCGCGCCACGGTCAGTACCGAGCTTGGCGGATTATCCCTGAGAGTGCGACCCAGCTCGGCATAGCGCTCGCGTTCCTGGGTCAACTGCTGTGCGACAAACTCGGCGGAAGAGCAAGCTTCTTTAAGCATTTGCGAGGTCAATCTTTTCTCCTTCTACATAGACGGCTGTCAGGTTAAGTTCTCGATCCAGCACGACGATATCGGCGTAGCTGTTGATTTGCAGGCGGCCGCGTTCGTGCAAGCCGAGATAGTCGGCGGCATAGGTGGATACGCGTTTGGACGCATCCGCCAGCTCCAGACCTATGCTGACCAGATTGCGCAGGGCCTGGTCCATGGTCAGCGTGCTGCCGGCCAGGGTGCCGTCTTCCAGGCGCACGCCTCCCAGACATTTATGCACTACCTGGCGGCCCAGCATGTACTGGCCGTCCGGCATGCCGGATGCGGCGGTGGAGTCGGTCACGCAATACAGATGAGGTATCGCCCGCAATGCAGCCCGGATAGCGCCTGGGTGCACGTGCAGCAAGTCGGGAATGATTTCAGAAAATTTTGCATGCGCCAGCGCGGCCCCCACCATGCCCGGCGCCCGGTGGTCCAGGCGCGACATCGCGTTATACAGATGGGTAAAGCCGGTAGCGCCGTTTTCCAGCGCCGCCACGCCCTCTTCATAAGTTCCCAGCGTATGGCCGATCTGTACCTGCATGCCCATCGCGGTCAACTGGCGCACCAGCTCCAGATGGCCGTGCATTTCCGGCGCCACGGTAATCAGCTTGATGGGTGCGATCGCGTGCAAGTGCTTGACTTGCTCCAGCGTCGCCAGCGTGGCGAAATCAGGTTGCGCCCCGAGCTTGCCGGGATTGATATACGGGCCCTCCAGGTGCACTCCCAGCACCCGCGCAGAGCCGGTGCGGCGTACTTTGCAGGAAATGCTGATAGCCTGCAATGCCGCCTCCAGGTCAGGGATAGGCGCCGTCATCGTGGTGGCCAGCATGCTGGTCGTGCCGTGCCGCGCGTGCATGCGCGCAATGACCTGCACCGCGTCACCCGCCTCCATCGTATCCTTGCCGCCTGCGCCATGCACATGCAGGTCGACAAAGCCAGGCAAGATATAGTGCTGCTGGTTGCGCTTGGGATCGGCAATGACGCCCTGGATATTTGAAATGTGCTCGGCAAACTCGATCGAGCCGTTAATCCAGCCTTGCGGCGTCAATACATTGCCTTGCAATTGCTGTGTATTGCTCATCTAAACAACTCCGCAACAAAGTCATAGTAGTCGCTGCGGCAATAGGAATGCGTCAGCTCGACTGCTGCCCCGCTCGGCAAATAGCCGACCCGGGTAATATAAAGCATCGCCGCCCCCTGCTTGATGCCAGCCAGCTTGGCCTGTTCGGCGGTCGCGTTCACCGCGCGGATATGCTGCAAGGCGCGGGTAGGGGTGACATTGTGCGATTCCAGGTAGCCGTACAGGCTGTCGGTCACCGCCTTGGGGTTGGGCAAATACAGCGCCGGTATGGTCGTGCTTTCTATCGCCATGACCACATTGTCGGCAGTGCGCAAACGCTTCAGCCGGGATACCACGGTATTGGGCGACAGGCCCAGCGACAGGATTTCCTCGGGCGCCGCCACCCCGGTTTCACGCGACAGCCATTGCGAGCCCGGCACAAAACCGCGCTGTCGCAATTCTTCGCTGAAGTTGGTCAGGCGCGACAGCGGCTGCTCCAGCTTGGGGGTAATGTAGGTGCCGGAACCGTGCTTGCGGGTCAGCATGCCGCGCTCGCACAGCATGTCGATCGCCTTGCGCGCGGTGACCCGCGAAATTTCCAGCGCATCCGACAGCGTGCGCTCCGAAGGCAGGGCTTCGTCCGGCTGCCAGAAACCGCTGTGGATGCCGTTGGCAAGCTTGTTTGCCAATTGCAGGTACAGCGGCGTAGAACTGTCGCTATCAGGTTTGAAATCGAGTAATTGCGCTAGCATTATCAGCTTTCCGAAAAATTATTTTTAGCGGCTGCCGCAAAATTAGCCTGGCCAGGCGTCGCCGACGACGACCGTGCTTCTTCAGCACGGCTAGGCGACGCAACGACGCCAGGGTGATTTTGCAGCTGCCTCTGAATCAGGATCAAAGCTCCGGTCGCCGAATCAGCTTGCGGCTGCACGATGCGGTTGAGCAAGGATGGCGGCAGATATTCAAGCAAGGGCGCGGCCAGACCGCCGCACAGGGCGATCGGCAACCGGGCCGATGGATCCAGCGCATAGGCAATCTTGGCGATTTCTTCGCCGGCCCTGCGCATGATGCCGCGCGCCACCGCATCACTGGAGGCAAACTGGATGGTGAAACGCGCCAGTTGCGCATACGCTGTCTGGTTGGCTTGCGCCAGCCAGTTGAACACACCGTCGCGGCCACCGTCGCAATAGGCAATCACTGCAGCGGCAAATTCTGTGGGAGGACTACGGCCATCCAGCACATGCTGGACGTGGTTGATCGTGTGCAAGCCCAGCCAGGCGCCGCTGGCTTCATCACTGGAGGGGAAACCCCAGGCGCCGACTTCGCGCCGGCTGCCGTCGGGCAACAAGACCTCGCCCACGCTACCAGTTCCAATCGCGATGATGGCGCCGGCCTGCCCTTGGTGTGCGCCCAATAAGGTGGTCTGGCCATCGGTGCCGATCGCCAGCGCCCCGAAGCCGGGGTCTTTTTCGGCGAAGTCCGCCGCCCATTGCTTGTTGTGCACGCCTGCCAGACCGCAGCCGGCCGCAATCCCGCTCAGCGCCGGGACTGCCATACCGGCTTCGGCGAATGCCTGCTTCATCGCTGACAGAATCGCGGCCCATGCATTGTCTATGCCATGCATCAAACCGGAAGGACCGGCGCTACCGCGACCAAGTTCAGCGCCGTCGGCACTCGCCAGCAGCACCCTGGTGCCGGTTCCGCCGCCGTCCACGCCTATCAGGTATTGGTATTGTTTGCTCACTTCATGTTCCATCTATAAAATTCATGGCCCGTTGCCCACCGAGCGGCAGGGTCAGCTTCACTCTATGGCTTTCTACAGTGGTTGTCAATAGGTATTTAAGTGGTATTTAAAAAAATTCCCTTACCCACCATGCACCAATACTCATTATTGCTTGCGCGCATAAGCACTGCGTCCACTAAGCTCGCCGCCTGCCATGTTTGGCGCATTCAGCGCCTATATTAATCCGCAATTCTAGCGCCCCGCCCTCGTCCGCGCCCCCCCGGGGCGCCGGAATATTCAGAAAAAATTCAGCGAAAATCGCACCCTTGTCGGCGGGCAAGAAAAAATGCATTAATCGTTGATGAATTGCTCGTTGCCAACCATCCCTATCTTGGTCACGCCCAGGCGCTGGGCCGAGGCCATTACCGCTGCCACCGACTTGTACGCTACCAGCTTGTTCGGACGCAGATGCACTTCCGGCTGGTTCGGCGTCGCCGCCACTTCCTGCAGCTTGGACTCCAGCTCGCCGCGACCGGCCACTGCGACGCCGTTCCACAATACCGTGCCGTCAAAGTCGACGTCGATCGTGATCACTACCGGCGGCTCGGTCGGCTTGGCCGGGGTGCTGGTCGGCATGTTCAGATTGACCGCATGATTCTGGATCGGGATGGTGATGATCAGCATGATGATCAGCACCAGCATGACGTCGATCAGCGGCGTCATGTTCATTTCTATCATCACATCGGGTTCGGCCGAGCTTCCTGAGCCTATGTTCATTCCCATGTGGGTTCCTTTCTTCCGTTAATTGTCGCCATTTGCTTTTCTGCCTTGTGCCTCTCCCCTTGCAGGGAGAGGTGCCTGGCTGATCAGCCTCCGCGTGGTGGCGGTTCGGTCACAAACGCGACCTTGGCGATACCTGCTCTTTGTGCTGTCAGGATGACTTTGCCGACATACTTATACTGGGTGTTTTGGTCGCCACGTATATGCAGTTCGGGCTGCGGTACCATCACAGCTATCTTCTTGAGCTTTTCAAACAACGCCGGCGTATCGGCCACCAGGCCTTCGTTCCAGAATATCTGGCCTTCTTTGTCGATGGCCAGGTTGATGTTTTCTGGTTTGGTCTTGTACGGCTGGTTGGTCTCAGCCGGCAGTTTGACCGGTACGGTGTGCGTAACTACGGGAATGGTGATCAGGAAGATGATCAGCAGCACCAACATGACGTCGACCAGCGGCGTGGTGTTGATGGTACTGTTGACTTCGTCTTCGCCGTCTCCATCATTGCCTATTGCCATTGCCATGAGCGAGTGTCCTAAGTGTAAAATTCGTTGCAGAAAGCCGATGCAATGACCGCCATCCTGTGTTGCAAATACTCGCAAGGGAACCCACCCTTGCTGCGTTTTGCGCCTGGCCTGCCGCTCATTGCATCAGCTTTCTCATGCAACGAGCTTCACATTCAGGACACTAGCCTACTTTTTTGATGTTGGCTGCGCCAACGGCTTTGGACATGGCGCCGGACAGGACGACGGAGTGCAGGTCGGAGCTGAAGGCACGGACGTCTTCCATCGCGCCCTTGTTGCGACGCACCAGGAAGTTGTAGCCCAATACCGCAGGTACCGCTACACCGAGACCGATCGCGGTCATGATCAGCGCTTCACCGACTGGGCCGGCGACCTTGTCGATCGAGGCTTGACCGGCTACGCCGATCGCTGTCAGCGCGTTATAGATACCCCATACGGTACCGAACAGACCAACGAACGGTGCAGTGGAACCGACTGTCGCCAGGAAGGCCAGGCCGTCTTGCAGGCGGCTTTGGACTTTGTCGACCGAGCGCTGGATGGACATGGTAACCCAGGAGTTCAAGTCGATCTGTTCCAGCAGGGCGCCTTCGTGGTGTTCAGAGGCTTTGGTAGCGGATTCGGCGATGAAGCGGAATGGGCTGCCTTCTTTCAGGCTGGTCACGCCGGCCTGGACCGAGGCGGCTTTCCAGAACTTGCTCTTGGCGTCTTTGGCCTGGCCGCTCATTTTGAGGGAGTCGATGAATTTGGTGATCAGGATGTACCAGCTGCCCATGGACATGATGGCCAGGATGATCAGTGTGCTCTTGGCTACGAAGTCGCCGCCTTTCCACAGGGCGTCCAGGCCGTAGGGATTGTCGACGGTTTCTTTGGCGGCCACGGGAGCTGCGACGTCAGTCGGCGCGCCGGCGGGAGCGGAGGCTTCTGCGGCTGGCGCGGCTGCTGGGGAAGACGCTTCCGCCGCAGCCGATTGTGCCGCAGCAGGAATAGCAAGCAATGCGGCGCCGGCACCAACCGTGCACACGCCTGCCAGCAACAAAGCGTTTAACTTGGAGGATAAAGAGAATTTCATCTTGCGTACCTTCTTCATTGGACTAAATACAAAAAAAATTTCAAAAAAAAAACAGCAATCTTCCGGGCTGTCGGCTAAGCGTAGCGAGCGGCCCAAGTTCTGGCCGAGGAGCGCAGTCGTACTTTAGTACGTCGAGCACCGCAGGCCTGAAATCGGGCCGCGCAGTAGCTTAGCCGGCAGCCCAACCACTAGTCGAGACGCCATACATAATTCACCTTGGTCCAGAGCTGCTGCGGTTTGCCATCGACTGTGCCTGGTTTGTTTTTGCAGCTGCCCGACATCAGTTGGGATTTCACTGCATTGTCCAAATTCCTAAATCCGCTGGATTTATCGATCTTGACGTCTGATACGCTGCCATCGGCGCCGATCAACACGGACAAGCCTACCGTCCCTGTCTCTTCGTTGCGCAATGACGCTCTTGGCCATTCCGGTTTGCAGCCTGCCGCATTGAAATCTATCACTGCAGCGACCGATACCGGACCGGTTGTTTTAACTGGGGCTTCCACTGCGGGCGCTACCGTCCTTGGCAACGCGTCTGTCGCTGGCCTGACTTGCGTCGTCTGCGAGATCGTGTTGGGCTGGACCTGCGGCTGCACTTGCACTTCCGGCGGCGGAATGAACGGCGGCGGCGGTGCGGCTAGCTTGGGTGGCGGCGGTGGCGGCGTTTCGGGGGGTGGTGGCGGTGGCTTCACCTCCTCGACTATCTTGGTCTCCAAAGGCTTCTGGACTACCTCAAGTATCTTATGCCCTAAGCCATTCAGCAGGGCATACACTAACAACGCGTGAAATAATACAACCAGCGCCAATCCCGACAACTTCTTTCCAGGCTCTTGCTGTCGTTCCGAAAAATCCATGCACTGCTCCTATCATTCGCTTATCGATACATTTTACTGACGTGACAAGCCGTTAAACCGCTGATGCACACCGGTTCGTTCGCATCCGTGGAGGAGAAAATCGTTTAGAAAAAGGTATAGCCAATCATGTGGATGAAGGCTTGAGCTTGCCGCGATTCAATCTGTTCAAAAAACACTGTAATAAGCAATTAAAACCAGTCAATTTTTTTAACAAATAGCGCTGATTTCCTTTTTAGAAAATGACGGGGTAAAACACCCCGTCATCCTAGCCAGGAAAGCCTGCCTGAAAAAATCACCAGGCCCCTTCCCGGCATATTGTTTACAGCTTGCCGCGCAACATCAGGTAGAACTGACGACCATTGTTGTAAATGGCCAGCGGCTGATCCGCATTGGCAGAATACATCTTCAGCTTAGGCTCATTCAGATTAAGGGCATCGAGAGAAATGCTCAGATTGTCGTTGATCCTGTAGCCCAGCGACGCCGACAAGGTACCGACTGAATCCTGGTGTTGAGCGCTCGCACGATCAATACCGTTAAAGAATGCTGAACGGTAGTTCCAGGCCAAACGCGCATTAAACTTGTCGTTTTCAAAATAACCCGCGATGTTATACGTATTTTTCGAAGTACCAACCATCTCGCCCGTATCAGTAGGAGCAACCTTGTCCGCTTTACCATCAGCATAAGTGTAGTTGGCAAGTACACCGAAGCCCGCACCTATCGGCTGCTGGTAAGACAATTCCAGACCCTTGACTTTGGCGCCCGTGCCGACGAAGGATGTCAAGTCATAGATGTCTTGTTTTTGGAAACGGACATTGTAATAGCTGACTTTAGACTGGCCAAAGCTCACGTAATTGTCCAGGTCCATGTAGTACACGCCGGCAGACAGCAGGGACTTGGGAGCGAAATACCACTCCAGCGAAAAGTCCACGTTGGTGGAGCGAATCGGCTTCAGGTTAGGATTGCCGCCAGTTGCTTTGTGCGTCAGATCATCCAGAGCAACCGCACCGCCCAGGGAGCTGTAATCGGGACGTGTCATTGTTTTGGACACGGCGGCACGGGCCACCAGATCTTTGCTCAGGTCAAATCGCAAGTTGGCGCTTGGCAGGACATCATTGTAAGTATTGGCAACTTCCTTCTGATAGAAAGGACCAAATGCCGAACCTACTATCGTGCCGGGAACGCTGGTCGCATCCGGAGCCGCGAAGTTGGCCAATACCTTCTCTTCGGTCCTGACTATACGCACGCCGACGTTACCGCTCCAGCCGTCGCCTTCCAGGTTAGACATGACGTAGGCTGCGCTATCTCTTTCTTTCAGCGAGAATTCAGCACCCCAGTTGCGACGCGCGACAGGATCGCGGTTCGCCATAGTCGCCGTCCATGCACTTACCTGATCGGGGTTGTACAGCCAGATATTGGTTGGGAAGCTACCGCCGCCGAGACCACTGCCGAAATTACTCGGATAAGTTCCACCGCCCCATGCCGGGAAATTTTTCACATCAAACGGGTCAGCCTGTTGTGCAAAATTAGGGCCCTGGCCGACAGCTTCGGTTGAACGCTTGTGTTCTGCAAAGCGCGCACCGAATTTCAGAGTGCTGAAGAAGCCCTGGTTCAGCTTGTAGTCGGCATCAAATTGCGCCCACACTTCCTTATCCGTGGTTTTTGCAGGGCTGGCGCCGTAAATCCAGTCAATCCCAGTCTGGTTCACAGGTGTAGAAGTTGTAACGCCGGGCAGCGATGCATCAATTGGATTGCCTACGCCATGCAGGGTATAGCTGGCACCGGTACCGCCGATCGTGCTGGAGAACAGGCCCTGTGCAGGAGTATCGCCTATGCCCTTGGATTGACCGAGCTTGGTTCTGACCGTCAATCTATCATTGGCCTTGTATTTTGTATCGAAGCTGTAGAAATCGGTCGATGCATTTTCGCCAGGCCGGGAAATCTGATCATACAATCCGCGCGTTGTCCCGGTATTCGGGAAGCTGGCGGAAATCAAAGTATTATTTTTGACGACATACCCTGGTAAAGGCGAAATACCCTGGCCTATGATATTTGCATTCCATACCATGTAGTTATGGTTGATATTGGTCGCTTCCAGCTTCGACGTAAAGTAATCGAAATCCATGGTCAGGTCATCGGTCGGCTTCATTTGCAACGCAACCAGGCCACCTTGACGCAAACGAATCTGCTCAAACAGGGCCGAGCCGACTACGTGCGGGAATTGCACGCCAGCCAGATCCGGATGCGCCACCGCTACTGCGCTGGCCGGATCTATCGTGTCGTAGCCCAGTGTTTCCTGGCCATCGCGGCGCAGATGACGTTTTTCAGAGAACGCCTGGACCATGAAACCTAAAGTATTTGCATCATTTTTCCAGTTGAACAAACCGTTGAACTGGGGATCCGATGTTTTCGGTAAATCCGCATACACGGTACCGATAGCTGCTTCGACAGTAACTTGCTTTTTAAATTCCAGCGGCCTGCGAGTGATAATGTCTACACTGCCGGTCACGCCACCTTCCACCAGATCTGCCTGCGAGCTCTTATGTACGACCACCGAACCTACCAGTTCGGACGGCAGCAGAGTGTAGCTAACGCTACGGCCCACATTGCCAACCTGGTTCAAAACGAACCAGTCGCCGCTGGCAACCGCATGTCCGTTGATCGTGGTTTGCGTCAAGCTTGGATTGGTACCGCGCATACTGACGCGGTCATTTTCGTCAAAGCCGCCTTCGCCGCCGCCGGCGGAGCTAATAGTGACACCGGGCAAGCGTTGAACCGCGTCAGCAATATTTTTGTCCGGCATTTTGCCGATATCTTCTGCGGTAACTACTTCGACCAACGAATCAGCGTTGCGCTTTTGGGTCAAGGATTGTTGCAAGGATGCGCGAATACCTGTTACGACGACTTCCTGAGTGTTTGCCTTTGGCTCAGCTTTAGATTCAGCTTGCTGTGCATGCGCCGACATGGCAGTACTCATCACGAGTAGCGCGACTGCAGACGCAATTGGTGTCAAATTGCTTTTCATTTACTCCCCCTCGATGTTGGCCTTTGGATGCATAACCGGCCAGTTTTAATAAAAACTACCTTATGCCCGTCCGTGATGTTGTGAACCAGTACAGCACACGGCTGAGCCTTTCAATACAACGCCTACGTAACCAATCTAATATCAAATCGAACGCCACTTAAATGCCACTTATCTGGGCATTGGAGAATAAACATGACTCCGTTGCCGGGATAAAAAGCATTAGCTTCCGGTCACCTGTGATTGCAAAACGTCGTGCAACAGCAGCGCGACAAGGGCCTTATTATTGGTATTACCCTTGCGCTCCGTTAGCTTCCAGAACTATTCAGTGCCGAATATTTGTCCTGGAAACGTCGATTGGAAGCAACTGTAGATTCGCGCAAAGTGGTTGTCAAGCGGTATCCACGTGGTATTATTCAATTAAATATTGGTATTAATAATATTAATTAACATATTAAAATAAACCATTGTTTTATATGATGTTTTTAAAAACAACATGCGTGTTTTTCAGCAACTGGACTTATCAATTTTTTCATTGATACCAGTTATATTTATGCCATTCAATCATGTTTTTAGCGCAGTCCTAAAGCGGGCGGTAAAAAATATGCATGCAATGTCCTGCGGCTGGAAGCTGTTGCCGATTTTTATGCCGACGCCTATCCCGGCAACGGGGAGGCCTTGCGCATCAGCTTGACAAGAAACAGGAACACAGCGGTCGCGGCCAGCCAAAATACAAACCGGTAGATAAAAAGTGGTACTAGAATTTGCCGATGTAATTCGAGCCATGCAAATGCTTCACCTGAAATGAAGTACAAGTAATTCCCCTCAATCTTTCCCATCATCGATGTCGTTCAGTCGATTTTTCCTACACTTGGCGCACAAATCCCCCGGCTTCATCTCTTTCCCCTAGAGCATTCCGATGGCGGAATTTATATTGATCGGCATACCGGCAGCAGACGCGCCGGCATTCATCGACAGGAGAAAAAAATGACGCTGAAATCCTTGCAAAAACTGGTATTCATAGGCGCATCCGGCGTGATGCTTGGCCTTGCTGCCGGCCCATCGCTGGCGGTGGACCTGACCGTCCATGTGAAAAATCTACGCTCGCAGGACGGCATGCTGATGGTGGCCTTGTTTAATTCCAGCGAGTCCTTCCTCAAATCCGACAAACAGTTCGGCGCCCAGATGGTGTCAGCATCCCAGCATCCCAGCGTCGTTATTTTCAAGAACCTGCCGGCGGGACGCTATGCCGTATCGGCCTTCCACGACGAAAACGGCAATGGCAAGATGGACAGCAATATGCTGGGCATCCCTAGCGAACGCTACGGCTTCTCCAACAATGCGGCCGGCAGTATGGGGCCGCCCAACTTTGAGCAGGCAATGCTGAGTTTGAGCGAGACCCGCGAAATCACGATTGACCTGCGTTAAGCCCAACAAGGAGAGCATCATGCTACGTCGCAATTTCTTGAAGCTGGCGGGAGCCAGCGCCCTGGCCCCCTTATTCTCCCGGCTGGCCGCTGCCGCAGAGCCGGCATCCGACAGCTGGGCGGCAGAGTTCGCCACGGCCGAGGCCAAGACCTCGTGGGCCATCGCCTACCGTTCTGCCGACGGCGATCTGGCCGCTGCGGCCAAGGTCAGCGGCCGTTTCCCAGCGGCGGTACAGGGATTGTTGTATCGAAACGGTCCGGCGGTGCATCAACTGGGCGGGCAGCGCTACCATCACTGGTTTGACGGCGACGGCATGCTGCAGCGCTTTGCCATAGACGGCAAGCAGGTACAGCACCTGGGCAGGATAGTACGCACCAGCAAGTACCAGGCCGAAGCCGCTGCCGGCAAGCGCCTGTTTACCGCCTTTGGCACCAATTTCCCCGGCACCCTGGGCCCGACCTCGCCCGACACGCTGAATGTGGCGAATACCAGCGTGATGGCCTTGAATGGAGAGTTGCTGGCATTGTGGGAAGGCGGCTCGGCTTACCGCCTGGACCCGGACAGTTTGCAGACGCGCGGCACCAAGCTATGGCGCGACGACCTGGCTGCAGTGCCCTTCTCCGCCCACCCCAGGGTCGATCCTGACGGCACCATCTGGAATTTCGGCGTCAGCATGCTGGATGACGTAATGGTGCTGTACCAGATAGGCGCTGACGGGAATTTGCGCCGGGCCGAACCAATCCGGATTCCACAGATTGCGATGGTGCATGATTTTGCGGTCACCGACCGGCACCTGGTATTCCTGCTGCCGCCGCTGGTATTCGACCGCGAGAATTTCCGGCAAGCCGCCAGCTATCTGGACGCGCATGTGTGGCGGCCAGAGCTGGGCATGCGCGTGCTGGTGATAGACAAGCATGACTGGAACAAGCGGCAGTGGCTAGAACTGCCGGCAGGCTTCCTGTTCCACATAGGCAATGCATGGGAAGACGCGCAAGGCGTGATACGGTTGGACTATGTCCATACCGACCAGCCCGACACCCTGTTCAAGGATACCCGCGATGTCATGCGCGGCCGGTACACCCGCAGCGCATTGCATCATATTGCGCGGGTCAGCATAGATACCGCGCGCGGCAAGGCCAGCCAGGAATTGCTGGCCATCGACGCGGAATTTCCGCGCATCGATCCACGTCTGAGCGGTTACCGGCACCAGCACATCTATCACGCGACAGAGACCCGGAACGACCGGCCGGGCTTTAGCGCCATCGCCAGGACGCATGTGGAAAGCGGCAAGAGCGATAGCTATTCGTACGGCGCCGGGCAGATCGCCGAAGAACACGTGTTCGTCCCTGAGCCAGGTTCCGCCGCTGGGGCGGCAGGCTGGCTGCTGGGCATCAGCCTGGACCTGGAGAAACAAGTCACACACCTGTCCTGCTTTGCGTCGGACCGGCTGGCGGACGGCCCGGTGGCCCAGGCCAGCCTGCCGTACGCCTTGCCGCTGGGCCTGCACGGCTGTTTTGTGAAAGCTTGAAATGGAGAATGCCCCTGCGCACAGGGGGCAAGGGGCAGGATTCTAACGGTCCGGCAAAGGAATGAATTCGGTCTCGCCCGGCACCTTGGGAAACATGTCGGGCTGCTGGCTGGCCCAGGCGAATTTTGCAGTCTCTATGCGCTCCTTGGAGCTGGACACAAAATTCCACCAGATGAAGCGTTTACCGTCCAGCGGCTCGCCGCCCAAGATCATCAGCACGGTATCCTGTTGCGCCTGCACATTGACCGCCGCGCCCGGCTCCAGCACCGCCAGCGTGCCGGCCGCCAGCGCTTCGCCATCCAGCGTGGCGGCGCCGCTGACGATGTATACGCCGCGCTCGGTATAGTCGGCCGCCACTTGCAACTGGGCGCCGTTTTGCAGATTGGCGGCCACATACAGGGTCGGGCTGTGGCACTTCACCGGCGAGGTACGGCCAAACGCGGTGCCGGCCAGGACGTGCAGCTTGGCAGCACCTACATCAAAACACGGCAGCTCGGAGGCCGGATAGTGCCAGAAGCCCGGGCTCATTTCTTCATCGGCTTGCGGCAGGGCCACCCACATTTGCAAGCCCTGGACGATGGCGCCCTGCTGACGGATGTCTTCAGGGATGCGTTCCGAATGCACGATGCCGTTACCGGACGCCATCCAGTTGACGTCGCCCGGTGTAATCAGCTGCACGCTGCCCAGGCTATCCCTGTGCATCATCGCGCCGGAAAACAAATAGGTCACGGTCGCCAGGCCGATATGCGGATGTGGCCGCACATCGCCTTCGGTGGTGCCGCTGGCAAAACTCACCGGCCCCATATGGTCGAAGAACACAAACGGGCCCACAGTCCTGGCCTCCATGGAGGGCAATAGGCGTTTCACGGGGAAACCGATGTCACGGGTATGACCCTGAATAAGATGGCGTATGCTGCTCATGAAATTCCTCCGGTAAATGTTCGGTGCGCAGGTCGGGCAAGGCATATTATGGCCCAAATGCGACCGGATGCGCTGAGCACCGCATATCCGTGACTGCCGGTATGGGCGGGGATAGGGGAACCGCGGTATTGGAAACGCGAAGGGCAAGACATCCATATGATGGATGTCTTGCCCTTCGCAGCAAACGAAAGATGCCAGCCTGTTGCCGGCATGCCTGAACTCGCTATGGCTTAATCGAGCCTGACTTAATCGAGCTTGGCGGCGTGCTCGCGGGTGGCGTGGAACACCACCTGCGGCCAGCGTTCCTGGGTCAGGCGCAGGTTCACGCCGGAAGTCGCCAGATAGGCCAGGTTGCCGGCGGCGTCGTGCGCCAGATTATGGCCGGCGCTGGATTTTTCAAAATCGGCCAGCATCTTCTTGTCTTCGCAGGTGACCCAGCGCGCACTGCTGATGCTGGTGCCCTCAAATACCGCATCGACGCCGTATTCATTCTTGAGGCGGCTGGCGACCACTTCAAACTGCAGCACGCCGACCGCGCCCAGTACCAGGTCGCCGCTGTTGACCGGCTTGAATACCTGCACTGCGCCCTCTTCGCCCAACTGCTGCAAACCCTTTTGCAATTGCTTGGTCTTCATTGGATTCAGGATACGCGCGGTACGGAAAAAGTCCGGCGCAAAATACGGGATGCCGGTAAATTGCAGGAATTCGCCTTCGGAAAAGCTGTCGCCTATCTGCATATTGCCGTGATTCGGCAAGCCTATGATGTCGCCGGCGTAAGCCTCTTCCACCTGTTCGCGGCTGGAGGCCATGAAGGTCACCACGCTGGATACCTTGATGTCGCGGTTCAGGCGCAGGTGCTTCAGCTTCATGCCGCGCTCGAAGCGGCCCGAGCATACCCGCAGGAAAGCGATCCGGTCGCGGTGCGCAGGATCCATATTGGCCTGGATCTTGAACACGAAACCCGAGAAAGGTATTTCGACCGGCTCTACCGCGCGCACCGTCGCGTCGCGCTGGCGCGGCGCGGGCGCCCAGTCCAGCAAGGCGTTCAGGATCTCGCGCACGCCGAAGTTGTTGATCGCGGAACCGAAGAAGACCGGCGTCTGCGTGCCGGCCAGGAAGGCATCGAGGTCGAAGGGATGCGAGGCGCCGTGCACCAGCTCCACTTCCATCTTCAACTGCTCTATCTCCAGCGGAAACATTTCTGCCAGGCGCGGATTGTCTATGCCTTTCAGCACCTCAAACTGCTGGTCGGCGCGGTCGCTGCCGGCGGCAAACAGCATGATCTCGTCGCGCAGGATATGGTAGACGCCACGGAAGGTCTTGCCCATGCCTATCGGCCAGGTCACCGGGGCGCATTGTATCTTCAACACCGATTCGAGCTCGTCCAGCAGCTCCAGCGGGTCGCGCGTTTCGCGGTCCATCTTGTTGACGAAGGTGATGATGGGTGTATTGCGCATGCGGCAAACGTTCAGCAGCTTGATGGTCTGCTCTTCCACGCCCTTGGCGGCGTCGATCACCATCAGCGCCGAATCGACCGCGGTCAATACGCGGTAGGTATCTTCGGAAAAATCCTGGTGGCCCGGCGTATCCAGCAGGTTGACCACGTGATCGCGGTATTCAAACTGCATGACCGAACTGGCCACGGAAATGCCGCGCTGCTTTTCTATCTCCATCCAGTCCGAGGTCGCATGACGGCCGCTCTTGCGCGCCTTGACGGTACCGGCCAGCTGGATCGCGCCGGAAAACATCAGCAGTTTTTCGGTCAGCGTGGTCTTGCCCGCATCCGGATGGGAGATAATCCCGAAGGTACGGCGGCGCGCGACTTCACGAAGGATGAGGTCGCTGGAAACATGCTTGTTTTCTGCTGCTTCCGGAATTTCTGTAGATACGCTGATGGGAGTGATGTCGGACACGATAATAGAGCTTTAGGCGAAAGGGTGCCAGTTTAGCGGTTCTTGGAGCTTAAGTCGAATCCGCCCGCGCTCCCGGGGCTTGCAGGAAATGAAAATGCTACTATGTCAAGCTGGTTAAATTATTATATGCAGTACTCCGTCCCTTTGACATTCCCCATGCAAACCAGTCTGCCCGCTACTTGCCGCCCCAGCACAGTATTCTATCGATACAGGCTTCCATGCGCCTGCTAGCTAACTTTCTGGCAACAATGCTAGCGCTGCCGCTTACCGGATGGTTAGCGTCAGGACCGGCCCTGGCAGAGCAGCCTAGCCTGCAATTTGTAACCCTGGTCGACCCCAGCGAACGTCCCGGCCTGTTTTTGCTGTTTGAAAAGTCCAATAATGAAATATGCAAGAGATTGCAATTTAACTGCACCTTAAAGTATTTCCCTCCGGCCAGGGCGGCGGCGATGGTGGAATCAGGGGAGGCCGACGGTGAAAATTACCGGGTTTTCGACTTTACGTCCGACGGCAAGAATCCCCGGCATTTGCGGGTAGACACGCCATTATTTACGGCAACCTTTGTCGCCTGGGGCAAACCCGGCAGCGCCAAAGTCAACTCCTGGGATGAGCTGGCAAGCCAGGCTCAGCCCGTGATCTACCTGTTTGGATCAAAAACCGTCGCCAATAAGCTGGGACCGAAATTGAGCAATGGCCTGCTGTCCACGCATTCGGTGGAATCCGGCTTGAACATGCTGATGGCCGACCGGGCCAGCTATTTTGTCACGTCGGATTCGCGCGGCGTCGAGCAAAAAATCAGCCAGATGCGTCTGGACAACCACATCGCCAAGCTGGGAATTGTTGACAGCATGGATACCTATCTGTACCTGAACGACAAGCACAAGGCAATCGCACCGAAATTCAAGCGCGTCATTGACGATATGAAAAGGGACGGCACCCTGGATGCATTGTTGATCGAGGCCGGCGAGATGAAGGCCAGATTGCGCTAGGAATGCTCTCTGGCTGGAACGTAATCCGGCCGCCACGTACTACCTGACGCATGCAATCGCAACAATAAGATACCAGGATCTTATTTCATTCCTTTAAAGAAATGATATCCTGATGCGCCCCCGCTGGCATGCAATTCAGGCAAGCGCTGGACCAAGATCTCGCTGCCGCAATGTCTCACTGCCGCAATAGCAGGCAACCCCTATCTTTCAATCACTCGGCTTCTACCTGGAATTATCTGGAATGAATATGAAAAAATACTTCCTTTTATCTTTGCTATTCAGCATATTCTGCTTGCCGCAGCCAGGCCTCGCCTTCGGCCCCGACGGCCACCAGGCCGTAGGTGCAGTGGCGGACGCGCTACTGGCGGGCAGCAAGGCTGGAGAAAAAGTGAAAAGCCTGCTGGGCGGCGCCACGCTGGAACAAATGTCGATCTGGGCGGACTGTGCCAAAGGCGTGAGCCCGGACAAGGATTTTGCATATACCTCGGCCGGCAGGTATCCGGAATGCGCGCCTTTTGAAACGCCGGACGGCATGGCGGCGATGAGCGATTTCGTGCGTCGCAATAACAGCAATTGCAAGCCCGGCCCTGACGAAGAAAATTGCCACAAGCAGTATCACTACACCGATATCTCCTTGCAACACGATCACTACAAGACCGGCTATGCCGGCACCAGCGACCATGACATCGTGAATGCGATGCAGGCCATGGTGCAGATATTGCAAGGCAAGCCGCAGCCGGCCCCGTTCCAGATCAAGGACCAGCGGGAAGCGCTGGTATTGTTGAGCCATTATGTCGGCGATGCGCACCAGCCGCTGCATGTGGGCTCGATCTTCCTGGACGCCGAAGGCCATGTGATCAATCCCGATGAAGGCAAATACGACAAGGCCACCAATACCGTAGGCGGCAATGCGCTGATGTGCCCTTGCGGAAATTTGCATTCGATGTGGGACGACATACCGCAAAACTTTAAAAAAGGCAGGATGAACGACACCCTGATCAAGAAAGCCAGGACCGTAGCCAGGGATAGCTCACCGTTTGAGCAATGGCCGGTACTGTGGGCGGACGACAGTATCAGGTCGGCGCGGGTGCTGTACCAGGGCACGGCCTTCAGCAAGGCAAGCATAGGGGCAAAAGGACCGAGCTGGTCCATCGCCTTGCCGCTGGAATATGAAAAACTGATGGCCAGGATGAAGGAAGATGCACTGGTCAACGGCGGAGCCCATCTGGCGCAATTATTGCAGGCAATCTGGCCGGAATAGGCTTTAATGCAGGAAAGCAAGAAATCCGGCTTCGATCCAGCGTCGAGGCCGGCCCCGCCCGCCGCTGCCGGCCACGATACAGCAGCCCCCTCTTCCCCGCCCCTCATTCCTTGGTCCAAAAAAAAAAGCAAGCGACCGGGATATTGCGTAAATTGCAAACTGTGCGCATACTTTGCACGATCCACTCGGTTCCGTAGAGCTGCATTATCTGTGCAATGGAATGGAAGTGCATGCACATCCATCGCCAATATATCAGGACGCCCCTATGACGAAGAGCTTGGCACTGGCTGCATTCCTTTTAGTGAGTGGCACAACGGCATTGGCCAACCCCGGCTATTATGTCGTCACCGTATATGACAACCAGGGTGAAAAATCGCTGGACTTCAGGTACTGGTCGGTGAAACGCCCTGGCCGCGCCGAGACTATCTGGCCCGAACTGGGATTCGGCTACGGGGTCACGTCACGCTGGTACACGGAATTTTACGCCAGCACCATCGGCACCTCGAGCGCAGACCTCAAGCTCGACACCTGGAACTGGCAAAACGACTACCTGCTGACACAGGGCCAATATCCGTTCGATCTGGCGCTGCACAGCAACCTGGCGCGCGCGCACGACAGCGATGAAGGCTATACCCTGGAATTCGGCCCCGCGGTGCAGACCGAGGTGGGCAGGCTGCAGCTCAATGGCAATCTATTCTTCGAGCGCGACTTCCGTTCCGAATACGGCGGCGCTACGCAACTGAAGTACCAGTGGCAGGCCAGATACCATTGGAAGCCGGCGCTGGAATTCGGCCTGCAGGGTTTCGGCGAGTTGGGGGACTGGAACCATTGGGCGCCGCGCAACCGGCAGTCGCATCGCGCCGGCCCCGCCCTGTTCGGCAGCCTGCCGGTAGGCGCCTCGCAGACCATCAAATACCAGGTAGCCTACCTGAGCGGATCCATCTATGGCAGCCATGGCAATATGCTCACGCTGCGCCTGCAATATGCGTTTTGACCGTTAGCCGCAGTCAAACGCTGGCGGTATTGCCACAGATACCCGTAGTCAGGCACGCGCTGCGGCGGCTTGCCGCCAGTGCAGCTACAATGTACGAGTCGCCAAAGCATCAGCGGTACACAATTTTTCAGGAATCAGAAAAACGTGGTAAAAAGACACTAAAACCTGGGTCTTACTCAACCTTATTCAAGGAACATCGATGTCCTCATCACCATTCGGCTTCATACGCCGTAGTTTCAGCCTGTTCTGGCGCACCGTAGACGGCGCCCGGCGTACCTTCTTCAACCTGATATTCCTGTTTATCGTAGTGGTCCTGGTCATCGGCGTGGTGACCAGCGGGCCGAAGAAACTGGAAGACAAGACTGCGCTGCTGCTCGACCTGAAGGGCCAGCTGGTGGAACAAAATTCCGGCAGTGTGCGCGACACGGTACTGGCGGAAGCCAAGGGCGACGGCAAAAAAACCATACAACTGCGAGATGTCTTGCAAGTGCTCGATGCCGCCGCCAAAGACCCGAAAATCACCAGTGCCGTCTTGTTGCTGGATGACTTGCAAGGCGCCGGCCTGCCCATGCTGCGTGAAATCGCTGCCGCCGTGGGCCGCTTCAAGGCCGCCGGCAAACCCGTCGTTGCCTGGGGCTCCAGCTACGACCAGCGCCAGTATTTCCTGGCGGCGCACGCCAGCGAAGTGTATCTGCATCCTATGGGCACCATCCTGCTGAACGGCTACGGACGCTATCGCAACTACTATCGCGATGCACTGGACAAGCTCGGCATCACCGTCAACCTGATGAAGGTAGGCACCTACAAGAGCTTCGCCGAGCCGTATATCGCCAACGCGCCATCGCCGGCGGCCACCGAAGCCGAGAGCTTTTTATACAATGCGATGTGGGCCACGTATACCGATGGCGTGGAAAAAGCGCGCAAGCTGCCGGCCGGCAGTATCATGCGCGGCATCAATGACTTACCCGCCCAGTTGGCGGCAGTGGGCGGCGATGTCGCCAAGCTGGCGCTGGCCGCCAAACTGGTGGACGGGCTGAAAACTCGCGATGAATTGCGGCAACTGATGATTACGCGCGGCACCAGGGATGAGCAGACCAAGAGCTTTCGCCAGGTTTCCTTTGACGACTATCAGTCGCGCATCAAGCCCAAGCTGCTCGGCGACGCCGTCGGCGTGGTGATTGCCGAAGGCGATATCAGCGACGGCAACGCCCCTCCGGGCTCGATCGGCGGCCTGTCCACCGCCAACCTGGTGCGCAAGGCGCGTGAAGATGACCAGATCAAGGCCATCGTATTGCGCGTCAACTCCCCCGGCGGCAGCGCCTTCGGTTCCGAGCTGATACGCCGGGAGCTGGAATTGACCCGCGCGGCCGGCAAGCCGGTGGTGGTCTCGATGGGTAACGTGGCGGCATCCGGCGGCTACTGGATCTCCATGGCCGCGGACGAAGTGATTGCCGATGCTGCCACCATCACCGGCTCGATAGGCGTATTTGCGATACTGCCGACCGCCGACAAGGCGATCGACAAGCTGGGCGTGCATACCGGCGGCACTACCACGACCTGGCTGGGCGATGCATTCAACCCGCTGCGTCCGCTCGATCCGCGCTTTGCCGCGGTCATACAATCGGGCATCAATAATATCTATGCCGACTTCACCGGCAAGGCGGCCAAGGCGCGCAAGACCACGCCGCAAAAAATAGACGAGGTGGCGCAGGGCCGCGTCTGGACCGGCCAGCAAGCCAAGGAAAGGGGCCTGGTGGACACCGTCGGCAGTTATGGCGATGCGCTGAAATCCGCAGCCGCGCGCGCCAAGCTGGGCAGCGATTATCGCATCAGCTACATAGAGCGCGAGCCGGGCAAGCTGGACCGCGTGCTCAACCTGTTCGGCGGCACGGTCAGCCAGGTGCTGGCAGACCAGTTCAAGCTGGCATTGGTGCCGACCGGCATACCGCCGGATGCCGCACGCGAAATGGCCAGCGAATTGAGCTGGCTGACCGACCTGACCAACGGCCGCAAGAATTACCTGGCATTGACCCATTGCCTGTGCCGCGAACCCTGATCCGATCAGGAAAAGCATATCGCAGCACATAGTAAAAAAGCCCCGCCGGCAATATGAACTGACCCCATAAAGTTGGACGGTTAGTTTGCTAGGCAGCCAAGGGCTGGGT
>JAZJYH010000074.1:0-6364 GCA_040390485.1 Pseudomonadota bacterium
AACAGACGTTGTTTGAGCGCAGCGAGTTTCGTCTGTTTCCCATTTTTTGTAATGCTCAAAATGTGATGGCACTTGTGCCATCACCCGAAGGGCAAGTCTGCGGCCGCCTTTTGTTTGCTTACTTTATTTTGGCGGAGCAAAATAAAGTGAGTGGCTGTCGGGCCACCCCCGACCTGTACCAACGAAGTGAAAACTGATTACTCAGCGTTAGCTTCGGATAAAGCTGCGCGGCAAGCAAGGGCAAGGCGCCCAGACCTCACTGCTTAATCGGCACTCGCCCAGTTTGCACAAAACTGGAAGCCTTAATGCAATGTCCGTGCTGGTCATCAAAAAACATATGCGGCTTGAAGGCCGCCAGCACCGCCGACTTGGCCACACCGCCCATGAAGAAGGTTTCGTCTATCGCGATGTTCCAGGCGCGCAGCGTGCGGATCACGCGCTCGTGTGCGGGGGAGGAGCGGGCGGTGACTAGCGCCGTGCGCAGCGGGAAGGCGCGGCCGTCTTCGGTCTTGAAATTATTTTGCAGGAAGGACAGCGCTACCAGCAGCCGGGCGAACGGTCCTTCCGGCAGCGGTTTCCTGGCGTTTTCGCGCTCGTGCTGCTCAAAGGCTTCTATGCCCTGTTCCTGGAAGATGCGTTCCGATTCGTCGGAAAAAATCACGGCGTCGCCGTCGAAGGCGATGCGTATCTGGCCCAGGTCTTCCATCGCATTGTCCGGCATCTGGTACAGCAGGGCAGAGGCGACGCCGGAATTGATGGCGGCCTGGACGTCGTCTTCATGCAGCGACAGGAACAGGCTGACGTTGAAGGCTTCCAGGTAGGGTGCCAGCGGTGCGCCGCCGGACAGCGCCGCGCGCGTGATGTCCAGGCCGTAGTGGGAGATGGAATTGAAGATGCGCAGCGAAGTCTCGGAAGAATTGCGCGACATGATGACCACTTCGACCAGGCGCTGGTTGGGCGTCAGCTCATTCAGCTTCAGCAGGGCGCGCACCAGCGCGAAGCCGGCACCGGGTTTCAGCACGCTGTTTTCATTGTCCAGCTGGTGCTGGCGGTAGGCTTCCAGGCCGGCTTGCCGAAAGATGGCTTCCTCGGCCTCCAGGTCGAACAGGGCGCGCGAGGAAATGCCAATGACGAGCAGCTTGTCGAGGGAAAAGGCCATGTGTGCAGACGGATAAGATGATGCTCCGATTATAAGCATGAAAGACCAAAAGCGCAGGCTGCGCTTTCTTTAATTTGCAGGGGCCTGACTTAGCTCCCTCTCCCGCGCGCGGGAGAGGGTAGGGGTGAGGGGGATCAAACTGAGGTATAAGACTTGTTTACGCCGGCGACTAAACCAGGCGACCAGGCAAAAACCAAATCGACATCTGGCATGAATGGTCAAGCTTCGGGGTGACAAATTCTCTGCCGGTATTTAACGACCCTCACCCTAGCCCTCTCCCGCATGCGGGAGAGGGGATGACACCGCCGAAGAAGCTCACCACCAGTTCGCCGTCCTTGTCGAAAAACTCCGTCGAAGTGACGCCGGCGAGTTGGCGGCCGGGCGCTGTCCCCGGTGTGGCGCTAGAGTTGCTTGCGCCGCTTGTTGCGGCTTTCCCGGTAGGGCGTGTCGCTGAACTTGCGGTCAAATTCAACCACCCTGGCGACGATGCCGGGGATCGCCGTGTCGTGCTCAAGCACGCGCTTGATGCGCATCTGCTCGGGCTGATCGGTTTGCTCCGCTTGTTCCACTGGGGACAGTCCGGGTTTGCCGGCCGGCTGGGCATAGGGCCAGGCGGTTTTTGGGACGGGGGATACTTTGTGCATGGCTGCTCCATCACGAGACGCGAGTGCTTGAGCTTAGCAGCGGCGCCGGCCGGCCTCGGTTCGGAAACCCACATAAGCAGCGTGAAATGGTCTACATGGCGTGCGGCCTGGCCGGTTTTCTAGCCGCACAGGCCTTGCTTATTCCTTGTCTATTCTTTTCCGGCAGTTTTGCTGTTGACCATGTCCAGGACCTGCGCCCGCGCATTCTTCAGCAGCCGGTCCGACAGGGTGGCGTCGTTGACGGCGCGCGCCAGGCTTATCGTGCCTACCAGCGTGCCATAAATGACTTCGGCGCTGGCCTGGCGTTCGGCGCTGGTCCATGCTGCGGGCAAAGCCTGGGCGATCAGGGCCGTCATTTGCAGGAACTGCGCGGTAAACATGTCGCGCACCATGTCCGGGCTCTGCGCAATCTCGCCCGACAGCGCCGAGGCGACACAGCCCAGGCCGGGCGCGTCCCTGTGTGCGGGCGACAGGTATCCGTCCAGAAAGGCCTCCAGCGGCTTGCCGTCGGAGGCCTCCATCCTTTGCTGTACCGTGCGCAACAGCTGTTGCATCCCCGCCTGCAGCGATTCGCAGACCAGCGCATCCTTGGATTGGAAGTGGGCATAGAAGCCACCCTGGGTCAGCCCCACATCGGCCATCAGGCCTACCACGCCGGTAGCGGCGATGCCCTTGGCGCGCAAGCGTACCGCCGCAGATTCCAGGATCTTTTGCCTTACCTGTGCTTTGTGGTCTTCTTTATAACGCATGGCGCTTCCCAAAAAATATTTTCACTTAATTGCATTTTATATGACGACTTTAATATTATGATCGTAATATAATAAACCGGCGGGCAGGAATCGCAAAGAAATCTCTGCTGGATGAGCTACCCGACAACTTTTAAAGGAATACCATGAAACTGCAAGACGCTACCGTACTCATTACCGGCGCTAACCGTGGCATAGGCTCCGCCCTGGTCAAGGCTTTCCAGCAGGCCGGCGTGCGCAAGATCTACGCCGCCGCGCGCGACCCGGCATCGATCAACATCGAAGGCGTGACGCCGATACAGCTGGACGTGACCAAGCCGGAGCAGGTTGCCGCTGCCGCTGCCATCGCCGGCGACGTCACGCTGGTGATCAATAACGCCGGCATTTCTGCACCGACTGCGGCCTTGCTGGATGCCGGTGCTCCGGCGGCGGCGCGCGCCCAGTTTGAGACCAATGCCCTGGGCACGCTGGCCGTCAGCGCCGCGTTTGCCCCGGTGCTGAAGGCCAACGGCGGCGGCGGCCTGGTGAACATCTTGTCGGCGCTGAGCTGGGCGGTGGTCGGTAATTCCGGCGTGTATTCGGCATCCAAGGCGGCCGCCTGGGCCATCACCAATGGCTTGCGCAACGACTTGCGCGCGCAGGGCACTAGCGTGCTGGGCGTGCATTTCGGTTATGTCGACACCGACATGACCAAGGCGGTCGATGCGCCAAAGTCGGACCCCAGGGACATCGCCGCGGCGATACTCAAGGCGGTAGAGAACGGTGAGGAAGAATTGCTGGCCGACAGCGTCGCGCAGCACGTGAAGAGCCAGCTGACAGCCGCGCGCCCGATCTACCTGGGCCAGGCTTAAGGCCGGGGCAGCAGCGCCGGCGCGTCAGTAGGGGGCGCCGGCACGGGCGGGGGGATAGCTTGCCGCCGCAGCGGCGGGCTTCAGTCTTCCAGTTCGGTGGTGCCTATGCGCTTGCTGTCCTCGGCATTGCCGGTGCTGCTGGTGACCAGGGCACCGGTGGCAAGGGCGGTGACGATGCCGGAGGCAAGCAGGAACAGGTGTAGGCTCATGATCTTCGTGACGGTTAGACTGTAAATTCGGGCTGGAATGAAATGCCAACGTGGCTAAGGCCAAGGGCCGGCCGAAGTATACAGTTTTGTTGCCGGCAGGAATGTCAACAATAGTGTCGGATTGCAGGTCTGAGGGACAGGCAGGGACGATTGATGCGCTGGTTAAGCGGGTATTCGTGCCGATCTTGCGGTTATTTCACATTCTTGGCTGCCGGCGGTTTGCGTCCGGAGTTGTCATCCGGCTATTTGTCTGCTATCGCCCATAGCGGACTGTCGAATCAATCCCTAGCAATAGCTATTTGATTTCGCTTGCCTTTTTATCGCTAATCTCTGGTGTCGAAACAATCTCATCCGGGTAGGGCTTCACCTCAACCAAGCGACCATTATCCTTGAGCTCGAATACTGCCGATCCTTTACCCGATGGACAACAAGCAGCATCGGTTCCTTGATATTTGAGTGTTCGCAATTGAAACCTAATGTCGTATTTATCACTGTTAGTCGCGAATTTACCGTTCACCTTCAAATAGTCGAAATCGATACCCCGGACGGACTTGGCACCAATTCTTGCATAGTCAACGAGAAGCCAATATGGCCCAGCAGGATCGTCGTAATTCTCGGTTTGAAGGAATACGAACATATAGTGGCTGTAGCCGACACCGCCCTTTACACCAATGGTGGAAAACACAACTGCATCTTCACGTCCGTCCCCGTCAATATCAATGAAATGAAAGTTGCGGTCCTGATCAGGTCCCGTCGCGTCTGCGTCCGATATCAATTCCTCCAATGCGATCACTTGCTTATTCAGTAGGCGGGGGATCGGGTGGTACACTTTACTCCTCACAGCCGCGTTTGCTAAGGCAAACGGAAATGCCGTAGCGACTAGGATCAGAATGCGAGCAACAAATTCTTTTGAGATTACAATCATTGGCTGAACTTCCTGGAATCCAATTTGCTTCATTGTGCGGCCGCTACGCGCCAGCAGCACGGTAGGTTGGGCTAAAGCCTCATCAGCCCAACACTCAGCCGCCGCATATCAAGAACGCTCGAGTGTGCAACGAGCGTTGGGCTGATAAAGCCCTAGCCCAACCGTACTGACATGCTTCAATGGGCTGTCGCAATTTGCGATTTACAAAGCTCCGAATGTTCCGCAGCCCACGTACTCGCACGCTGCGTCAGCCTTTCCAGGCTCTCATCCGGTGCAGCAGGTTCTATGGGAGAGATTCCACCGCGGACAGCTGCTTGATTGCCAAGGGCATAGCGGGATACGCTGAGCACGAGCAGTGCGCCGTCCGGCATTGGGAATGCTCTGTTCGCAGTCATGAAACCCTTGGTTTTCCACCCGAAGCTACGCACTCTGGCACCCTCGCCAAGCAGCGCCATTGTCAGCATCTCGCCGGCGCTGGAAGTGTCCGGCCCCGTAATGATAGCGATATCCTGTGCCGCAAAACGCTGTAGCGGGTTCGCCTGACCAGAGCTATTCTGCTCAGCCAGATTATGCAAGAGATGGGTTGAAAACATAGGTATACGGGCATCGTCGCGTTTGACAAAACGGGATAAATTCCCATCTGAGAATAGCGGGTGCATCAGGATTAATGGCGGCCAGGCATTGCCGCCTTTCTGCTCCGTCAGGTCAATCACCAATGCGCATGCCGACGCTACGTCCGTATTGCTGGACAAATTCTTCAATATTCCACTAACGTATTCCTTTTGCCCTTTTTCCGTGGTGTCGGCTACTTGGGGAGGAATAAGGCGAAGAACGGCGCCATGTTCGGTTTTCACATTCTGGACAAGGGGCTGGGACAGCGCTGTCTGTGTCGACGCCATGCCGCCTAGCATGCTGGTCTGCGAGGCCGAAAAAAGATTTGAATGGCCATCCGCATCCAGGGTACCCAGCAAATTTTGCAAATCAGCATAGACCCTATTTCTTTCAAGGACTGGCGCATCGCTATCAAATTCCGATAAGAGTACACGTTTTGCTTCCGCATAGTTCACTGTACTTGACGGTGGCAAACCGTCTTTTTCCACGAGAGCGATTGTCTTATTCACTAAGTCGATGGCCACGGCCCGCGGTATCGAATTTTCTGCGACTGGCGTAGAAAGTGCGGGTGCCGCGACAACGAGAGTCGTGAGCGCCGCAACTATTAACTTAAGTCGAAGCGACGTACATAACATCCAACTGCTCCGAAAAATCAAAGGGTCTGGCATTTCCATCATGGGATTCATGCACTCGATAAATTTTAGTTGAATGACGCCCTGATTCTACCGTTCGATATTGACTACTGCCAAGAGAAAATTAACATAGAGACATCAGGTTGGTGCTGCGCTCCTATTGCCGGTTCTGGCCGGGTCCAGCCGGCCACGGTAGGCTGCCATCGAGCCATTCCGGGCTATCAAATCTTTCGAAAGCAGCGGTTTAACATATAACCAAGCTGCACCAGGCCCAGCAGCAATGGTCCGGCGATGAGAACGAGTACCGCTGCAATTCCGATGATGCTTGCGCTTGTCATAGGGGGTTAAATTGATATAGGGCGAAAGCTTGCCGGATAATTCCGCAGTGTCGACATGCATGCGAAACGACGGCAAGGCGTACGACTATGCGGGCTAATCGGGCGCAGTAATAGTAATATTTGCGCCCGATACCATTTGCTCAAATTTGCTCAACTGAGCGGCGATATGCTCAATGCAGGTTGAACGAGCCGAGTCCTCCGGTAGAGCGCACGATGGAACCGCTCAGTACGCCGCCGGCGAGCGTGCC
>JAZJYH010000075.1:0-43620 GCA_040390485.1 Pseudomonadota bacterium
ACGAGCGGCTTTGACTGGCGCGGGCCAGGATGCGTGCTCCGTAAATGCAGGCGACAAGGCCTATCGCGATAAATAGTAGTTGCAGCAGCTTGGGTAGGAAGTCGTTCACTATTTGGTAGATTCAGGGCAGGTTCAGGGCAGGTTCGAGGCAGGTTGCAGGAGCACCGAATTTTACTACAGCAGGCACGACTCTCCGCTGCGCGCAGCACGAACCTGCACGCAGAAGTGACGCCCAAGCCTTTTGCGCTATCCCTGGATCAGCGCCGTCCATCCGGCATGCGCCCAGGCCCCTGGCGGTGCCGAGGGCGCAGGCGGGGTGGGAGGTGCCGATGGTGGATGCGGGGTGGCGGGCAACGCCGGGATGGGCGGCACCGGCGGCACGGCCGGGGCGGGGCCGACGTGATGGCCGGGCGTAAAGGCAACGGCGCCGGCCTCGCGGTCGCGGAAGATACCGTCGATGACAAAGCCCAGGTGCCTGGAACGCAGCGAAAACAGGCCGCGCCCGTGTACGAAAGCGATGAATTGCATGCGCGTATCGAACACATAGCCACGTTCGGGATTGAGCCAGCCTACGTGGGTGCAGTTGCGGTCGAAGATGGGGGTCATGTCTGCTCCTGTCGATTTGAACGGGGCTTCAGCTAATGCGCTGCTATTTGTAGTGTGATCTATTATAAGTCAGCCCCAGCTGGCAAGGCAGGCAGATGGGCAGCAGGATTTTCTTGTCGCATGCAGGCCACCCCGAATATTTGGCAAAGCCAGGCCGTCCGTATATGATGGGGACGGCGAGCTCTCCGCAACCGGGTCTATCAATCGAAAACCGACCGCCGAAAAACACAATCTGCAAGCCACCGGGGCCCAACAATCTGCAAGGCGACTCAAAACGATATGACACTTAAGCAGCGCAATCACAGCGGCCTCAAGATGAGGATGGAATTTCGCTTGGCAGCGCTTGTCACGGTATTCTGGGTTTTGCTCGCCCTTGTTCAGGCCGCACACGCTGCCGAACTGGTCGTCATCCAGAGGGAAGAGACGTCGCAGAATTTAGCTGACTTTGCTGCGGGCGGCCGCTTCCAGACCAAGCTGGGGGAAATGCTGGCGGAACGCATGGGGCGCTCTCCCAGGTTTCTCGACCTACCCAGGAAACGCATGATAGACGCGCTGGAAAGCGGCGACGGCGACATACTCTGCGGCTACCTTCCAGAATGGCTGCCTGGCGCATTCGACTGGAGCCGCCCCTTCATTCCCGTGGTGCAGGTGGTCATATCTGCCAGCCGGGCTCAAAGACCGCTGGCCATCAGCGACCTCAGGGGCAAGCGCATAGGGACGGTGCTCGGCTTCTCTTATCCGGAACTGGAGCAGGAATTGGGCAAGGATTTTTTGCGCGACGACGGCCCCTCTATGGATTCTTCGCTGCGCAAGCTGGCGGCGGGCCGGTTCGACCATATGGTCACCACCACGTCCGTGCTCAACGCCCATCTCAAACAGGGTGACCTGCCCTTGCCGCTGCATCCGCCGCTGGTCGTCAAGGAATTCAATACCCAGTGCGCGGTCTCCCGGCGCGGCCGCATCAAACTGGATGAGCTGAACAAGGCTATTGATTCCCTGGCCAAAAGCGGCGAGCTGGCCAGGCTGCTGCAGCGCTACCACTAGCGTGCTGCGCTTTGCGCTCCCCCCACACGGTTTAGCTTTCAATTGCAGGCCCGATCAAGCCAACACTAGCGCTTGTTGCCGGCCTGGTAGTCGGCGATCGCCTGCTCCAGGTCTTTCATTTCCTCGCAAGGGATGAGGCAGATCTTTCGCAAGGCGTCCAGATGGACCAGGGCCTTGCCTGGATTGCCGACCATCAGATAGGCCTCGCCGACGTACTCGTGTGCCCCGCGGTGTCGCGGATTGAGTTTCAGCGCCAGCTCGTAGTGCCGGAAGGCCGCATCCATCTCGCCCAGTTGGCGGTGGGCGTATCCAAGGTAATTCTGGATGTCGGCATTGCGCGTGTCACGCAAGGCCGCCGATGACAGCCGCTTGATGGCTGCGCTCCACTGCCCGGCCTCGATCGCCAGCTTGCCCGCCGCATAATCGGGGTCGAGTTGCGCGGCAAGCGGGTTTTCCTCGGTCGGCTCTGCCGGCACCGGCGTCGGCGCACATGCGATCCACGCCGCCAGCATGGCGGCAAGCGGGCGCCTGAAGAGCATGCCTATTTGCTCACCACGTGCATCTTCATCTCGCGCAATTCGGCACGGTCGCCGTCGGCGTTCCTGGTCAGGCGCGCGAGCTTCGCCATATAGGCGGCGGCCAGTTTGGCATCGCCGGAGGCCTTGGCCGTCATGGCCGCGCCGTAGAATCCGCGCAGGCGGTTTGGGGTCCGCGTCATTGCCGCTTCATATTCCTTCAGCGCCGCTGCCGCTTGCCCCTGTTCCAGCAGCATATCGGCCAGCAATTCACGCATCGGGTACAAACGATTTTCCATCGCCACGTGCTTCTCGCTGCCGTCTTCAAGATCCGCAGCAGCGCGCATCAGCTTCAAGGCATCATCCTTGCTGCCCTGTGCGCTTGCGCTCCAGGCCTGGGCGGCGAGAATCTGTATCTCCACCTGCTCGGCCCAGTAGCTTTGCTTGGCCTTCTCCAGGGTTTCCCGCAAGGCCTTGAGCTGCTCAATATCGACTTGGGCCGCCGCGGTGTCGCCACTGCGGGCGGCGCCGATTGCCCGGGCAAAATGCGTGATCGCCAGGGCCGCCGGCAACTTGACCACCGCCAATGGCTGCAGTTCGGCCGCACCCTTCCAGTCCTGGCGCTCCAGCATATAGCGCGCCGGTATCGCCGATAAGCCGGCCTGCTGCACGATCGCGGTGGTAAACAGTTTTTGCACGCCGGCCGCCTGCTCTACCAATTTCTTGGCGTCGGCATCGCGTCCAAGCTGCAAATAGGCGTACGCCATGAAGTCCCACGCGTGGGGAATCGCGCCATACAGGCCGTCCAGCTTGACGCGCTCGGCATAGGTTTGCGACAAATCAAGCGCCCGCTGGTTCGCGGCAATCGAGGCATCCCACGAGCCCAGCATGGTATAGATGTGCGAAGGCATGTGCAGGGCATGCGGCGAACCGGGAGCGATTTTTGCATATTTGTCGGCGGCAGGAACGCCGCGCCTGGCAATCGGCGCGAAGTCGTAGCTGTGGATAAGGTAATGCGTAATGCCGGGATGCTTGGGATATTTCTTGTCCAGCGGCTCCAGCAGGCTGGCCGCCTTCAGCAGCTTGGCGTAGCTCTTGTCGTTATGGTCGTAGGTTTCGTTCAAGGCAAGCGCGTAAAAAATCTTGGCCTCGACATCGCGAGGATATTTCTTGACCAGCGCTTCCATTGCATGTTCGTAGTTATTGGCCCGGGTATCCTGATCGACCGTGTCGTAGTCCCTATAAAATTCTCTGAGGGCCAGCAGCCAGTCGCGTTCGCGCTCGGTCTTGGCGCCTATCTCTATCCCCTTGTCGACCGCCTCCAGTCCGCGCTTCAGGGTGGCGGCATCAAACGGGCCGACCAGCGGATTGGGCCGCTGGCTGATCGCAATGCCCCAATAGGCGATGGCGCACTGCGGGTCGGTCTGCGGAATGGCGTTAAAAGCCTTCACCGTTTCGGGAAAGAAAAACGAATGCAGCATCGCCAGGGCATTTTCAAACTGGCGCTGCGCCTGCGGCGTGCAAGAGGTTTTGAACAACACCTGCCCGAATTTGGCCGCCCCAGGTCCGTTTGCGGCATCGTCGTCAACATGGGCAAGTGCGCCGCCGGCATACAGACAGCTTGCCAATGCCAGCGTTAGCCGAATGCAAGGAATGTTCATCTTATTCTCCTATGACATTGCCATCTTGCACGATGTCACTTGCCCGGGAGAATCGGGTTAGTCCCGGATTTTTGATCGGATCGAGAAATTCAGTCTAGTCTTCCATAAGATAAAATTCAAACCTGTATGGTGCTCGCCCGCGTCAAGGCATTCAATACTAAGTGCGCCGCGATTTCTTCGTTTTTCTAAGACTGCTCAGGCAAATTTAGCCTGATATTGCTGCATTTTTTTCGCCCAGGCGACAGTCGCGTACTACATACCACGGGATATGCAGCGCACCTTGGAACACATCGACGCAGACCAAGTCGCCTAAGGACTTGCCGTCATAGTAGGCGCGCGGGACTGTCACCTCATTTACGGACATCTGCGGAAGCCGTGGAGTGAACGTCAGATAATAGGTCAGGTTCTTTCTCCCCGTATGGTGTTTGTTTGCAACGACTACCGGGTAAGCCATATGCTCAGTTCGCTTGAACAAGACGTTGGCGAAAAGGATGACCCCCGCCGAGTACATGCTGAAAAAGAAGACATAGCTCAGCATGAGGAGAAACTGGCTTTTATATCCGGATGAGCCCCGCAACGCCAGCACTGCAATCGTCATCCCGCCAAGGAAAGCGGGGATGACGACCTTGGTCCCGTCCAGCACGGAAAATTTCATGGTCATCACCAATAGAATGCCGCAAGGCACTCTCGCCAGCCATCTCAAATCTCCTTTTTGCTCCCCCTCTTCCGTATCGTTGATCGTGTAAAGATCATTCGACTTCCATGCAAGAGCGATTGCAATCCACGGCAAAATCGCAAGAAGGGAAACGACAAGGCCAAGGGGGTGCGGATAAAGCAGGCCCCATATGACCAGATACAAGCCAAAGGCGTTCAACCACAGCGCGATTTCCTTGGCGCGGCTTAGCGCGGCAATTTGTGGATCGTGCTTTTCTTCATTCACCCTACCGTTCGTATTCATTTATAAAGGGATCTTCATTCATGTTCAATTTTCGATGCGCAACTATAAGCGTTTGCTGTAGCCGGGTAAATAGAAGCCATATCGAATAATTTTCATTACCGGATATTTGGGGAGTGCCGGTGCTCATCTGCAGCCTCACATTTCCTTGCAGGAATCCCGCTAGTTCCGGGCTTCAGGTTGCACTTGTATTCCAGCCCATTCATGCTAAATTGACATCTTGCGTCAGTGCCATTGATACGCCTACGAGGAGACTCCCATGCTAAAAAATCCGCATGTCACGCAGACCGCCGCCCAGCCCACCGCCATCATCCGCCTGACCATACCGCGCGCGGAAATCCAGCAGGTGATGGGGCCGGCCTTCCAGGAAGTGATGGCGACGCTGGGCGCCCAGGGGCTGAAGCCAGCCGGTGCGTTTTTTTCGCACCACCTGAAGATGGACCCCGAGACTTTCGATTTTGAAGTCGGCGTGCCGGTCTCGGCTGCCGTTACTGCGGCGGGCCGCGTGAAAGCCGGGAAATTGCCGGCCGCCACCGTGGCCAGGGCCGTATACCGCGGCCCTTACGAGGGCTTGGGCGCAGCCTGGGGCGAATTTGACGAGTGGATCAAGGCCGAAGGACATACCCCCGCCGCCAACTTGTGGGAGATCTACGTCGCCGGCCCCGAGACCGGCCCCGATACCTCCAGCTACCGCACCGAGCTCAACCGGCCGCTGCAACGCTGATTATGTGGCACGCTCAGGTGCAGTCGCCGACGCCAGCGCCGCCTTCATCGCCGCCCCGCCCTGCTCCATCATCGCACCGATGGGGCCGGCGAGCGCATCCGGCAGCACATCGGTGATCCACACAAAGCGCGTGCGGCCCGGGCCCAGCTCAAACAATTGCGCCGATGCATGGTGGTAGCTGGCCATGCCGCCCAGCACCGTATAGCTGAGCCGGTGCGCCGCTTCATGGATGCCTAGCAATTGCTCGCGCGCACTCATGCCATTGGCGAAGCGGATCGCCCGCACATCCCCTTCCATCACGCATGCGGTGATAAAACCGGGCGCCAGCCTTTGGTGCAGGGCGCCAAAGTCGCGCAATGCATCCCAGACTTGCTGTATGTCAGCTTCAACGACAAATTCCTTGTAGATGCTAGCCATGATTAATACCTCCTCAAATGCAGACTGCTTCGACGTTGTTCCCATCCGGATCAATCAGGAAGGCGGCGTAATAAGTCGGGCTATAGTCGGGGCGCGGGCCGGGAGCGCCGTTGTCTTTGGCGCCGGCCTCCAGCCCGGCCTGGTAGAAAGCCTGCACGCTGTGATGGTCGGCGGCGCTCAAGGCGATGTGGGTCTTGGCCGCGGTGCTATTGCCACCATTGCCGCCATTGCCGGCATACAACCATAGCGCCGGCGCATCCGGCGGGCCGAAGCCGGCATAGCTGCCGTCGTGGGGGCCGAGCACGTGGCCCAGCGGGGCCAGTGCCGCCTGGTAGAAACGCAGGCTCGCGGCGAGGTCTTTGACTGTTATTCCAACGTGGTCGTACATGATGGAGTCCTTTGAGTGGTCAGGCGCCCATCATCTATCAGGTTTGCAATGCGTTCTTGGAAAATCTTGCGGTCGCCTTTGGCGGCACGGCGAAAAGCCAGCGGCGAGACGCCCGCTGCGCGGTGGAAAGTACGGACAAAATTGCTGAGATCGGCAAAGCCGACCTCATAGGCAACATCGGTGACGGCCCGCTCATCGGCGGCCAGCAGGCGCGCCGCATGCCGCAGCCGCGAGCGCACCAGGTATTGGTGCGGGGTCACCCCCAGCACCCTGGAAAACAGCCGCAGGAAATGGAAGGGGCTGAGGCCGGCCTCGGCGGCGGCGCGGTCCAGGCTGATCTCTTGCTGCGCATGGGCGGCGATCCACAGCGCCGCTTCCACCGCGCGCCGCCGGTCCATCGCGGTGGCGGCCGTGCTTACCCCCTGCGCATGCTTGCGGCCGGCCATCAGTTCGACAAAGCGGTTGGCAAAGCACATGCCCACCTCGTCCAGCCCGGCGTCGCTGCGGCCCGCGGCCACGCTCTGCGCCAGCTCGCCCAGCACCATCAGTTGCGGCAAGGGCGGCAGGCCGCCGCTATGCCATACCCGTTCCGCCCCGCCCAGCGCGGCGACGCTGGCCTCGGACAGATGGAAGGCCAGGCATTCGTCGCCGCAGACGTGGTGCTCGTGGGTGCACAGGTATTCGTCACCGGGACGGCCGACCAGCACCGAGCCCGCCACCAGCTCATACGCCGCGCCGCGCACGCGGTAGCCAAAGCTGCCCTTGCGCACATAGGACACTGAGTAGCCCTGGTGCAACTCCGGGTAGGGCCGGTCGCCGGGGCTACTGGTGCAACGGTAGTCCACTACCTGCACGGGGCCGGAATGGAGTTCGGTGGCGGTAAGCATGGGGCCTCCTGCTTGCTGTTGGCGTCAATGGAGAAAGGCGTAAGTGTGCGGCTTGGACTAGCAGCTATGATAGCGCCGATTCTGCCGCAGGGTGGCATGGCGTGTGGGATGGCGTGTGGGATGGCGGCCATACGCCAGCATGATCTGCCATTAATACCTTGGTATAGACCCCTCTTTTTCATTAGAATTGGCAAGAAGCTGCAGTTCGGAGAATGATTGCCGACCGGCATCCCATCGGAAGCCATGGAGTAAGCTTGTGTCCAGCACTTATCCAGCACATCAGTTCGCCCCGCATGAGCGACCGGGCTTCCCCGGATCTCCGTTCAGCCCGGCCCATCCCGTTGCGCGCCGCGTAGCGTATGCGGCGGTCGGGGTACTGGCAGGAACAACCGCGGCGCTGTCCAACGCACTGGTCAATGTGAACCTGTCCAGCCTGGCCGGCGGCCTGGGCGTGTATGTGGCGGACGCCAACCTGCTGGTGGGCGCCTACGTGGCCGCCAATGCCTGCGCCAACCTGTTCCTGGTCAAGGCGCGCACGCAGTTTGGCATTCTCGCCACCAGCGTGACGCTGCTGGCCGTGTATATTGCTGCGCTGTGCTGGCAATTGGCGTTTCCCAGCTTCACGGTTGCCTTGCTGGCGCGCATTGCCAGCGGCTTCGCCGCGTCCGGCCTGACCACCTTGACCATCTACAATTTAATGCAGGCAATGCCGGCCCCGCTCCGGCTGGCCGGCGTCTGTATCGGCATCTCGATTACCCAACTGGGGGTACCGCTGGCCCGCCTGTTCCCGGTCGACCTGCTCGCCATTTCCCACTGGCGCGGCCTGGAGCTGATCGACCTGGCGCTGGCCTTGCTGACCGCCTGTGCCTTGCTGGCCGTGCCGCTGCCGCCCAACGAACGGCAACGGGTCTTTGAGTGGCCGGATTTCCTTACCCTGAGTTTATGGCTGCCCGGCATATGCTGCCTGTGTGCGGTGCTGAGCGTGGGCCGCTACTATTGGTGGACAGACACGCCTGTCCTGGGGCTGGCGCTCTGTGCCGCGGTAGTGCTGATCGCGCTGACCGTGCTGCTGGAGCTGCACCGGGCCCGTCCCTTGATACGCTTCGACTGGATAGCGACGCAGGACATGTTCCGCTATGCGCTGGTGGCATTGCTGGTCAGGTTTGCGCTGGCCGAGCAAACCTATGGCGCAGTCGGCCTGCTGTCCTCCGGCGGCTTGAACAACGATCAGTTGCGGCTGCTGTTCCTGCTGGTGTTCATCGCGATGCTGGTGGGCACCGCCGTGGCGGCTGCCTGCATGGCCCCGGAGCGGCTTCCCTATATGGTACTGGCAGCGGCCTTGTTTATTGCCTTGGGCGCCTGGATAGACAGCAGCGTCACCAACCTGAGCCGGCCGCCGCAGCTGATGCTGAGCCAGGCCCTCATCGGCTTCGGTTCGGCGCTGTTCGTCGGCCCGGCTTTGATCTATGGATTCGGCCGCCTGATGCAGCGCGGCCCCGACCACATGGTGACCTTGGTGGTGCTGTTCAGCACCACGCAAAACCTGGGCGGCTTGCTGGGGTCTTCCGTGCTCAGCAGCCTGCAATTCAGCTTTGCGCGCCAGCACGCCGCCGCGCTATCGAATCACCTGATTTACGGCGATCCGCAAACCGCCGCCCGCCTGCAGGCTGGCGCGGCGGCGCTTGCCAGCCGGCTGCCCGACCCTGCCGTCCTCGGCAACCAGGCAAGCGCTGCGCTGTTGCAAGCCCTGAACCGCGAGGCCGACGTGCTGGCCTATGCCGACGTGTTCCGCCTGATCTGCGCGGTCGCCTTGGCGGTTGCGCTGTATATTTCCTATATCATTGTACATAACCGTATCCGCCGCAGGCAAAATCAACCCACCGGGAGCCAGGCATGAGCGAAGGGCCAGCAAAAGACACTCCGGCACCAGCTGCCGGGCACAATCATCCGGCGCCGCCCGCTGGATCAGCTACGGCGGCTACTACTCCAGCGCCTGCCCCCGCACCCGCTCCAGCGCCTGCTCCAGCAGCTACTCCAGTTGCGACGGCAGCGGCTACCGTGTGGGCTCCGGCGCCGCGTCATCCGCTGCTGATCGCCGTCATCCTTGTCGTCAGCCTTGCCGCGCTGGCCGCCATCCTGTACGCCTGGGAACTGCCGCCGTTTGGCGGCGCGGCGGAATCCACCGACAATGCCTATGTGCGCGGCCGCACTGCCGTCATTTCTCCCCAGGTCAGCGGCTACGTGGTCGCCGTGCTGGTACGCGATTATGAGCAGGTCGCCGCGGGGCAAGTGCTGGTGCGCATCGACGACCGCACCTATAAGGCCCGCCTGGAGCAGGCCCGGGCCAATCTGGCCGCGCAAATGGCCGCGCTGTCCAATAGCAGCCAGGCGCACGCCGCGCGCAGCGCGGGCCTGGTGTCGCAGCAGGCCAACATAGGAGGCGCGCAAGCGCAATTGCTGCGCGCCCAGGCCGACATGGCCAGGATAGACGACCTGGTCAAAGACGGTTCGGTCTCGGTGCGGGAGCGCGACCAGACGCTGGCCGCGCTGGCGGCGGCGCGGGCGCAGTTGCGGCAGGCCGATGCAGCGGCCGACATCGCGCGCCAGGACATCCGCAGCGTGGACGTGGGGCGCGACGGGCTCAGCGCCCAGGTAGAGGCCGCCAAGGCGCAGCTGCAACTGGCCGAGATAGACCTGGAGCATACCGTGATCCGCGCGCCGGAAGCCGGGCGATTGGGCGAAGTCAGCGTCAGGCTCGGGCAGTATGTCAGCAATGGCTCGCAGATGATGGCGGTGGTGCCGGCCGAGCGCTGGATCATCGCCAACTACAAGGAAGCACAACTGGAGCACATCAGGCCGGGGCAAAAGGCCAGCTTTGTCGCCGATGCATTGGGCGGCGTGCGTTTCAACGGCAGCGTGGAACGCATTTCGCCGGCGGCCGGCTCTGAATTCTCGGTACTGAAAGCGGACAACGCCACCGGCAATTTTGTCAAGGTGCCGCAAAGGCTGGGCGTGCGCATCAAGATCGATCCCGGCCAGAAGCTCGCGGAGCGGCTGCTGCCCGGCATGTCGGTGGAACTGCGCATCGACACCAAGGAAAAACCGTGAAGCCGGCCGCGCAGCCTGCGGTGAAGCTGATCGCTACGCTGGCGGCGCTGACATTGTGTGCCGGCTGCGCCGGGCCGCGCCAGGACAAGCCGCGGGAAGCCGATCCGCCCCTGCCTGCCCAGTGGCGCGACGGCGGCACTGAGTCACCGTCAGCGCCATCCGCACCATCGGCAGAGGGCAATTGGTGGAGCGCCTTTGGCGACCCGGCGCTGCCGCAACTGGTGGAGCGCGCGCTGGCCCGCAATGACGACCTGGCGATCGCCGCGGCCCGGGTCATGGAGGCGCGCGCCTTGTCCAGCCTGGCCAGGGCCCAGCAACTGCCGGCGCTCGATGCTTCCCTGGCGGCGGCCCGCCAGGCCGATGTCAGCCCCTTTGGCCAGCCGCGCACGCAAAATGAGGGCCAGGCCGAGCTCAGACTGTCGTACGACCTGGATTTGTTCGGCCGGCTGGAGCAAACCAGCGCCGCCTCACGCGCTGCCCTGCTGGCCACCGAGGCCGGCCGGCAAAATGTCAGGCTGGCCATTTCGGCGGCGGTGGCCGACGCCTATATCAATCTGTGCGCGCTCGATGCGCGGCTGGATATCTTGCACGCTACGCTGGATGCACGTAGCGCCTCGCTGCACCTGGCCAAACGCCGCTCGGAGGCCGGCTATGCGCCTGCGCTCGACCTGTGGCAGGCACAGGCGGAATACCACGCCACCGAACAATTGATCCCGGCCGCCCTGCTGGCCATACGGCGCCAGGAAAATGCGCTGAGTGTATTGCTGGGAGAAGCGCCGCAAGACTTCCCGCGCAGCGGCAGCCTGGGCAAACTGCTGGCGCCCGAGGTACCGCTGTCCCTGCCTTCCAGCCTGCTCCGCCGCCGCCCGGACTTGATACAGGCCGAGCAGCAACTGGTGGCGGCCGACCACAGCCTGGACGCGGTACGCGCGTCCTTCATGCCCAGCGTGCGGCTGGGCGCTAGCGGCGGCGTGGTGGCCTCCAACCTGCTGAACAATCCTATCGCGGTATTTTCGCTGGGCGGCAGCGTGCTGGCGCCGCTGCTCGACTCAGGCCGGCTGGATGCCCAGCAGGACGCCGCCGTGGCGCGCCGCGACCAGGCCGCCTTTGCCTACCGCAAGGCAGTGCTGACTGCGTTCAGGGAAGTGGAAGACGCACGCGCCGCCGCCGCCCGCAATGCCGAGCAAGCCACGGCCCTGGGGCTGCAAAGAGACGCCCTGTTCCAGGTGCAGGAGCGCGCCCGCAAGCGCTACCGCTCCGGCTACGCGCCCTACCTGGAACAACTGGATGCCCAGCGCAGCTACCTGAACGCCGAGCTTGCGCTGGTGCAAGCCCAGGCCGAACAGCTGGCGGCCCACGTCAGGCTGTATCAGGCGCTGGGAGGCGAATGGCGATAGGGGCGAAGAACTGCGCTGCGCGCACCCTCAATTGCGCTGATAGGTGCCGACCAGTTCCGTTTGCGCCAGCACGTGCCCTTGCATGGCCTGCTCCAGTTGCGCCTTGCTCGGCTTGCCGAGGTCAGGCAGCATCGTATCCAGCGCATACAATTTATGAAAATAGCGATGGCGGCCGATAGGCGGACAGGGGCCGCCGTAACCGGTGCGCTGCCAGTCATTGCTGCCTTCCCTGGTGCCGGACGGCAAGACTGCGGCGCCTTGCGGCACGCTGCGGGCGCCGGGCGGAATATTGTAGAGTACCCAATGCACCCAGGTCCGCTGCGGCGCAGCCGGATCGGGGGCATCCGGGTCGTCGACGATCAGGGCCAGGCTTGCCGTGCCGGGCGGAATGCCGGACCAGGACAGCGGCGGCGACAGGTCCTTGCCGTCGCAGGTATGGATCGCCGGGATCGCGTCGCCGGCATGAAATGCGTTTGATGTCAGGATCAGGGGCATTGCATCCTCCTTGCTTTTCGTTGGCGCGGCTTACCGGTCCGGGGATCGATGTCTAAGCCGCACGATCATCATATCAAGGATGGGAGTGGCGGGCAAAGTTGGGGTGGCGCATCGGTGCAAACAACTGCCACCCATCATTTAACGAGTGGAAGCCCATCCCACATGACGCCTATGCGGCCATGCACGAAAAAACGGGGAACAACTTAGAGGCTGTTGCGAAATTACCCTGGACTCGGCGTCCCCGCTAGTTGCGCTTCCTTGCCGTGCTAAAGCACTGTCTTCGTCAGCGACGCCTAGCCAGACTAATTTCGCAACAGCCTCTTACTGTTTCTTTGTTTGGGTCGTTTTGATGACCCCCTTCAGCGATCCGCTCCAGCGGTTCAACACCGGCCCGCTGGACATGGTGTAGGTGACCTTGAGCGCCTCGCCGTTGTTGATTGAATCTATTTTCTCTATCTTGGAGTTGTTAAGACCGAGCGGTTGAAAGCTGTAGGCGGTAATCTTGTACCCGGGCTCGGCCGCAAATGTTTTCTCGTAAGCGTTCAGGGAGGATTGGACCAAATACGGATGATTGTCCTTTAACTCGGTAATGAGGTATTCGCGCTCAATTTGTTGCGGCCGTGCGTTAGCCTGGGCGGCCGCATTATTTTTTCTGTCCAGTTCCAGCTTGTCCAGGTCGAAGTTTAGCGACGGCCGCACATTGGTTTTCTGTTCGGCCGAAATCGTTTGCGACCTGGGGTTAATTTCTTGCGCATAGGCGCTAGAAATTAACGACAGTCCTATTCCTGTTTTCGGCGCCGTGGTAGTGGGTTTTTTTGAGCTTGGATCCACGAACGGCAGCCATTGCTCCAGGTCGGCATACTGTATGTACACATCGCCGTTGGCATACACATGCAGCGTCATATCCAGCGTCATATTGGTTTTTTTGACGGCGATGGGCTGGTCGATAATCGGCACCTCTCCCCGGTGTTTGTCGCCCAGGTTTTTATTCGCCTGGTCATAGACATTGGTCGGGATATCAAACACCGCTTTATACACGGCGCTGCCGGAATAGATCAGGGCCGGCACTGCCGCCAGCAAGGCGGTGAGAGCGACGACTATTCCTCGTATCGTACTCAGCCAACCGCCATTATTTGTGTTTGCGCTCTCAGCAACGACGTTGTCAGGCATGGCAATCTCCCGTGGAAGCGGTGACATTCAAAATGGCAGGATTTAGTGCAGCGACGCAGGTAGTCCGGCCGTTTTCATCGACTCGATTTATTTATGTCTGCAAGGCAATCAATTGCGAGCTAGCTTGAGCAAGGTCTAAAAGATATTAGCACTCTTGGCAACAATGTCAATTAGCTAATGTGTTGTATTTAAAATATTTTTTTGTGACCAGTGCAATCGGTAAACCCACGCACAGGATATGCGTCAGTATCCCTGTGGCCAGGAATGCAGGGTCGTATTTCATGTGGTGGGGAAAGGCCGACAGCGGTAGCACCACGGCATTCATCCATGCATAGACGGCGACGCCGTAGACCACGCCCAGCCACACCGCGTGGGTCCTGATAAAGACCGAGCGGCCATAGGCCCAGATGAAGGCAAACGCAAACGCCAGCATCATGCAGAAATGCAGGGCCAGGCCCAGGGCCGCAGTGCTGAAGCCGCCCGTATAGGCGTCTTTGCCCAGCAGCCCACTGGCGACCGACTGCACGATGCGCAAGGCAGGCACGCCGTGCATGGCGCTGGTGACGATGGCGCCCGTGATATCGAGCGTGCCGGCGACCAGGCAGGCCAGCAATGCCGTTTGAATGATGTTGCGTCTTGCCAGGGTATCGTTGTTTGTCATCTCAGTCCTCCAGGGGTTGTTTTGAATCGGTTAATCCTTATCTCGGTCGGCAAGTAGTTGCCACGGCCTATGCCGCGGCTGGCACCAGCACGCCCCTTGCCACCCTGTGCTGCCACCAGACGAACAGGGGCGCACCCAGCAATTCCAGCAACGTAAAGCCGATAAAAGGAGGAAAAGGCATACCGACCAGCGACAGCGACAGCAGGCGCCCCAGTCCTCCCAGGAAGATCATCAGCCACAGAGCGCGAAACAAGACTGTTTCATGCTCGATACGCGGCAGCAGCCAATACGCCGCCAGCCCAAGGCCTAGCCAGACGCCGGAATAAAAGCGCAAGTTGCTGTCCAAGGTTGCATCGCGCGGCAAGTTGAGCGCCGCGTATAGCGGGTCGCTTAAACCCGTCATACCAAGCAAGCCGGTGACGGTCGGTACGGCAGCCAGGATCGCGGTAGCCACTTGCAGTTGACGTTTCCCCATTATTACCCTCTATTAGAAACAAAAAAATGCTGCGCCGGCCAGGGCAAAAGCGCCCATGTCAAATTTAATCGTCGCCAAGGGCTAGCGTCAGCAACTGCCAACGCTTACTTATTCACTTACCTACGGCAGCTTTACTTCTTGGGCCCTACAATTAAACGGGCAGCCTTGCTGAGCGTGTCATTGCGCAATGTCCGGCAGCGCTCCTTGACTTCCGTGGCCGCGCCGAAAGTATCGCCCGGGCATTGCATGCCCCGCGTCACAATATGGTACCAAACCGTTCCGCTGCGTACGGCCAGGTCATTGGCGGCGGTGTTCATCACCGCCTCATCGCCCAGGCCCGCGATGTCGACAAACTTATCGCTGCCGGGAATCGAGGTCAATATGCTGCGGCCGCTACCGGCAGGGATCGCCCGTGTCAGCCGCGATATGCTGAAGAAGCCGGGGCCGCCTTCGTTGGGCACCGTCATGTAAGAACAATCTTCGGAAACCACGCCCTTCAATTCGTCCTTGCTCGCCAGCTTTGCGCCTATCAGGCTTTCCACTACCGCCGGCTGTATCAGCGAACAAACCGGTGCCGCATGTGCGGAAGAGATGCCCAATGCCAGGGCCAGCGTTGCCATTGCTGCGGTGATTCTTAAAGCGACCATCCTTGTTTTCCTTAATGTCAAATAAGTTCTAATAAATTCAAATCAGCAAAGCTGTCTGCCCTCTGCATCCTCCGAGGTTTTTATTCGGCCTGCCGGTAGGTGCCGTCGCCGAATGGCGCCGCCTGGAATTCCTTCAGCAATTCCGCCTGGCGCGAATACTCCTGCAGCGCCGGATAGGGGGCAAGCGGTATCACGTCCGGAACCGCCTGCAGCAGGAAATGCCATCCCACCGCCAGCGTGACGCCGGCCTGGTTCATCGCTGCGCTGCTGACGGCCAGCGGCCGGCTTTGCAATTCAGACTCCAGCAAATCCAGCGCCGTCAGCAACTGCTTGCAGACACGGTCCATCCAGGGTTGGTGCAATTTCTCTGCCGGCCTGAGATTGCGCTCGTAGACGATTTGCTGGCCCTTGTCGGTCGCGGCCAGCGCCAGCCCGATGACGCGCAGCGCGTGCTGGCGTTCCGCAATTGCAGCAGGCATCAGGCTCTTGCGCGGGGCGGCCAGCGCCTCGGCGTAGTCGACGATCACGTTGGAGTCCATCAGCACCTCGCCGTCGTCGCAAACCAGGGACGGCGCCTTGACCACTGGGTTGATCTGCCTGAATTGTTCGTAGGTGCTGAACACCGAGATGGACTTGTGTTCAAAGCGCAGGCCCAGCAATTGCAGCGAGATCGCCGCGCGGCGGACGTAGGGTGAATCGAGCATTCCTATCAGTTGCATGGTGAGTCCTTAGTGGAAACGCTTGCTTTCAATATTGGCGGGAAAATGCCTGGCTAGTGTATATGACTTAACGCGGACGCGTGGGCAAGGGTGCCCACCCCTGTTGCACTCCATGCTGTGGCCTTAAAGCAGTTTGAAGGCTTTTTTCAAAAATGCCTTCACATCGGCTTCCGCCCTGTCGCCCTGCTTGAGATTGGCACCGGTCGACACGCCGCGCATGATGCAGGTCCTGGTCAGCTCTTCTAGCGCGCCCAGCGAGGCCAGTTTTTCTCCGCTCTGCAGATAGCGGTATTCGCCGTGCTCCATGTCAAGCTGGATCTGCGGGCACTTCTGGACCGAGGTCGACATTGGGTGGTATTTGTAATAGGCGTTGGTATTGTCGAAATCATGGTAGGCGTCGGGATACACGTGCACTTCCACCTCTTGCTGATCGCGCTGCATCACTTCGGCGAAGTTCTGGCACAGTTTGGCCGGCGTGTAGTTATCCTTTTCCCCCAGCGCCATCATCAGCGGCGTGCCTGACAGCTTGGGCGCCGGCGTGGCCCACCAGACTTGCGCACAGCCGGGATAAAAAGCGACCAGGGCGGCAAACCTGGTGTCGTCGTCTATCATGCCCTTACGGAAGGATTCCATGGTCATGTCCATCGCCACGCCGCCGCCGCGCGAAAACCCGATCTGGCCGATCTTGGTGGGGTCGATGCGCGGATCGGTGGCCAGCAGCCTCAGCGCAGCCAGCGCATCGGCATCATTGGCGGCCGGGCTCAGCTTGCCCTGGTCGGCCTCGGTGCTGACGATATTACGCGGGCTGTAGGAATCGACGATAAAGGCCGCCACGCCCATTTCATTAAAAGCCCGCGCCCAGCGCTGCACATCCTTTTCCTGCAAGCCGGCCGAGCCGTGCGAAATCACCATGGCCGGGATACGCCCCTTGATCTCCTTGGGCAGATACAGGCTGGCCCAGACCACGGTCGGCGTCTTGTCGTATTTGCGATGCACCAGGTCCCACTTGGATTTGGGCGTGACGCTATTGAAGTAGATCCTGCCTTCAGGCTGAGTGGACAGCTCGGTGTAGACCTGCTGCGCGGACGCCAAGGTGGGCAGCAGCGAGGCAATGGCGAGGCTGAAAGACAGGAGACAGCGCTTGAAGGAAAGGTCCGTGTGGACGCGCTTGCCGGCAGGGTTCAGGTTTGACATGGATCGTGTACGGTTTAAGAAACGTATCATTAGGCCGCCGGGTTTACCGCAGGAGCGGGCTTGAATTTCCGGCTCGCTGGGAGCCGCCCCGACCACAGGGAAAATGCCAGAATGGCAATTCTATCGTTTTTTGGGATGATGTAGCAAAGTAAATTTTTTTTGGCGCGCGGGGCCAGTTTTTTTGTGACGCTGTCGGGATAGCGAGTAGCCCGTAGGGTGGGCAAGGATTGCCCACGCCGTCGTTGAAAATATTATTCGCTTATTTTTTCTTGCGAGGCTAAAGCTTGGAGTGGAGCGGGATCGAAGCGCGTGGGCAGTGTCTGCCCACCCTACCCAGCTGTAAATGTTCAAGGGCTATCGACGGAGGGGAGTATAAATTTAATCCGCTTATCTCTGTTTTTAACAAGCTTTGAAGGTAACTCTGGTTTGACATTTACCCAACCAGCCCAAACACTATTTGAGATGAGTTTTCTATCAGGTTCGGGGAACGTTTTTATGGCGTTCTCAATAGCTGCTGGGTTAGCGGCAAACACTTTTCCCATTGAGTATGAGATCATTTCATCGGCCGAATTTTCGTAAGAAATAACCAGCTCCATAAGTTTGTGCATTAGCCTCGGGTTCGAGTGTTTTGACAATAGTTGTGCTGCGCGTTGTACACATGGAATAACCGTTTCCTCACTATACTGCTCCCCCCCTTTACGTAACCTTTGATATTCCTCTTTGTCATTCTCTCCGACTGATTTCTTGAATTTCTCATTAAGGACGATACCCTTGTCAAATACCTTGACAATTTCTGAAGTTTTTTTCGTCAGGCAATTTTGGTCAGCATAAGCAAAAGTCGACAGACAAGTAAAAAGAATCGTTAATAAAACGAGATATTTAATCATCGCACGATCACCGAAATAGACATGTTTCCAGGCTTGTTAAAGTAATCCTTCAAGCCACCGTAGCGTGTAGATTGGACTAAAGCTTCACCAGCCCAACCTTCACAAAAATCCGCCGCCATCATTTTGCTTCGAGCCGGTCATATTCAAGAGCATCGGCAGTCGACTTCGACATAACGTCGGTGAAGCGCACGTTGGGCAGATAAAGCGTTTGCCCAACCTACCGTTCTGCGTATGCCTTCCTTACGCGAGCATCCTCGATTCGCGCAGTAATGTAGGTTGGGCTAACGCTTCATCAGCCCAACACTCTCAAATTTCACCAAGCTGACTATTTTTGCGAGTGCCATCATGTCACTTAAAATTGACCATGGCCTTTTCACGCCGCGCGATCCCTCGCGGGCCAACGCGTTGAACGTTGGGCAGATGAAGCGTTTGCCCAACCTACCGTTCTGCGTATGCCTCCCTTACGCCAGCATCCTGAGCTCGCGCAACAGCACCGACAGCATCGCCAGGTCCGACTCGCGTGCGCTCTTGACGTCGGCCATGACTTCGTTCACGCGCAGCAGGGCCTTGCCGCTGTGTTCTTCCCATGCGGCCAGCAGGGCTTGCGGGTCGTTCAGGCTTGGCGAGTGGGACAGGATGCCGGCGGTCATCTGGCGTTGCAGGCTGGCCAGGTCGTCGCGCATCGCGGCTCTTGCCATGGTTTGCCAGTGGGTGTCGGATGGCAGCTTGCCGACTTGCGAGGCGACCCAGCGCAGGCCGAGCTTGCCGCCCAGCTTGAAGTAGACCGCGGCGGCGAGGTTCACCGGGCGGCTGGATTCTTGCGAGATTTCGACGATGTCCAACAGCGCATACATGGTGTCGATGCGGCCTATGGCTTGCGCCAACTCCAGCGGCACGCCCTGCTCGGTCAGGGCATTCTGCGCCGCCAGGCAGGCGTTGATGTCTTCTTCTGCCAGCAGACCCGAGCCGCCGGCGATCAGGGCCGCGCCGGGCGAGAAAAATTCCAGCACTTGCGTGATCGGCATCTTGACCGAGCGGCGGCGCAAGAACCATAAGGTGGCGCGCAGGATCAGGCGCTCGGCGTCCAGCAGCATTTCGGACTGCGTCAGTGCCGGCACCTTGCCGTCCAGGGCTTCGATCTCTTTCCACAGTTTGCTGATGCCGAACACTTCGCGCGCCAGGATAAAGCAGCGCACCACTTCCGGTGCGGTGGCGCCGGTCTCTTCGCGCATGCGGTGCACGAAGACGCTGCCGGTGCTGTTGATGGTGTCATTGGCGATCACGGTGGCGATGATTTCGCGCTTCAGCGCGTGACGCGGCATGATATCGGCAAAGCGCTGCTGCATCGCCTGCGGGAAATAGCCGATCAGCGCTTGCGCCACATACTCGTCGTCGATCAGGTCGGACTTGATCAGCTCGTCGAACAATTCCATCTTGCTGTAGGCCAGCAGCACCGCGCGTTCCGGCGAGGTCAGGCCCAGCTTGGCGGCTTTGCGCTCGCTGATCTTTTCTTCCGAAGGCAAGTATTCCACTGCGCGGTCCAGGCGGCCGGCTTTTTCCAGGTGACGGATAAAACGAACCTGGTCGTCCAGCAGTTGTCCGCCGCGCACGCCGGATACTGCCAGCGACTGGGTCTGGTAGTAGTTATCCTTCAGTACCAGCAGGCCCACTTCGTCGGTCATGCTGGCCAGGAAATCATTGCGCTCGCTTTCCGGCAGGGCGCCGGAATCGATGACGGCGCTCATCAGGATCTTGATATTGACTTCATGGTCGGAGCAATCGACGCCAGCGGAATTGTCGATCGCATCGGTGTTGATGCGGCCGCCGCTCATCGCATATTCTATGCGGCCCAGCTGGGTGCAGCCGAGGTTGCCGCCTTCGGCCACCACCTTGCAGCGCAGCTCGTTGCCGTTGACGCGCAGGGCGTCGGTGGCGCGGTCGCCTACACTATCGTTGCTCTGGTAGCTGGCCTTGACATAGGTGCCGATGCCGCCGTTGTACAGCAGGTCTACCGGCGCCTTCAGGATGGCGCGCATCAGTTCCACCGGCGTCATGCTTTGCGCATTGATGTCCAGCGCAGCCTGGATTTCCGGCGACAGCGGGATGCTCTTGGCGCCGCGCGAGAACACGCCGCCGCCGGCCGAGATCAGCGACTTGTCGTAGTCCTCCCAGGAGGAGCGCGGCAGGTTGAACAGGCGCTCGCGCTCGGCAAAGCTGCTGGCGGCATTCGGGGCCGGGTCCAGGAAGATATGCCGGTGGTCGAAGGCGGCGATCAGGCGTATGTGTTTGGACAGCAGCATGCCGTTGCCGAACACGTCGCCCGACATGTCGCCCACGCCAGCCACGGTGAACTCGGTGCTCTGGGTGTCGACCCCGAATTCGCGGAAGTGGCGCTTGACGCTTTCCCAGGCGCCGCGCGCGGTGATGCCCATTTTCTTGTGGTCGTAGCCGACCGAACCGCCGGAGGCGAAGGCGTCGCCCAGCCAGAAGCCGTATTCGGCGCTGATCGCATTCGCATAGTCGGAGAAGGTGGCGGTGCCCTTGTCGGCGGCCACCACCAGGTAAGGGTCGTCCGGGTCATGCCTGACCACGCCTTCCGGTGGCACTACCTTGCCCTTGACCAGGTTATCGGTCAGGTCCAGCAAGCCGCGCAGGAAGGTCTGGTAGCAGGCTACGCCCTCTTTCAGGTAGGCTTCGCGCTCGGATGCGGGCGGCGCAGCCTTCAGTACGAAACAGCCCTTGGAGCCTACCGGCACGATCACTGCATTCTTCACCATCTGCGCCTTGACCAGGCCCAGCACTTCGGTGCGGAAGTCTTCCGGCCGGTCCGACCAGCGCAAGCCGCCGCGCGCGACCTTGCCGCCGCGCAGGTGGATGCCCTCTATCCGTGGCGAATACACGAAGATCTCGAACATCGGCCGCGGCTGCGGCAGTTCCGGTATCTTGCTGGAATCAAATTTGATCGACAGATAGGGCTTGCGCTTGTCGCCCTCGCCTATCTGGTAATAGTTGGTGCGCAGGGACGCCTGCAGTACGGCCAGGAAGCGGCGCAGGATGTGGTCTTCGTCGGCGATGGCGACCTTGTCCAGCTGCGCCTCGATGGCGGCGGCGGCCATGGCCACCGACTTCTCGCGCCCTTCCGAGTGGGCCGGCACGAAGCGCGCATGGAACAGCCGCACCAGCGCCTGCGTGATGCCGGAGTGCTTGGCCAGGGTTTGCTCTATATAGCTCTGGCTATAGGTGAAGCCGGCCTGCTTCAGGTACTTGGCGTAGGTGCGCAGCATCACGATCTCGTCGCTGGACAGCGCGGCGGCCAGGGTCAGGCGGTTGAAGCCGTCGTTCTCTACCTGCCTGGTCCAGATGCGGGCGAAGGCTTCTTCAAACTTGGGCTTGACCTGCTCGAACTGCATGTCGGCCACCGAGTGGCTGAGGCCAAAGTCGTGGATGTGAATGGCCGGCAGGTCTACCCGCTCTATCATGTATGAGCGCTCGCTCTCCACCCTGACGCCCATGTTTTCCAGCATGGGCAGGCTGGCCGACAGCGGCACTGCCTGGCCCAGGTTGTACAGCCGGAAGCGCAAGGTGCTGAGGGTGTCGGATTCGGCATCCGCCGGCGACGGGCGGTACAGGGTCATCGCGATAGGCGTGGCAGCGCTCAGCGAGCGGCTGGCCAGGAAATCGTCTACCGCCAGGTCGATCGACACATCTTCGCGGTAGGCAGCCGGAAAGGACAGCGCAAATTCGCGCCTGGCCTGGTTGGCGGCCTCTTCGCCCTTGAGCTTGCCCAGGTGCTCGAACACGCCTTCTTCCCAACGCCGTACAGCGGCGGCCAGCTGCGCTTCCAGCGCCTTGATATTGACTTCCTGCACCGGCCCGGGGGCGGTGCGCACCAGCATGTGCACCCGCGCCAGCGCCGATTCCGACAATTGCAGGTTGAATTCCACGCTGATGCCGTTGAAGGCGCGCTTCAATATCTCTTGCATGCGGATCCGCACTTCAGTGTTGTAGCTTTCGCGCGGCAGGTAGATCAGGCAGGAATAGAAACGCGCATAGTCGTCGCGCCGCACGAACAGGCGGGTGCGGCTGCGCTCGCCCAGGTGCAGGATGCCCATCACGGTGTCGTACAGCTCGTCCTCGCCGATCTGGAACAATTCGTCGCGCGGCAGGCTCTCGAAGATCGACAGCAGGGTCTTGCCGGCGTGGCTGTGCTCGGGGAAGCCGGCGCGCGCCATCACGCGCGACAGCTTGTTGCGCAGCAGCGGGATCTCTTTCGGGTAGGCGTGGTAGGCGCTGGACGTATACAGGCCGACAAAACGGCGTGCGCCGATGACCTTGCCGTCGGCGTCGAAACGCTTGACGCCGACATAATCGAGGTAGCCGGCGCGGTGCACGGTGGAACGCGAATTGGCCTTGGTCAGCACCAGGATCTGCGGCTTGCGCGCCAGTGCCCGCACTTCCGGTGAGGATTGCATGAAGCTCTCGGAAACCCCGCCCTCTTTCGGCTCGCGCAGTATGCCCAGGCCGGAATTGGCGACCACATACATCACGTCCTGGCCGTTTTCTTCCTTCAGTTCATATTCGCGGTAGCCGATGAAGGTGAAGTGGTTGTCGGCCATCCAGTGCAGGAAGGCGCGCGCTTCGTCCAGCTCTTCCAGCGGCACCACCTTGGCGGCGCCGGCCAGGCTGCCCAGGATTTCCGGCACCTTCTGCGTCATCTTCGGCCAGTCTTCCACCGAAGTGCGCACGTCCGACAATATCTTGCGCAAACCCTCTTCCAGCTCGGCCAGGCGCTTGGGATCGGTGATCTTGTCCAGCTCTATGTGTATCCATGATTCCTGCTTCTTGCCGCCCTGGGCCGGCGCCAGTGTAGAGCGCAGGCCCTTGGCGTCGCGCTCGGCGGCGAACAGCGGATGCACGATGAATTGCACGGCGCCGCCCTGGCGGTTGATCTCCATCGAGATGGAATCGACCAGGAAGGGCATGTCGTCGTTGATGAATTCCACCACGGTGCGCGCAGCATCCCAGCCGTGCTCGCCGGTCTTGGGGTTGAAGATGCGCAATTTTGGCGCACCGCTGGCAAAGTCGCGGCCGAACTGGTAGTGCCCGAGCGCAATGGCGGCCCAGGTCTGGGCGTCGCGGGTCAGAAAATCCTCCTCGTCGACATCGCCGTAGTAGTGCGTTACAAATTGCCTCGCCTGGTCTTGCTCTGCGGCAGCAACGGAATTAGCCATCAATTGTTGAATTTGTGCGACAAACGCCGCCTTACCTTGTTCTGGAACCGAAGACATGGATAACTCCTGAGTTTCTTGTTGTGCGGATAGTATAGCCTTGCTTGCCAGCAGGCGCGCAAGTTTGCAGTGTGTCCGATATGCCGTCTAATTTAGCTGCCCCTTCCCTGCTATTTCCCGAATTTTATGCGGCCAAACTGGCTTCCTTCCGGCAGCAATGGATGGCGGCCGCGCCGCGCTGCAATTTCCCAAAGGCAATTGGATTGCCCCCGTACATGCTGCCGCAAATCAATTTTACGTGCGCCAGCTAACCGACCGAGCTGGCCCTGCAGATTACAGTTTGAAACAAGTCCCCGGCCACGACTCTTGACAAGGACCTGCCGGCGCTTATTTAATAATGACTTACCCGCGGCGCTTGTAGCGCGAGCCAGGCGGGCGCTGCGTTTTGCATCGGCGGCGGAACGAGAATCTGGACAATTTTTACGTCGGAGGAACGCCATGAAGTGGGCGGTAGTATCCTTTTACTTGCTGTCTGTGCTGCATATCCACTTTCGCGGCAAGGCGCGGCTGCCCTTCATGCGCCAGTTGTTCGACCATTCGTCGTTCATGGCGCCGATCAACCTGTTCATGCACCTGTTTTCCAAGGTGCCCTCGCAGCCCTACCTGGATCTGCAGGATTTCAAGGAACTGGCCCCGCTGCAACAAAACTGGGAAGTAATCCGCGGCGAAGCGCAAAACCTGCTGGCGCAGCAAAAGATCAAGGCGGCGGAAAAGAATAACGACGCCGGCTTCAATTCCTTTTTCAAATACGGCTGGAAGCGCTTCTACCTGAAGTGGTACGACGCCAGCCACCCTTCGGCAGAACGCCTGTGCCCGCAAACTTTCGCGCTATTGCGCGACATTCCCTCGGTAAAAGCCGCGATGTTCGCCGAACTGCCGCCGGGCGGCAAGCTGAACCCGCACCGCGACCCGTTTGCCGGCTCGTTGCGCTACCACCTGGGCCTGGTCACTCCCAACGACGACAGCTGCTTTATCATGGTGGACGGCCAGCGCTACAGCTGGCGCGACGGCCAGGGCGTGATCTTTGATGAAACCTATATCCACTGGGCGATGAACAATAGCGAGGTCGACCGCATCATCCTGTTCTGCGATGTCGAGCGCCCTATGCGCTACCGTTGGGCGCAAGCCGTCAACCGCTGGCTGGGTCGCGCCATGATGACCGCCGCCAGCTCGCCCAATGAAAGCGGCGACCAGACCGGCGCCATCAGCAAGCTGTTCCATGTGTCCTGGGTGATGGGCCAGTATCGCCGCCGCTACAAGGCCTGGAACAAGACCGCCTACAAGCTGACCAAATTGGGGCTGATCGTGGGGGTGGCGGCGCTGGTCATTTATATTTGACTGTCCATACTTCTCGCTGCCAGTCCCCTCTCCTGCACGCGGGAGAGGGCTAGGGTGAGGGGCGTCAAATGGCGAGTGAAAGTTTATGAGCCAGCGCTTTTAAATCCCCTGATTTACGGTTTGACGTTGATTTACTTAAACCTTACCGGCTCCAAACTCTCTGCATTAATTTGAGCACCCTCTCCCCGGCCCTCTCCCGCGCGCGGGAGAGGGAGTTTTAATGCGCCGGCCTATCTTTACACCGACGACAGCTTGCGTAAATTATCGCGGAAGCGGCGGCTGATCGGCAGCTGGCTGCCGTCGCGCATGGTGGCGCGGGCGTCGCCGGAATCCAGCGGCACGATTTCCTGGATGTAGTCGAGGTTGACGATATAGCTGCGGTGGATGCGCACGAAGCGGCTGGCGTCCAGCCTGCCTTCTATGGCCGCCATGGTGGAGCGCAGCGGATAGTCGTGCGCCCTGACCCGCAGGTTGACATAATTGCCCCAGGCTTGCAGCCACTCCACCTCGGCCGCGGGCAGCAAGAATTCCTTGCCCAGCTTGCGTACCAGGAAGCGCTCCGGGCATTCTATGGATTCTACCGGCGGACCGGATTCCGGCGCTTCCAGTAGCCGGGCTTCGCCTTGCAGGCGCAGCATCAGCAGGCGGTACAGGGCCACCACCGCCAGGATGCTGGCATAGCTGCGGGCGTCTTTCAGGTATTCATAGCCCAGTTCGCGCATCCAGTCGCCGAAATCATAGTTGCCGCCCGCCAGCAGGTAGACCAGCTTGCGGGCCGCCGCCATGGCGGCGACGTGCACGATGCAAAACACCATGCTGGCCAGCAGGTGGAGGCGCCAGTGCCGGCGCCAGCTACCCAGTTGCAGCGGATAGCGCCGCTCAAAGGCTAGCAGCGCCGGTATCAGCGCCAGCACCACCAGGTTGCTGGTAAATTCCCAGACCACCGGTTCCCAGGCAGAAAAACCCAGCCCGGCGCGACGGATGTCGAGCCAGGTCACGACGCTGTTCATGCTGGCCTGGAAAAACAAAAGGACTATCCAGAAGCCGGGCTCGACGATGTGCTGCCACGGCTGGTAGCGCGCCAGCAAATCATGCCGGGACGGATTGGGGACGAGTTGGGGCAAGGGCTCGCCGCCTTGGGCAGCGCCGGGGATGGTGGTTTGCTGATCTGGGTTCATGCCGGGATTTTACCCGCAGCCCGGAAAAATCAGCAAAATTCGTCCCCGCCGGCCACCTTTTAACCCTTTTTAGCCGCCCCTTGTCACATTTCGCAGCGCAGCGGCGGAAAAAACCATAAATTGCGCAGGTCCTCCACCCTGATAGAGCTTTCATCATGATAAAACGCCGTTACGATATCGACGCCTTGCGCGCGCTGGCCTTCGGGCTGCTGATCCTGTACCACCTGGCCATGGTGTATGTACAGGATTGGGATTTCCACATCAAGAGCAGCTACCTGGCCGAATGGCTGCAATGGCCGATGCTGTTCGTCAACCGCTGGCGCATGGACCTGATCTTCCTGATCTCCGGCATGTCCACCGCGATGCTGCTGCAGAAATTGCAGGAAAAGAAGGCCGGCGGCCTGAAAGCCAGTTTTTTCCTGCAAAGGACCAGCCGCCTGCTGTTGCCGCTGCTGTTCGGCATGGCAGTGGTGGTGCCGGTGCAGCCCTATTGCCAGGGCGTGGCCAATGGCCTGGTGGAGCCGGGTTTCTGGCAATTCATCGTGCACTATTACAGCGGCTACCGCTGGCCGGCCAAGGCCTTCGACGGCTGGCAGTACGGTTTTACCTGGAACCACCTGTGGTACCTGGTCTATTTGTGGCTGTATACGGCCGTCCTGCTGCTGGGCCGGCAACTGGCGCGCCTGCCCGCGCTCGGCAGTATCGCTAGCCGCTGGCGCGCCGCCTTCCTCGGTTTGCGCGGCTGGAAGCTGCTGGTGTTGCCGGCGGCGCTGATCTACCTGTGGATCATCTCGCTGCAGGCCAGCTTCCCGGAAAACCACGCCCTGTTCCACGACTGGTATGCGCATGCGGTGTACTTCACAATGTTCATCTTCGGCTGGTGGCTGGGCGGCGATCAGCCTATCTGGGCTGAACTGGCGCGTTTGCGCAAGCCGGCCATCATTAGCGCGCTGCTGTTGTTTGCCTCCTACCGAACCGTCGGCAACCTGCTGGCCGACGATCCGCCGGTCTGGCAATTGCTGGCGGTCTGGGCCCTGCGCGCCCTGTATGCGTGGAGCATGCTGTGCGCGGTGCTGGGCTGGGCCCACGCCTTGCTGAACCGCCCTTTCCGCTGGCTGCCGTGGGCCAACCAGGCGGTGTACCCCTGGTATGTGCTGCACCAGAGCCTGATCATCTTGCTGGCCTACTGGTTGATACCGCTGAAACTGGGCGGCGCGCTGGAAGCCTTGCTGGTGGGCGTGGGCACCGTGGCAGGCTGCTGGCTGATCAGCTCGGGTGTGGTCGCCAGGGTGGGATGGCTAAGGACTTGCTTCGGCATGAAAAAGCTGGAGCGGCCTGCCCGCGCGGCACTGGCCGGTATCAAGGTTTGATATTTCAACTGCCGGCAATATAGGCGTGGATCTGCGCCACCGCGGCCGCCCCCTCGCCCACGGCGGCGGCCACCCGCTTGGTGGAACTCCAGCGCACATCGCCTATCGCAAACACGCCCGGCACGCTGCTTTCCAGCGCGGGCTTGCGCAGGGCCACGGTTTGGGCCACGGTTTGGGCAACATCGTCGCCCACACCTTCGGCTACATCCGGCCCGGTCAGCACGAAGCCCTTGTCATTCAGTTGCACCGGGCAGGTATGCAACCAGCCGGTATTCGGGTCGGCGCCCACAAACAGGAAGACGTGGCGCACCGGCAGCGACACTACCTGTTCCTGCTGCTGCCCGTCAGCGCGGGAGCGGTAGTCGACGCTCTGCAAGCCGGCCTCATCGCCGTGCAGCGCGCTGATTTCAGTACGGGTATGCAGCGTGACGTTGGGCAAGGAGCTCAACCTGTCGATCAGGTATTTGGACATGCTGGCTTCCAGCCCTGCGGCACGGACCATGACATGCACGTGCGATGCATACGAGGCCAGATACGCCACCGCCTGCCCGGCCGAGTTGCCGCCACCGACGATGATGACTTCCTGCCCCTTGCATAGCTTGGCCTCTATCGGCGAGGCCCAATAAAAGATGCCGCGGCCTTCATATTTTTCCAGGTCCTGGATGGCCGGATGCTTGTACACGGCGCCGCTGGCGATCACCACCGTCCTGGCAGAGACGCGGCCGCCATTGGAGAGTTCCAGCTGCATGGGATTGTTGCCGCAATGCAGGGCCTTGACCCGGGTTGGGATGGCGACCCGGGCGCCGAATTTCTGCGCCTGTATGAAGGCGCGCGCCGCCAGCGCATTGCCGGAAATCCCGGTCGGGAAACCCAGGTAATTTTCTATCCTGGCGCTGGCGCCGGCCTGGCCGCCCGGTGCATGGGCATCGAACAGCGCTACCGACAAGCCTTCGGAAGCCGCATACACCGCCGTCGCCAGGCCGGCCGGGCCGGCGCCGACGATGGCCACGTCATAGGCGACCGCAGGATCGAACTCGGGTATCAGGCCCAGGTGCGATGCCAGCTGGTCCACATCCGGCGCGCGCAGTATGCTGCCGTCCGGGCACAACACCAAAGGAAAGTCCTGTATTTGCGGCGCCAGCCTTTCCAGCAGCGCCACCGCGTCCGGATCGGAGTAGCTATCCATCACGGTATGCGGATAGCCGTTCCTTTGCAGGAAACCCTGAAGCGCCAGCAAGCCGGTCTTGACGCTGCAACCGAGCAGGATGGGACCGGCGCCCTTTTCTATCAGGCTGGCGCGCCTGAGTATCAGCGCCCGCATGACGCGCTCGCCCAGTTCGGCTTCGGCCGTCAACAGGGAGCGCATGCCTTCCGGGGAAATCACCAGCGTCTCTGCCTCGTCCAGCGCCAGCACGTCGGCGAGGGCCGGCTTGTTCGAGAGCTGGCCGACGTCGCAAATGAAATGGCCCGCGCCCTGCTCGATGAATACGCTTTCGCGGCCCATGCCGTCGCGCACCGTCACGCGCAGGCGCCCGCTCATGATGACGAACATGCCCGGTGAGAGATCGCCGATTTTGTACAGGAAGTCGCCTTGCTTCCACTGCAGACGCTTGCCGAATCTTTGCAGGCGGGCAATCTCCTGCACGCTCAGGCAGGGGAAAAGCTGGTGCTGCCGGTTTTCAAACTTTGAATACGGCGCTTGCAAGGCGGGATCGGCCTGGACCGGATCTGCGGGGTCGGCGGAGTCGGCAAAATCCGGCGTCGGCAACCCATCGCCGTGGCCAGAGCCTGCTCCTGGCTGTGTTTCTACTCCGCTTGCTGCAATTGTCATAGGTGTCGGTTCCAGGCTAGCCTTGGGTTGATGATATCCCATACTAATTTTAATCAAGGAAGTAAGCAAGCATCGCCAGCGGCTTGCCAGGCTTCAATACGCCAGTGTATTGAAGCGCTCCGCGATCCAGTCTATGAACACGCGCAGCCGGTTGCTCAGGTGGCGGTTGGGCGGATACACCACATAGAACGGATACGGCGCCGGCCGCCAATCCTGCAGTATCGGCACCAGCGCGCCGCTGTCGATGTGGGGCTGCGCCATGTAGGCAAAGGTATGGATGATGCCCAGCCCGGCCAGGCCGGCGGCCAGGTGGGCATTGCTCTCGTTGACGCCGATGGCATGCGGGCCGCTGATTTCCAGCTTCTCCGGGCCGCGCGCAAAATGCATGGGTACCACCCGGCCGGTGCGCGCCGACATATAGTTGACGATCGCATGCTGCTCCAGTTCTTGCGGATGCCTGGGTATGCCGTGTTGCTGCAGGTAGGCCGGCGTGGCGCAGGTGACCCAGGATGCCTCGCCTATCTGCCGGGCGATCAAGGACAGGTCGGTCAGCTGGCCGCCGCGCAGCACGCAATCGACGTTATCGCTGACCAGGTCCACGTGGCGGTCGCTGACGCCGAGGTCGATCCGGATATCGGGATAGCGCGCCAGGAATTCCGGCAGCGCCGGAATGATCACCAGGCTGGCCAGCGAGGAGCCGGTATCGATGCGCAGGTGGCCGTGCGGCTTGCTCTGTGCAGTGCCGAAGCTGGTGTCGATGTCGCCCAACTCCTTCAGGATGCGCGCGGTTTTTTCATAATAGGCGGCGCCGTCCGGCGTGACCGACACCCGGCGCGTGGTCCTTTGCAGCAGCTTCACACCGAGGTGGGTTTCCAGCGACTGGATCAGCTTGGTGACCGTGGCGTTCGGCATTTGCAGCGAATCGGCCGCCTTGGTGAAGGTGCCGGCCTCCACCACCCGGGCAAAGGCGCGGATTGCCAGTAATTGGTCCATATGTCCTCCCCGGCGCTCGCCGCCGGATAAGCGATTATTTATGCAGGTGAATAAAGTATTCGTGTTTAGCCACTTTATTCAATAATCAGCCGGCTGTAAAGTCACTCCGTCGTCTTCACCGACAGCGCAGTGCAACGGATACCTTGCCGCGCCAACACTCACCAGGAAAATATCATGAGCAAGAAACTGGAAAACAAAGTAGCCCTGATCACCGGCGGCACCAGCGGCATAGGCCTAGCCTCTGCCCAGGAATTCGCGGCGCAAGGCGCCACCGTCTTCATCACCGGCCGCCGTCAGGCGGAACTGGATGCTGCCGTGGCAGCCATCGGCAAAAATGCCCTGGGCAAGGTGGTGGGCATACGCGGCGACGTGTCCAGCATGGAAGACCTGGACCGCGTCTACGCCGAGATCAAGGCCAAGGCCGGCCACCTGGATATCCTGTTTGCCAATGCCGGCGGCGGCGACATGCTGCCGCTGGGCGCCATCACCGAAGAGCACTTCGAGCGCATCTTCAGCACCAACGTCAAGGGCTTGCTGTTCACCGTGCAAAAAGCCTTGCCGCTGCTGAAGGACGGCAGCTCCATCATCCTGACAGCATCGACCACCGCCACCAAGGGCACGGAAAACTTCAGCGTGTACAGCGCCAGCAAGGCGGCAGTGCGCAACTTCGCCCGCTCCTGGCTGCTGGACCTGAAGCCGCGCCAGATCCGCGTCAACGCGATCAGCCCCGGCCCGGTGCGCACGCCCGGCCTGGGCAGCCTGGTGCCGGCCGAACATCAGGAAGGTCTGTTCGCCCACCTGTCCACCCTGGTGCCTGTCGGCCGCCTGGGCGAAGCAAACGAAATCGCCAAGGCAGTCAGCTTCCTGGCCTCGGACGACAGCAGCTTCATTAATGGCATAGAGCTGTTTGTAGACGGCGGCACTGCGCAAATCTAAATACGCCTGCGGACCAACTTCCCCGGCCTGTTGCTTCGCCTAGCTTACGGCACCGCAGCCAGGTAGGAGGAAGTCCCCTCTCCCGCATGCGGGAGAGGGCTAGGGTGAGGGCCGTAAAATAGAGGTAGAAATTTTATGGCCAGCAAAATGAACACCGCTTGAGGCATGACTGGAATTTGCTTTGATCTCGTGATTTGCACGCCAACGCAGCCTGGCTTCTACTTCTGTTTGGCCCCCTCTCCCCAACCCTCTCCCGCGCGCGGGAGAGGGAGTTTGGTGCGCTAAGCTGGCCTCCAGCTTCGGTGATGGGTGACGGGAGCCTGAACTTCCCCGGCGGGGCCTAAGCCAAGCAAGGAGGAATCCCCTCTCCCGCGTGCGGGAGAGGGCTCGGGTGAGGGGCGTAAAACAGAGGTAGAAATTTTGTGGCTGGCGAAATGAAAACCGCTTTAGACATGACTGGAATTTTTTCTGGCCTTGTGATTTGCACGCCAACGCAGCCTGGCCTTCTACTTCAGTTTGGTCCCCCTCACCCCAACCCTCTCCCGCATGCGGGAGAGGGAGCTTGCTCGGCTAAGCGGGTCTCCAGCTTCGGTGATGGGTGACGGGAGCCTGATCTTGCTTAGGAATATAGGACTATCATTAAGCTGGGCCAGGAATTGAGGACACCGCTGTCAGGCGAATATCCGCATTACTCTCGCCCTGATCTTGCCCTGACTTTGCCGCACAGGCACGCTTGCGGTCCGGCAACATCAGCTTGGAACATTTATTGCCCCGTACAATAAGCACATACACGCCAAGGAGCCGCCATGTCAGACGATAATGCGACAAAATTTTCTCACGTGAAACCGGGCGATACCGCCTTCGAGAGCGGCGGCTTGCGCGATTTTTTCCTGTACCGCGACCTCGGCATCGCGGCGGCGACCAACGGCAAGGTCGTCGCGCACCTTGTCAGGGCAAATGAAGCACCAGAAGCGGGCACCGGATGGCACCGGCATGAGGCGGATTTCCAGATTGTCATCATGACCAAGGGCTGGGCCCGCTTCATGTATGAAGACCAGGATACCCTGGTGGAAGCCGGCGACGTCGTGCACCAGCGCCCCGGCATTCGCCACTACCTGTACGACTATTCGCCCGACATGGAATACCTGGAGATCGTCGGCCCGGCCGACTTCAAGACCATCGAGGTGGAAGCGGTGTGCCAAGCCCCGCAGCCGGCGCCCTGGAAATAGCCGCCCCGCTACTGCTACTGCTCAGAATTCGGCGTCGAGCTCATCGATGTCGTCCTGCTCCAGCCTGGCGGCATCTACCCATTGCTTTACGTGCGGCAAAGCCATGATCTGCTTGCAATAGGCGGCACAGCGCGCGTCCAGCTGCACCCCATAGGTCAGGAAGCGCGTGACGACCGGCGCATACATCAGGTCGGCCGTGCACGGCTGCTCGCCGAACAGATAGGGGCCGCCGTAACTTTCCAGGCACTCGTGCCAGATGGAAACAATACGCTCGATATCCGCTTGCGCACGGGCCCAGACCTTGAAGTTCTTGAACTTGCCTTTCAGGTTCATCGGCAGTGCCGAACGCAATGCCGAAAAGCCGGAATGCATCTCGCCGCAGATGGCGCGGCAATGCGCGCGTGCAATGGCATCGGCCGGCAACATGCCGGCCTTGGGCTTGATCTCGTTCAGGTATTCGGCGATCGCCAGGGTATCCCAGACCTTGATCCCGTTATGCGTCAGGCAAGGCACCAGCATGGACGGCGCCAGCAGCAGGATCTCGGCCCGCATGGCCGGGTCGTCGGGCGAAATCACCTGTTCTTCAAAAGGCAGGCCGGCAAATTTGACCAGTAGCCAGCCGCGCATCGACCAGGAAGAGTAATTTTTACTGCTGATCGTCAGCGACGCTTTGCTCATGTTGCGATTCCTTAGGCTAGAACTCATTTCATGAAGAGCAATCAGTAGAACGCAAGGCCCATGCCAGGAATCGTCGTCGGGGATGGCGCGCAAGTTGCTTCAGTAGCTTTAGCAGCTTCAGTTACTTCAGTTGCCGGACCAGCGAATCACTCAAACGGGACCATAGATGAATTACCATGCCTACCAGACCTATGCGGACCTGATATCCCCCATGCAGTATCTCGCCGAAGCCGCGCGTAGCTCGTTAAGCAATCCGGCTTACGCGGGCTTTCGCTCGGTGCGCGAGCTGAGCGCCACGGTTGAAGTCTTTTTGGCAAGCAAGCTGACCCACAGCCGGCCGGATTTCCAGATCAGCAAGGTGCTCACCGGCGAAGGCGCAGCTGCGCGCGAAGTGGCCGTGCAGGAAGAGGCGGCCCATGTAGCGCCGTTCGCGACCCTGTTGCATTTCAAGAAAGCAGGCGTCAGCGGCCAGCCGCGCGTGCTGATCGTCGCCCCCATGTCCGGCCACTTCGCCACCTTGCTGCGCGAAACGGTCAGGACCATGCTGGCCGACCACGACGTCTACATCACCGACTGGCATAATGCGCGCGACGTGCCGCTGTCTGCGGGCCGCTTCGGGCTGGATGAATATACCGAATACGTGATGAATTTCCTGAAGGTCATGGGGCCAGGCTCGCATTTGCTCGCAATCTGCCAGCCCTGCGTGCCGGCGCTGGCCGCAGCGGCGATCATGGCTGAAGACCGCGACCCCGCCCAGCCGCACAGCCTGACCCTGATGGCGGGACCGATAGACTGCCGCATCAGCCCGACCAAGGTGAATGAACTGGCAACCAGCAAACCGATCAGCTGGTTCGAACACAACCTGATCAGCACCGTGCCGTGGCGGCATGCCGGCGCCCGGCGGCGCGTGTATCCCGGCTTCCTGCAGCTGAGCGCCTTCATGAGCATGAACCTGGAACGGCACATGGGCGCCTTCAAGGGCATGTACCACGACCTGGTGGCCGGCGAGCTGGAAAAGGCCGGCACCACGCGCGCCTTCTATGACGAATATTTTGCCGTGCTGGACATGGACGCCGATTTCTATCTGGAGACCGTCCAATACGTGTTCCAGGAATATGCCCTGGCGCGAGGCCAGCTGACATGGCGCGGCCGCAGCGTCAACCCGGCGGCGCTCAGGCGCACCGCGCTGCTGACGGTGGAAGGCGAGAATGACGATATCTGCGCGCTGGGCCAGACCATGGCGGCGCACGACCTGTGCAGCAGCATCCCACCCTTCCTGAAGTCGCACCATATGCAGGCCGGGGTCGGCCACTACGGGGTATTCAGCGGGCGGCGCTGGAGGCAGCAGATTTATCCCATCGTGCGCGAGGTGATTTATTCGGCGCCTTGATGCGTGGGATGTATGCCACTGTTGGCGCCGGCGCCTGGTCTTGAGGTAAGATCCGCCTATGACAGACAATCCCTCGCCGATCCGAAAATACTTCAGCACCGCATTCCGTTGGCAGCGTGGCCGCCAACTATCCGGATACGACAAGATGCTGCTCCTGCAGAGCTGGTGGCCGCTGCCCTTGGATGTCTACATCCTGCGCTTCCCGCAGGGTGCGGAAATCGCCCCACACGTCGACAAGGTGTCGTTCGGCGCCCACTACAGGCTCAATATCGTGATCAAACGCGCCGCATCGGGCGGCGAGTTCATCTGCGCTGCGCCAATCTACGAATCAGCACGCATCAAGTATTTTCGGCCGGATGCCTGCGAGCACAGCGTCACCCGCGTGAATAAGGGCTCGCGTTACGTGCTGAGTGTGGGTTGGGTGCGCCACGCTTAAACTCCGTAGATGCCCTACTGCTATTGGCCGACTATCGTCATCATAATCCGCTTCTGGCAGTCAGGCGTCGCTGAGGAGCGATGCATTCAAGACGTTTTCTGACGCTGCAGGATAGCCTTCGAGTCCTTAAAATCTATAGGCGCCGAGGTATGTTCGTGGACGATCTTCCAGGCACTTCCTTCGGGCTTGAGTACCCACGTGAGCCGGTTCTGCATGGCCTGCAGGTCCTCGCCTGCAGCCGAGACACCCGCGTAGGTGGTTATCGCGCTGAGCACCGCCAGTTCCTGCCCGCCTGTGATTTGCACTTCCTCCATAGCCACCTTCACCCCTTTGCTGCCCAGTGAAGCAAACCACTCTTCGATCATCCCCCGCCAGGCCGTGCTGCCCTGGTATGACCATACGCCCCAGGCGTCGAATACCCTGACCTCTTGATCATAGAGGCGCATGAAGGCGTCGACATCCTTGTTGAAAACCGCTGCTTTGTAGGCCTCGAGTACAGGCATGATCGAGTTCTCAAGATTGTTCATTTCGGATTTCCTGGATTCGGGCTGTGGACGAGCTAATCCTGCCACATAAAACTTGGCAAATCAACATTGAACTGTGCAGGCGTATGAGGGGCGATATGTGCACTGGGGATCGTTATTCCCGGTACGTGAAGGAACACAAGCTATGCCGCGGTGGACTCGCCATTTTTTGTCAGAGCTAGTCACGAAACTTAGTCCTTAAGCATTGCGTTTGATCTGCTTTAGGAGTTCACTTAGGGGTGTCGGATAAATGTAAGGGGATGTTCGCCATGCAACTCATCACCGTCAAAATCGACAAGCCAGAAACGGCCAACTTCATCCTAGGCCAGACGCACTTCATCAAGTCGGTGGAAGACATACACGAAGCCTTGGTGTCCACTGTGCCAGGCATCAAGTTTGGGCTGGCCTTTTGCGAAGCCTCCGGCAAATGCCTGGTGCGATGGTCGGGCACCGATGCTGCGCTGATCGAGCTTTCCCGGAAGAATGCCATGAGTATCGCTGCCGGCCATAGCTTCATCGTGTTCCTCGGGGACGGTTACTACCCGCTGAACGTGCTGAACACCGTCAAGATGGTGCCGGAGGTATGCCGCATTTTCTGCGCGACGGCCAACCCGACCGAAGTGATACTGGCCGAAACGGAACAGGGCCGCGCAATCCTGGGGGTGGTGGATGGCTTCCCACCTAAAGGTATTGAGACCGAAGACGACATCCAATGGCGCAGGGCATTGTTGCGACAGATAGGTTACAAGCTTTGATGCAAGCGCTGGCAGGACTGATTTGGTTGACGCCTCATCAGTTTTGCACACCCGATGCCGTAGGGGGAGGAGTCCATTCCATTGCCCTACTTTGCTAACCCAGACTACGGCCCTAACTTGTCAGGCGCGTATCCATCCCTTGGCGATTGGCCACGCTAGCAGCTTGCGATAGATACCTGCGGCCCAGGAAGCCAGCCCCGCGCCGACACGCCGCCAAACCAGGCTGATCGGAAAATATACGGCTATCGCGACGACCGCAGCGCCCAGCATGTCCAATGGAAAATGCACGCCGAGGTAAATGCGCGCCCACGACACCCAAACTCCCAGCAACAGGATGCCCCAGCCGATGGCCTTGCGGCATCCGGCAAACAGGAAGGTGAATCCGATGGCGGCGAACACGGTGGCGTGGTCGCTAGGGAAGGAGGAGTCGCTGGCATGGGCGATGAAGGTATGCCCCAGCCCCATCATGAACGGGCGGGGATGCGGCCAGACTATCGCCAGCAGTTGATTGATGCCCAAGGCGACGAAGGCGACGGCCACCGCTTTCAGCGCCACACCGCGTTCGAGTGCGCCACCCCATAGCCAGAGCGCAAGCAACACGAGTGGAATCGCATAGATGAAATAATCGGCGGCGACAGCTGCCAGGCTGAGCGCCCAGCCGCTGCTACCTGAATCCGCGTTCAGGCGCAGGAAGAAGATTTGATTGAGTTGCTCAAGCTTGTTCATTGTGAGACTTGCCTCCGATTTAGGCCCGCCAGTTTAATCCAAGAGCGTTCAAATAACCACTGCGTTGCCGCCAGGCCCAAAAAGCTTGGCAGGTATTTATCTGTCATGGACATTCAATGAATACTGGGCTGATACAGCGCTAGCCTAAGCTACCGCACTTTTTTTCGGGGCTTGGTGCGGGTTGGGCGCGCCGCGCTTGAACGCTCGCTATCGGCGATCGCTTATATAATGCCGGAATCCCCTAAGCGGCATTTGCCGCCACAGGCAAATTCATCGTTGTGGAGAAAATGGAACATCTGTCCGAAACGCTCGATATGCAAATGATACAAGTCCCGGCGGGAAGCATCGCATTGAGGGACGATAGAATAGACCGGAAATGGCTAGTCGAACTGCAGCCCTTTGCAATCGGCCGCTATCCCGTCACTCAGGCGCAATATGCTGCGGTGACCGGACAATGGCCGTCATCCTACGCCGCCGCGCAATTCCCGGTAGAGAACGTATCCTGGATCGACGCCGTTCGATTCTGCAACAAGCTATCAAAGGATGCCGGCCTTCCTGGCTCTTACGAAATCCATGAAGATGGAACCGGGGCCTCCCCTGTCCCCGGAAGCAAGGGCTATCGCCTGCCCAGCGAAGCCGAATGGGAATATGCAAGCCGGGCCGGCACCAATAGCCCAAGATATGGCGTACTCGACGATATAGCCTGGTATAGAGAAAACGCCGGGGGCCACCCGCATCAGGTCGGCCAGAAGCAAGCAAATGACTGGGGGCTTTACGACACGCTGGGCAATGTCTGGGAGTGGTGCGAAGATCTGTATGACCCAGAGGTCTATGGTTCCTACCGTGTGTTTCGCGGCGGTGGCTGGTCTGACGCCGAAAGAGGCTGCCTTGCCACCAACCGTCGTCGTAGTCACCCGACATTTGCAATCGATGATCTTGGTTTTCGGGTTGCCAGATCGCTGGACACCGGTCACGGCTGAGCCGGCGATGTAGGGCGCAAATAAATCGCCCTACCTCACTGCATTCACCGCTTGAATCCGCAGCAGGGTAGGTTGGGCTAAAGCTTCACCAGCCCAACGTTCGTTGTGCACTCGAGCGTTATTGATATGCGGGGGCTGGGTGTTGGGCCGGTAAAGCTTTAGCCCAACCTACCGTACTGCAGGCGAATTCCATATTCAATGATTGAATAACAGTGCAATTTTCTATCGATCAGTCGTCAAGAAGTTGTTCTAGCCGTCTGGGGTAATTATTCAAGAAATCACGCGTTACAGCATAGTGCTCGGTTTCTTCAAATTTAACGTCCTGAATACCTTGTTCATTGAATTGGAAAATCGTCGCGTGAGGGTAGGAAAGAAGAATTGGAGAATGGGTCGCTATGATAAATTGAGAGTCGTCCTGGACCAATTGGTGTATCGCGCTCAGGGCCGCCAGCTGCCGGGTGGGAGATAGCGCCGCTTCCGGCTCATCCAGAAGGTAGAACCCTTGTCCCCTCAGCTTATTCAACAGCACGGCCATGAATGCTTCGCCGTGCGAGCAGGCGTGCAGCGATTTGTTTCCGTAGCCTTCAAGATATCCCGTTCTGTCCATATACGAAGCGACGTTAAAGAAACTCTCCGCGCGCAAAAAATAGGCATCTCGCGGACTTGCAAAACTTTTGCTGAGGCGAAGCGCATTGTGTAGCGCAGACTCGGAATCTGATGTTTGTATTTTTACGTTTCGCGTTCCACCTTCGTGGCCAAATCCTGACGCCAGTGCAATAGCTTCAAGTACGGTGGACTTTCCAGATCCGTTTTCTCCCACAAAAAAAGTAACATGCGGATTGAAGGCGATTTTCTCCAGGTCTTGAACCGCCGGGATATTGAATGGATATTCTCCCGCATCGAATGCGTAATCCGATTTCAGCGAAATATTTTTGAGGTAAGGCTTTTTAGACAAAGACATGCTTGGCTCGGTGGCGCCGCAGAGTCTACTCCGCGATTATCAAGCTGCAATAGTAACATCGCGAGCGCGCGGTTCGCTAACAGCCAGACTTTGTCGCCGGCGATCGTGATTTGAATACGCATGCAAAGCCAGAAGGGAAAATATCTTGTCCGGGCCTACGGGAGCCAGGACGATAACTCCGCAGGGTAGATTGGGCTAGCGTCTTATCAGCCCAACATACAAGCAGATATGTTTCGGCAAATTTGCTCTTTACGCTCTCAAGAACAGAGCATCAATGGGCATTTGCATGGCCGTCATCGAATAAAATGTTTCGGGATTGTTGAAGATGTTGGGCCGATAGAGCTTTAGCCCAACCTACCGTACTGCAAATTTTCGTGGACGTTTGCAGCAGGGTAGGTTGGGCTAGCGCTTCATCAGCCCAACATGCAGACAGATATGTCCCGGCAAGTTTGTTTTTTCGATCTCAAGAACAGAGCGTCAATCGCATGACCGCCCTTGCACCACCCTGCGGAAATCAGGTCCTCACCAGCCCCCGAGAACGGAACCAGGCCAGCGTGCGCCGTATCGCCTCGTCTACCGGCACTTCGGCCTTGAAGCCCAGCTCCAGCAGCGCCTTGCTGCCGTCCACGAACTGGCCGGAAGACATGACCGCAATCGCGCTTTCGCTGACCTTGGGTTCCGGGCCGCCCAGCCGCAGGTAGCGGAAGTTCTGCCATTGGGACACCAGCCTGGCGACGCCTAGCGGGATCTGTTTTGGCAGGGGGGCGCCGGTGACGGCGGCGATCTTGGCCATCAGGGCCTGCATCGTCATGTTTTCGCCGGCCAGCAGGTAGCGCTCGCCGGGGCGGCCGTCTTCGCATACCCTGACCAGCCCTCGCCCGGCGTCGCCGGCGTAGATCACATTGCGCTGGCCGTTGACATAGCCCGGCAGCGTGCGCTTGGCCAGCTCTGTGATGAAGCGGCCGGTGGTATTGCCGGGATCGAATTCGCCGAAGCTCATGGTCGGTATGCCTATCGTGACCGGCAGGCCCTTGCGGGCCTCGGCCCTGGCCTGGGCGTCCATGGCCCACTTGACTTGCAGGTAGGGATTCTTGTCGCGCGGCGGGCCGGGGTATTCCAGCTGTTCATTGCCGGGCAGGCCGGCCGGATGGCGCGGCAAGGCTATCGCGCCGCCCAGGTAGACTATCTTGTGCAGCGGCAGGCCGGCGCAGGCGTCATAGAAGTTTTGCATTTGCACTAATGCGGTAGTCACCTCGTCCTTCCATGGACGCGGGACGGTGGGATAGTAGCCGGCGCAATTGATGACGGCGTCCGCTCCGGCCAGCGCAGACTTGAGGGCGGCGCGGTCGTTCAGGTCGGCCTGCCTGGCGTCGAACTGCAAGTCGTGCAGCAGTGGCAAGGATAGTGGGTTGCGATACACCACGATCAGCTCATGGCCCGCACGCGTGGCGGCGATGGCGGCATGGTGGCCCAGCATGCCGGTGGCGCCTATGATGGCGATACGCATTAGTATGCTCCAGCTGTCAGTAACCTCGCCAGTTGCCCCGTCAGCTGCCTCATCAAGCCGCCCCTACCCTGACATATTTCTCCGCATTGTCGGCCAGCCACTGGCGCGACAAGTCGCCGTCCTGCTGGTTGGGATGAAAATCCTGCCGCAGGTAGGCGCGCCACGGTTGATAGGTGCGCCGTATCAAGCCCTGCTTGCCGAACAGGAAGCCGGCCGCACTCCTGATGGTGCGCCATTTCCATAGCGTGCCGTCGCGCCTGAGGTTGTTGACGGTTTGCTTCAAGAGGTCGCTCAGGAACACCATCGTGATCCGGCGGAACCAGATGATGCGCCAGGTGTGGTCGCCGTCCAGCGCCTGGTACAGGTCGAAGGCGGTGCTCTTGTGCTCGACCTCTTCGGCGCAATGCCACAGCCACATGGTTTGCAGGCGGGCTTCGCTGCCCTCCAGCGCATGCGGGTGCTGCAAGATCCATTCGGCAAAGATGGCGGTGAAGTGCTCGGTGGCGGCGGTGATGGCCAGGCTATGGCGCGGATCGCTGCCCTGCATTAATTGCGTGCGCTGTATGGCGCGGACTTCCCAGGCATTCTGCAAACCCTGCTGCTCCAGGTGCCCATTGAACAAGGCATGGATGCGGCGGTGGGTGGCCTCCTGGCCGATAAAGCCCTGCACCTGGGTCTTGTATTCTTGCTGCTTGTGCTCCGGCAGCGCGGCCAGCGCATCGCGCAGCGAGTCGATGAAGAACTGCTCGCCGACTGGAAAGCTCATCGACAAGGCATTGAAAAAGGCGGAGCGGAAGGCATCGCCCCCGCACCAGTGGCGCTCGAAGGAGGGCTTGAGGTCGATCAGCAGGCGACGGACTGTGAGACTGGTCATACACACCTCCAGGAGTAATTGATACCGCAGGGATTGCAAGAATATTGCGCAGTGGTACCAAGGCGTACCATTTACGTGATATTGCGCCCGACTTATGGTACTGTCAAGTACCAAATCGTTTTTTTACCATGACATGAAGCCACTGCACACCGATAGCGAACACCTGCACCGCCTGCTGGACGGCATGGCCAACGCCGTAGCGGCCAATGGCTATGCCGAGACGACCATCGCCGACGTCGTCCGGCTGGCCGGGGTGTCGCGCCGCACCTTCTATGAGCAGTTCGCTACCAAGGCCGAGTGTTTTTTCGCGCTGTATGAAGCGGCCAGCCGCAATGCACTGAAAGTGCTGCGCCATGGCATAGACCCGGCGCACGACTGGCATACCCAGCTGGAACAGGCGCTGACTGCCTACTTTGGATGCCTGGCGCAAAACCCGGTATTGATGCGCACCCTGTTCATCGAAATCCTCGGCCTAGGCCCGCAAGGCCTGGCCGTGCGGCGCCGTATCAATCAGGAACTGGCGGATTTCATGCTGCAGGTGGTGAATGCAGGGAGTGCAGAGAGTGCGGACGGTGACGGCGGCAAACCAGCGGCGCTGCTGTCGGCCGATATGGCGATGGCGGTGGTGGGGGGCGTCAATGAACTGGTGCTGCAGGCGATAGAGTGCGACCGCGTGAATGCGATGCAGGAGCTGGTGGCGCCTACGCTGCAGCTGATCAGGGCGGTGACCTGAAGCCGCACCGCAAGGCAGCCACTACCTTGCCTACTTGGACAGCGTCCAGCTGGTGCTATAGCCTTTCTGCAAAAAGCCGGCCAGCTTCTGCTCCACTTCCCGGCATTGCTGTTCCGATGCGAGGCTGAGCTGGGCCAGTTTGAACAGCCATTTTTTAGAAGTGCTCACCGCATGCTCGCCGCCGCTAATCAGCGTGCCGGGGCTGACCGGGCCAGGCTGCAAGGGCTGGCTGGTGACGCTGTAAGTCGATGCGGCGACATCCAGCCCATCCTGGCGCAGCGACGCGACGAAGGAGTCGGCCTGTGCCTCGCTATACACCTCTACCGAAATATCCAGCTTGACCGGATAGCCCATGTCCCGAGCGGAAACAGTTATTCCCTCATCGGGCGCGGCGATCGCCGCCGCAGCCAGCGTTACTCCCCACAGCAAGCTAACAAATCGAAGCACGCCCTTCTCCTTGGCAAAAGCCCTATTATAGCCCGGCACGATTTAAAAGTTGCTTTTTTAATATGTAAATCAAGCTGGCCGGTCATGCCCAAAATGAGGCAGGCCCCATTAATTCTTAGTCCAGGAGCAACTATTTCAAAAAGCACTGATATAATTTGGACAATTATTCGGCATCCGCCATCTGACTATGGAGAAAAAATGAATCACCCTTTCGCACCAGCGCACAGCCGTGCATCCCTGCTCTCTTTCTTTTTGGCGGCCGGGCTGGCCGCCACGGCGAACGGGGCGTATGCAGAAAGTGTCGACAAGGGCGCCATTGAAAAATGCAACGTCAACCTGGGCACGCTGGCGGTGGCCGAACCGCAAAGCCAGATGCTGGCTTCCCTGAGCCAGTACAGCCTGGGTTCGCCGTCCACCATGCTGCGCATGATAGTCCAGGAATCCGGCTGCTTTACCGTGGTCGAACGCGGCGTGGCGATGCAAAACCTGCAGCAGGAACGCGCGCTGGCGGCCGGCGGCCAATTGCAGGAAGGCTCCAACCTGGGCGGCGGCCAATTGCAGGCTGCCGATTTTGTGATGACACCCTCGGTGCAGTTTTCGGCTGACACTGGCGGCGTAGGCGGCATGGTGGGTGGCCTGTTTGGCAAGATGGGCGGCGCCCTGGGCGCTATCGGCGGCCTGGTGGGCGGTGTCAAGTTCAAGGAAGCGGAAACCACCCTGCTGGTGGCCGACGTGCGTTCCGGTATCCAGGTCGCCAGCGCCGAGGGCCAGGCCAGCAAGATGAACTTCAGCCTGGGCGGCTGGGGCTGGGGCGGCTTCGGCTGGGCCAGCGCCGGCGGCTACAGCAAGACCCCGGAAGGAAAATTGATCGCCGCCAGCCTGCTGGACAACTACAACAAGATCGTCTTGGCTGTGCGCGACCGGCCTCAATTGATACAGACCACCTCGACCGCCTCCAAGAATAATGCCGCACTATCGGTGCGCGCCACCGGCACCCAAAAAAATGTGCAGCCGGCCTCCTATGTGCAGCCCAGCCAGCAGGCCTCCAATAACGGCAACGGCGGCGCGCAATTGCCTGCAGCTTATGCCGGCATGTACAGCGGAAAATTCGTCGGCGACGACAATGGCAGCATCAATGTGATGATCAGCAATAACGGCAACGTGACCGGCATGGGCATGTCCAGGAAATACAACACCAGCTTCAATATTGCCGGCAGCATCACGGCCACCGGCGACTTTGTGATGGCAGGCACGGGCCAGGCCGGGGCGGCGAAATTCATGGGCAACATCAACCCGCAAAGCGGCGCCCTGATGGGCGTATGGCAGTGGGCCGGCAACTCTACTTCCCAGGGCACATTCAGCGGCCAGCGCCAGTAAGATCGCGGGCTGGCGGCGACAGGCTCTCTGCCTCTGTCGCTACATTTACTTAACGCCCCTCACCCTAGGGCGTGTTGACATTCAATTTGGGAGATGCGTTCAAGCCATAACGCGGGCTG
>JAZJYH010000076.1:0-5303 GCA_040390485.1 Pseudomonadota bacterium
TTGACTGATCAGGCGATTGCATTTCAAGCTTTGGCCGTTTGCAAACAGGGAAACAGACCACGGGCCGGTGGAACACTTCCCTAGGCGGGCCCCCGGGTTGCGCTGCGCTGCACCCAGGCTACCGTTCCCCTCACAAGCTACGTTGTACCGATTTACTTTTTCTTCTTCAACAGCGGTAACAAATACTTACCTGTTACGCTGGCCGGGTCGGCTGCCACGTCTTCCGGCGTGCCGGCAGAGATGATCTGGCCGCCGCCTGCGCCGCCTTCGGGGCCCAGGTCGACGATCCAGTCGGCGGTTTTGATCACGTCCAGGTTATGTTCTATGATCACGACCGTGTTGCCCTGGTCGCGCAGGCGGTGTATCACTTTCAGCAGCAGGTCGATATCGTGGAAGTGCAGGCCGGTGGTCGGCTCGTCCAGGATGTACAGCGTGCGGCCGGTGTCGCGCTTGGACAGCTCCAGCGACAGCTTCACGCGCTGCGCTTCGCCGCCGGACAGGGTGGTGGCGCTTTGGCCCAGGCGGATATAGCCCAGGCCCACGTCCAGCAGGGTTTGCAGCTTGCGCGCGATGACCGGCACCGGTTTGAAGAATTCGTGCGCCTCTTCCACCGTCATGCCCAGCACTTCATTGATGTTCTTGCCCTTGTAGTGCACTTCCAGGGTTTCGCGGTTGTAGCGCTTGCCGTGGCAGACGTCGCAGGGCACGTACACGTCCGGCAGGAAGTGCATTTCCACCTTGATCACGCCGTCGCCCTGGCAGGCTTCGCAGCGGCCGCCCTTGACGTTGAACGAGAAACGGCCGGCGCTGTAGCCGCGTTCCTTGGCCGACGGCACGGTGGAGAACAGGTCGCGTATCGGCGTGAACAGGCCGGTGTAGGTCGCCGGATTCGAGCGCGGCGTGCGGCCGATGGGCGCCTGGTCGACCGAGATCACCTTGTCGAAGTGTTCCAGGCCGCTGATGCTGTCAAACGCTGCCGGTTCGGCTTGCGAGCCGTACAGGTGGCGTGCGGCGGCGTGGTACAGCGTGTCGTTGACCAGCGTCGATTTGCCGGAACCGGAAACGCCGGTAACGCAGGTCAGCAGGCCTACCGGCAGCTTCATCGTCACCTGCTTCAGGTTGTTGCCGCGCGCGCCGGCGATCACGAATTGTTTTTCGGGATTGAACTTGGTGCGCTTCTTCGGCACTTCTATACTGAGCGCGCCGCTCAGGTATTGCGCGGTCAGGGACTTCTTGCTCTTCATGATATCTTCCAGCGAGCCCTGGGCGATTACCTCGCCGCCGTGCACGCCGGCGCCCAGGCCCATGTCGACCACGAAGTCGGCGCAGCGTATCGCGTCTTCATCATGCTCCACCACCAGTACGCTGTTGCCGATGTCGCGCAGATGCTTCAGCGTATCGATCAGCCTGTCGTTGTCGCGCTGGTGCAGACCTATCGACGGTTCATCCAGTACATACATGACGCCGGTCAGGCCGGAGCCGATCTGCGAGGCCAGGCGTATCCGCTGCGCCTCGCCGCCGGACAGCGTATCGGCGCTGCGTTCCAGCGACAGGTAGTCCAGGCCGACGTTGTTCAGGAAGGTCAGGCGGGAGCTGATTTCCTTGATGATGCGGTCGGCGATTTCTTTCTTGGCGCCGGTCAGCTTCAGGGTTTCAAAGAAATGCAGCGTGGCCCGCAGCGGCATCGCGCTGACTTCATAGATCGCGCGCTCCTGCTTGCCGTTGCCTACCTTCACATAACGCGCTTCCACGCGCAGGCGCGCGCCTTCGCAGGACGGGCATTCTTTTTCGTTGATGAACTTGGCCAGTTCTTCCTTGACCGCCATCGAATCGGTCTCGCGGTAGCGGCGCTGCAGGTTGTTGATCACGCCTTCAAAGGTGTGTTCCTTGATGACGGTGCGGCCGCGCTCATTGATATAGGTGAACGGGATGGTCTGCTTGCCCGAGCCGTACAGGATCACCTTTTGCGACGCTTCGCTGAGCTGCTCGAAAGGGGTGTCGATGTCGAATTCGTAGAATGCTGCCAGATTGGACAGCATCTGGAAATAGAACTGGTTGCGCCTGTCCCAGCCCTTGACCGCGCCGCTGGCCAGCGACAGGTTGGGGAAGGCGACGATGCGCTTGGGGTCGAAGAATTCTATGTGGCCCAGGCCGTCGCATTCCGGGCAGGCGCCCATGGGGTTGTTGAACGAGAACAGGCGCGGCTCCAGTTCCTGCAGCGAATAGCCGCAGATGGGGCAGGCGAACTTGTTGGAGAACAGGTGTTCCTTGCCGCTGTCCATCTCCACCACCAGCGCGCGGCCGTTGGCGATGCGCAGCGAGGTTTCAAAGGATTCCGCCAGGCGCTGCTTGATCTCGTCCTTGACCTTGACCCTGTCGATGACGACGTCTATCGTATGCTTCTCGGTTTTCTTCAGCTTGGGCAGGTCGTCCACTTCATAGATCTTGGCGTCGTGTGTGCCGCTCTGTACGCGGAAGCGCACAAAACCCTGGGCCTGCATCTGTTCGAACAGGTCCAGGTGCTCGCCCTTGCGGTTGGCCACCACCGGCGCCAGTATCATCAGCTTGGTGTCTTCCGGCATGGCCAGCACCGCATCCACCATCTGCGACACGGACTGCGCCGCCAGCGGGTTCTCCGGATGGTCCGGGCAATACGGCGTGCCTACGCGAGCGTACAGCAGGCGCAGGTAATCGTGGATCTCGGTCACGGTGCCGACGGTGGAGCGCGGATTGTGCGAAGTGGCCTTCTGTTCGATGGAGATCGCCGGCGACAGGCCCTCGATCAGGTCGACGTCCGGCTTTTCCATCAGCTGCAGGAACTGACGCGCGTACGCAGACAGCGATTCGACATAGCGGCGCTGGCCTTCTGCATACAGGGTATCAAACGCCAGCGAAGATTTGCCGGAGCCGGACAGGCCCGTGATCACCACCAGCTTGTTGCGCGGCAGATCCAGGTTGATATTTTTCAGGTTATGGGTGCGCGCGCCGCGGATACGGATTTCGTCGCGGTTGTGCACACTCATGCCGGTGGCGCTGAATTCCATTTCAGCGGGTTTGGCCGATTTTGCCGTTTTACTGGTAGTAGAACGTGGTTTGGTCCTGGTTTCTGTCATTTACTGCTTTCCGCATGGGTGAAGTGGTTTCCCGTATTTCGGATATGGGAACAAGCAACCTGATACTATAACGGGTTTTTGAAATTTGACGCAGGCCGCATGCCTGCTTTGTCCTTGTCTTTCGCAAGTATTATGTCTATTGCAACACAATCCAGCTCACTGACTGCCTCGTCCAACGATACGCTAGCCGATTCCATCGGCGGCCCTGCCCATGCCGCAGCCGGGCAAAGCGCGGGCATGAGCCGCGACGAGATCCGCGCCGGCACTTCGCTGGCGTCGATTTTTGCTTTACGTATGTTGGGCCTGTTCCTGATATTGCCAGTGTTCGCGATACACGCAAAAACCTTGCCCGGTGGCGATAATGCCACGCTGGTCGGCATCGCGATGGGCATCTACGGCGCCAGCCAGGCGCTGTTGCAACTGCTTTTCGGTATGGCCTCGGACAAATACGGCCGCAAGCGCATTATTGTCTTGGGATTAATCTTGTTCGCACTGGGCGCCTTTATCTCTGCCGGCGCGACCAGCGTGATGGGCATCGCCATAGGACGGGCCATCCAGGGGGCTGGGGCGATCTCGGCCGCGATTACCGCGCTGATCGCCGATACGACCAGGGAAGAGCACCGCACCAAGGCGATGGCGATGGTCGGCGGCTCGATAGGCCTGAGTTTTGCGATCTCGCTGGTGGCCGCGCCGGCGCTGTACCACAGCATAGGCATGAACGGGATCTTCATCGCGACCGGCGTGCTGGCCATCCTGGCGATAGGCGTGGTGTTGTTCGTGACACCGGCTGCGCCTATGATCAAGGCAGAACGCGTTCCCTTCAGCGTGGTGCTGAAAAATAAAGAACTGATGCGGCTGAATTATGGTGTTTTCGTCCTGCACCTGAGCCAGGTGGCGATGTTCGTGGTGGTGCCGTCGGCGCTGGTGCAATACGCCGGCATCCCGCTGGAATCGCACTGGAAAGTATATTTGCCGGTGGTGTTCGGTTCTTTCGTGGCGATGCTGCCGGCGATCTTTATCGGTGAGAAGCGTGGCAAGATGAAGCAGGTCTTCGTGGCCGCGATCGCGTTGATGCTGCTGGTGCAATTTGGTTTCTGGCAATTCCTGGATCACCCGGCTATCTTGATAGGCCTGCTGTTTGCGTTCTTCCTGGCTTTCAATATCCTGGAGGCCAGCCAGCCTTCATTGGTATCGCGCATCGCGCCACCGGCAGCCAAGGGTACGGCGCTGGGCATCTACAATACCTTGCAGGCGCTGGGCCTGGCCTGTGGCGGCGTACTGGGCGGCTACCTCAAGCAACATGTAGGGCCGTCATCCATATTCGTAATTTGCGCTGGCCTGAGCCTGGCATGGCTTATAATAGCGGCCAATATGCCAGACTTGCCGCGCCGGACCAAAACGATGCAGCCCGCACAGGCATGAATTCAGTTTTATTTTAGATTTACCTAACACGCATGGACTATACATGCGCAACCCTCTGGAGAAATACATGGCATCTGTTAATAAAGTCATCATCGTAGGCAACCTGGGCCGCGACCCGGAAACACGCTATATGCCTAGCGGTGATGCAATCACCAGCATCACGGTCGCCACTACCGACAAGTGGAAAGACCGTGCATCCGGTGAGCAAAAAGAAGCAACGGAATGGCACCGTATCTCCTTCTTCGGCAAGCTGGCCGAGATCGCCGGCCAATACCTGAAAAAGGGTTCGCAAGTCTACGTAGAGGGCAAGCTGAAAACCCGTAAATACACCGACAAGGACGGCGTGGAAAAATACGCTACCGACATCGTTGCCGACACCATGCAAATGCTGGGCAGCCGCCAGGGTATGGGCGGTGGTTCCGGCATGGACGACGGCGGCGGTTACAGCGCCCCGGCTCCGCGCCAGCAAAGCGCAGCACCGGCCCAGCGTCCTGCACCGGCGTCACGGCCTGCTCCGAACTTCTCGGATATGGATGACGATATTCCGTTCTAGCGCGCACGTTTCTTAATTTGTAAACAAATCCAATGGGGCCCAATATGGGCCCCATTTTCATTTATTGACCAATGCGTGCTGTTCGATCCATACGCCCCGAAAATCGTCGGGAAATTTATGCTGCCTGGCTCTTCATAAATTTCCAGAATAGGGGGTGAAAATTGCTTACAACTGGCGCTCCATCTCTTCCAGAAAAGCCTTTATCGTCCTTTCGT
>JAZJYH010000077.1:0-30882 GCA_040390485.1 Pseudomonadota bacterium
GCTGGGACGACATCCCGGCCGACTGGGAATGCCCGGACTGCGGCGTCGCCAAGGCGGATTTTGATATGGTAGAGATTTAAAGCATAAAAACCTCTCGTCCACGAAAAACACGAAAAGCACGAAAAATACTTTTACTGCATTTTTCTATTAGATTTTCCGTTAGCAGACTCCAGTATTCGTACTGTTCGTGTTTTTCGTGTTTTTCGTGGATAGCGCTTTAGTTTTTGTCATCAGCGCCGCAGGGCAGTATCGAGCAACACTGCTCCTAACCTCTTTGCCCCAATACATCATGACCCCCATCCTCATCATAGGCACCGGCCTGGCCGGCTACACAGTAGCCAGAGAATTCCGCAAGCTCGACAAGACCACCCCACTGCTGATCATCACCGCCGATGACGGCGGCTTTTATTCCAAGCCCATGCTGTCCAACGCCTTCGCCCAGAACAAGCAGGCGGCCCAGCTAGTGACTCAGGGCGTGGAAAAAATGGCGGAACAGGTGGGCGCCACCATCCTCACCAAAACCACGGTCGAGCATATCGATACCGCGGCCAAGAGCGTGGCCACCAGCGCCGGCAATTTTGAATATGCGAAGCTGGTCATCGCCACCGGCGCCAGGCCGATCCGGCTGGACTTGGCGGGCGACGCCGCCGGCCAAGTGCTGTCGGTGAATGACATCGCCGACTACACGGTATTCCGGCAGCAGATACAAAACCTGCCGCATCCGGCGCGGGTCGCCATCCTGGGCGCCGGCCTGATAGGCTGCGAGTTTGCCGACGACCTGGCCGGCGCCGGCCACCAGGTCACCTTGATAGACCCTAATCCCATGCCGCTGGCGGCACTGGCGCCGGCCGCCCTGTCGCTGGGCCTGCATACGGCGCTGAGCGCGCGCAATATACAACTGAAACTGGGCACTACCGCGGCCATCGTCAGCCAGCGCGGCAATGCGCTGAACATCACGCTAGCCAACGGCGACAGCCTGGACAGCGACATCGTGCTGTCGGCGGTCGGCCTGCGCCCGGACCTGCGGATAGCGCAAGCGGCGCAACTGGCCACCGAACGCGGCATCCTGATCGACACCACCGGCCGCACCAGCGCCACGGACGTGTATGCGCTGGGCGACTGCGCGCAATATACCTTTGCCGAAGACGGTTCCAGCCGCACCCTGCCGTATATCGCACCGCTGATGAGCGCCGCCCGCGCCATCGCCAAAACCTTGAGCGGCCAGCCCACCGTGATCGACCTGAAGCCCAGCCCGGTGATCGTCAAGACCCCGAGCTATCCGCTGGCGCTGCTGACGCCGGCCCCGCATCATGCAGCAACCGGCCGCTGGGAAACCGAGCAGCGCGACGCCAGCACCATCTGCCGTTTTTATGATGCGCAAGACGTGCTGGCCGGCTTTGCCGTGGCACCGCAGGATGCCGGATTGCGGCAAGCCTTGCTGGCGGAATTGGCAAGCTAATTGGCGGGCTGATTGGACGCCCCCTCTCCCGCATGCGGGAGAGGGTTGGGGTGAGGGGGGCCAAACCGATGTAGAAGATTTGGCGCCAACTGCACATACATTTTTAAGTCAGAAATAATTCAAATGTCAAAGCCGACGATTGCAATTGCCAAAGTCCGGCAGAAATAATTTTTCTACATTCGTTTAACGCCCCTCACCCTAGCCCTCTCCCGCACGCGGGAGAGGGGACTAATAGGTTTTATCGCGCCGCCAGGATGCGGGCAAGCACATTGCCACACTGGCAATCCGTAAGCGTCAATCCGCTCCATCCCGAACAAGCTTCTGTACAATGCTCGCATGTTGTCAGAATTCGATCTCATCAAACACTATTTCACCCGCCCTGCCCTTGCCGGCAGCGGCGCCGATCCGCGCATAGGCCTGGGCATAGGCGACGACTGCGCCTTGCTGAATCCCTCGCCCGGCATGCAACTGGCCATCTCCAGCGATATGCTGGTGTCCGGCCGGCATTTTTTTGCCGATGCCGACCCGCACATGCTGGGCCATAAATGCCTGGCGGTGAACCTGTCCGACCTGGCCGCGATGGGCGCCAAGCCGCTGGCGTTTACGCTGGCGCTGGCGCTGCCGGAAGCCAATCCGGCATGGCTGGCGCCGTTTTCCGCCGGCTTGCTGGCGCTGGCCGATCAGCACCACTGCGCGCTGATAGGCGGCGACACCACCAAGGGGCCGCTGAATGTCTGCATCACCATCTTCGGCGAAATCCCGCCAGGGCAGGCGTTGCGCCGCGATGCGGCCCAGGCCGGCGACGACATCTGGGTCTCCGGCACCTTGGGCGATGCGCGCCTGGCGCTGGCCGGCTACTGGAAAGAGCATACGGATGTGATACGCATGGATGAGGCCGAACACCGGCAGGCCGCGCTGCGCATGCACCAGCCCACGCCGCGCATAGCGCTGGGCCTGGCCTTGCGCGGCATTGCGCATGCGGCGCTGGATGTCTCGGACGGCCTGGCCGGCGATCTCGGGCATATCCTGCAGCGCTCGGGCGTGGGCGCCAGCCTGCAGCTGGACGCGCTGCCGGCCGGGCCCGTGCTCAGCAAGCAGGATGCGGCCATACGCCGCCAGTACACCCTGGCCGGCGGCGACGACTATGAAATCTGCTTCACCGCCCCGGTGGCCCAGCGGGCGGCGGTGATGGCGGCGGGCGCCGCCACCGCCACCGCGGTCACCCGCATAGGCAGCATAGAACAGGCCAGCGGCCTGCGCCTGCTGGATGCCGCTGGCCGGCCGGTGGACATGCATATCTCTTCCTTCGACCACTTCACCAGCGCATGAAGCTATGACGACACTAGAACCGGGGCAAACCGCAAAGATCAGCAAGCCCACCGCCCGTTTCATGCTGGACCATCCCGCGCATTTCCTGGCCCAGGGTTTCGGCAGCGGGCTGTCGCCCATCATGCCGGGCACTTCGGGCACCCTGTTCGCCTGGCTGGCGTTTAATGTATTGAGCACGCGCTGGCCCGAGTTTTTTACCGCACTCAACTGGGCCGTGATCATCGTGATCGGCTTTGCGCTCGGCGTCTGGGCCTGCCAGGTCACCGGCCGCAATATGGGCATCGCCGATCACGGCAGCATGGTATGGGATGAGATCATCGCCTTCTGGCTGGTGCTGGTGTTTATCGTGCCGGCCGATTTTTCCACCCAGTGCTGGGCCTTCGTCTGGTTCCGCTTCTTCGACATGGTGAAGCCGCCGCCGATACGCTGGTTCGACCAGCACATCAAGGGCGGCTTCGGCGTGATGTGGGACGACATCGTGGCGGCGTTTTACACGCTGCTGCTGTTTGCGCTGTGGCGCGTGGTGTAAAGGCCTGCCCGCCCAAGACTAACGCCTACACTAGCGCCTACACCAGCGCCTACACCAGCGCCTACACTACCACGACCAGCTTGCCGTTGGCCTGATTGCGCTCCATCAGCGCATGTGCGGCAGGCAGATCTGCAAACTCGAAGACCCGCGCCGGCCGCCCGCGCAAGCTGCCATCCGCCACTGCATCGACGATCTGCTGCATGGGAATATCCGACAGCGGAAAGTCTTGCTCGCCAAAATGAAAGCTGCCGAAAAAGCTCAGCTGTACGCCGCTGGGCATCTGGCTAAGTGGATTGAAATTTTCCAGCGGCGCCAGCCCCGCCAGGAAACCGGCGAGACAGACATGGCCGCCGCGGCGGGTCGCCGCCATGGAATCCAGTACCGTGCTGTTGCCCAGCAGGTCCAGCACGGCATCGGCCTTGCCGCCTATTGCGGCCAGCGCCGGGGCCAGGGCCGCATCGGAACTCAGCACGTGCTTTGCGCCCAGCGCCTGCAGCAGCGGCGCGCGGTCCGGGTGACGCGTGGTGGCGATGACTTCGGCTCCGAGTAAGACAGCAAGGTCGATCGCCGCCCGCCCCAGGCTGGAGGTGCCGCCGCGCACCACCAGCCTTTGCCCCTGCTTTAACTGCAGGTTACGCTGCAGGCAGGTCCAGGCCACCGCATAGGATTCCGGCAGCGCCGCCAGGGTTTCCCATGGCAAGGCGGTCTCCAGCGCAACGACATTCGCCGCCGGCACCAGCGTGTATTGCGCGTAACTGCCGTTGATACTCCTGCCCATGCCGCCCATCAGCGCCATCACGGTCTGGCCGGGCTGCAGCCGCCCGGCAGGGTCCTCTACCACGCTGCCGACACATTCGATGCCGCTCACCGCCGCTACATCGCCCCACTCGCCCTTGCGCATGTATAGCTCGGCGTGATTCAGGCCGAACGCGCGCACCTGTAGCAACACCGAGCCGGCCGCCGCTACCGGCATTGCGATATCGGTCAATTGCAGCACTTCCGGGCCGCCAAACTGCTTTCTTGTGATTGCCTTCATTACGCTTACCTCCTGTTAGAAAGAGGCTCCATGCTAATATCCATCTATGTAGAAAAAAATTACTTTATTTTTACAAAGACATAAGGAAACAACGACAATGTCAGAACCCACGATCTTGCAGCTGCAGTGCTTTACCGCGCTGGTGGCCGAGGGCAGTTTTGCCGCTGCCGCAGCACGCCTGCATCGCACCCACCCTACCGTGCACGCCGCCGTCAAATCGCTGGAAGAACAGCTGGGCATCGCCTTGCTGAACCGCGACGCCTACCGCACTGCGCTGACCCCTGAAGGCGCGGCCTTCCATGCGCGCGCGCTGCTGTTCCTGCGTGGATATGAAGAATTGAAACGAGAGGCGGCGCAACTCGCCGCCGGCGAAGAACCCGAGCTGCGCGTCGTGGTAGGCGACCTGTGCCCGCTGCCTGGCACACTGGGGATGTTGCGGCGTTTTTTTGCCGCCAGCACCGGCACCCGGCTGAACCTGCTGTTCGAAGCAATTAGCGGTCCGTGGGAAAGGCTGCAAAACGGCGAGTGCGACCTGATCTTTCACCACCTGGACAAACCATCGCCGAATATCGAAGCCATCGAGCTGTTCCAGGTCAAGCTGGTGCCGGTGGCAGCCCCCGGCTTCCTGCTTCAGCCTGTCAGCAAGGCGCTGACGCCGGACGACATGCGGCCCTATATGCAATGCGTGATCAGGGATTCCAGCCAGCAGCCGTCGGGCGCCAACTACTATCTGGTAGACGGCGCCCGCACCTGCAGCGTGCCGGACCAGTTGATGAAGCGCGAACTCATCGTGCAGGGCCTCGCCTGGGGGCACCTGCCGCAGCACCTGGTGAGCGAAGATATCAAGGCGAAACGGCTGCTATCGCTGGAGGGCATGCACTTGCGCGGCGCCACGCTGCCGCATTATGCGGCACGCCGGCGCGATAGCGCGCACGGCCCGGTGGCGGAACGCCTGTGGCTGCAATTAAGGGAGCTTGGAAATGCTGCGCGGCGCAAACGGGAACCGACAAAGCGTTCAGAACAGTGAGGCGGCGCCCGCGCTCCGCGCAAGTTTGCTGTACGGGCACCGAATGAAACGACTGGCGGGGAAGAATAAAAGCGATGTCCTTTTATAAGGAAGTCGCCGCCCTCGCAGCTTGTTCATACAAGCCGGACAGCACGCGCAGGAAGCGCGCCAGCTCGCTCAGTTCAAAGCTCTCGGTGCCGTCGCCGGTCAGGCCGGATACCAGAACCTGTTCGCGGATATCGTAGTAGCGCTTGCATACGGCCTGGCCCGCCTCATTAGTGGAATACAAGACTTCCTTGCCGCGCTTCTCGGTCTGCACCAGTTCCAGCGCCTGCAGTTTCTTCAAGGAGTAATTGACGATATGGGTGTCTTCTATGTTCAGGATGAAGGCGATGTCGGCCAGCTTCTTTTCGCGCGCGCGGTGGTTGATGTGGTGCAGCACCAGCACGTCGGTGATGGTCATGTCCTTCATGCCGGCCGCCGCCATGCAACGCACCGCCCAGCGGTTGAAAGCATTGCCGGCGATGATCATGCCGAATTCAAATTCGCTCAGCTCCGCACTGCGCCCTTGCGCCAGGTGCGCGGACGACACGATAGGCACGCGCGGCACGGCGCCGGCGCTAGCTGAAGCGGACGAGGCGGACGAAGCGGCCTGGCTTAGACTAGCCTTGCTCTTGTTTTTTGTTGCCGACATGGTGGGGTCTCCTGATGATATCGCTGGTTGACGCGCTCCCCGGTTTTTGACCGGGTTCCGGCACGTTAATCACATATTACCTTGAGACAGGCAAATAAAACATGGATTTTAAGGCTAAAACACTAATATATCTGCGTTGAAAACATCAACAAAACTATTAATCTTCATCACTATTTATCGACAAAACCTCAAGCTTTAACACTCTTCCAGATTCCGTCACCCCCCAAAAAGCTGGTTAGCGACCACTATCACCGGCTGCGCCGTCTACCTTGGGCGCTTGTACAACTGAGCAGGCAATCTATACGTAAGCGTATAGATATTTACGGCAATCCGCGATTTTCCCATTGAGAAATCTATTCATTTGCGAATAAAATCAATGCGCGCATGTCGGCATTGCCCCGCATTGCGCCCAAGCCCAGACAACATAAACCAACCAGGAAAGCCAAGCATGAAGCAAATGAAGATTCCCGGCGGCCACCTACCGCAGCTACCTCACTTACAACGACCCCGCGCTAGCCATGCAGGAGGCCGTCCATGAGGCCCTACGCCAAAGTCACGCCGTCCTTCTGGATAGGCGGCACCGGCCGCGAGCTGCGCCGACGCGGCGGGCATGCGCAACTGCTGGCGCTGTACCTGATGACAGCGCCGCAATCCAATATGCTGGGCCTGTACTACCTGCCCAAGGCGATCATCGTGCATGAAACCGGGCTGAGCCTGGAAGCTGTGACGAAGGCCCTTCAAAGCTGCGTCGAAGCCGGCTTTTGCCGCTACGACGAAGATAGCCAGGTGGTGTGGGTGCCAGGGATGGCGCGCTTCCAGATAGAAGCGCAGCTCAACCCCAGGGACAAGAGGACAGCCGGCATACAGTCCGAATACGACAGGCTGCCTGACAATCCCTTCCTGGGGGCTTTCTACAATAAATATGTAGACGCCTTTTGCATGAGCCGCTGCAGAAGGGGCAGCGCCGAGGTCTACATCGCACCGGAAGCCAGTTCGAAGGGGCTTCGAAGCCAAGAACAAGAACAGAAGCAGAAGCAGAAGCAGAAGCAGAAGCAGAAGCAGAAGCAGAAACAGAAGCAGAAACAGAAGCAGAAACAGAAGCAGAAACAGAAGCAGAAACAGAAACAGAAACAGCATGAAAACCTCGCTAACACTGACGTGTTAGCTGTCGCCAGCCTTGCTGACGACGCCCGAGGCGACCAAAAAATAACCAAACCCCAGGCCAAGCCAGCGGCCGCAGAACTGTTTGAACGCCTGATTCGTATGGAGACTGGCGGCGACAGGGATAGCCGGGATGATGCCGATGAGGAGTTCAGCAAGCCGGAGCCTGTGGCTGCCGGGGCGCTGTCGCGGGCGAAGTATGCGCCTGGGCTTTGAAAATGCGGACGCTATGGCCGTTGGCATATAGGCCAATGAAAGAAAGCAGCCCATTGTGACATTTAGCGCTGCGGCTGGCCTTATCAGGCACTAACAGACCAAGCTCTGCAGATACTCGCGATAACGCCAATAAATAAAAGTCCGGAAATTTTCTACAAATAAAGGTTTATGCTATGCTAGATTCGTTATTATTGTCACAAAACTATGGAACGCCAATGGAACTGACCAAAAAGCCACTTGTGGAAGCAATATTTGAGGTCAGATGGGAACTTCAGGGTCTAAATAATGGAATGCCGAACGATCCCCTATACGAAGTATTGCCAGTACTGCTGGCAAGAAAATTAAAAGGAGATTTTCCAGACCATCTTCGTTTGCCAAGCGCCCAGATTCCAGGAATGATGCTGCCCTACCAGCCTCAACATCAATATCGCAGTAACGGTCAAACATGGCCCTTAGTGCAGATAGGTGCCGGAGTCTTAACGGTCAACGAAACGGACACCTACCAATCGGCAACATTTTTGCCTCGATGCTTGGCCGTATTTGATAAGTTGAAGAGTGTCTGGAATGAATTCGAACATGATCCGAAGATTGTATACGCGGGGCTGAGATATATAGACGCGGAACCTTTAAACGATAGAAAAGTAGAAGACGTCCTAGGCAAGTTAGGTGTGACCGTAAGTCTTAATGCCCCTATCTTTAAGGCCGAATTTTTGAAGGGTGGAGTGGGTGCATTTATGCTCAGCACTCAGTTACAGTGTTCAGAACCTCGTGGTCAGGTAGCCCTGTCATTCAACCGAGGTCAGAAAGATGGAGAAGAATCGCTGATTTGGGAAACATCGGTTTCTTCAGAGGGTGAAGATTGCCAGCAATTCATGTCATCTCCAGGCGATTGGCTTAAGAAAGCTCATAACAGTAATCATGAGATATTTTTTTCGATGATTGATGGGAATTTATTGGAGAAATTTCGATGAGCACTGCACTTATAGAATATGAGTCAAGATTCGGCTCCTCCAATAGCATTCACGCATCTGGTCTTGTCGGAATTATTCCAAATATAGTTACGTCCAATGCGTTAGTATTTTCTTCTAAATTTTTCCTTGATGCGCAGTTGCCGACTAAAATTGCTGCTGCCAAACTGATGAATACGCGTGCGTCCTTCGCACAAAGTGAAGAGCCGGATAACATCCTATCGCCTACTAAGCTCAGAGATCATCTTCCATACAACGACAGATCACTTTTCCAAAGTACAGCACCCGCAATTCGCTATGCCATGCCCGAAGGTAATTCTGGACGAACCAAATATCTTTTGATGCAGCAATTATTAGAAAATGAGTTTAAGCCAATTAGTTACGACATGGTTGACAGTGCAGGCGTGGTCGAATTTTTAACTCATCCATCTCGTCTAGTATGCATCTTTGATAGTGACTCGATCCAATTAATGTGGACGCAGGACCTCGTTCCAAAATCCCTTGTAATACGCAATGCGTACATCAACGTAGAAAAATTATCTCAGGATATTGCATTGATTTTGAATCGTGGACTTGACTCAACAGTTCCAAGCCAACGTAAACAAGGTCGTAAATGGCTCAAATTTTTGTCCATGTAGGGTTATCAATTTCGTTTAACTAGTGAAAGCAATTGTGACGATTCGAGAAAGGTTACTACAGTTGCGGCATGCGCTTGGGAGGGCTTTGGCTTGGGTCCTGAGGATACCCCCTCCTCGCAAACCTATTTCACCTAATGACATAGTCGGTCGCCGGTTGAGCGAAGGTCATGTTACTAAAACGCCTTCAGGCCCGCGCTATAAGTATTCGGCTTTTTTCGATACAAGGTACAACACTGATTTGTCTGTTGATCTAATTAGTACAAGTGGAAATCCTTGTAAAAAGAAATTGAAATTTTTAACTCCAGTAGCGATTAAAGATTTTTCGGAAACAGGAGCAGTATTTGCTGGATGGGCGGGATTGCGTAGAAAAACTGTCCCAAAGGAACTGCAAATTGTCCAGTCCCCTGTAACTGTCGGAGATAATCAAAATCCTTTTCACTGTGACATCGTGAGGAATAAGTTTCGAGATAAAGAGCGCGCCCGAGCGTTGGCGTATCAGTTATTGGTACACGCTGAACATGATGCTCTCTTGTTAGAGCCTCATTAGCCAGCGCCTCTCAAATCCTCAAAATAGTCACAAACACTTGCCCTGCTCATGGCTAGTGCAACAGTGTCTACGGCCCTGGTGCTGGCCGAGTTAATGATTGCCTGCCGCAAGCTGGGACTTGGCACAGTTTCCATTGACGGCATCCGCCTCGATTCGCAAGCAATGATAGGCCTGCTCGGCCTGCCGCCAATGACTTTTCTGCGACCGGTTGCCGTATCAGCCGCCTCGCTGACGAACCGCTGACAAAGCCGCTGCATCCGACCGATACATGTCTGCACGAGGAGCGCTGGCAGCGCACGCCAGCCCAGGATGAATTCACCATCTATAATAGAGCGCTGGAGGCCATAGAAGCGGGTCCTCGCCGTCGTCGCGCGGGCAGCAACGGTTAGAGATAGGAGCCGTTCCTGATGTGTCTTCACAATATCATTGCTGTAACGCCGCGATCAACTCTGTCGCCTTGCCTATTGCTGGCTGCTTTACCCGTCTATCAATTTTCACATTCAAGGAGTATTCAATGCGCTTACCTCTGATTTTTCGCGTCACCTTCCTCGCCGCAGCCGTGAGCATGACATTGCATGCACATGCCGAGAGTTTTGCGTCGTCTGCCTCCAGCGCAGGTTCGGCCTCCAGCGGCAGTATCTCTGATTCATTCCGCGGATCAAGCAACAGTTCGTCCGATCGCGACAAGAAGACTGCCGATGGCGACTATCGCATCATTGAGCTGGCGCAAGCGCCCGATCGCGCCGGCATCACCCGCATCACGATGCAGGCCGACGAGTCGCGCGAGCAGATCGTGCTTGACCTGCCGCAGGCCATTTTCGAAAAGCAGAACCTGGGCCGGGGCGATCTGGTGCATGCGCGCAATCGGGTCTATGGTTTTGAGTTCGCCCGTAGCGACACCAGGCAGGCTTTCTATCTCGTGCTGAAAGATGAATGGTATAACGATCTTGCCGCCCGCCCGGTGAGCCTGTGAAAATTGGCTGCGCGTTTGTATTTGCAACGGCACTCTTGGCCGGTGCAGCCCAGGCGCAGCCGGGTTCATCCAGCACTTCAACTTCTTCGGCTTTTTGCGACCGTACGCAGCAGCTGACTGCCGGCCAGCAAGACCGCTCGCTGCAATTTGCCGCTGCAGTCCGCGATGAACTCAATGTGCGGGGCGACAGCACAGCGCTGATCAGCCGCTCGGGGCTCGATCTCTCGCGTTTCCATATTCGCTACTCGCACGCGGCCGTAAGCTGGCGTGACGACCGGGGCGGATGGTCGGCCCGGCAGCTTTATTACGCCTGCGACGAGGAGCGTCCACGGATCTACGACCAGGGCATCCCCGGCTTTGTCACGGGCATCGACGATACTTCACTGGCCTACGTCTCTATCGTGAGCTTGCCGGCCGCAGAGGCAAGCGCGCTGCGCCGCGCGTCCATGGATGCGCCGACTGCCCTGCATCTGCTGGCTGCGAGCTACAGCGCCAACTCTTACCCGTTTAGCACACGCTACCAGAACTGCAATCAGTGGGTGATGGAAATGCTGGCCGTGGCCTGGGGTGATTTGGCCGATGGGGAAGGCTTGCGCGGGCGCGCCCAGCATTGGCTGCAGGAGGCGAATTATGCGCCCGAACCGGTGGAAGTCGGCTCGCACGCCTTGATGTTCGCGTCCCTATTTGTACCCTTGCTGCATCTGGGCGATCATCCTGAAGACGACCGCCTCGCGATGAGGCTCAAGGTCAGCCTGCCGTCGACTGTCGAGGCCTTCGTCCGGGAGCGTGTGCCCGGCAGCGAACGCATCGAGGTCTGCCATGATGACAGGCAAATTGTCGTGCACCGCGGTTGGACGCCGATCGCCGACGGCTGCAAGCCAGGCGAGGGCGATCGCGTCATTGCCTTCGACTGATACTGAAAAAATCTGGCCCTCGTCATGCGAGCAGGAATAGTGCCGTAGGGGCGGAGTCCACTCCATTGCCCTACGGCCCTCGTTCGCCCCAAGCTCAGGCTCAACTCGCATCCTGCAAGCGTGATATCCTTCGACCTTCGTTTTGCGCAATATTGCACTCCATTAATTATTCCCGCCTATGCACTCCCCTGTTGAGACCTCGTTTCCGCGCGTTAGCGCTCCTGTTAGCGCTCCTTATGGCGCCGGTCTGGCCGATCTGGCCCTGGCCGTGGGCGGCCTGGCGATAGGCACCGGCGAATTTGCGTCGATGAGCATCCTGCCGGTAGTCGCCAACGACCTGGGAACCACGCTGCCGCAGATGGGGCACATGATCAGCGCCTATGCCTTGGGCGTGGTGGTCGGCGCACCCTTGATCACGATTTTCCTGGCGCGCATGCCGCGCCGCCTGATGCTGGTCTGCCTGATGCTGATGTATGTGGCGGGCAACCTGTTCAGCGCGCTCGCGCCCAACTATGGGATGCTGGTGCTGGCGCGCTTCATCGCCGGCATACCGCACGGCGCCTACTTCGGCGTCGCGGCGCTGGTCGCGGCCGCGCTGGCAACGCCGGAACGGCGCGCGCAGGCGGTGGCGCGGGTGATGCTGGGGCTGACGGTGGCCAATATCGTCGGCGTGCCGCTGGCGACCTGGCTGGGGCAAGGCATAGGCTGGCGCTCCGCGTTCCTGGCGGTGGCGGCCATCGGCTTGCTGACCATGCTGCTGGTGCGCATCTTTGTGCCCAAGATCGCCGCCGGCAATGCCAGCCCACGCCGCGAGCTGGGCGTGTTCCGCCGGCTGCAGGTATGGCTGACGCTGCTGATGGTGGCGATCGGCTTTGGCGGCATGTTTGCCGTGTACACCTATGTCACCCCTACCCTGCTGGAAATTACCCACGTCACGCCGTGGATGGTATCGCTGCTGCTGGCGGTGATAGGCATCGGCATGACCGTCGGCAACCTGGTCGGCGGCTGGCTGGCCGACCGTTCGCGCGTCTGGACCATCTTCGGCGTACTGCTGTGGAACGCCGCCGCACTGGCCGCCTTTACCGTCACCAGCGCCAATATCTGGACGGCGGCAATCAACCTGTTTGCAATCGGCGCCGGCATCGCCATCGGCCCGGCGGTGCAAACCCGCCTGATGGACGTGGCCGGCGACGCCCAAACCGTGGCGGCGGCGCTGAACCACTCTGCCTTCAACATCGCCAATGCGCTCGGCGCCTGGGCCGGCGGCATGGCGATCGCAATGGGGCTGGGCCTGCGTTCCACAGGCTGGGTCGGCGCGGCGCTGGCGCTGGGCGGCGTGGTCGTGCTGGGTGTGTCCGTCGCTATTGAAAAGCGCGGCGACGGCTTGCGCAACGCGGTGCCGGCGTGACTGGTAATGTAGCCCCCCGCGTAACATTCGAATCAATGTAAAACGGTGCAATAGGTAAAACCCATTGCACCCTAGCGCTTAGCCAGCGCCTCTCAAATACTCACATTAGTAACAAACATCTTCCCTGCGCATGGCTCAGGCTCATGCAACAGGGATGCGGCTCAGCTCAGCTTGAACGGCAGCTCGCGCAGCGGCTTGCCGGTCAAACGGGCGACGGCGTTGGCGAACGCCGGGGCCAGCGGCGGCAGGCCGGGTTCGCCCATGCCGGTGGGCGGCTTGGCGCTGGGCACGGTGTGCACATCGAAGGCCGGTATGTCGGTGATGCGCGCCACCGTGTAGTCGCCGAAGTTGCTCTGCTCGACGACACCATCCTTGAGCGTGATGGCCGAACCCGGCAGGCACATCGACAAGCCCATGATCGCCGCGCCCTGCACCTGGGCCTCCACGGTACGCGGGTTCACCACCAGATTGCAGTGCACGCCGGCGGTAACCCGGTGCAGCACTGGCTGGCCATCCCGCAGCGAGGCTTCCACCACATAGGCCACCACGGTGTCGAAGGACTCGTGCACCGCCACGCCCCAGGCGCGGCCGGCCGCCAATTTCCGCTTGCCATATCCGCTCTTGTCCACCGCCAGTTGCAGCGCAGCCCGGTGGCGCGCGTGCTTATCGCCGAACAGCTGCATCCGGTAAGCTACCGGGTCTTGTTTGGTGTTGCGGGCGATCTCGTCGATCAGGGTCTCCATCACGAAGGCAGTGTGGGTCGATCCCACGCTGCGCCACCACAGCACCGGCACATTGAGCTTGGGGTGATGCACGGTCAGGCGCATCGGCAGTGCGTAGGGCTCACGCATGCCCTCGGTTGCGGTGGCGTCGATACCATTCTTCACCTGGAACTGCTCGAACACGGAGCCGGTGGTGATGGACTGGCCGACGATGACGTGGTCCCAGGCCAGCACCTTGCCACTGTCGTCAAAGCCTATGCGTGCGCGGTGCAAGTGCATGGGCCGGTAGTAGCCGCCTTGCATGTCATCCTCGCGGCTCCACAGCGTGCGCACCGGCACGTTCAGGCCGACGGCGCGGGCGGCCTTGGCGATCTGGCAGGCCTCGACCACGAAGTCGCTGCCGCTAGAGAAGCGCCGGCCAAAGCCGCCGCCCGCCATCTGCACATGCACCGCCACCTGCTCGGGCTTGATGCCGAGCACGCGCGCGGCTGCAGCGCCGTCCAGGCCGGGGCACTGGGAGCCGGTCCACAGCTCGGCGCCCTCCTTGGTGAACGCGACGGTGCAGTTGAGCGGCTCCATGGCCGCGTGGGCCAGGTAGGGGAAGACGAACTCGGCTTCCAGTTGCCGGGGTGCCGTCGCCAGGGGCGCCATGTCAGCCTCGAAGTGGCGCGGGCCAGGGCGCACGGCCAGCTCGCGGTACTGGGCCAGCTGCCGTTGGCTGTCCACCTTCTCGACGACAGCCGTGTCCCATTCCAGCTTCAGCGCGTCGCGGCCCTGCCTGGCCGGCCAGTAACCATCGGCGACCACGGCCACACCCTCGCCACCGCGGTCCAGCGGCACGCGCAGCACGGCCTTTACACCCTTGACGGCGCGCGCGGCGCTGTCGTCCACCGAAGCCAGACGGGCGCCGAACATCGGCGGACGCGCCACCACGGCCGTCAGCTGGCCGGGCAGGCGGACGTCGATGCCAAACTGCTGCCGCCCGCTGCTCTTGGCAGGCGCGTCCAGGCGTGTAGTGGGACGGCCGATCAGGCGAAAATCCTTGGGATCCTTCAGCGTCACCTTCTCCGGCACTGGCAACGCCATCGCCGCTTCGGCCAGCTCGCCGTAGCTCAGCTTGCGCCCCCCCGGGCCCAGCACCGTGCCGGCCTGCGTGCGCAGGCTGGCCACGTCCACGTTCCAGCGCGCCGCGGCGGCGGCCAGCAGCATGGCCCTGGCGCGCGCACCGAGTTCGCGGTACTGCGTGAAGCTGTTCTTGACCGAATGGGAACCGCCGGTCAGGTGTATGCCGAACAGCGGATCGACGTAGGCCGGGTCGTTCGAGCCGTGCCGGCTGCGGACCAAGCTCCAGTCGGCGTCCAGCTCTTCGGCCAGGATCATCGGCAGCGCAGTCTGCACGCCCTGGCCAAACTCCAGCCGGTTGACGGCTACCGTGACCTCGCCATTCGGGGCGATCTGCACGAAGGCAGACGGCTGTTCGGTCGGCTTAAGGGCGCTGCCGGCCGCTTGTCCTAAGGCCAGATGGGGAAAGGCGCCGAGCGCCAGGCCGACGGAGCCGGCCAGCTTGAGGAATTTGCGGCGCGGGAGCGTGGCGGCCTCTGGGGTTTGGCCTCGGATCAGCAGGTGCTGCAGGGCGCGCGGCATTTCGCTGTAGTCTACATTGGGCAACATGGCAGTTCCTTCAGGCGAGGGTGTGGGCGGCATCGGCTACCGCAGCGCGGATGCGAGCGTAGGTGCCACAGCGGCAGATGTTGCCGGCCATGGCCGAGTCGATCTCGGCGGCGGTCGGCTGCTTGCCGCGCGGCAGCGACTTGAGAAAGCCGGTGGCGCTCATGATCTGGCCGCTCTGGCAATAGCCGCACTGCGCCACGTCATGCTTGACCCATGCCGCATGCACGGCGGCGCCGACAGCGTCGCTGCCATCGGTGACGGCCTCGATGGTGGTGATCTTCTTGCCTTCAGCTGCGGAAGCGGCAGAGATAGGTGTAATGCACGAGCGGATAGCCTGGCCGTCCAGGTGCACGGTGCAGGCGCCGCACAGCGCAGCGCCGCAACCGAACTTGGTGCCTGTCATGCCCAGCGTGTCGCGCAGGGCCCAGAGGATGGGAGTGCCGGGGTCGGCGTCGACCGTGTACTGACGGCCGTTGACATTGAGCGTACTCATGGTTGGGCGTTTCTCCATAGGATGGGTGAGGCGGGTATGCGGGCACGGCGCCGGCAACTTAGATAGCCAGGACTTAGACGCTGTTCAGTGCCTGGAAGTATGCGCCCTGAGCGATGGAGTGGGCTTGCCGGTTTCGACGTATATCTTGCCTATTCCAATGTTTTATCGTTGAAAAATAGGCCAGGCAGGAAGCATCTAATCTCCAGGACAAGGCCACTTTCTGCTCAAGCCGTCATCCGCTTTTTCTCAGGTAGATTCCCGCAAGCGTTTGATGTCGCGTAACGGCGGCGCGCCGAACAGGCGGGTGTATTCGCGGCTGAACTGGGAGGCGCTCTCGTAGCCGACGCGCACCGCGGCACTGCCGGCATCCAGGTCTTCGTTCAGCATCAGTTGCCGGGCATCCTGCAAGCGCAGGTGCTTCATATACTGCAAGGGGCTCATGCCGGCTACCGCACGAAAGTGCTGACGGAAGGTGGACGGGCTCATGTGGGCTTTGGTCGCCAGATCGTCGATGGGGACGTCGTTCCTAAAGTGCTGCTTCAACCAGGCGATCACCTTGGCGATTTGATGGCTCGGGGAGCCGGCCGTAACGAGGCGTAGCAGCGCCGGCCCATGCTCTCCGTGCAGCAGCCGGACAATAATTTCCTGCTGGACCAGCGGCATAATCAGCGGTATCAGCTGCGGTTCCTGCAACAGCCGTATCAGCCGGGTCATCGCAGCCAGCAAGCCATCGTCCAGGGTCACCACGGACATCGCTCGCGAAGACGTTGCCTTGAACGGCGCTGAAAAATCCATCTCGGCCGCCACCTGGGCAATGGCACGGGCATCCAATTCAAGACGCACCCCCAGATAAGGTTCGACCGGTTTGGCGTGCGTCACATAGGACACCACCGGCAGGTCCACCGAGGTGACCAGCGATTGTCCTGGCCCATAGTCAAAGATCTCATCGCCAAGCGTGACGCGCTTGCCGCCCTGGACCGTGATACCCAGGCCCAGCCCATAGATGCACGGCACGGGATCGGTGGCTGCACTACGACGATAAATCATCAGCGCCGGGATTGGCGTCGTGTAGTCGCCATCGGTTTGGGCAATATCACTGACCAGTTGGGCAAGCTCATTTGCATTGACCGGGGGCATGCTGTGTCCTGATTTCATATCGTCTTTGCAGGAATAGTCGTCTATGCACAGTCTAGCATCATAGACTGGCTTGCTTTCCAGTCTGGCTGCAAACTCATCGAATCAGGCAATAACACGCTCAGATCCGGCAAACCTGTTTACCACCATTGGACTCACAATAACGGTCACTGAACAAGGACTTAAAGCCGCATTTACCGGTATCAATCACTAAGGATCAACGATGAAAAACCTACTGATAATCAACTCCCACCAATTCTATCAAGGCATTTCCACGGGCGGGCTGAACAAGACCATGGCCGGAGTCATCCAGGAGGAAATGGAGAAACGGGGCTACCAAGTCAGACAAACGGAGATAGAACAAGGCTACGATATCGACGCCGAAGTCCAAAAGCACGTCTGGGCGGACATCATCATTCTGCAATCACCGGTTTACTGGTTCGGCATGCCGTGGATATACAAGAAATATGTCGACGAGGTGTTCACGGCTGGCCTGATTCAGCAGAGTTTGCTGGTCGACGACGGGCGCACCCGGGAAGACCCAAGCAAGCAGTATGGGACCGGCGGCAAGATGCAGGGCAAGCAGTACATGCTTTCGCTGACATGGAATGCCCCTGGCGAGGCATTCGGCGATGCGGAGCAGGTCCTGTTTCAAGGAAAATCGGTCGATGATGTCTTCGTCGCCAATACCGCCAACTACAAATTCTGTGGCGCAGAAATCCTTCCTTCATTTTCCTGCCACGACGTCATGAAACAGGCCGACGTGGACGGCGATATGGCGAGGCTGCGCGCACATCTGGAGACTGTTCTCCGTCCAAGTCCCGTGATGGCTTCCCGCCACAATCAGGATGTCCTGGCTGCATAAGTCGGTTGACGAGGAAAGCTAAGCCGGTTGACGAATGAAGCGTAGTAGGTCACGTCGCCCCGAAAGAGCCCGGTCGGCTACGATTCTGCAAGCTCGTTCAGCAGCGTGTTCAAGCGCGCCAGACAGGGCGCCAGGACTTAAGTTTAATGCCCCGCCAGCTTTTGCTTCAGCTCATGCCTTTGCTGGGCCTCAATCGATAGCGTTGCGGTAGGCCGTGCTAGCAGGCGGCGCAGGCCGATAGGTTCGCCGGTCTCTTCGCACCAGCCATAGTCGCCATCATCAATACTGACTATGCATTGCTGCACTTTTCTCAGCAGCTTGCGCTCGCGGTCGCGGGTGCGCAATTCCAGCGAGTGCTCTTCTTCTATGGTGGCGCGGTCGGCGGGGTCTGGAATCAGTTCGGTTTCGCGCAGGTGTTCAGAGGTTTCGCTGGCGTTCCTGATCAGGTCCCGCTCGATCTGTTGCAAACTGGATTTAAAAAACGCCAGTTGCGCTTCATTCATATAGTCCTGGCTATCCATCGCCAGAATTTCTTCCTCGCTAAGCAAGGGCCGGAACGCGGGTGCGCTGGCCTTATCGATTATTTTCTTTGCTGCCTTTGCTGCCGCTCTTGTAGTTGCCGATCCTGTTGGATCACTGCTAAGTATCGCGTTCATGATGCCATCTCCCGTTTGTAGGTGTATTCAGTCACCCGGCGTTCTTCGCGCGCGGCGCATTGCCTGCGTGCACGTCGATGAGACTGGAACCCATTTCATAAATAGTATCTCACTAGTATTTATGAAATGAGTTCTTGCAGCAGACTATAGCAACCGGCCAGCGCAAACACCACAAGCGAACAACGAGTCGTGTTGTCAGCAGTTTCCTACGTGGATGTTGATTTGGAGCAGCTTTATCCCGCGCCGCCTTGGGATTCGCGAACATCCGGAGACTGTTCTGCGTCAAGATCCTATGACGGCTTCCCGCCACAATAAGAATGCCATGGCTGCATAAGCCGGTTGACGAGGGACGCTAAGCCGGTTGACAGAGGAAGCGTAGGGTCGGCGTCCGTTAAATTTTCAAATCCGTCACAAACATCTTGCCCGGCGCATGGGTGATGCAAAACGGGATGCGGCTCAGTTCGGCGATGTATTGCGGCGTGACGCCGCAGGCCCAGAACACCGGCAACTCGTCGTCCATGAGCTCTACCGCATCGCCGAAATCCGGCCTGGCCAGATCATGGATGCCGATCTGGCCCGGATGGCCGATATGCACCGGCGCACCGTGCACCTGCGGGAAGCGGCCTGAGATTTCCACCGCACTGGCGATGTCGCGGCTCTTGATCGGCCGCATGCTGACCACCATATTGCCCTGGAAACGACCGGCCGGCGTGCAGGCGATATTGGTCTTGTACATCGCCACGTTGCGCTGCTGCTGTACGTGGCGCAAGGGAATGCCGGCCTCCATCAGCGCGCTCTCGAAAGAGAAGCTGCAACCGAGCAGGAAACTGACCAGGTCGTCGCGCCAGAACCCGCTGATATCCGTCACTTCCTGCATCAGGATGCCGTTTTCATAGATGCGGTAGCCGGGGATGTCGCTGCGCAGGTCGGCGCCGGCGGCGCACATCGGCGCAAACTGGCCGGGCTCCAGCACTTCCACCAGCGGGCAGGGCTTGGGGTTGCGCTGGCAAAACAGCAGGAAGTCGAACGCATATTCGCGCGGCACTATCATCAGGTTGGCTTGCACAAAGCCGCGCGCGACGCCGGCGGTGGGGCCGGCGTTTGGGTCATTGATGGCGGCGCTGCGATACAGGGCGCGCAATTCAGCCGGAGACAGATTAACCATGTCCATACTCATGTTTACACTCCCAGATAGGCCTTGCGCACATCTTCATTGTCCAGCAATTCCTGACCGCTGCCCTCGATCACGATGCGGCCGGTCTGGATTACATAGCCGTAGTGGGCTATCGCCAGCGCCTTGTGCAGGTTTTGCTCCACCAGCAGTACCGATACGCCCTGCTGGTTGACCAGCTGTATCGTGTCCAGCACCTTGGTCACGAACTTGGGCGCGATGCCCCAGGACGGTTCATCCAGCAACAACAGCTTGGGCTTGGCCATCAGGCCGCGCCCTATGGCCAGCATCTGCTGCTCGCCGCCGCTCATGGTGCCGGCTTCCTGGTGCCGCCTTTCCTTCAGTATCGGGAACAGGCTGTACATGGTGTCTATCGACTCGTCCACCTCCTGCTTGTCCTGCCGGGTATACGCGCCCAGCTGCAGGTTGCGCTCCACCGTCAGGCGGGCAAAGATGCGCCGCCCTTCCGGCACCAGCGACAGGCCCAGCCCTACCCGCTTGCAGGCGTGCACTTTCTCTATGCGCTTGCCGTCGAAAGTGATCTGGCCCTCGTCGGCCGCATTCAGGCCGGCCACCGCGCGCAGGGTGGTGGATTTGCCGTTGCCGTTGCCGCCCACCAGGGCGACGATCTTGCCTTTCGGCACGTCGATATCCACCTTGGACAAGGCTAGCACGCCGTCATAGCTGACTTTTAAATTTCGTACCTGCAGCATCATTCATCTCCCAGATAAGCGGCGATCACCTTGGGATCGTTGGACACCTCGGCCGGTTTGCCTTCGGCAATCTTCTTGCCGTAATCCAGCACCACGATCGCATCGGCGATCGGCATGATGCCTTCCAGTACGTGCTCCACGATCAGGCAAGAGATGCCGCGCTCGCGTATCTTCAGCACCACCTCTACCGTCTCTTTCACTTCGGTCGGGTTCAGGCCGGCCATCACCTCGTCCATCAGCAGCAGTTGCGGCTGTACCGCCAGGGCGCGCGCCACCGCCAGCCGGCGCTGTTCGCTGATGGTCATGCTGCCGGCTGGCTTGTCCTTGAACTGGCCCAGGTTGACAAAATCCAGCAGCTCGCCGGCGCTGTGGCGGGCCTTGGCCACATTGCGATGCAGCAGGAACACGCCCACCATCACGTTCTCCAGCGCGGTCATGCTGGTGAAGGTGCGCGCCACCTGGAAGGTGCGGCCTATGCCGGCCCTGGCGCATTGTTCCGGGGTATGGCCGGAAATCTTCTTGTCATTCAGCCAGATGTCGCCCGAAGTCGGCGGCGCAAAGCCGGCGATGCAATTGAACATGGTAGTCTTGCCGGCGCCATTAGGCCCTATCAGGCCGACTATCTGGCCAGCGCCCAGCTGGAAAGACACATCCTGGTTGGCGGTGATGCCGCCGAAACGCTTGGTGACGTTTTCTACCCTCAGCAGACTCATGCTTGCTCTCCTTTCGCTTGCTGATTTCTTTGTGCTTTACGCCGGGCAAAAAACTGCCTGAACCAGCCCAGCACGCCGCTCGGGTAATACACCGCGATGACGACGATCAGCGCCGCATAGATGACCAGGTCGGTGCCGCGGCCGGAGCCGCCAAAGAACATGCGGGTGCCCTCTTCTATCAGGGTCAGGATGCCGGCCCCGGCTATCGGGCCGAACAGGGTGCCGACCCCGCCCAGGATGGAGACCAGCGCCATCTTGATCGACAGGCCGGTATGCAGCACCGAAGCCGGGTCTATATACAGCTCCTTCTGGGCGTACAGGCTGCCGCCTATCGCGGTGAAGAAGCTGCTGACCGCAAACGCAATCTGCTTATACTTGCTGAGGCTGATGCCCAGGCTGCGGGCGGCGTCCGGCTCATCCTTGATGGCGCGGAAATAGTAGCCGAGGTAACTCTTCTCTATCAGCAAATTGGCCAGCAGGGTCAGCAGCAGCAAACCCAGCGCCAGGTAGTAGTAGGGCTCCTTGTCGGCAAAGATCAGCACGCTCCAGCCCTGCTTGTCCATCGGTATGGTCAGGCCGACTGCGGCGCCGGCGTATTCCCAGTTGGTAAACACGATCTGGATGATCTCGGCCACGGCGATGGTGGCCATCGCAAAATAGTGGCCCTTCAGGCGGAAGCAGGACCAGCCTATCGCCAGGCTGATGACCGCCGCCAGAATGCCGCCGGCCAGGATCGCCAGCCAGGGGTTGAGGCCGGCCAGCGTGATCAGCATGGTTGAAGCATACGCGCCCAGGCCGTAGAAGGCCGCGTGCCCGAGCGAGATCTGGCCGGCATAGCCGCCTATGATGTTCCAGGCCACGCCCAGTTGCGCCGCCATCAGGATCAGGATTGCCAGGTTCTGGTGCGACGGATCTTTCACGAACACCGGCACCAGCACGGCCAGCACCAGCGCCGCCAGCAACAGCAGGTATTTGGGATGGAACAGATTGGCGGAGATCCGCGGCGACTCTATGCTGACGGTCGCTGTATTTTCTATGGTATTCATTGCGACTCCTTAAGCCTTGCCCAGCAAACCCTGGGGGCGGAACATCAGCACCGCCAGGAACAAACCCAGCACCAGCGCCATCTTGTATTGCGGCCCTATCAGCAAGCCGCCCATCACCTCTACCACGCCAACCAGCACTCCGGCCAGCAAGGCGCCCACCACGCTGCCGAAGCCGCCCAGGTTGACCACCACGAAAGCGATCAGGATGAAATTGGCGCCCACTTCAGGGAAGATGGGGAAGAAGGTAGACAACAGGGCTCCGGCCACGCCGGCACAGGCCGCGCCTATGCCCCAGGCCAGCGCAAACATCTTTTGCGAATCTATGCCCATCAGCTGCGCCGCTTCCTTGTCGGCGGCGGTCGCTTCCAGCGCAGCGCCGGCGCGGGTCTTGGTCAGGAACAGGTAGATGCCGGTGGTCACCAGGATCGCGCCTATGCCGGCGGTGACTTGCGGCGAGCCTATCTGTATCCCGGCAATCGCCACATGGCCGCTGACGATGCTGTGGTCCACCGAGCGAAAATCCGGTTTCCACAAAAACTGGGCGATGCCGCGAAACAGTATCATCAGCCCGAAGGTGGTAAAAATTTGCGACAGCATGGACGCATTGGTAATCTTCCTGATCACCAGCTTGTAGATCATCACCCCCAGAGCAAACAGGAACAGCGCTGTCAGCGGCAAGGTGAACATGGGATCCCAGGCATACAGCGAATACATCCAGAAGCTGGAGTACATGCCGAACATCAGGAACTCGCCATGCGAGAAATTCACGATATCCATCACACCGAATATCATGGTCAGGCCGATCGCCACCAGCGCGTAGATCAGGCCTATCAACACCCCGGACGCCAGGGTTTGCAGCAGTATTTCTAAGGACATCATGTTCTCCCCAACTATCCTCTGTCTTTACAACCGAAAAATCTTTTAACGCCGTAGGGCGGGCACTTGTGCCCACGCGGATTAGTTAACTCTCGCTGATCGCGGCGTGGGCACGGGTGCCCACCCTATTTGTCATTGCCAGCCTGCGGGCGACTATTTGCGCGCATCCCACTTAGGCATAGGCCAGACGATGTCGCGGGTCGCCATGTCGAACGGCCATACGGTGTTGTACTTGCCGTCTATGATCTGCACCAGGATGCCGGAGCCATAGATGTTCTGGCCGTGCTCGTCGAACTTGACACCCTTCCACGGCATGATCAGCTTGCTGGCCGGGATATTGGTTTCCGTCAGCGCCTTGCGTATCGCTTCGGCGTCGGTGGAGCCGGCGCGGTTGATCGCATCCGCCAGGGTCATCAGGCCGGTGAAGGTGCGCGAGGAATTGCCGGTGAAGTCGATCTTGTATTTGCTGTTGAACAGGTCATTGACTTGCTTGATCAGCGGATTGTTCTTGGCCAGGTCGGGCGACCAGACTTCGCGCGTTATCACATAGTCGGAATCCTTGCCCAGGGTGCGGCGGAATTCGGTATCGGTGAAGCCGGCGTTGTTGGCCAGTATCATGTCCGGCGAAAAGCCCAGTTCCTTGTAGGTTTTCATCGCCATGATGGCGTCGCCCAGGTAGGACGATTGCATCACCACCTGCGGGCCGCTGGCTTTCAGCGACTGGATTTCCGACGTCAGCTGGGTGCTCTTGGCGGGATAGGTGATGGTCTTGACCACATTGTAGCCGCGCTCCGCCGCCAGCTTGGTTTCCAGCTTGGTGGTTTCGTTGCCCCACAGGGTGTTTTCATTGAAGGTGGCCAGTTGCTTGACCTTGATGCCCTTCTTGGCTTCCAGGTCCTTGAAGAATTCAAAGAAATTATGCACGAACAAGTCGTCATGCGCGGTGGTGCGGAAGAACCATTTGAAGCCGCGCTGGGTCAGGGTGGCCGATGAAGATTCCGGGTTCACATACGGGATCTTGTAGCGCTCCGCCACCTGGCTGGAAGTTGCGGTGACATTGCTGAAATAGGCGCCGACGATGGCCACCACTTTTTCCTGCGTGATCAGGCGCTCGGTTTCCGAGGCGCCTATCTGCGGGTTGCCCTGGTGATCGGCAAACACCAATTTGATCTTGGCGCCCTTCAGGCCGGGCAGGCCGCCGCCGGCGGAAAATGGCAGATTGGGAATGCCCTTGGCGCCGTTATTGATGATGTCAGCCGCCAGTTCCAGCGCGTTTTTCATCTCTGCGCCGGAAGACGCGGCGGCGCCGGACAGGGGATAGATGACGCCTATCTTGATTTCCTGTTGTGCGAAGGCACTTGTTGCAGACACGGCCAGCATTGCCCATCCCGCACCCAGCAGCATGATTTTCTTGAACGTCTTGATGATCATAATAAAACTCTCCACTTTATTTGTAACATCGTATCAATCGGTATTACTTCATTTTTTTAACATCAGCTTTTTACCGCACATCAATTCAGAACCACAGCCAAGCAACCACCCATGAGGCTTAAACAAGATTGCGCCACATATAATAGTCGTAACTTTTAACCGGCCCCATGCATTTCTTCGTTAATTTTTCCGCACCGCAATCCAGTCTTATGCCGCCAGGCAAGAATGCAGGGCAAACCGAACGTCAACGTTGCGGAAGCATCATATATTCGCTGATTTGAGTTGAATAATAGACTTTTTAAATATAATATTCAAACGTTTTATAAACAAATTATCGCAATAAACAACAGGTAATTTATTTATATATTCAATTTATACGAAGTCATTAATAATGCAATTCAAGTGTGCAGCGAAGATGGATGCCTGCACCGGATATGTGCCGGTTTGCACCAATACAGGTAAGAGAACGCCAAGAATGGGGGAGTCATGAGTCAAGCGAAACAAGAACATGGTCAGGTTCAACAATCAGAGCAACGTTGGCAATTCTGGATAGACCGTGGCGGTACATTTACCGACATCGTGGCCCGCCGGCCGGACGGCCAGCTACTGACGCACAAGCTGCTGTCCGAAAATCCCGAGCAGTACAAGGATGCGGCCGTAGCCGGCATCAAGCGCCTGCTGGGCCTGGCAGCGAATCAGTCCATTTCGCCGGACCTGGTGGAAGCGGTGAAGATGGGCACAACCGTGGCCACCAATGCCCTGCTGGAGCGCAAGGGCGACCCGACCGCGCTGCTGATCACGCGCGGCTTCCGCGACGCCTTGCGCATCGCCTACCAAAACCGCCCGCGTCTATTCGACCGGCATATCGCCTTGCCGGAACTCTTGTATGAAAAAGTAGTGGAAGTCGACGAGCGCATCGACGCCCACGGCGCCGTAGTCCAGCCGCTGGATGCCGCCAAGGTGGCGCAAGATTTGCACAGCTTATATGAGCAGGGCTACCGCGCGGTGGCCATCGTGCTGATGCACGGCTACCGGTATACCCGGCATGAAGAAATTATCGGAAAATTGGCGGCCGAGGCCGGCTTCACCCAGATCTCGGTCTCGCATGAAGTCAGCCCCATGATGAAACTGGTGTCGCGCGGCGACACCACGGTGGTGGACGCCTACCTGTCGCCTATCCTGCGCCGTTATGTGGACCAGGTGGCCAGCCAGATGGACGGCGTGCGCCTGTTCTTCATGCAGAGCAATGGCGGCCTGACCGACGCCCACCGCTTCCAGGGCAAGGATTCCATCCTGTCCGGCCCGGCCGGCGGCATCGTCGGCATGGTGCGCACCGCGCAGACCGCCGGCTTTGACAAGATCATCGGCTTCGACATGGGCGGCACTTCCACCGACGTGTCGCACTATGCGGGCGAGTTCGAGCGCGAATTTGAAACCCAGGTGGCCGGCGTGCGCATGCGCGCACCGATGATGAGCATCCATACGGTAGCCGCCGGCGGCGGTTCGATACTGCATTTTGACGGCACCCGCTACCGGGTGGGCCCGGACAGCGCCGGCGCCAATCCGGGGCCGGCCAGCTACCGGCGCGGCGGCCAGCTGGCGGTCACCGATTGCAATGTGATGCTGGGCAAGATACAGCCCAAGTACTTCCCGCAAGTGTTCGGCCCGAATGCCGACCAGTCGCTGGACCGCGACGCGGTGGTGCAAAAATTTACCGAGATGGCGCAGCAGATAGAGGGCGCCACCGGCAAGCGCAGCACGCCGGAAGAAGTGGCCGAGGGCTTCATCGAGATCGCGGTCGGCAATATGGCCAATGCGATCAAATTCATCTCGGTGCAGCGCGGCCATGACGTCACTGAATACACGCTGACCACCTTCGGCGGCGCCGGCGGCCAGCACGCCTGCCTGGTGGCCGACGCGCTGGGCATGACCAAGGTATTCGCCCACCCTTTCGCCGGGGTCTTGTCGGCCTACGGCATGGGCCTGGCCGACCAGACCGCGATGCGCGAACAGGCGATGGAACTGGCGCTGGACGCCCGCGCCCTGCCCGAACTGCAGCAGCAGCTGGGCAAGCTGTCCGAACTGGCCCGCGCCGACCTGCTGGCCCAGGATGTGCCGGCCGCCAGGCTGCAGGTCAAGCAGCGGGTGCACCTGCGCTACGACGGCACCGATTCGGTGATCGTGGTCGGCATGGATGGCATACAGGCGATGGTGCAGCAATTTGAGGCCGCCTACAAGAAGCGCTATTCCTTCCTGATGCCGGACAAGGCGCTAGTGATAGAGGCGATCTCGGTGGAAGCGATAGGCAGTTCCGCAGAGGTTCAAGATGCGGGCCGGGCAGCGGTAGAGCAACTGCCGCCGCGGGCCGGCGCCCTGCAAGCCAGCGACACGGTGCGCCTGTTCTCCGGCGGGCAATGGCACGACACCGCGCTCTACCTGCGCGAAGACATGCGCCCCGGCGACACGGTGCGCGGCCCGGCCATCATCGCCGAGAAAAACGCCACCAATATCATAGAACCGGGCTGGATCGCTGAAGTGACGGCGCTGAACCACCTGGTGTTCACCCGGGTGGAAGCGCGCCGCCAGCGCCAGGCGATGGGCACCACGGCCGATCCGGTGATGCTGGAAGTGTTCAACAACCTGTTCATGAGCATCGCCGAACAGATGGGCCTGCGCCTGCAAAATACCGCATTCTCGGTCAACATCAAGGAGCGGCTGGACTTTTCTTGCGCGCTGTTCGACGCCGACGGCAACCTGATCGCCAATGCGCCGCACATCCCGGTACACCTCGGTTCCATGGGCGACAGCATCAAGACCATCATCCGCGAAAATGCCGGCAAGATGCAGCCGGGCGACGTCTACATGCTGAACGACCCCTACAACGGCGGCACCCACTTGCCCGACATCACGGTGATCACGCCAGCCTTCAACCAGGAAGGCACGCGCATCCTGTTCTATGTCGGCTCGCGCGGCCACCATGCCGACATAGGCGGCATCACGCCGGGCTCGATGCCGGCCAACAGCACCGTGGTGGAAGAAGAAGGCGTACTGATCAACAACTTCCAGCTGGTGCGCGGCGGCGTGTTCCTGGAGCAGGAAGCGACTGCGCTGCTGTCTTCCGGCAAATATCCGGCCCGCAATATCCACCAGAACCTGGCCGACTTCCAGGCCCAGATCGCCGCCAACCAGAAAGGCGTCGATGAATTGCTGAAGATGGTCCAGCATTTCGGGCTGGAGGTGGTGCAGGCCTACATGAAGCACGTGCAAGACAATGCCGAAGAGGCGGTACGGCGCGTGATTACCGCGCTGAAGGACAGCCACTACGAGTACAAGCTGGACAACGGCGCCGTGATCAAGGTGGCGATACGGGTCAACCATGCGCAGCGCTCGGCCGAGATCGACTTCAGCGGCACCTCGCCGCAGCTGAACAACAACTTCAACGCCCCCAGCGCGATCTGCATGGCGGCGGTGCTGTATGTGTTCCGCACCCTGATCGACGATGAGATTCCGCTCAACGCCGGCTGCCTGAAGCCGCTGAAGGTGATCATCCCGCCCGGCTCCATGCTGAACCCGCGCTATCCGGCAGCGGTGGTGTCCGGCAATGTGGAAACTTCGAGTTGCATCACCAATGCGCTGTACGGCGCGCTGGGCGTGCTGGCGTCGTCGCCGGGCACCATGAACAACTTCACCTTCGGCAATGACCAGCACCAGTATTACGAAACCATCGCCGGCGGCTCGGGCGCAGGCCGGGGCTTCAACGGGACCGACGTGGTGCAGACCCATATGACCAATTCGCGCCTGACCGACCCGGAGATACTGGAATGGCGCTATCCGGTGCGGCTGGAAAGCTATGAGATCAGCCCCGATTCCGGCGGCCGGGGCGAGTGGCACGGCGGCAACGGCGGCATACGCAAGATACGCTTCCTGGAAGACATGACGGCGTCGATATTGTCGAATAACCGCATCTTTGCGCCGTTCGGCATGGCCGGCGGCGAACCTGGGCGTTGCGGCAAGAATAGCGTACTGCGCAACGACGGCACGGTGGAAGAACTGAGCTTTGTCGCCAGCACCGAGATGCAGGCCGGGGAAATCTTCGTGATAGAAACCCCGGGCGGCGGCGGCTATGGCCCAAGCCGCTCCTGAGGCGGGGCCGGCCCCGGCCGGCGCAAGTGTGCCAAGTGTGCCAAGTGTGCCGAGCGTGCCGAGCGTGCCAAGCGTGCAGCTGGGCCTGAACGGCTACCTGTATGGGCTGGCGGTGGCGCTGATCTGGGGTGCGCAGCCGGTGGTGGCCAGCTTCGGCTATCGCGCCGGGCTGACGGCGCTGGACCTGACCATGCTGCGCTTTGCGATCAGTGGCCTGGTGATGCTGCCCTTCTTTGTCAGGCGCGGTATCTGGAACGCCTGTGGCGTGGGCTGGAAGCGCGGCATCGTGTTCATCCTGCTGGCCGGGCCCATCTACAATATGGTGCTGATAGGCGGCCTGCAATGGGCGCCGGCCACCCATAGCTCGCTGATCTACCCGGCCTTCACGCCGGTGTTTACCGCGCTGATCGCCCGGCTGCTGCTGGACGGCCAGCAAAGGATACCGGTGGCCGGCCTGGTGTTGCTGGTGGCCGGCGTGCTGACAGTGAAGCTGGGCGCCATCCTGCACCCGGTGGCCGGACTCAACCCGGAAGCCTGGCGCGGCGACCTGCTGTTTGCCACAGCGGCGCTGATGTGGTCGCTGTATACGGTCCTGATGCGGCGCTGGAATACCGAGCCGCTGGCGGTGGTAGGCGTGGTGCAGGTGGGCGGCCTGCTCTACTTGCCCTTTTATTTCCTGTTTGCCGGGCTGGCGGTATTCAAGCTGGATGCGACTGCAATTGCAATCCAGACCTTGTACATGGGCATCATGGTCAGCGTGATCTCGGTGCTGCTGTTCAACCTGGCGGTACGCATGCTGGGGCCGAAGGCGGCGATGTTCACCGCGCTGATGCCGGTGGTCGGGGTTGGCCTGGCGGTGCTGGTGCTGGGCGAGCCGCTGACCTTATCGCTGATGCTGGGCACGGTGCTGATCGTGGCCGGCCTGTTCATCGCGCTTAAGAAGAAATAGGCATAAGAAACCGCTTCTTCATACAATTGCCTGCTTTTTGCTGTGCAGCATAAGGCAGGCAAATAGATTTTGTTTTGCATCCGGCAACATAAAACGTAAAACCCTGTGCACAAAGTGGTAAAGTAATCCTGTCTGGTGAATGCATACAGCCACGGCGCTATCCACGAAAAACCCGAAAGCCACGAAAGCCACGAGATAGGCAACAAATACGCAGCAAACATGTCGCTGTGAAAGCGCCCTCTTGAAAAGTGCGAAACTGTTTTTCGTACTCTTGATTTTTCGTGCCTTTCGTGGCTTTGGTGTTTTTCGTGGACTAATTCAACGCCGCGTATACCTCGGAAATATTTTCCGGTGCTTTTGCTTTTAAGCCCATATTCAAGAAAAATTGACAGGAGGCCATGCCATGCTGAACTCTACCGAACTGGCCGCGCAAGTCGGCGAAGCACTGAAATCCAAAAAACTCTTGCTGACCGTGGCAGAATCCTGCACCGGCGGCGGCATCTGCCAGGCCCTCACCGAGATCGCCGGTTCGTCGGACTGGTTCGACTGCGGCTTCGTCACCTATTCCAATTCCTCCAAGACCGAGTTGCTGGACATCTCTGCATCTCTGATCGCCCAGCACGGCGCGGTCAGCGAAGAGATAGCGGCAGCGATGGCGGAAGGCGCGCTGGGCGCTTCCGAAGCCCACGTGGCGCTCTCGACCACCGGCATCGCCGGACCCGGCGGCGCAGTGCCCGGCAAGCCGGTAGGCACGGTCTGCTTCGGCTGGCTGATCGGCGGCGTCACCCATACCGAGAGGCTGGTGTTTACCGGCGATAGGCATTCGGTGCGCGAGCAAACCATTATCCACGCGCTGGACCGGCTGCTGCGCTATCTGAAAGAAGCGTAATCGGTTCACTGGCGGCAAGCCGGGAGGGGCTGGCGCTGGCAATCATGGCGCCCTAGCTCTATACCGGCCGCGCCGGCGGATTAACGTTGTTTCCGTGCTTCGTCATCGGCTTTTTTCTTCTCTTCCGCCTTCTTCTCTTCCTCTACCTTCGCGTCAGGTCCAGATTTCTGTGCACGCGGCGGCGGGGCCGCGGCGGCTTTGGCCGCGTCGGCTCTGGCTGCCTCAGCTTTGGCGGCTTCAAGCCTCGATGCCTCGGCCTTGGCGTTTGCCGCCCTGGCAGCGTCGGCTTTGGCAGCGTCGGCTCTAGCTGCTTCTGCTTTGGCGGCTTCAAGCCTCGATGCTTCGGCTTTGGCGTTTGCCGCCCTGGCAGCATCGGCTTTGGCGGCGTCGGCTCTGGCTGCTTCCGCTTTGGCGGCTTCAAGCCTTGATGCTTCGGCCTTGGCGTTTGCAGCCCTGGCGGCGTCGGCTTTGGCGGCATCGGCTCTGGCTGCTTCCGCTTTGGCGGCTTCAAGCCTTGATGCTTCGGCCTTGG
>JAZJYH010000077.1:30982-40759 GCA_040390485.1 Pseudomonadota bacterium
TTGTAGCCCTGGCGGCGTCTGCTTTGGCGGCATCGGCTCTGGCTGCCTCAGCTTTGGCGGCCTCAAGCCTTGATGCTTCGGCCTTGGCGTTTGCCGCCCTGGCTGCATCGGCTTTGGCTGCATCGGCTTTGGCTGCGTCGGCTCTGGCTGCTTCTGCTTTGGCAGCTTCAAGCCTCGATGCTTCGGCCTTGGCGTTTGTAGCCCTGGCGGCGTCTGCTTTGGCGGCATCGGCTCTGGCTGCCTCAGCTTTAGCGGCTTCAAGCTTCGACGCTTCGACTTTGGCGGCGCCTGCTCTGGCTGCCTCAGCTTTGGCCGCGTCGGCTCTGGCTGCGTCCGTTTTGGCGGCCTCAAGCCTCGATGCTTCGGCTTTTGTTGTCGCAGCTTTGGCGGCATCGGCTTTGGCTGCTTCTGCTTTAGCTGCTTCTGCTTTAGCTGCTTCCGCTTTGGCGGCCTCAAGCTTCGATGCCTCGGCTTTGGCTGCTTCGCCCTTCAATGCTTCGCCTCTACCGGCCTCGGCTTTGCGCGCATCGGGCGACTTGCCGGCTGGAGGGGTCGCCGGCGGCTGCGCAGTCGGCGCCGGCGCCTGCGCAGTGCTTACCACGCTGACCTTGGGCTCGGATGCTGCCGGGGCAGCTGGTTTCAATTGCGTGCGTTGCGCTTCGTCAATCGGCATGCCCGGTTTGGCGGCCAGTTGCTTTTGTTGAGCGGCAAAGGAAACCGGCGCCGGTGGCGGTGCGGTGCGGGCAACCACGGTCGGCTCCTGGGTCGGCGGCTTGGCGCCGGTATTGGGGGCGCCGCCATGCAGGCTTTCTTGCACTGGCGCCAAGGCGACGACATGCGCTACCGGCGCACCGGCGGCCGCCTCTTTCGTCACAGCGACTGCTGCCCTGGCCACCGGCTGTGATTGCACGAACGCCTGCGCCGGCACGGCGACCACGGCCCCCGTCACCTGCTGGTTGACATAGACTACTTTGGTCACATTGGTGGTGTTGGTCACATTCGTGGTATTGATCACGTTGGTGGTGGTCGTAGTGTTGTAGACGTTGGTGATCGTAGTGGGGGCGATCACGGCATTGCTGCGGTTGATATTGTCGAAATAAGCCCGGCTCACGGGATAGGATGGCTGATAGACCTCACGCGGTGCGAGCGGGAACCAGCCTACTGCGGCGGCGCTACTACCACCGATGGACAGCGAAATCTGTAGATCCTTGCCGCCGACAAACGCTACCAGCGCCGGTGCATACACCGCCTGCTCTCGCGAAGGGCCCGGGACCCAGCACCACGAGCCTCTGATGTTGGCCCAACGGCCATAGTGCGACACGGCGAAGCCCCAGGGAGCGTCGTCCACCCAGGTCCAGCCCCAAGGGTCGATCCAGGCCCAATGGCCGTCACGGTAGGGGGTCCAGCCGGCGGCTACGCGCGTCGGTGTCCAGACGTAGCCGTAGTTCGGGTCGCGACGCCAGGTGCCGTTGGCATCCAGGTCTTCATAGCCAACCACTTCGGGAGAAACATAACGCGCGGACGGTGAATTGTCACCGCGGCGATCGCGATCGCGCGCCCAACGGTCCAGATCGTCGTCGCGCCAGGCCGCCAAGGTTTCATAGTCGGACAGGCCTGTGCCATAAAAACGATATCCTTGCTGCGAATTGAGCATATACGACGCGCCTTCACCATACACTTCGGCCTGGCCACTCGACACCATGACCGCGGTCGCATCGTCGCCCCGGCTCACGTCGACGCGGTATTCGCCGGAACGACGCAGGGTAAAGGCGAGATTGGGCGTGTCCACCTCAAAAGCCTGGTTCCGCCCCATGTGGCGCACCCGCACCTTCAGTTGGCCTTGTGAAAGCTGCACTTGTGCGATGTGGTCGTCGAGATTGAGCAGGGTCACGCTGGTGGCCCCACCCAGGCGGATCGCCGCACCGCCGAGCTGCAACTCGGCACGCGAATTGGCGCCCACCCAGAGGCGGTCGCCGGTGGTCAAGGGCCGGTTGATCACCGCCCGCACCCAATCTGGCTGGCCGGCCGGAGAGAAACTCACAGTGCCGCTGATATAGGCGAGACGCGCCGCACGCGAGGGCGGCTCCGCTGCGGCCCAGCCGCTGCATGTCAACACAAGCAAGCTGGCGAGCCACGGTAGCAAACGACGTAGGGTCGGGATGTCCATGGGAGTTCCTTCCAGAAAGTGCTTCATTACTTGCCAAGCTATCAGAAAAAGCCTTTCATGCATGTACGGTACGACACATACCGCCGCATACCGCCACGATAAACAGGCATGCCCGCCAGGAAGCCATGGGTATTTTGATGCGCAATGGGTTCTTTGCCGGCGGCGGCGGCGGCGCCAAGGGCATGCCATCTTTCGGCGCAGGGCGGTAGCTGTCTGCGGATAGTTTTGGTCTTGAGATATTACAGCCCAGCAATTTCCTGGCCGTGCGAGCCTGTGAACGAGGCTTGACAAGTACGCACGCAATACTTGCCCACCCTACTTCATTTCGCGCGAAGAAGCTCTTGTATGGCAGGAATAGTTCCTACCCTCCGCTGCATCATGTAGGGAGAAGGGCTGTAGATGTGAATAATGTGGAAACCGGCTTTGAGGCCATCCGCGCCGGCCCAATCTCTGCCGCTTGATGATTAGCAGAGACAGGCCCAGACAGATGGCCGGGCCTGTCTATTAAGCTAAGGCGATTTGCCTTCCAGGGTCAAGAGGGCGTAGTTGCTTTGCCCAAATGGCGGATGAAGAACTGTATCCAGCCAGAGCGCTCGAAAAGCGGAACGACCCCATGTCCGCCGGGATGTCCGCCGGAATTGGCTTGGGGTGTCCTATTGGCGTGGAGTGTCTTCTCCGCGGATCCGATAGCGTCAAACAGCGCCATGGCGGCACTGCGTGGCACAAGTTCATCGTCCCACTGGACCAGAAACTCTACCGGAGCGGTAAGTTTCGTCGCCGCCTCCGCAAGCTGGGGTGCCTCCTCGTGCCAACCGACAAGGCCAAATACGGCGGCTTTGATCCTAGGCTCGGTCGCGGCCAGCAGAACGCCCGTCATGGCGCCCATGGAGAGACCGGTATAACCCACCGGGCCATCGGTACCGACAAAGTCGAGCGACTGCACTTCATCCAGAACTGCCCGCCATTCCGACGCCGCCTGCGCCGCGGATTGCAGCATCATCCTGAGCGTTTCTCCGCCCAGGCCTTCACCCTGCGACATTTGCCGCCGAAACCTCTCGGTAAATTGCGCCGTTTCTTCCGGCGTAGCCCGCGCCCCATGGCCGGGCGCGTCGATCGCTACCACGGCGTACTGCAAATCCTTGGCATACCGTTTCCCGTACGCCGCAAACGGAGCAAACAGCTTGTGCTGCGAGCCGCCGTGCCCCATCAATAGCAGCGGGCGGGGGCCACGTGCCCCGTCAGGCGCCCAGATCACGCCATATACGGTCGCACCGGCAACCGTCAGTTCAAAAAAGCGCTCGGTGACGCCATCCTCGGAATTTTCCTGTGTAAATTTCATGTATTCTCCAAAACTTCGTTGCGTTGAACTGCCTCAGCCCGGTAGCTTGGGCGGGCAATTTTGCCGTCCCAGCTCCATATACGTCATTCATATATCCTCCTCTTGTTGACTTCAGGGTTAAAAAACGGGCCGATACAGCACTAGCCCGACCTATAACGCTGTTGCAGATATCAGTTTCAGCTATCAGTTTCAGCTATCAGTTTCAGCTATCAGTTTTAGAAGCAGTTTTAGATGCAGCGCGGTTTTGACATGGGTGCTGCCAGGTTGGTTCCTGCTCGTAGAGTACTCAACACGCTTCATAGGGCAAGTAGCAATCGCTGGAGTGAGAAGCGCATGTAGATAATGCCCAATCAAATAGCTTGAAAAAAAATGCGGCCCAAACTAGACGGCTGCCTGCCGCCTAATTCCAGCTCCAGCCGCTGTTCTCGAATTCCAGCTTTCCAAACGCCAGGACGATCAACACGGCACCTATGATTACGCTGAACACTTTCCAGTACTGTTCCGCATAGACGACCTCCCCAGCCCGGTCTATGCTGATGCATCTTTTAAGCAACCTGGAAAATTTTACCGTTACCGCATCGCCGTCGTTCAGCTTGTTGTAGGCGGAATATCCTACCGTGCAGCTATCGACGCGGCCATCTACCAATTTCAGGTTATAGCTGGTGTCGCGGCTGACGCCGTTATTGTTGGTGCGGGCGCTCACATGACTGCTATGGCCATCAACGTGCATCGCTTGCGTGATCGGCAGAAAGCCGGCGTCCACCAATAAGGCGACTCCAAGAGCAAACAACGCGACACGCGCTAATAGTTTGAGCATTGCGTTCCCCGGCGGCTGCGTGCCGCGTAATGGAATCCTAGTCTTGCGGCCAGATTCCTGATGTTGGATGATTCACTGCGTCGGCAAAATCTTGAATACCCCTTCCGAAGCTGTCGGTTCTGCTGCATCCTCGATGCTGACATTAGCTACCCGGGCGGCGGACGGGCCCCGCCTTGCCCAAAGGATGATGGCTTCAATCGCCGCCACATCACCATCAACCCAGGCTTCCACCGAGCCGTCCCGGCAATTGCGCACCCAGCCGGACAGGCCCAGGGCAATTGCCTGATCGGCAAAGGAAGCGCGATAGCCGACACCCTGCACTCGTCCTTGTATCATCAGCCGCTTCCCCATCACCAGCCTCGCTTTGTCGAATTAATGATCTGGATACTCAAGCCCGCGCAACTGTCCTGGCCACCGACTCCCGGCAATCGCGGAACCCCATGCGCTGATAGAAACGGTGGATCTCGTTATTGTCTTGCATGACGTGCAGGAAGGGGGTCTTGTTGTGCAGCATCTGGCGCCGTAGCAATTGCAGGACCAGGCGCCTGGCCAAGCCCCTGCCCTGGAAATCGGGATGCGTACATACCCCGCTGATTTCCCTGAATTCCCCGGCACACAGACGCCCGCCTGCCATCGCCAGCAAACGCGCGCCGTCGAAAATGCCAAAATATTCGCCCAGCTCTATGCTCCTCAGGCCGTACGGTCCCGGACGGGTCAGGCCGGCTAACTCGAGCGCCGCCAAAGCGTGCTGCGGACCGAGCAGGACGGCCTCGGGCGCCTCGTCCGCGGCAGGCATGGCAGCCTCCCAGTTCATCCTGACCAGGATGGATTCGGACTCGATACGCCAGCCGGCGGGAGCGGCGCCGGCCCAGCCATTGCAGTATAAATGCTCGCCCGCTTCGGCATACGGGGCCAAGGCCTGGAAGTTGGGGTTTTCAAGATCCGGAAAACCGATAAATGCAGGGAAGCCCGGCATGTATCGGCGCGCCTGATCCGTGCCAACAGCGTAAGCCGCATGCGGTCCGCACAGAGTCTGCCACACCATATTGTCGGGAAAATGCTTCATCATGCGGCGAGCAGGCTGCTGGACGAAGCGGGCTGCTCGCTGTCGCCGGCGGCCTCCTCGTTGGAACCCAGGCTGTCCTCATGCTTGGGGCTGGGCCACAGGCCGGCAGGGCGGGTTAGCATCATCAGCACCATGGTCAGGCCCAGCAGCAACTGGCGCAAGACTTCGGCCTCGATCAGCACCTGCCCGAATAACTGCAGCTGTATGGGCACCACCACATGCCGCAGGATTTCCGGCAAGGCCGCTAGTATCACCGCCCCCAGCACCACGCCGGGAATGTGGCCCATGCCGCCCAGGACCACCATGGAAAGCACCGCGATCGATTCGTTCAGGGAGAACGATTCCGGGGAAATATACCCTTGCAATGCCGCGAACATCGCCCCGGCCACACCGCCAAACGATGCCCCCAGGGCGAACGCAAACAGCTTGATGTTACGGGCGTTGATACCCATTGCCTTGGCTGCGGTTTCATCTTCGCGTATCGCAACGAAGGCACGGCCCAGGCGCGAGTTCTGCAAACGGATGGAAACGATGATGACGGAGACGCACAAGAACAGGAATAGGAAGTAATAGGCATTGACCGACGGCATGGCAAATCCGGCGATATCGAGCGTCGCCTTGGAACCCGGCTCGCCTGCCAGCGACACCCCGAAGACCCGGATAGGATCGATCATGTTGATGCCTTTCGGACCGTCGGTGATGTTGATCGGCGCATTCAGGTTGATGATGAAGATGCGCACGATTTCGCCGAATCCCAGCGTCACGATCGCCAGGTAGTCGCCGCGCAGTTTCAGCGTCGGCGCTCCGAGCAAGGCGCCGAACAATGCCGCCAGCGCCGCGCCCAGCGGAACCACGGCCCAGACCGACAAGTGGATGCCGTTTTGTGCGACCTCGGGCCCGCATAGCCAGAGGACCGCATTCCCGATCGGCGGATAGGTATTGATCAGGGATTCCAGCACCACCGCGAATTGCGGCGACGCCAGCAAGGCCGTCATATAGGCCCCGAGCGCATAGAATGCGATATAGCCCAGGTCAAGCAGGCCGGCGAAACCGACCACGATATTCAAGCCCAGCGCCAGCATCGTGTACAGCAGCACCAGGTCCATGATGCGTACCCAGGAATTGCCGAACTGGGATGCAATGAAAGGGAACAGCAGCATCGTAAACCCCAGCAGCGCCAGGCTGCCGTAGGCCTTGCGCGGATTTGCTTTTGTATCGAAATAGTGAGCCATGAGTATTCCCTTACTTACGCACTGTCAACCACATCAAAACTGCCACGCGTATGCGGGCAATCTATATTTAGACACCAGTTTTTTCTTGAAACCTGCTAATCAGAGACTCACACGCTTTGCTGCCTTGTTCTTTGGCCCAAACTTCTGCGGCCTGAATTTCCGGCTCAAGCTTCTCTAACGCCTGCTTATCCCAATACTGACGCACTGTGCCGATTGGTAAGTCATCCGTTTCTGAATCAATAGCCACAAAGACTCGAAAATCTGCATCATCTTCACGCACCGCCGCCTCATGTCGCAAAGCAGCGAGTAGCCTTGAGCCAGCCAGAAAACTTAACGTGCCATTGAGCATGGCGCCCGCGGCTACAACGACCCGCTGACGGATCGACAGCACATACGTCTCATTCGTCATGTATTCTGGCATTTTCTTCCATCAAATTCGTGGGCAAAGGGCTGCGCACTAACAGTCGTTCTTCCACCAAGAAAATTTCTCGGAAATGGATAGCGACGAGAAATCAAGCCACGTTTTGCGAGGCCTGGGAATTGTAAGCAATGACAAAGGATTTCGCTTCCTGGAGCGTACTTGGATAACTCACCTTATAACGCCCTCCGTCTTCGCGAAGCTCATATACTGACTGAAACAGGAAGCCGTGTGTAACAAGGAACTGAACCTTCCTCCACTGCTCAATATCAGTGAGCTTTGGAGCCGAGAACTTACGGCTCAACATCATGGTTTGGCCGCCACATTGCGGGCACAGTCTTGGCTCTTCGCTTCGCGGCTTCTTGAATGACTTCCGGCAAGCAAAGCACACGTGCGGAAAGAGATAGCTTTGAACGTGTTTGTCTTTTGGAAAATACACGTGACTTTTGAAAGCGGTCATGAGCAATTCTGTCTTCTAACAGTTAGATTGAGCATCGCCTTGGAATAGCCAAGAGTGACAATTAATAAATGCTACCACGCATTAGCTATTAATTTGACATTATCATGCCGGCTGCGGATACATGGTGCCGGACTGCCCGTCTTCGGGCAGAACGGGAATTAGAAACCAGGCAATCGGAGTGACGGAACTCGGACGCAAGCTCAGCGGCAAGCGTTGATCGCATCCCTGGTTTCCTGCGCCACCCGGCGCGCGGCCTGGGTGTAGGATTCGCCCGCCAGGGGTTTTGCGTACAGGATGGCGCGCGAGGAATTGATCATCATACCGGTGCCGGCGGTGGTACGGCCGGCGTCGACCGTGGCCGCGACGTCGCCACCCTGCGCGCCTATGCCCGGTATCAGCAGCGGCATGTCGCCGACGAGCTGACGCACTTGCGCGATCTCGTTGGGAAAGGTGGCGCCCACCACCAGCGCGCACTGGCCGTTGGTATTCCATTTGTCGGCCACCAGCCTGGCTACGTGCTGGTACAGTGGCTTGCCGTCCACGTTCAGGAATTGCAGGTCGGAGCCGCCGGCATTGGAGGTGCGGCACAGCACGATCGCGCCGCGCTCTTTCCACTCCATGTAGGGCGCGACCGAATCAAAGCCCATGTAAGGATTGACGGTGACCGCGTCGGCGTCATAGCGTTCGAAAGCTTCGCGCGCGTATTGTTCGGCGGTGGCGCCGATGTCGCCGCGCTTGGCGTCCAGGATGATGGGGATATTTGGGTAGGTCGTCTTGATATAGCTGCAAATGGCTTCCAGCTGGTCTTCGGCGCGTAGGGCGGCGAAGTAGGCGATCTGCGGCTTGAAGGAGCAGGCCAGGTCGGCGGTGGCGTCGATGATGGCTTTGCAAAACGCAAAAATCGCATCGGGTTGCTGCGCCAACTCTGGGGGGAATTTAGCGACATCGGGATCGAGGCCGACGCACAGCAGGGAATTATTTGTTGCCCAGGCGGCAGACAGTTTTTCGATGAAAGTCATGAGTTGCCTTTGTATAAACATGAATATGCAATTTGATGCACAATGCACCATTATAACTGCTGCTTCCCCCAAGCAAACCCTGCTTCGCGAGCCCATGAACCCACTCTCCCGCAAAGACCTGATCCTGCTGATACTGCTGACCCTGTTCTGGGGCATCAACTGGCCCATCATGAAGCTGGGCGTGCAGCAATTTCCCCCGCTCACCTTCCGGGCCCTGTGCATGCTGGGCGGTTTGCCGCTGCTGTGGGCGGCGGCCAGGTGGCAGGGCTTGCCGCTGGGCATCAGCAGGGAGCAGGTGCTGCCGGTGCTGAGGCTGGCGACGCCGAACATGCTGGTCTGGCATCTGTGCGTGATTATCGGGGTCAAGATGCTGTCTTCCGGCCGCGCCGCAATACTGGGTTTTACCATGCCGGTGTGGGCGGTGCTGTTCGGCCTGTTGCTGTATGGCGAACGGCTGTCGCGCCTGGCCTGGTTCGGCATCGCCTGCGCGCTGGCCGGCGCCCTGCTGTTGCTGTCCAGCGAGATCGGCGCGATCTCGGGCCAGCCGCTGGGCAGCGTGCTGGTGCTGGTGGCGGCCATGGGCTGGGGCTATGGCACCGTGATGCTGAAGCGCTCCACCCTGAATATGCCGACCCTGACGCTGACCTTCTGGATGATGGCGCTCACCACCGTGATCATGCTGCTGGCGGCGGCATTGTTCGAAAGCCAGGCCTGGCGCATGCCGAACCGGCCGGAGTGGGCCGCCATCGTATACAACGCCGCCATGGTGTTCGGCTTTGCCCACGTGGTCTGGTTCGACCTGGCGCGCAAGCTGCCGCCGATCGCCTCCAGCCTGTCGGTGATGATGATACCGGTGGTCGGGGTGTTTTCCGGCGCCTGGATGCTGGGCGAAGTGCCGCACTGGCAGGATTATGCGGCGATGCTGCTGATCCTGGTGGCGATGTGCGCTGTATTGCTGAAGCCCTCCGCCGCCGGCACCGGCATGGCGGTGCAGGACAAGCAAGCCTGACCGGCGTATTATTCAGGAAATTCCGAACACCCAAAATACACTGAGAAACTTGCAGCAATGAAAAAAACACCCATGAGCGAAGTGGACATGCTGGCGCTGGACAACCAGTTTTGCTTTGCGCTGTATTCGGCCTCCCTGGCCATGACCAAGACCTATAAGCCGATACTGGACAAGATAGGCCTGACCTATCCGCAATACCTTGTCATGATGGTGTTATGGCAGCAGGATAATATCCTGGTCAAGGACATAG
>JAZJYH010000078.1:0-20504 GCA_040390485.1 Pseudomonadota bacterium
GCACCTGTTTAGACTCATTCGCACACCCAAATTAAATGTCAACACGCCCTAGATCGACGGCCCAGATTTATTGCGGCCGCCGCGGTTTTTGCAGCAGCCCTACTCCTGTGTTATAAATGGACCTGTCCATTTCTTACACTGCGCTCCATGTCCACCGATACCACGCTGCCCGATACTGCCCAAAGAGTCGCCGACCTGCTCAAGGATCTTGGGCATCAACAGACTATCGTGATGTTGCCTGCCACCGGCAAGACCTCGGCCGAGGCGGCCGCCGGCCTCGGCTGCAGCGTCGCCGAAATCGCCAAGTCCATCGTGTTTCGCCGCTTGTCCGATGATGCAGCGGTGATGGTGGTCGCCAGCGGCGCCAACCGCGTCGACGAGCACAAGGTAGCCGCCATCGTCGGCGCGCTGGGCAAGGCCGACGCCAAATTCGTCAAGGAACGCATAGGCTATGCGATAGGCGGAGTCTGCCCTATCGGCCACCTGGAAAAAACCGTGATGCTGATCGACCAGGACCTGATGCAGTACCAGAGCCTGTGGGCCGCCGCCGGCCATCCGCATGCGGTGTTCAAGCTGACCCCGATGCAATTGACGGCAATGACCGGCGCACCGGTGGCCGACGTGGCCCTGCGGGCCTGAAGCCTGAAACCTTGCTGTAAGCCCAGAAACAGCATCATGCCGCCGGCAGGAAAGACCAGTAGCGCAGTATGACAATTTTGTACGATTATGATCCGGAAACGACGGCCGGCGACGTGCCTTCGCCTTGCATAGGGATATGCAATATGGATAGCAGGGGCCTCTTGTGCTCCGGCTGCTTTCGCAGCATAGAAGAGATCACCCGCTGGAGCAAGGCCGACAATGCCTACAAGCGCATGGTCTGGCGCGAGATCAAGCACCGGATGTTTGAAGCAGAATAATTTTCCGCAGCGACGGGAAGGGAAGACGCAGCCCATGCCAGACCAGCAAAGCCTGTTGCCAGCCACGATGACCGTATTCGAGCGCGGCTGGCTGTCGTCGAATAATATCCTGTTTATCGACCACGAAGATCACGGCGGCGCCCAGCCGCGCACCGCGCTGGTGGACAGCGGCTATATGACGCACGCCGAGCAGACGCTGGCGCTGGTCAGGCAGGCGCTGGGCGGCCGCAAGCTGGACTTGCTGATCAACACCCACCTGCACTCCGACCACTGCGGCGGTAACGCGATACTGCAACGCGCCTATGCCTGCCATACGCTGATACCGGTGGCGGAAGCCGCCGCAGTCGCAGCCTGGGACGAGGATAGCCTGACCTACAAGGCCACCGGCCAGAAGTGTGAACGCTTCGGCTTTGACGCCAGCCTGGCGCCCGGCGACAAGCTAGTCCTGGGCGGGCTGGAATGGCAGGCGCTGGCCGCGCCCGGGCATGATCCGCATTCGCTGATCCTGTATTGCGCCAGCGAAGCGCTGCTGATCTCCGCGGATGCGCTGTGGGAAAACGGCTTCGGCGTGATCTTCCCGGAACTGGAGGGGGAATCCGGCTTTGCCGAACAAGCCGGCGTATTGCAGCTGATCAGCGAACTCGAGGTGCGGGTGGTGATTCCCGGCCACGGCGCGCCGTTCTCCGATGTGGCGGCGGCGCTGGAGCGGGCCAGGGGGCGGCTGGACTACCTGGCGTCCGACCCCAGGCGCAATGCGCGCAATGCGCTGAAAGTGATGATGGCCTTCCTGCTGCTGGAGACGCGCCAGTGCTCCTTGCAAAAACTGCAGGCCGGGATACGCGAGAACCGTATCATGTCGGCCGCAGCGCAGATGCTGGATGCGCCGGTCGATACGCTGATCAGCGCGTTGGCGGCCGAACTGGTGAGGGCCGGCGCGGCCCGGCTGGACGGCGATACCCTGGTGAGTGCGCGCTAGCGGCTCCGCGCTTGGCCGGGCCTTAGCTTTGAAACCGCTGCGATTGGTCCTGCATAGAGATAAGAATGACGTCGCCTGGAGAAATATGGCTACCTGGATCAAGCTCGTCGCGGCGCCGATAGCAGTGCTGCTGCTGTTCGGCGTGGTGGCGGCGTGCGCGCCGGTGCAGTTGATCAATGCACTGACACCCAGTGCTTCCTATGTCAAGGCCGCCGACATCCATTATGGCCCGGACGCCCGTCATCAACTCGATATCTACACCCCGGCCGATCTGCAGGGCAGCGCGCCGGTGGTGGTGTTTATTTACGGCGGCAGCTGGAATAGCGGCCAGCGCGCCGACTACCGCTTTGTCGCCGAAGCGCTGGCCTCGCGCGGCATCGTCGCGGTGCTAGCCGATTACCGCTTGTACCCGCAAGTGCGCTATCCGGCCTTCCTGCAAGACTCGGCGCTGGCGGTGGCCTGGACGCTGCGGCAGTTACATCGCTATGGCGGCGATCCGGGTCGCCTGTTTGTGATGGGGCATAGCGCCGGCGCCCGTCCAGCCCGGCGGCCTTGCGCGGCTGGATAGGCCTGGCCGGCCCGTATGACTTCATCCCTATCGAGAACAAGGACGTCCGGCCGGTGTTCTTCTTTCCCGATACGCCGCCGGAGTCGCAGCCTATCAACCATGTCAGCGCCGCTGCGCCGCCGGCCCTGCTGATCGCGCCGCTCAGCGACCAGCTGGTGAACCCGGTGCGCAATACAGACGGTCTGGCCGCCAGGCTGAAGGCAGCCGGGGTGCCGGTGACGGTCATGCATTTCGACAAGACCAGCCACATCAGCCTGATCGCCAGCATGGCCTGGCCCTTGCGCGGCCTGGGGCCGACGCTGGAGTCGGTGAGCCAGTTTGTCTGGTCCGACGGCGGCCGCGCAGCGCCACCACCGATGGCCCCCAGACTACTTCGGCGAATTACTTCAGCGAATTACTTCAGCGAATAAGGCGCATCGGCAAAGCTGTGCAAGGGCGCCAGGTCGGGAAAGTCCGGCGCGCGCCCCTGCTGTTTGGCCTGGAAGGCCTCGACCAGGTTGCTGGTTTGCCAGATGCCGGATTGCAGCCAGCCCATTTGCTGTAGCGCGTCGTGAGTAGTATGGTCGCGTGCATAGTGGATCGCCTGTTTACTGCCCCAGATCACCACCGGCGGCTTTTCGGCGATCTCGGCCGCCATCTGCAGCGCAGCGTCCAGCATCGCGGCCTGGCTCTCAAACACCTCATTGACCAGGCCGACCGCCAGTGCGCGTGGCGCCGGCAGGCGGCGGCCGGTGTAGGCCATTTCGTGCACTATGCCTTCCGGTATCAATTTCGGCAGGCGCTGCAGCGTGCCGAGGTCGGCGGTCATCCCTATATTGATTTCCTGGATGCAGAAGAAGGCGTCGGCGCTGGCCAGCCGGATATCGCAGGCCGAGATCATATCGACCCCGCCGCCTATGCAGCCGCCGTGGATCGCGGCGATCACCGGCATCCGCAATTGTTCTATCAGGTTGAAGGCATGTTGCATGTCCTGCAGCGCCAGTACGATATTGGCGCGGCCGCTGGCATTGCTGTCATCCAGAGATATCCCGCCCTGCCCGAACACGTCGAGCGACATGCCGGCGGTGAAATGCTTGCCGGTCGATGAAATCACCAACACACGGGCGGCGGCCTCGCGCTGCAGGGTTTGCAGGATCTCGGTCAGTTCGCGCCAGAATTGCGGTTGCATGGTGTTCATTGCGGCGGGGCGGTTCAGCTGCAGGTGGGCGATCTTGCGTTCCAGCGTCAGCGCAAAGCATTGGTAAGTCATGGCGTCTCCGTTCTTGTGGTGTAAGTGCCTGCTATCGTGATTCTTATCGTCAATCCGGGTGTTTCAGGGAGCACAAGACGGCGTGCACGGCAGCCTTGTAGAGTTCGTCCGGATGCTCCTTCTTCAAGTAATAGCCCTTCAGCTCGAGGCTGATCACGCCGTGCATGGCGGCCCACAGCAGCCTGGCGGCGGCGGTGGGGCTGGACCTGGGCAGGGCGCCGTCCTGCATGCAGCGCTCGAACTGGGCGATCAGCGGGGTAAAGGATTCCCAGGCGGCGACGCGCGATTCCAGCGGCGGCACAAAGCCGGCGATTGCATCGCCGAACATCACCATGTAGTAGCTGGGATTGCGGCGCGCATAGCTGTGGTAGATACTGGCATAGCGCCAGATGCCGTCGACGCTGCCGGCATGGTCCGGTTGCGGGGTGCTGGCGGCATACTCGGCGTACTCGTGCTTGAGGCGGGCAAAGCCCTCCAGATAGAGCGCATTCGACAAGCCATCCTTGCCGCCGAAGATCGAATACAGCAGGGTGGTCGAGCAATTCACCGCCTCCGCCACCTTGCGCACCGTCAGCGCCGCGGCGCCTTCTTCCACCAGCAAGCGGGTGGCGGCGTCCAGCATGCCCTGGCGCAGGGTGTTGCGCAGGCCTTCCTGTTCTTGCCGGAAATCGACAACTTTAGTTTTTGGGGCGTTCATGGTGCTTAGGCAAGATATTTAGTACGATCGTGCTATAGTTGTGAAAAACAACGTTTTTTCTGATAACATCATATCAGCATCACTTAAAAACGCAAACCGACGCTTTGTTTTTGCTTGGTATGGGGCTGGCAGGAAGAGACTAGCCGTCCTTGGACAAAACGGCTCCAATGCTATAAATTTTTACAACAAGGCGGCTCCGCCGATACCTGGCCGCTTCGATAACCGAGACAGGATTATTGACATGACATCCTCACATTTGCCCGCAGCACTGCAAAACCTTGCCTTGCCCGTCATAGGCTCTCCCTTGTTCATCGCCAGCGGCCCCAAACTGGTGGCCGCACAGTGCAAGGCCGGCATCGTCGGCGCTTTCCCGGCGCTGAATGCGCGCCCGGCGGAATTGCTGGACACCTGGCTGACCGACCTGAAAGCCGAGCTGGCCGCCTATAAAGAAGCCAATCCCGGCGCCAAGGTCGGCCCCATCGCGGTGAACCAGATCGTGCACCAGTCGAACGACAGGCTGGCGCACGACGTCGAGATGTGCGTCAAACACCAGGTGCCCATCATCATCTCCTCACTGCGCGCGCCGCCCAAGGAAATGCTGGACGCCATCCACAGCTACGGCGGCATCGTGCTGCATGACGTGATCTCGATACGCCACGCCCAAAAGGCGCTGGAAGCCGGCGTGGACGGCCTGATCCTGGTGGCGGCCGGCGCCGGCGGCCATGCTGGCGGCTTGTCGCCGTTCGCGCTGGTGGGCGAGGTGCGCAAGTTCTTCAAGGGCCCGATCGCCTTGTCCGGCTCGATCGCTTCCGGCGACGCGATACTGGCGGCGCAAGCGATGGGCGCGGACTTTGCCTACATAGGCTCGCGCTGGCTGGCGACCCAGGAATCCAACGTGGATGACGCCTATCGCCAGGCCATCATCGAATCCAGCGCGGCCGACATCGTGTACACCAACCTGTTTACCGGCGTCCACGGCAACTACCTGAAAAAATCCATCATCGCCGCCGGCCTGAATCCGGACGAGCTGCCGGTCGCCGACAAGACCGCGATGAACTTCGGTTCCGGCGGCGGCAGCAAGGCCAAGGCCTGGCGCGATATTTGGGGTGCAGGCCAGGGTGTGGGCCTGATGCACGATGCTCCCAGTGTGGCCGAAGTGGTGGAACGCCTGAAGGCGGAATACGAGGCGGCCAGGGCGCGCGTACTGGCCAGCTAAAGCAGCCGTCGCTGTGACGGCGCTCGTCTTGTCTTAGAATAAGGGCAATCCTCGCTTCGAGGCCTGCCCTTAATTTATTCCTGGAGAAGCACATGCCGAAAGCCTATGTAGTCGCAGAGATCAATGTCACCAATCCCGATGGCTACGCCGACTATCGTCCGCTATCCACCGCCAGCCTGGAGCAATATGGCGGCACCTTCCTGGTGCGCGGCGGCTTGCGCGAGCAAAAGGAGGGCGAGGACGCGCAGCACAATGCCGGCTGGCGTACCGTGATCACCGAATTTCCGTCGATGGAGCAAGCCAGGAAATGGTATGACTCGGTCGAATACACCAAGGCCAGGGCCATCCGGCAAGAAAACTCCATAGGTCGCCTGCTGATCGTCGAGGGCATGTAAACAGTCTAGCCGGGCCGCCGGATCGCCAAGATCAGGGGGCTGGGTCAGAAGTTTTTTTAGCTGCATTCAAGTTTCTCGCTGTGTTTGCCGTTATTGGATTAAACCAATATTTCCTGCGAACAAACATGCGTAGCTTACTTGCACTGCTGCTAAGTGCCTTATTTGCATCGGCGGCCCTGGCCTCCGATCCTCCGTCTACGCCATCCAAGCCGATCAAAGCCGCTGCGTCCAGGGACGATGCGTCAGCGCCCGTCGCCAAGGACAAGGAAGAGCCCAAGCCTGCGCTGAAGGAGGGCAAGGAAAGCAGGAGCGCCGCCGCGGCCCGCGCCAAGGAGGCACAGGCTGCCGATGAGCTGGCGATCAAGATCGCCGAAAAGCTGGCGGTAATCCGCAAGGAAAAAGAAGAGGCGGCCAGCGCTACCAATGCGGCCAGCGTGCGTTCGCCACCCCGGCCCGCATACAAGAGCCCGTACGCTGCGCCGGTCAGGAAAACGGAAGCGAGCGAAGCTGCCAAAGCCAAAAGCGCCGGCGAAGCGGTCGGCAATCCCATGCACTGGAGCTATGAAGGCGAGGGCGGCCCGCTGCGCTGGGGTAAGTTGAATTCCTCCTATTCCAAATGCGATATCGGCGAGCGGCAGTCGCCGATAGACATACGCGACGGCCTGCGAGTGGACCTGAATCCCGTCACGTTTGATTACAAGCCTTCACGCTTCAATGTGCTCGATAACGGCCATACGATACAGGTGGCGGTAGGCGCGGGCAATTACATCAGCCTGCTGGGACACAGCTATGAATTGCTGCAGTTCCATTTCCATAAGCCCTCGGAAGAGCGCATCAACGGCAAGGGCTTTGAAATGGTCGTCCACTTGGTGCACAAGGATGGCGAAGGCAAGCTGGCAGTGGTCGCCGTATTGCTGGAGCGGGGTCAGGCCCAGGGCCTGATACAGACGGTATGGAATAACCTGCCGCTGGAAAAAAATGAACCGGTGCAGCCGCTAGTCACGATCGACCTCAGCCAGTTGCTGCCGCAGCAGCGCGAGTACTATACCTATATGGGGTCGCTGACGACGCCGCCCTGCACCGAGGGTGTGCTGTGGATAGTCATGAAGCAGCCGGTGCAGATCTCGCCGGAACAACTGGCGATATTCGGCCGCCTGTATCCGATGAATGCGCGGCCGGTGCAAAAAACCTCAGGTCGCGTGATCAAGGAATCCAATTAAGCCGCGACCGCGGCTGCTTACCTCGCACCACGCAAGCCCGGCGACGGTTGGGCCAGGTCGCTACGGCCCGGTTGGCCGTGCCGCCATGACAGGCACAGCAGGGCTTATATACGCTCGCTAATAATCGATTGCCGGCACGGCAAATTTGCCTTCCAGTGACTTCAGTTCTGCCTTGTGCAAAGCTGCCAAATGGGTCAGCACTTCTTCACCATGCTTCAAGAGATGCACTTCCACCTGGCGCCGGTCCGTCGTGCTGAGCTTGCGCTGTACCAGGCCTGCTGCCTCGCAACGCGATACCAGGGCGACTACGCCGTGCTGCTGCGCCTGCAGGCGTTCGGCCAGTTCGCCGACGCTGGCCCAGTCGCGGCCAGGGAAACCTTTGATGTGCAGCAGTAGCAGGTATTGCAGCGGCGTGATGCCTTCCGCTCGCGCAGCGTTCTCTGAGAAGTGTTCAAAACGCCGCATCTGGTAGCGGAAATTGGACAGGGTTTCAAAATCACTCTTGGCCAGCTTGGCCGGTTTTGCTTGCATGTGACGCGCCAGGACGGAAATATCAATCCGGTAAATATATCCTATTGTGATGTAATTATGCATATCCTGGATCGGGAAAAATAGGCGTTTTGTACACTTTCCCTGTAAATATTTTCCCAACCGCCGGCATCCATGAAGGACAATATGGCTTTAGCCCATATCCGTCCCCGTCTCTATGAAGTTTTCTCTGCATGAGCAAACCTGATCTCGCCACGGTCGGCCCGATGCATAGGCTGGCATTCCTGCTCGCCTGCCTGCCTGCCGTGCTGGCCTGGTTGTTGGCCTTTGTGCTGTTGAGCGCCGCGATATGGGGGCTGGCACTGGCCAGGCTGGACGAGGAATATAAGGCCCTGCGGGGGAATTCGATAGCGGAGGCCGCGGCTTTTTCAAAAACCTACGCCAGGCAGCTGGCTCGCTCCCTGGAGCAAATCAACCAGATTACGCTGACCTTAAAATACTACTGGCAGGATACCAGCGGCGGCCTGAAGCTGGAAAAGCAATTGCAGCAAGGCCTGTATCCCAGCTCTAACCTGCTGCATGTCAGTATCGTCGACCAGGACGGCGCATTGGTGACCAGTACGCTGCCGATTCCCCCGGGCAGCAAGAAAATTTCGGACCGCGATTATTTTCAACTACATAAAAACAATCCGGCCAGCGGCCTGGTGATCAGCAAGCCTGTGGTCGGCATCCGCCTGGGGAGGGTGGTCACCCTGTTCAGCCGCCGGCTGGAGCAGCCCGACGGAGCCTTCGCCGGCGTCATCGTGGTGGCGGTCGAGGCGGCTTACCTGGCGTCGTTCAACGACGAGTTTGCGCTGCGCAAGAGCGACTTCTTTTCCGTAATAGACAAGGACGGCACCAGCTTCGCCTCGCAGATAGGCAAAGATACCAATACGCTGCAGACGGTTTTTTTAGCGCCCCCGGAGTTTCCGTCCGAGGCCGGCGTGCTCAGCATGCCCGGCGACAAATTTGTCGACCATCAGCCGCGCCTGATCGCCTGGAAAAAACTGGATAATTCGCCCTTCATCTCGGTGGTAGGCTTGTCGGAGCAGGAGATACTCGCTGCGTATCGGGCCACAGAAAGCCATGATATCAGGATGGCTGTCGTGAGAACCCTGATGCTGCTGCTGTTTGCCTGCACAGGCGTCTACCTATCCACCCGGCTAGCGTGGAGAAGGCAACAGGCCGATGAAATAAAAGCCACCTACCACCTGGCGATTGATGGCGCGCGCGAAGGTTTTTACATGCTGCGGGCGCTGTATGGCAAGGCTGCGAGCCAGCAGGAACAGATTGAGGACTTTCTTATCGAAGACTGTAACGGCCGGGGCGCGGCGCTGGTCGGCCGCAGCAAGCAAGAATTGATAGGCAGCAGGCTGCTGCAAAATTACTCGGGGACCTTTGCGCAACAGGTGCTGGCGATTTTCCGCAAAGCCATGGAAACCGGCTTTCATGAAGATGTATTCAGGGTGTCTCCCGACAGCCAGTTGCGCGCTACCTGGATACATAGGCGCCTGGTGCGTTCAGGCTCCGGTCTGGCGATGACCTTGCGCGACATTTCCGAGGCCAAGCAGCAAGAGCAGCTGCTGTCCGATCTGGCCAACCTGGATGCGCTGACCGCTTTGCCCAACCGCTACTGGCTGAGGAATTTCCTGCCGCTGGCGATACAGAGGGTGCACAACAACGGCAGCCAGCTGGCTGTGCTGTTCGTGGACCTGGACGATTTCAAGGTCGTCAACGACACCATGGGGCACTTGGCGGGCGACCTGCTGCTGCAGGCCGCGGCATTGCGCCTGAAGAGCCTGGTGCGAGCCAGCGATCATGTGGTGCGGCTGGGCGGCGATGAATTTACGGTGATACTCGAGCAAATCAATAGCGTGGAAGACGTGTCGCACATCAGCAGCCTGATCATCTCGGCGATGAGCGAGGTGTTCACCCTGGTCGACGGCCAAACGCACCAGGTGCATGCGTCGATAGGCATCAGCATGTTTCCGCAAGACGGAAGCGATGCCGAAACCCTGTTGAAGCATGCAGACAGCGCCATGTACGCGGCCAAGAAAGCCGGCAAGGGCCGCTACCAGTTTTACCAGGCGCAGCCCTAGCGCCGCGTCCGGCCGTGGCCTAGCCCCGGCAGCCCAATTTTTCGAACTCAGCCTTGCTCATGTAAGTCGCATGCGGGAAATACTCGCCCAGCACCGCTGTTTCATCGCCAGGTTTCCTGGTGGCGAACAGGCTGTGCGGATAAAAATCCGCGGACGGCATCATATGCCTATAGGCCAGGAAGCCGCCGGAGGAATTCCCTATGCCGTCCCCAGCATGGCCCCAGTCCAGCCAGGCAACGCCGCAAGCCGCGCTGGCATTGGCAGGGCGCGCCTCTTGCTTGGACACGGCGATGGTGTAATAGCCTTGCCGGTCCAGCGGTACTTGCTCGTCATACAGGCAGGCGTCCACCGCAGTGTCGGCCAGCGAGCGGTATTTGCACACGGACCAGTAGCGCAACTGGGCGGCCTGCATGGTCGCCGTATTGCGGTAGGTGCGCGGCGTAGACGGCGCTTTGGCGCGTATCACCAGCACCTGGCCCAGCCTGTCGTCGATATACGCAGACATATAGGTATTGTCCAGCGTGCTATAGAAGCCGCCGCGCCGGGTCGCATCCTGCTGGTCGCGCAGGGATTGGTACGGGGTGCCGATCAAGACATTGGTGACCGATAGCGCAGGATTGAAGAAGGCATTCCAGCGTGGCGGGTCCTGGGCCGGATGCACGGGCGAGCCGGCGCCCGGTATTGCATACATCTGTTTTACCGTTTCTGTCGCCAGGCGCACGTCGCGTAGCGCGCCATCTTTGACCACCATTTGCCGGCATAGCTGTTCGCCGCTCAGTACCTGGCCGTCGGCCAGCGTCATGAGCGGGGCCGGCAAGGCCACGCCGCCCTTGCGGTCCATGCCCTGGTCCGGCACATATACGCGGTACCATAGTTGATGCACGCCGCTGGCGGACTGGCTGAACAAGGTATTGGCCGGACGCACGCCGTCCGCATTGCGTAGTTGCTGGTCGCTGCCGGCCACGATCTCGACCCGGTAATCGCGCCCCGCAGGCTGGCGCGAAGCATCCGGCAAGTACGGGTTGTCAGAACCGGTGGCGGCCTGCACCATCAGGTCGTTCAAGCGATCTACCGGCATGCCTTCGGCGTTATAGCTATTGAAGGACATATGGCGCGCACGCGGGTACTGTCCGCTTAAGCTCAGCCTGGCGCCCGGCGGCAGCCGGTACTGGGCGACCCAGTACAGCACGGCGGAATCGGGGATCAGGATATTGAAGGTGGTCGGAGAGACGGTGGCGCTCCAGAAGCAGTCGGTCAGCCCGGACGCTTGCGCCACCCGCTCCAATTCTGCCGTCGCTATCGGCGTGACCTGGGGTCGCCAGGTGCCCATGTTCAGCTGGGCAGATGCCAGCTTGGCAAGCATGAGGCTGGCTAGCGCCAGGGCGTGCAAGGCGCGCTTGGTGTGCATGGGGTCCCTCCCGGTCAGTGTTTTGGATTTCCTACGATGGTCGCAGTTTTAATGCCATAACTCCAATGCGAAGAAAGTATGGAATCATTGCAGGAAATGCATATCAACCGGATGCCGGCCGGGAAGGAATCCGTCGGGATGCAGTTGGACGCGGCTGATTGTGGCTGATTGTGGCCGAATGCGGGCGGCAGCTTTACGGCAGGCGCCGGTCGCAGTCGAACACGGCGGCAATCGCCTGCTGCGTGGTCGGCGAGATGCTGCGATGGGCCAGGTGCACCAGCACAAACTGCATGCTGAATCCCTTGAAATCTTCCAGCTGGATCTGGCGCAGGCGGCCTTGCCGCACCTCTTCCTGCACAGAAGAGATGGCGCCGTACAGCACGGTATCGGACTTTTCGGCCAGTTGCTTCAGCACGAAAAAGCTATTGCATTCGACCTGGAAGTTCAGCGCCTCGGATGGCTTGCATTTCAGCATCCTGCGCATGCTCTGGTGCATGTGTACGGGCAATGGCACCGAAGCCAGGCGCAATTGGCGCAGCGCAGCCAAGCTGACCCTGGCTTGGCCAAACACCGGGTGAGCTGGCCTGGCGAACCAGCCGCATTGATGCGCGCCCAGCAATTGGGTGGACAGCTCGGGTGCGGGCAGCACGGCGCGCCGTTCCACGATGAAAAAATCCAGCATCTCAGCCTGCAGGCTGGCCAGCAAGCTGGTCCAGTTGTTGACCTCGGCGTGCACCGTCAGGCGCGGATGCGCCGTGGACAGGGCCGCCAGCACGTCCGCCATCAGGATAGCGGCCGGATAGGGGCCGAAGCCGAAACGCACTTCGCCCAGCTCATGGTTCTTCAGCAGGCCGACATCGCGATCCAGCGCGCGCGCTTCGGACAGCACCCGCCGGGCGCGCTCCAGCACCATCTTGCCGGCGGCGGTCATGCTCACCCCGCGCGGCTGGCGTTCGCATAACTGCAATTCTAGTTCGTCTTCCAGCGACTGTATGCTGCGGCTGAGGGCAGGCTGGCTCAGGTGGATCTTTTCAGCGGCCCTGGCGAATGAGCCTTCATCGGCAAGGGCGATCAAATGGCTTAGACGGCGCAGGTTCATGATATGCATGCCATGCAAGGATGGCCGATTATGGATGCAGGATCATTATATCTTGCGCGAGCCTGCCGGTACCCAATTCCTGGGTGCACACCGCGTAAAATACAATGGCCACCCTCAGGTGGCCATTGCAAGCAGCTTACACGAGCCGGCTTATTTGTAGATGCCGCAACCGATGATGGTGCCGTTATCGAGCTTTTCAATATACGTCGATTTTTGTTCTATCGCCTTGGAAATCGGGTTGGGCCACTTGTAGTCTATCCAGCCTTTGCCCTTTTTATTCGCCACCTCCAGGAATTCCTTGATGAAGGCCTTGCCGTCGGCATCTTTCAGGTCGACCAGGTTCTTGTCCAGCAGCTTGGCGTTGGCGCCGTGCGCCAGCGTCTTGCCCGCCATATCAAATACAAACAGGTACAGGTCGCGATCGACGAACTGGCCCTTGGTCTCGTTGAAGGCCGGATAGGCTTTATCGGCGCCGTTGGCCTTGATAAAGGCGCTGCCTTTTTTGACCAGGGCGATCGCCTCATCGGCGGAGCCGTGGTCGGCGGCAGCGGCCGCGGTACCCGAAAAAAATGCGTTGATTGCCAATGCCGCTACCAGGAAAAATTTCTTCATACGTGTCTCCGAATGATGGGGTAATTATTGTTATGGTTCACCCATGCTACGCGAATGATTTCCATGTGGCAATACATGATGAATGAAAGCTGCACTATTCGTATTTTCTGGCGTCCTCGATCACGATGCCGTCATTGGCCAGGCTGCCGATGGCCACAAACGCCACGTCGCCGCGCAATTTGGTGACGTCGCGCATGCTGTCTATCAATGCCGTCTTGAGGCTGCCGTCGGCAGCGTCTGCGGCGCTGGCCTCGCAATGCAGGGTCATGGCATCGTTGGCCATTTCACCGGTGACGACCAGCCTGGCCTTGCCTATCTGCGGGTGACGCTTCAGCACTTCCGCCACTTGCGAGGGATGGACAAACATGCCCTTGACCTTGGTGGTCTGGTCGGCCCGCCCCATCCAGCCCTTGATCCGGATATTGGTGCGGCCGCAGGGCGAGATGCCGGGCAGCACCGCCGACATGTCGCCGGTGCCGAAGCGTATCAGCGGATAATCGGGGTTGAAGGAAGTGATCACCACCTCGCCGACCTCGCCGGCGGCCACCAGGTCGCCGGTGCCGGGCCTGACAATTTCCAGCAGCAGGTCTTCGTCCAGCACCATGCCGGGATTCAGCGCGCCGCCGGTCTCGGTCTCGTAGGCGATGTTGCCGATGTCGGCCGATGCATAGGTTTGCAATACATGCGGCACGCCGTGCTCCTGCAGCCATTTGCGCAGCGAGGGCGGCAAGGCTTCGGCGCCGACGATGGCTTTTTGTACGCTGGAGATATCGGCGCCCATGTCCTGCGCTTTTTCTATGATGAGCTTCAGGAAGCTGGGCGTGCCCACATAGGCCGCCGGCCGCAGTTCGGCCATCGCCTGCACCTGCATTTCTGTCTGGCCTATGCCGGCCGGGATTACCGGGCAACCGAGCCGGGAGGCGGCGCCGTCCACCATGAAGGCGGCCGGCGTGAAATGGTAGGAAAAACAATTCTGTATCAGGTCGCCGGCGCGCAGGCCCACTGCATGGAAAGCGCGCGCAAAACGCCACCAGTCCTGGGCGTGGCCTTCGGGATCGAAGATCGGGCCCGGCGACATGAACACCCGCCGCAATTGTTGCGGCGGCGTGCTGGTCATGCCGCCGAACGGCAGGTTCTTTTTTTGCAGTTCCTTCAGGTCGGACTTGCGGGTCACCGGCAATTGCGCCAGGGCTTGCCTGGTGCTGATATCGCCGGCGCGTACGCCGTGCAGGATGGCGGCCCAGCCGGGCGCGCTTTGCGCACGGGCTATCAACTGCGGCAAACGTGACAACAGGTCTTGCTCGCGATTTGCCGGATCGCGCGTTTCCAGTTCATCCAGGTAGTCAGTCATGGCCTATCTCTTTTTGCTTGATCTTGGTTAATTTGGCGAATACCAGCGCATACGAGCGTTGCAGCAAGGCCTTGGCCTCGGCGTCGCCGAGGACGGCTATATCTTCCACCCTGACCCATTTGGCCCTGGCCAAATACGGTGCGGGAATGATGCCGGGCCTGTCCGTCAGCTCCAGGAAGCGTTCATCGTCGACCTTGAAGCTGAAGCCGCGCTCATGGCCGGCTTCCTGGCCGGTGACGGCGAACATTTTTTCGCCGACGGAAAACACCAGGTCGCTGCCCCATTTGGTGTCCACCGTTACGCCCCGCAGTTGCGTGCAAAATTCGCGGGCTTTCTTGAAATTCATATAATCGTCAATAGTCCTAGGCCAGCCAGCGCTTGCGGCGGCGGTAAAATTTCATGTCCCTGAAGCTCTTGCGGCCGGCGCCGGAAACCCCCAGGTAAAATTCCTTGACGTCTTCATTGGTGGACAGGTCGGCGGCCTCGCCCTCCATCACGACCCGGCCGTTTTCCAGGATGTAGCCGAAGTCGGCGTAGCGCAGCGCCACCATGGTGTTTTGCTCGGCCAGCAGGAAGGACACATTTTCCTTGCTGTTCAGGTCTTTGACGATTTCAAATATTTCTTCAACGATTTGCGGCGCCAGGCCCATCGAGGGCTCGTCCAGCAAGATCATCGACGGCTTGGCCATCAGCGCGCGGCCTATCGCGGTCATTTGCTGTTCGCCGCCGGAGGTATAGCCGGCTTGCGAAGCGCGCCGCTCTTTCAGGCGCGGGAAATAGGCGTACACCATGTCCAGGCTGTTTTTCAGCTCGGCCCGGCTGATGTGGCGGGTGTAGGCGCCGGTCAGCAGGTTTTCCTCTATGGTCAGGTGGCCGAAACAATGGCGGCCCTCCATCACCTGAATCACGCCGCGCTTGACCAGGTCGTTCGGCGTTAGCCGGTCCACCCGTTCGCCGCGAAACTCGATCGCGCCCTTGGTGACATCGCCGCGTTCGGCCCGCAGCAGGTTGGAAATGGCTTTCAGCGTGGTGCTCTTGCCGGCGCCGTTGGCGCCCAGCAGCGCGACGATCTTGCCTTGCGGGACCTGCAGCGACACGCCCTTCAGCACCAGGATAACGTGGTCGTAGATGACCTCGATATTATTGATGCTGAGTAGAGGCGATGATGCGGGCGACAATGCGGGCGATGCTGCGGCTTGCGTCGGTATGGCGGATAGTACGGTCATGATTTCCGGGCCAGTATCGTTAATCGGTGAGGCTTATTGATAATGTTTGCCTGACCCGGGATGCGTGACGGCATTCCAGGCCAGGCTTAGCCATGCAACTTATAGTTCCTTGGAGCAGTCGCGCGGCGCGATGTTTTTCTCTTTGCCGAATTGTTTGGCGGATTCTTCCAGCAGCGGACGCACCAGTTGCCGGTTGCCGTCTATCCAGTCGGAGACAACGTTCCACTTGCTGCCGTCCCATTGCTGGATCTTGATCTTGCCGGAACCTTCGTGGTCTATGCAGCTGGTCTTGACCGACGGCATCAGGCCGGTTGCGCCCAGTTCCTTCAGGCGCGCGTCCGACAGGTTCAGGTGTTCCAGCGCCCAGCGCAGTTCTTCGCCGGACAATACCTTCTTGCCGTATTTCTGCTGGCCGACCCGCATCGCTTCCACGGTCAGGATGCCGATGACGACCCCGCGGTTATGGTTGATCGAGCCGATTTTCGATTTATCCTGCAGGTTGCCCTTGCCGGCGCCATACACGACCTTCTCTATGTCGGCGATCAGCGGCACGTTCTTGCCGGCTACGTTCATCGCTGCTGACAGATAGCCCTTGGCGGCTTCGCCGGCCGGCACGGTGTCTTCTTCCGAACCCGCCCACCAGCTGCCTATCATCCTGTCGCGCGGATAGCCGACTTTTTGCGCGGCCTTCAATGCGGTCTGGTTCATCACGCCGAAGCCCCAGAAAATCACCCAGTCGGCCTTGTTCTGACGCACCTGCTGCCATTGCGCGCCCTGTTCATTGCCGGGAGGCGCGATAGGGATAGTCGTCAGTTCAAAGCCGTTGACCTTGGCTTCCGCCTGCAGGTAGGTGATCGGCTCCTTGCCGTAGGCCGAATCCAGGTACAGGTAGGCGATCTTCTTGCCGCGCAGGTTATCCTTTTCTTTTTGCGAGATATATTTGACGATCGCCGTGGCCTGCATAGGGTAGGTCGTGATCAGCGGGAAGGCCCAGGGGAAATAGCGGCCGTCCACGGTGTCGGTGCGGCCGTAACCGGTCATCACCAGCGGCACCTTGTCGGCCAGGGTCTTTTCCAGCAGCGCATACGAGATGGGGGTGGAGACCGGATGGATGACGGAACCCTTGGTCGGGCTCTTGGTCTTCAGGCGCTCATAGCATTCGACGCCGCGCGCGGCCTGGTATTCGGTTTCGCACTCTTCCCAGCTCAGTTTGACGCCGCCGACGCCGCCTTCCTTCATGTTGACGTATTGCATATAGTCGATGAAGCCGCCGAAAATGCCGGTGCCACTGGGACCGTAAGGACCTACCCGGAAGCTCAATACGGAAACGAATTGTTCATTGGCCTGGGCCGCCGCCGGCGAGACCAGCGAGGTTGATAGCGCCAAGCCCGCAGTCAGTGCGGCGAGGGTTTTGATGAGTCTGGACATGCATGTCTCCTGAGGAAAAAGCAAAAAAAGTTGGTCTCAATATTGTGTTGTTGCTGTATTTATATCTGCTGCTTTGCCTGCTGATGCCACTAAAGATATTCAAGCTGCCGCCTTGCCAAAACCGATGCCATGCCTTAATGCGGGAACGGCCATATCCGCAGTTTTTCCTTGGCGATCTGCCATAACCTGGCCAGTCCATGCGGTTCTACGATCAGGAAAAAGATGATCAGCGCGCCGAAAATCATGAATTCAATATAGGTCAGCGAGGCCTTGTTGAACGACATGTGGAGTAGCTCGGCGATCGGCGGTATCACAAAGGATAGCAGCGTGGGCAGCAGCACGATGAAGGCCGCGCCGATGAAGGAGCCGAGTATGCTGCCTACGCCGCCGATAATGATCATGAACAAGACCCGGAACGACATATCGAGGTTGAAGGCTTCCGGCTCCACCGTGCCTATATAGCAGAAAGCGTACAAGGCGCCGGCCACGCCGCAATAGAAGGAACTGATCGCGAATGCCAGCAGCTTGGTCTTCATCAGCGGGATGCCTATCACTTCGGCGGCCACGTCCATGTCCCTGACGGCCATCCATTTGCGGCCGGTGTTCGAGCGCACCATGTTTTTCGCCAGCAGCGCCAGCACGCTGACCACGGACAGCACGAACAGGTAGTTGCGCACCGGTGTGTTGATTTGTATGCCGAAGAAGTTCACCGCTTGCGCGCTGATCACGCCCGATGAGCTGTTATTGGTGAACCAGGGGAATTTCTGCAGCGCCCAGACCACGAAGAATTGCGCGGCCAGGGTGGCCACGGCGAGGTAAAACCCCTTGATGCGCAGGCTGGGCAAGCCGAAGGCGATCCCGATCGCGGCGGCGGCGACGCCCGCCAGCAGGAAGCTGACGATCTGCGGTATCCAGGGCAGGCGCAAGACAAAGTTATAGGCTGAGAAGGCGCCTACTGCCATGAAGGCCGCCGTACCCAGCGACAGCTGGCCGGCATAACCGGTCAGGATATTCAAGCCCAGCGCCGCCAGCGAAAATACCAGCAGCGGTATCAGGATGGCAGAAAACCAGTAGGGGCTGGCAACCAGGGGAATGACGACGAAGGCCACCGCCAGCAATGCGGCCATGGCTATCCTGTCCTGCTTGATAGGAAAAATTTGCTGATCGGCCTGGTAACTGATCTTGAACTGGCCTGCTTCGCGATAAAACATGAATGCTTTCCTCTAGGATTTTATACTCTGTCGATATGTTTTTCGCCGAACAGGCCTTCCGGCCGTACCAGCAGGAACAGCAGGGCCAGCACATACGGGAACCAGCCCTCGATGCCGCCGCCTACCATCGGCCCTATATACACTTCCGCCAGCTTTTCGGATGCGCCTATGATCAGGCCGCCGACGATGGCGCCGGGCACCGAGGTGAAGCCGCCCAGTATCAAGACCGGGAGTGCCTTCAGCACCACCGACACCAGCGCAAACTGGACGCCGTTGCGCGCCCCCCACAGCAGGCCGGCGACCAGCGCTACAAAACCGGCCACGGCCCAGACGATGACCCAGATATGCTGCAGCGGTATGCCTATCGACAAGGCCGCCTGGTGATCGTCGGCCACCGCGCGCAGCGCACGGCCGACTTTGGTTTTCTGGAAAAACAGCGCCAGCACCGCTACCAGCACGCCGCAGATCAGCGCCGCCGCCAGGTCGAACTTACTGACCGACAAGCCGAGGTTGTCGATCAGGTAGGGAATCGGTTCATCCTGTATGCCCAGCTTCAGTTCGCGGATGTCATTGCCCCACAAGAAGGGCGCCAGGCCTTCGATAAAGAAGGACAGGCCTATGGTCGCCATGAACAAGGTGATGGGCGGCTGGTTGACCAGCCGGCGCAGCACAATGCGCTCGGTCAACACGCCGAACAGCACCATGATGGCCAGCGTCAGGATGATCGCGAGCCAGAACGGCGCGCCTTTTTCCATGATGCCGACAAAGCTCAGCGCGGCGAAATACACCATCGCCCCCTGGGCAAAGTTGAACACGCCGGAGGCCTTGTAAATCAGTACGAAGCCCAGGGCCACCAGCGAATACATCATGCCGGATAACAGCCCGCCGATTAACACTTCAAAGAAAAATTGCATGTCTGCCTCTGTCCACTCTCGCTATGCCACGTTTGGTTTGTTGTTTTCGGCCGTCAATGCTGGGTGCCGAGATAGGCCTTGATCACTTCAGGATTGCTGCGCACCTGCTCCGGCTCGCCGTCGCCTATTTTCTTGCCGTAATCCAGCACCACGACCCGGTCTGAAATATCCATCACCACGCCCATGTCGTGCTCGATCAGGACAATGGTGGTGCCGAACTGGTCGTTGACGTCCAGGATGAAGCGGCACATGTCCTGTTTTTCCTCGACGTTCATGCCGGCCATAGGCTCATCCAGCAGCAGCAGCTTGGGTTCGGCCGCCAGTGCCCGCCCCAGCTCCACCCGCTTTTGCAGCCCGTAAGGCAGGCGGCCGACCTGTTTTTTACGGATATGCTGGATTTCCAGGAAGTCGATCACTTGCTCGACCTTGCGCCTGTGCTCCAGTTCCTCGCGCTGCGCTGGGCCCCAGTAAAAGGCGTGCGACAGGAAATTGCTTTTCATCATGGTGTTGCGGCCGGTCATGATGTTGTCCAGCGCCGACATGCCCTTGAATAGCGCGATGTTCTGGAAGGTGCGCGCAATGCCGTGGCTGGCGGCATCGTGCGGGTTCATGCTGCGCCTTTCCTTGCCCTGGAAACTGATCTTGCCTTTTTGCGGGTGGTACACGCCGTTGATGACATTCAGCATGGAACTCTTGCCGGCGCCGTTGGGGCCGATGATGGCGCGAATTTCATGTTCGCGCACATTAAAGGAAATATCGGTCAATGCCTTGACGCCGCCGAAGGACAGCGAAATATTCTGCAGGTCCAGAATCACGTCGCCGATTTTTCTTTCATTTGCTGTATTGCTGCTCATAGCTTCATTTATCCGATGCTCAGTGCTGCTGTTGGTCTGTCAGGCCGCCCGCTGGGTCGCCATAAAGGTTTTGCTGTCGCGTATCCTCAGGTCGGCGCTGATCATGCCGCGCCGGCCGTCTTCAAACTTGACCTGGGTTTCTATGTACTGCGAGCTCTTGCCGGAAAACAAGGCGTCGATCAAGACCTGATATTTGCTTTCTATGAAGCCGCGCCTTACCTTGCGGGTGCGCGTCATCTCGTCGTCGTCGGGATCGAGCTCCTTGTGCAGAATCAGGAAGCGGTGGATTTGCGAACTGGCCAGCAAGCTGTCGTGGGCCAGGTCGGCATTCACCTTTTCCACACAATTGGCGATCAGGTCGTACACCGCGGGCTGTGCCGCCAGGTCGGTATAGCCGGAATAGGCGATGCCGCGCCGCTCGGCCCAGTTGCCGACCGCTTCGATGTCGATGTTGATGAAGGCCATGCATTGCTCGCGACCATTGCCGAAAGCCACGGCTTCCTTGATGAAGGGGAAGAATTTCAGCTTGTTTTCTA
>JAZJYH010000079.1:0-14810 GCA_040390485.1 Pseudomonadota bacterium
TTGTTCATAGCCCACTATGAACTGCGTCGCACGCCTTGCCAGCCCGCGTTATGGCCTGAACGCATCTCCCAAATTGAATGTCAACACGCCCTAGGGCCAGTTCAGGGTGACAGTCAGTTTTGAAGAGCAGAACGGCAAAACCATGTTGACCATGCATGCCCTGTTTAAAACCGCTGAAGAATACGCCAAGGTCAAGGCCTTCGGCGCTATCGAAGGCGCCAGGCAAACTCTCGACAAGCTGGAAGCATACCTGGCAAAAATGTAGCCTCCCCTTGCCGGACATCCTTAGCTGCGGCATCTGCTGATGGCAGATGCCGCAGGCATGTACAATCGGCTTTCTGCCTTCCCTTATCTTGTCTATCCCATGAATACACCACTACGCTGGGGCATACTCGGCACCGGCCAGATTGCCCGCCAATTTGCACTGGCATTGCGCGAACTGCCCGACGCCAGGCTGCAGGCGGTAGCTTCGCGTCAATTGGCAAGCGCGCTGGCCTTTGCGGCAGAATTTGGTTCCGAGCCGGGCCAGGTGACCTGCTATGGCGACTACCTGTCGCTGGCGCAGGACGCCGATGTGGACGTGATCTATATCGCCACGCCGCACTCCTTGCACGCCGAAAATGCACTGATGGCGCTGCATGCCGGCAAAGCCGTGCTATGCGAAAAACCGCTGACGCTGAACGCGCGCCAGGCGCGCGAAGTGATCGCCGTGGCGCGCGACAAGAAATTATTCCTGATGGAGGCCATGTGGTCGCGCTTCCTGCCTGCCATGCAGGAAGCCAAGAGATTGCTGGACGCCGGCGCAATCGGCAGGCCGCGCCTGCTGCAGGCCGATTTCGGTTTCGCCTCCGACCTCGGGCCCGAGCATCGCTTGCGCAATCCGGCGCTGGGCGGCGGCGGCTTGCTCGATATCGGCATCTATCCTCTCTCCATCGCTGCCTACCTTCTGGGCGAAGTGGTGGCGACGCAGGCGATGGCCGAACTGGGCGACAGCGGCGTCGACGAGCAAACCGCCTTCATGCTCAGGCACAGGAATGGCGGCTTGTCGTCCTGCCTGTGCACCATCAAGGCCGACACCCCGACCGAATTGCTGATAGCCGGCGAGAGGGGGCTGCTACGCCTGCACTCGCCGTTCTACCGCAGCGCCGAACTGAGCATCACCGTGCAAGATGCCGAGCCGCGCGCGATCAGCCTGCCCTACATAGGCAACGGCTACGCGCACCAGGCCATCGAAACCATGCGCTGCCTGCTCGCCGGACTGACCGAGAGCCCGGTGATGCCGCTCGATGAAAGCCTGGCAATGATGGGCTGGATGGACCAGATGCGCCACCAGTTCGGCTTGCACTATGCCGAGGATCTTGCCTGATTCCATCTTCCGCAGGGAATAGATGAAAAATATTAATCGCACAATTTACGTTTACGTAAACGTAAATTAGTGTGCTATTCTTTATTTAACAGGTGCGCTACCCATCATCTTGGGTTGCGTTAAACGGGAAAGCGGTTCGCGTCGCTGGTCGCCAGACCAGCCGACGCCAAGCCCCTGCTGCCTTCGCAACGGTATGTGAGTGCGGTTACATCATCCACGCCACTGGTCTATGCATGGACTGGGAAGGCGATGTAACAAGACTTGCAAGCCCGGATACCGGCCTGTTGATCGTCAGGAAAACATTGCGGAAGGCATTGCTGGATTCGAGCGCGCACCCATGGTGCCTGCATCCGTTCGCCCCCCACAATTCTCGATACAAATTTCCCGAGGTCTGCTTACGTACGGAAGGTGCGTAAGGGGTGGTTCGCCACCCGTGGTCGAAGTCGCCCCGCCCCTCTGGTGCGAGACGGTTTCGTTTTCAGGCAAACAGGCAAGCCCCGTCGTAGCGAGCTCCAGCTCGCCGCAGGCAATGCCGTCCGTACAGGAAACGCATCATGAATCACGGCTCCAATCCTACTATCCCTTCCGTCAAATTGCTGATCAACGGCCAGTTGTTAGAGTCCAAGACCGAGCAGTGGCGCAACATCATCAATCCCGCCACACAGAAAGTGATCGCCCGGGTCCCCTTCGCCACGCCGGAAGAAATGCAGTTGGCGGTAGACAGCGCCAAGCTGGCCTTCAAAACCTGGCGCAAGACCGCGATCGGCGCCCGCGCCCGCATCTTCCTGAAATACCAGCAACTGATACGCGAGCACATGCAGGAGCTGGCCGCCATCCTGACTGCCGAGCAGGGCAAGACCCTGGCCGACGCCGAGGGCGACATTTTCCGCGGCCTGGAAGTGGTGGAACATGCGGCCAATATCGGCAACCTGCAAATGGGCGAGATCGCCAACAATGTGGCGAGCGGGGTCGACACCTATACACTGAACCAGCCGCTCGGCGTGTGCGCCGGCATTACCCCGTTCAATTTCCCGGCGATGATACCGCTGTGGATGTTCCCGATGGCGATCGCCTGCGGCAATACCTTCATCCTGAAACCGTCCGAACAAGACCCCATGGTCACGATGCGCCTGGCCGAGCTGGCGATACAGGCCGGCATCCCGGCTGGCGTGCTGAACGTGGTGCACGGCGGCGAGGATATCGTCAATGCGATCTGCGACCATCCGGATATCAAGGCGGTGTCTTTCGTCGGCTCGACCCGGGTCGGCACCCACGTATATAACCGCGCCACCCTGGCCGGCAAGCGTGCGCAATGCATGATGGGCGCAAAGAACCATGCGATCGTGCTGCCGGACGCCAACAAGGAACAGACCCTGAATAACCTGGCCGGGGCTGCCTTCGGCGCCGCCGGCCAGCGCTGCATGGCCTTGTCGGTCGTGGTGCTGGTGGGAGAAGCGCAGAACTGGCTACCGGACTTGCTGGACAAGGCGCGCTCGCTGAAAGTGAATGCCGGCGCAGAACCGAATACCGATATCGGTCCGGTGATTTCCCCCAGCGCCAAAGCCCGCGTCACCGGTTTGATAGAACAAGGTGTCCAGGAAGGCGCGCAACTGGTGCTGGATGGCCGCCATCAGTTGGTGGCCGGTTACGAAGAGGGTAATTTCGTCGGGCCTACCGTGTTCACTGGCGTGCTGCCCGGCATGCGCATCTATGAAGAGGAAATCTTCGGACCGGTGCTGTGCGTGATGCACGCCAACACCTTGCAGGATGCGATCGCCATCATCAACGCCAACCCCAACGGCAATGGCACCGCGCTGTTCACCCAGTCCGGCGCGGCAGCGCGTACCTTTGAAGAAGACATCGACGTCGGCCAGATCGGCATCAACGTGCCTATTCCCGTGCCGGTGCCGCTATTCTCGTTCACCGGCTCGCGCGCTTCCAAGCTGGGCGACCTCGGTCCTTACGGCAAACAGGTGATCGCCTTCTATACGCAAACCAAGACCATTACTTCGCGCTGGTTTGACGACAGCACGACGGCAGGCAAGGTAAATACCACGATCAGCCTGAAGTAAGCGGGGCCGACATGGACTTCGAATTGAATGAAGACCAGCGCGCCTACCAGCAATCTGCCCGGGATTTTGCCAGCCATGAAATGGCGGCGAAAGCCGCACTGTGGGATGCCGAGTCCATCTTTCCTCTGGACGTAATCGCCCATGCGGGAGAACTGGGATTTTGCGGCATGTATGTGCCGCAGGATGCTGGCGGACTGGGTTTGTCGCGGCTGGACGCGGTCATCGTGTTTGAAGAGCTGGCGCGCGCCTGCCCTTCTACTGCTGCCTATATCACGATACACAATATGGCAGCCTGGATGATTTCGCAATGGGCGACCCAGGAAGTGCGCGACACCTGGGTAGCGCAGCTGGCATCCGGCAAAAAGCTGGCGTCGTATTGCCTGACCGAAGCCGGCGCCGGTTCTGATGCCGCGTCGCTGAAAACATCGGCGGTGCTGGATGGCGAAAACTACGTACTGAATGGCGCCAAGGCATTCATCTCCGGAGCCGGAGCCACCAAGGTGCTGGTCGTGATGGCGCGCAGCGGAGACGCCAGCGCCGGCGGCATCTCGGCCTTCGTGGTGCCGGCCGACCTGCCGGGCATCAGTTACGGCCGCAAGGAAGAAAAAATGGGCTGGAACAGCCAGCCCACCCGCACCATCAGTTTTGACAATGTGCGTATTCCGCGCTCCCATCTGCTGGGCCAGGAGGGCGAGGGCTTCAGGATGGCAATGCGCGGCCTGGATGGCGGCCGCATCAATATAGCCACCTGCTCGATCGGTGCAGCGCAATCCGCATTGAACAGTGCGCAAACCTATATGAACGAGCGCAGCCAGTTCAAGCAGCGGCTATCGGAATTCCAGGCACTGCAATTCAAGCTGGCGGACATGCAGACCGAGCTGGTGGCGGCCCGCCAGATGGTCAGGCTGGCTGCCACCAAGCTGGACCTGCAGGCGCCGAATGCCTCGGTGTACTGCGCGATGGCCAAGCGGCTGGCCACCGATACCGGCTTCACCGTCTGCAACGAGGCCCTGCAAATCCACGGCGGCTACGGCTATATCCGCGAATATCCCTTGGAGCGCTATCTGCGCGACGTGCGTGTGCACCAGATCCTGGAGGGCACCAATGAAATCATGCGCGTCATCGTGGCCCGCCATCTTCTCAACCAATCGCCCAGCGAGGAATTTTTATGACTGCGAACACCTATACCAATCTGCAACTGGAGATCAGCGGCAACATTGCCCTGGTCAGTATCAACAATCCGCCGGCCAATACCTGGACCTCGGCCGGCCTGAAAGACCTGGTCAGGCTGGTGGATGAGCTGAATGCCAACCCCGCCGTCTACAGCCTGGTGCTGACCGGCTCGGGCGAAAAATTCTTTTCCGCCGGTGCCGACTTGAAACTGTTTGCGGATGGCGACCTGGCCGTCGCCACCGACATGGCGCGCCGCTTCGGCGAGGCCTTTGAAGCCCTGTCGCGTTTTCGCGGCGTGTCTATCGCAGCAATCAACGGCTATGCCATGGGGGGCGGCCTGGAATGCGCGTTGGCTTGCGACCTGCGCATCGCGGAGACGCAAGCACAAATGGCCTTGCCGGAAGCCACGGTAGGCCTGTTGCCCTGCGCCGGCGGCACCCAGAACCTGGCCTGGCTGGTCGGCGAAGGCTGGGCCAAGCGCCTGATACTGTGCGGCGAGCGCATCCCGGCGGAAACGGCGCTGCGCATCGGCCTGGTGGAAGAAGTGGTCGCGCGCGGTACTGCCGTAGAGCGCGCCATGCAGCTGGCGCAACAGGTCGGCCGCCAGAGCCCGACCAGCGTCAAGGCTTGCAAGCAATTGATACAGGGCGCCCGGCACCAAACCATGGGCAGCATGCTGCCGCTGGAACGCGAAGCCTTTCTCAAGCTGTTTGACAGCGCCGACCAGAAGGAAGGCGTCAATGCCTTCCTGGAAAAGCGCACGTCGGTATGGAGGAACGCATGAGCGAACTGCAAGCACCGGTACTGTTTGAGACCCTCACCGCCGGTAACGGCAAGCAGCTAGGCGTCGCCACGCTGAATGCGGAGAAGACCCTGAACGCGCTGTCCATGGACATGGTGGCTTTATTGACGCAACAGCTAAGCGCATGGCACAGCGATCCGTCGATTGCGCTGGTCATATTGCAAGCCAGCGGCGACAAGGCTTTCTGTGCCGGCGGCGATTTGCAAAACCTGTACCTGTCCATGCGCGAGCATCATGCTTCGGACGCCAGGGATGAGCCGCTGGGGAACGCCTACGCACTGCGTTTCTTTGAGGCAGAGTATAGGCTGGACTACCTGATCCATACCTATGGCAAGCCTATACTGTGCTGGGGCCACGGCATTGTGATGGGCGGCGGCATAGGCTTGATGGCCGGCGCCAGCCATAGGGTGGTGACGGAAAAGTCGCGGCTGGCGATGCCGGAAATTTCGGTGGGCCTGTACCCCGACGTCGGCGGCAGCTGGTTCCTGAACCGCATGCCGGGCAAGCTGGGCCTGTTCCTGGCGCTGACCGGCGCCTCCATCAACGCCTCGGATGCCAAGTTCGTCAAGCTGGCCGACTATCAATTGCAGCACGCGGCCAAAGAGCAGTTTCTGCTGAGCCTGCAAACCCAGCACTGGACCGATAGCCGGCAAGGCAATCATCGCTTGCTCGGCATGATACTGGAAGCGACAGAGCAGGAGCATGCGCATCAACCGGCTGAGCCGGGCCCGCTCCGGCAGCACTTCGACCTGCTCAACCGGCTGTGCGGCAGCGCCAGCCTGCAGGACGTGGCCGAACAAATCGGCGGCTTGCGCAGCGATGATCCCTGGCTACAAAAGGCTGCCGCGGCATTCAGCAAGGGTTGCCCATCATCGGCATTCCTGGCGCACGCCTTGCAAGTGCGCAGCAAGCACCTGTCGCTGGCAGAAGTGTTCAGGCTGGAACTGGTGGCCTCGCTGGCCTGTGCCGCCGGCCCGGACTTTACCGAAGGCATACGGGCCCTGATCATGGTCAAGGACATGCAGCCGCAATGGAAACCGGCCAGCCTGCAGCAGATTAGCGAAGAATTCGGACAGCAATTTTTTGCCAGTCCATGGAGCGAGCAGTCCCATCCCCTCAGGGACCTGGGGCAGCGCGAGCAGCGCCTGGCGGCATAAGACAGAATGGAAAAGGAGAACCACATGCAAAAGATCGCTTTCATAGGCTTGGGCAATATGGGCGCACCCATGGCGCTGAATCTATTAAAAAACAACTATGCGCTGACCGTGTTTGACCTGTCGGCCGGCGCCGTCAAATCGTTGACCGACGCCGGCGCGCAAGCCGCGGCCTCTGCCCAGGCAGCGGTCGCAGGCGCCGACATCGTGATTTCCATGCTGCCGGCCAGTCGCCACGTTGAAAGCCTGTATTTAGGCGAACAAGGCATCCTGCCGCACATCGCAGACGGTGCATTGATCATAGACTGCAGCACGATCGCCGCGCAAACCTCACAGAAGCTGGCGCAGCAGGCCGCCGCGCGCGGTTTGCAGACGATAGATGCGCCGGTCTCCGGCGGCACCGGCGGTGCGCAAGCCGGCACCCTGACCTTTATCGTCGGCGGCGAGGCGGACAGCCTGGAACGCGCCCGCCCGGTTTTGTCGGCAATGGGCAAGAATATCTTCCACGCCGGCCGGCACGGCGCAGGCCAGACTGCAAAAATCTGCAACAACATGCTGCTGGGCATATTGATGGCCGGCACCGCAGAGGCGCTGGCGCTGGGCGTGGCCAACGGCCTGGACCCGAAAATCCTGTCCGACATCATGGCCAAGAGCTCGGGCCGCAACTGGGCGCTGGAGTTGTACAACCCCTATCCCGGTGTGATGGAAAATGTGCCGGCCTCGCGTCATTACCAGGGCGGCTTTGGGGTGGACCTGATGCACAAGGACCTGGGTCTGGCCGCCGAAGCGGCGCTGGCTTCGCATGCCGCCACGCCCATGGGCGAACTGGCGCGCAACCTGTACGGCTTGCATAGCAAGGCCGGCGCCGGCGCCAAGGATTTTTCCAGCATCCTGGAGTTGCTGACTAGGGCCTGTTAACATTTAAATTGGGTGTGCGAATGGGTCTAAACAGGTGCAGGGCTAGGCGCAGCACGCGCCGCAGTGCGAGCACTGTCAGCGGGCTGCAACAACGCCCTGCGCCTGTTTAGACCCATTCCCTCCGGGTTCAAGCCATAACGCGCGCTGGACTGCGTCGCACGCCTTGCCAGCCCGCGTTTTGGTGGGGCCACCGAGGCTTGAACGCATCTCCCAATTTAATTGTTAACAGGCCCAGACAGCCCGAATAAGGAAAAAGGCGCAGCCCACGTAGGCGCTGCGCCTTTTTTCTTTGGGTGGACCACACTCAATCCAGCGGCGCGGTCCGGTAACGATTCACGTCGGACGACGACACCATGGGCGCCTTATTGCCCCAGCTATTGCGGATATATGAAACCACCGCCGCCACCTCTGCATCGCTGAGCTTGGGGCCGAAAGGCGGCATGCCGTAAGGCCGTGCATTGCCCGCGGTGACCGGTGCGAAACCGCCCGCCAACACCATGCGCACCGGATTCGCCAGCGAAGACATCATCAACTTGTGATTGCCTTTCAAAGGCGGATAGGCTCCGGTCACGCCCTCGCCGCCGGCCTGGTGGCAATCCATGCAATGCGTCTTGTACAGTTCGGCCCCGGCTTTCAATACCGCGTCATTACGCAGTTGTTCGCTCTGGCTGACGCCGGTTCCCGTGACGAAATCTATCGTTTCCTTCAGCCAGCCGGGCAGCGCCGCGCTGGCGTCCTCGGTACGGGTTTGCGGCAAGGCCTTCAGGTATACCGACATCGCATTGATGTCGGCGTCGCTCAGGTGCTGCAGGCTCTGCGCCACTACTTCGGCCATCGGCCCGGTCACGGTGCCGGTGTCGGTGGCGCCGGTCTTTAACAAGGCATTGATGTGCGAGGTTTGCCAGCGCCCCAGACCCACTTCATTCTCTGAAGTCAGCGAAGGCGCATACCATTCCTGGCCGCTCAGGATGCCACCGCCCAGCAAGCCCTCATTGATGCTGGCGCCCAAGGCATTCCGGCTGGTATGGCAGGCGCTGCAATGCCCCAGGCCTTGCACCAGGTAGGCGCCGCGATTCCAGTCGGCGCTCTGCCTGGCATCTTGCTGGAATACTTCGGGGCTGAAGTACAGTGCCCGCCAGATTCCCAGCAAGGTACGCTGGTTATAGGGAAAGTGCAGTTCATGCGGCTGGTTCTGGCGGCTGGCGGCAGGAACCGACTGCAGGTAGGCAAACAAGGCGTCGGAATCGGCCCGCGTGACCTTGGTATAGTTAGGATAGGGAAAGGACGGATACAGCATGCTGCCGTCCCTGGACTTGCCGGCGTGGATGGACTGCCAGAAATTTTCCTGGGTCCAGTTGCCCAGGCCCGTGGTTTTATCGGAGGTGATATTGGGCGTATAGAAGTTGCCGAACGGGGTCTGTATCGCCCGTCCGCCCGCATAGGCCGGCCCGCCGCGTTGCGTGTGGCACCCCATGCAATTGCCGGCACGCGCCAGGTAGGCGCCGCGTGCCACGAGTTCCGCATGGGAAGCAACATCGTCGCGGCCCTTCCCTGCGCCGCCGGCTTCACCCTGGCTGCCGCCCAGCATATAGCCATACAAACCCATGGCCACCACGGCCATGACGGCGAGCAGCAAGACAGAAATAATCGGAAGCAAATAACGTTTCATGGAGTCGTCCTATTGTGGAGCGCTGCCGCAAGGCAGCGGCCGGTCAGGATAGGCATTGGCGCCTGCGCCGGTACTGGCCAGCGGGGCTATCACGTCCTGCGGCAGGGGGCGCGAGGCCAGCCAGGCCGATACTGCGCCTATGTCTTGCGGCGACAGCGCCTTGGCGATCTGCGCCATGCAGTCGGGCGCATGCGCCTGGCGGGCGCCGGTTTGCCATGCGCCCATTTGTCCGACGATATAGTCGCGCGGCAAGCCCAGCAAGCCCGGGATGAACGGCGCGATGCCGGTCAGCTTGTCGCCGTGGCAGGCAACGCAGGCCGGCAATTTCTTGCTGCTGTCGCCGCTTTGCACCAACTGGCGACCGCGCTCCAGCATGCTAGGCGCGGCCTGTGCAGGCTGCGGGGCGGGATAAGGCGGATGCTGGCTGGAAAAAAATTCCGCCATTTCCTTCAAATAGGCATCCGGCATATAACCGACCATATAGGTCATCAACGGATACTTGCGCTTGCCGTCGCGGAAATTCTTCAGCTGGTTCAACAAATAGCCATCGGGTTTGCCAGCAATGCGCGGGTAATAGCCGTCACTGCCCGCCCTACCCTCTTTGCCGTGGCAGGAGGTGCATGCGGCCAGCCTGTGGGCTAGCGTATCGGTGGAGACGGCTGGCTGACTGGCCGCCGTGCCCGCTTCGGCAGCCGTCGCCGGCACAGCAATGCATAGTCCCATTACCCCATACAGCAATACGCCTGTGGTCAGGGCCTTGGCCTTCGCCTTGGCAGCAGCCAGGCGTCCGGCAGGACGGTCATAGGACGGCAGGAAATAATTCATGGTCATCTGGGCTTGGGATGGATAGCAGATGGCCCATCTTAAGGCCATCGGCAAAAAAAGAACAGAATCAGAATTTAAATAAAAGACCGTATCAGTTGATCAAGGCAAGCAAACTGATATGCAAATATTCGGCGAATTCTGCCTCTTATAAAACTGCTCCGCATACACCATACTGGCTCTAACAGCATAGAAGGAGTACATGATGAAATCAACCGATACTATCGCCTCAGCCAAAGCCGGCCCCGGCGCAAGGCAATTGATACTCGCAGTATTGTGGAGTTTTTTCGGGGTACGCAAGATGGCCAGCCTGAACCAGGACATGCGGACCCTGAAGCCGCAGTGGCTGATCATGGCGGCCGTCGCCGGCGCTGCGACATTCATAGCGATCTTGCTCAGTCTGGTCAAGCTGGCGATTTCCTTGCTGGCGACATAGCATATCAAGCTCTCCTATCCGGTACCAGCCCGTATACGGTGCAGTTTCCATTTATGGATAATGGTAGATATCAGCAAGTTCTGCCAGTATCATGCTGCACGAGGGGATAGATGGATATGAAGCGTTACGAGCAACTGGCGGAAGACATTAGCAGCATGATCAGCACCGGAGTGCTGCGCCCGGGTGACCGCGTGCCTTCGGTGCGCCAATTGCACGAAAGCCGCGGCCTGAGCGCGTCCACCGTGTTCCAGGCCTATTACCTGCTGGAATCACGAGGACTGATTACCAGCAAGCCGCGCTCCGGCTACTATGTCAAGGCCAGGCTGGAACACCCGCCGCCCGAGCCCGAAATCTCCCGGCCGGACAGCAACTCTACCCGGGTCGATGTCAGCGAACTGGTATTCGAGGTACTCGATACCTTGAAAACGCCGGACATCGTTCCGCTCGGATCGGCCTTCCCCAGCCCTCTGCTATTCCCGCTCAAGAAATTATCCCTGTGCCTGTCCGGCAGCATGCGCAAACTCGATCCGCAACATACGGTGGCCGACTTGCCGCCGGGAAATGCATCGCTGAGGCGCCAGATCGCCTTGCGCTACCTGATCGACGGCGTGCACATCCCCACCGATGAAATAGTCATCACCAACGGCGCCCTGGAAGCCCTGAACCTGTGCCTGCAGGCGGTGACCAGGCCGGGCGATGCCGTGGTGCTGGAATCCCCCACCTTTTACGCCGCGCTGCAGGCGCTGGAGAGGCTGGGGCTGAAGGCCATCGAGGTACCGACCCACCCGCGCGACGGCATGGACCTGGCGGCGCTGGCAGGCATCCTGGAGCAGCACCAGCCCAAGGCCTGCTGGCTGATGACGAATTTCCAGAACCCGCTGGGCAGCACCATGCACGGGGACAAGAAACGAGCGCTGGTGGAACTGCTGACGCGGCACCAGGTGCCGCTCATAGAGGACGACGTCTATGGCGAGCTGTACCTCGGCGGGCAGCGGCCGGTGCCCAGCAAATCCTTCGACAAACAGGGATTGGTGATGCACTGCAGTTCTTTTTCCAAATGCCTGGCGCCGGGCTACCGGGTAGGCTGGGCGGCAGCCGGCCGCTACTCGCGCAATGTGGAAAGATTGAAATTGATGACGACGCTGTCGGCGGCGGTGCCCTCGCAGCTGGCCTTGGCCGAGTATCTGGGCCAGGGCGGCTATGACCGGCACTTGCGCCAGTTGAGGCAAGCCTTGTCGGTGCAGCAAAACCTGATGATGCAGGCACTGAGCAGGCATTTCCCCGCAGGCACGCGCTTTACCCAGCCCGAAGGCGGCTATTTCCTGTGGGTGGTGCTGCCGCCCGGCATAGATGCGCTGATGCTGCACAGGGTAGCGCTGCACCAGGGGATCAGCATCGCGCCCGGCCCCATCTTTTCAGCCAAGAGGGAATTCAATAATTGCATACGCCTGAACTACGGTCACCCATGGGACCAGCGCTTTGAACAGGCGATAGAAACGCTGGGGCAGATTGCGCGCTCGCTGGGCCAGCGTCAGTGACGCAAGTCAGAGTACCTCAGAGTACGTCAGATATTCGCCCTGACCTGGAACTCTATGCCGACTTCTCTCCAGCACTCTATCTCTTTCTGCAACCAGTAGGCTACCGTGGGATGCAGGCTGACCCAGTCCTGCTTGATTTCCAGCTCTATCTTGTTCTTCATCTTCAGCTTGAAATCTGCGTAATCGAGTTCTACCCGCGAATGCATGAAAGTGACCGACAGGCGCAGCGCCAGCACCGCCTTGGCAAAATCCAGGTCGGCCAGGATGTCGCTGATTTTTCTCAGGTTGCCCTTCTGGCTCAGGATCAGCGCACTCATCACCCTTTGCTCGCGCGTGGTAAAGCCCGCCATGTCGGCGTTCTCTATCATATAGGCGCCGTGCTTGTGGTAGCCGGTCTGCGAGACCACCATGCCGACTTCATGCAATAGCGCGCTCCAGTACAGGTGGCGTACATAGATGTCGCTGGACGGCTTCAATTGCGTGTACAGCGAGCGCACCATGTCAGCCACGCGATTGGCGCGCGCAGTATCGGTATGAAAGCGCGCGACGACATTGTGCACCGCCAGCTCGCGGCGGTCGCGCTTGGTGGAGCGCAAATACAGGTCCCACATCACGCCCATGCGCAAACCCGCTTCTATGGGATTGAGCACGTCGATATTGAATTCCTGCATCAGGCCGATCAGAATCGCCAGGCCGCCCACCACCATCGCCACCCGCTCGGGCTTGATACCCGACAGTTGCAGCTGGCTGATGTGGCCGGTCTGTATGCAGTGCTGTTTCAGTATCTCCAGGCTGCTTTGCGTAATGCGTCCGTCGCCCAGGCTATTCTTGGCGATGGCGTCCGAGATCGCGCGTATCGTGCCGGACGATCCATACGCATTGCGCCAGTGCTGCGGCTGGTAAGGCGGCGCTGCATCCTCGAATTGCGAGCGGGCCGACAGGACGGCGGCGTCAAATGCCGCTTCGGTGATCCTGCCGTCAGGGAAAAAACTGGCGCTATGCCTGACCGTCCCTATGCTGAAGGATTCCACTTTGACGATCTCGTGGCCACGTCCCAGTATCACTTCGGTAGAGCCGCCGCCTATGTCCAGCACCAGGCGACGTTCGCCGGGAATCGCAATCGCGTTCGACACGCCCAGATAGATCAGGCGCCCCTCTTCCTCGCCGGAAATAACCTCGATAGGCTGGCCAATGGCGGCTTCAGCCGCGGGCAACAAATCTGCAGCATTTTTTGCAATGCGTATCGTATTGGTGGCCACCACCCTGATCGTGTCGATAGGATAGGCGTCCAGTATGATCTTGAAGCGCGCCAGGCAGTCTATGGCCTTTTGCATCGCCTCCTTGGAAAGGTTGCCCTTGCTATCCAGGCCCGCTGCCAGGCGTATGGGGTCGCGTGCGCTTTTGACAACGCGAATCACATCGCCTTCATGGCGACCGATATGAAAACGAAAACTATTGGAACCCAGGTCGACCGCAGCGAACATGCTATGTAATCCTAGAAAAATTTTAGCCCATGCCGGCGCTTTTGACGGCGCAGGCAGATAGCCGAGAGCCCGGTGTCATGACTATACGCTACGCGGCACGCACCTGGCCATGCAGCGCGATGTGCATGCAAAGCCATACACTTGCGGCCGCATTTGCCGGACACCGTTAATGATAAATGATATTAATCATTAATTATGACTACTTGGTGACTTTAACCCCTTCGCTATGGGGTAAAAAATCTTTCTCGCATACTTTCCAGGCCCGTGGTTTTCAGCACTTCCGCCAGGCGTTCTGCCGGGCGTTTGGCCGGCAGGTTTTTATATTCGGCAACAATCAATTCATTCTTCATCGAATGCTCCCAGCCCACCAGTTCGGTCACCCTGACCTGGTAGCCGTGGGCTTCCAGTTGTAGGCAGCGTAATACATTGGTGATCTGGCTGCCGAATTCCCGCGTATGTATGGGATGGCGCCACATCTCCGACAGGGGATTATTGCGTACCGCATCGCCCTTGTGTTTGCGCAGCTCCGCCGCCACCTCGGCCTGGCAACAAGGCACCAGCACCATGAATCTGGCCTTCTTCTTCAATGCGAACTGTATCGCATCATCGGTCGCCGTATTGCAGGCATGTAGCGCCGTGACAACATCGACCTGCTCCGGCAAAGCCGCAGAAGAAATGGAATCGGCCACCGACAGGTTCAGGAAAGACATGCCGGGAAAATTCAGCCTTTGCGCCAGTTCACGCGACTTTTGCACCAGTTCGTCGCGCGTCTCTATGCCATAGATCCGTGATTTGTTGGCGTCATCCAGCGACTTGAAAAACAGGTCGTACAGAATAAAACCCAGGTAGGATTTGCCCGCGCCATGATCGACCAGGCTGATATCGGGATGGTCTTGCTGCACCTGCTGCAATAAGGGTTCGATGAATTGGTAAAGATGGTAGACCTGCTTCAGCTTGCGGCGGCTATCCTGGTTCATCTTGCCGTCACGCGTGAGGATGTGCAGCTCCTTCAGCAATTCCAGGGATTGCCCCGGCCTGATCTCGTGCTTGTCATTACTAGGATTGTCAGGCTTGCTGTCCTGCTTGGCTTTCATCAGGCGTCCTCGATGCGATTGTTCAGCGTGTAAATAAAAGCAGTCTATACCAAGATGCCGACATCAGTATGTTGGTGTATATCCTGGACACTCTGGCTGGGAAGATCTGCCTGCGATATTTTCTAGGCTGGTTCTAGGCTGGTTCTAGGCTGGTTCTAGGCTGGTTCTAGGCTGGTTCCAGGCTAAAAAAACAAAAGGACCCAGGTTTGCACCTGGATCCTTCATGGTATTGGTAGGCCGTGCGGGATTCGAACCTGCGACCAACGGATTAAAAGTCCGCTG
>JAZJYH010000080.1:0-26867 GCA_040390485.1 Pseudomonadota bacterium
TTGCTAATCGGACCGTCAATCCTTGCCGGATGACGATACATTGGTCGCCGACAGCATGCGTTCTACATAGCGTGCGATCAGGTCTATTTCCAGGTTGACGGAAGAGCCGGCTTTCAGATGCTTCAAGGTTGTGACTTGTATCGTATGCGGTATGACGTTAATTGAAAAAGCGCACTCGGTGTCGCTATCGACCACCCGGTTGACAGTCAAAGAGACGCCATTGACGACGATGGAACCCTTGTAGGCCAGGTATTTTGCCAGCGAACGCGGAGCGGAAATCACCAGCTCCCAGGATTCATTGACAGGCTTGAATTCCTTGACCTTGCCCAGACCATCCACGTGCCCGGAGACCAGGTGCCCGCCCAGTCGGTCGGCCAGCGTCAGGGCTTTTTCCAGGTTGACTTCGTTCAAGCCATCCAGCCCGCTGGTCAGGCTCAGGCTTTCCCTGGAGATATCAATGTCAAAGCTGTTGCCGCTCTTGCTGACCACCGTCATGCAGGCGCCATTCAGCGCGATGGAATCGCCGATAGCCACGTCTTCCAGGGGCAGGCTGCCCGCGTCTATCGTCAGGCGCAAGCCGGCGTCGGCGGCAGTGCCTAAAGGAGTGGAGGAAGTAATTTTGCCGACTGCGGCGACGATACCAGTAAACATGATTTTATAATTTCAGTTGAGTGAGTTAAATCGGGCCAGGATGCGCACATCCTCACCAATTTGGGTTATTTCGTGAAAAGACAAGTTCCGGGCGTCATCCAGGCTATTCAGCATCTCCAGATCGAACATGCCGCGCGCATCGCCCAGCAGTTTGGGGGCCAGGTACAATAGCAATTCATCAACACAATGCTCGCGTATCAAGGAAGCGTTGAGTTTGGCGCCAGCTTCTATGTGCAATTCATTGATTTGCCGGCGACCGAGCTCCTGCATCAGGGCCGGGAGGTCCACCTTGCCTTCGGCGTTCGGCAGGCTGAGTACTTCATTGCCTGCATCGTGCAATAGGGCTGTCTTTCCGGCTTCTTCGCTCGCGCACACCACCAGGCTGCCGCCGCCCGCCAGGATTTTTGCCGTGACGGGAATTTGCAGTTTGCTGTCGACGATGACACGTAGTGGTTGCCGGCTTAGCTCGAAGCCGCGCACGTTCAACTGCGGATCGTCATCCAGCACGGTGCCTATGCCGGTCAGGATGGCGCCAGCGCGTGAGCGCCATAGATGGCCGTCCCGGCGCGCAGCCTCGCCGGTAATCCATTGGCTCTGACCGTTATGCAGCGCCGTTTTGCCATCCAGGCTGGCCGCCGTCTTCATCCTGATCCATGGACGCCCCTTTTCCATACGCGTCAAAAAGCCAAGATTGGATTCCCTGGCCTCTTGCTCCAGGATACCGCTGATCACCTGTATGCCGGCCGCTTCCAATTTGGCGATACCTTGGCCTTGCACCAGTGGATTGGTGTCCAGACAAGCCGCCACCACGGTCTTCACATTCGCCTTGATCAGCGCATCGGAGCAGGGCGGAGTACGGCCAAAATGGCTGCATGGCTCCAGCGTGACAAAGACGGTACTGCCTGCCAGGTCGTGTCCCTGGCTCCTGGCGTCGGCCATCGCTTCAATTTCTGCATGATTGCCGCCCGGTGGCTGGGTCACCCCTCTGCCTATGATCGCCCCATTCTTGACGATTACACATCCGACCTTGGGATTGGGGGCCACTTGCTGGGTTGCCGTTTTGGCTAGGCTTAAGGCTTGCGCCATAAAATGTTGCGCATCTAAATTACCGTTCACTACCTATTGTCCTTGAGAAACAACCATTTGTCTGGGAAATCTTGTTTATCTCAATCAGATAGACAACAATTTCAATACTGAAAAATTAGAGACCGTGTTATTCGTGTAGCAATTACACCTTTGAAATGTTCTATTTATGGCAATCATAACAGGTGTCCATCGTTTTTTTGGTCCAGTTTTATTTACTGGCATTAGGTTGCTGACCAAAGGAAGATGTCCCGCATTTGGGTATTAAATGGCAACTATATTGATTTGTAATTTAGTTGCAGAGACGATTTTGGTAAATGCTATAAGTTTAATATTAGGAAGGCAATTCATGCACAGGTCAGTTGGCTATTCTTGTCGCGGTAAACAAAACGGCTTTTCCTTGGTTGAGCTCATGGTTACCATCGGTATTCTTGCGATAGTGCTCGCGATAGCTGTTCCGTCATTGAAAAGTTTCGTTCTCGGTTCTCGGATCGCGACCCAGGTCAACGATCTTGTAGGCGCAATTAATTTGGCACGTTCTGAAGCAGTAAAAAGAGGGGGCGGTGTCAGAATCTGCAAAAGCTCCGACGGGGTCAGTTGTGCCTCTGCGGGTACTGACTGGGCTATAGGATGGCTAGTGTTTAACGATGATAACTTTAACGGCACAGTTGATGCTGGAGAAACTGTCATCAGAGCCTATCCGGCCTTGACTGGAAGCACTGCCGTTGCAACTGCAGGAATGTCGGGCAGCATACTTTTTACCGGGTTAGGTCATCCGCCCGCAACCTTTGTTGGGGGGCGCACCTTGATTTGCCCTTCGGCTGCTGCCGACGCAAGCTATTGTCGGACGGTCTGCGTGAATTCTCAAGGAAGGCCCCGCGTGGATACTCCGACACAATTGGCAACAGATGCCTTATGCGGCAATTAGGAGAATATTAATGAGTTTTATTGTCAAGAAAAGGAATGCTGGTTTGTCCCGTCAGCGGGGCGTTGCGATGATGGAGGTGCTCGTCACTATCGTTGTCATTGCAATTGGAGCATTAGGACTTGCATCATTGCAATTGACGTCCATGAAATTCAATAAGGAATCGGCGGTAAGATCCAAAGCGACTCTGCTGACAATTGAGTTATCTGATCGCATGCGTTCAAATATGGTAGGAGTCAAAGCGGGCTCTTACAGCAGGAATTACGGTTATACGGCTGCACTGACAAGTACGGTAACTGCACCTGGATGTGGCAGCGGCTCCGAATGTACCTCAGCTCAAATGGCGACGCTGGATCTTGCCGACTGGCTCAAGGATATCGCTAACGACCTGCCCAGCGGGACAGGGGCTATTGTCCCCGCGACGAATAATTTTAATTCCTACAACATTGTCGTCATGTGGAAGGAAAAAAGCCTGGTCGATGCTAATGCAACTGATTCCACTTGTCCTAGTCCCGCAGTTGCCGGCGTGCGTTGTTTGAGTACTTCGTTCACACCTTAACGAAAAAGGCGAATAAATGAATCATTTCGTAACAAGGCATGAGCGCGGCTTCAGCTTAGTAGAGCTGATGATTGCAATCACGATAGGTATGGTCCTGACGGTCGCAATCGGTGGCATTTATGTGGCGAATATAAATGCATTCAAAAACCAGGATAGCAATTCGCGCCAGCAGGAAACGATGAGGGCGGCCATGGATGCCATAGGTTTTCACATTCGCCTGGCTGGATACATCGATCCTGCCACCAACGATCAAATGCGCGTGCAACTACTTCAGCCAGACAGCAAACTCTGGCTGTCGAAACAACTTGCGGGGCCCCAGGATGATTTGTTGTCGCGATATTTCAAGAGTGCGCCGCAGTACACATCGGCTAGCGGTAACCTCCACGGGGTAATGGGGTGCAAAGGCTTATTTAACACAGCAACTACCCTGGCCTTGCCGTGGACCTGCACCACCACCGGACCCAGCGCCATCACCGTTGCTTACCAAGTCCGCCCTATCGTCTCGGGGGCGCCAGCGGTGGCCCGCGCTGCCAACGGATATATCGATAGTACGTCGGACTACAACGCCAATACCGGCGTGGGAGCCGATTGCGGCGGCAATGATGTAACTGCAGCGGCCGCCAGTCCGGCCGGACCTTTGGCCATCAATCGTTTCTACGTTGACACTACAACCAATCGATTGATGTGCATGGGCAATGGAGATCCTTCCAAGCCAAAGCCAATTGCCGAGGGAGTGGAAGACATGTACATACTCTATGGCATTCCGCCAGTTGCCATTAGTCCCACGGTGCCGGGTGATGCCGTTGTCGCCAAGTATGTGACAGCGGATAACGTGACGGATTGGACCAAGGTATTGTCGGTACGCGTTTGCTTGCAGGTTGTCTCCAGTGCTAAAAATGTGGCGCCCGGCGTCACTAGCTATAAGGATTGCACTGGAGCCAGCAAAACCATTAGTGATGGGCTCTATAGGCAAATTTCTAGCGCTACTTTTGCCTTGCGCAACAATGTTTTATCTTCTCCGGATGTACTGCCATGAGTACTACAGGTGTGAAATTAAAAAATTTGCAGCGATTCAGATATAGCCTGAAATATCGGCAGCAAGGGGTCTCGCTGATATTGTCGTTGATATTCCTAGTCGTGTTGTCGTTGCTGGGGCTTTCCGCGATACAGAATAGTACTTTGCAGGAGCGTATGTCGAATAATCTGCGAGACCGTAACATAGCCCTACAGGCAGCAGAGTTGGCTTTGCGCGATGCTGAACGCGATCTCGCTAGCAAATTGGCGGATAACGCGACGTTCTGCGCAGCTGGAACCACTGTGAACGGAGTCACATGCCGACCCATAGGTGCGCGTCCGGACAACGTTGCAGACCAACAGGGGTATTGGCGCGCCGGTTCCACGACCCGCGCAACCTGGACACCTGGGTGTATCGACGGGCAGTGTTTTTCAATCGAAAATTCGGGTTCCGCGACACCGGTGTGGGACGATACGGCTGCTAATTGGGCTCCACAAGCCGGCAGTACCGGCGCTTTTCCAACAACCCAGTATGGTACCTATACCGGAGCAACACCTATCGGCAACGTGTCTGCGCAGCCGCGCTATATCATGGAAATTTTCCCGGCCAGTTTGACTGATTTTTACGGTACTTCAGGGACTCAACGTGTCACGATACGAATAACCGTACGCGCAGTAGGACAAAATCCCAACACAGTAGTGGTATTGCAAAGTCTTGTCGCCCCTTATTGAATGTTCCCGCGTCACGGAGAAGTTATGACTATTATTAAATACTTGCCACGCTCGCGAGCCAAAGCGGCTTTGCTAGGCATTCTGATTGCAGGCAAAATTACTGGCAGTTATGCTACCGTCATCGTGCCTTCCAATATGCCTTTGGAAAACATTGATCGCGCTTTATCCAATGTAGTCCTCGCTTTGTCGGTAGAGTTCCCTACGGGCGACACAGCTAGCTACGCGAACGGCAATGGCGGTGGTTCGGCCAGCGCCACTTATTCTTCGGCGACCACATTTTACGGATATTTTGACCCTGTAAAATGTTATAGCTATAGTGCCAGTAGCCTCTATTTTTCTCCTGTCGCGTGCGCTGCAGGTACCTTCAAAGGGAATTTGCTGAACTGGGCCGCAATGGCAAACATTGACCAGTTTCGTCAGATTTTGACTGGTGGCAATCGGATTATTGATACGGCGACCAACACTGTTCTGCAACGCGCGTACAACGACACGCAAAGTAATACGAGCAGTTACTTTCCCAATAGAAGTGCAACGACCTCGGATGCCAATGTGTCGACCCAGTTGACCTACCGCAGTGCCAATTTAGGGGACAAGATGCTGGTGCAGTCTGGTGCCAGCATTAATACAACGGGCCTGAGCGTTGCTCAGATGGCGACACAGGATTGTGCGACGCTGGCGACTACATGGGGCAATGCTAATAAAATCAATAACGTTGCGCAACCTGCACCGTGGACTTGCTACCATGTGCGTGTCAAAGTATGTGACAAGACTGCAGGCTTGGAGGGAAATTGCATTGATTACAGTACGACGGGTGGTTCGGCTAAACCGGAAGGTTTGATGCAGCAGTATAACCAGAACATGCGATTTTCCGCATTCGGCTACCTGAATGATGGTACAAGAGCGCGGCAAGGGGGCGTGTTACGTGCTCGGATGAAATCGGTAGGGCCTACCATCGCCGACCCCATAGCTATCTCAACGGCTAACCCCAAGTTGGAATGGAGCTCCACAACAGGCGTGTTTGCGGCTAATCCAGATAGTAGCGACCAAGCGGCCACGACAGGCGCGACCGGCAGCGGTGTCGTCAACTACTTAAATCAATTCGGTTACGCCAGCGGTTATAAAGGCTATGATCCCATGGCCGAATTGTATTATGAGGCTTTACGGTATCTGCGCAAGATGAGCCCAACCCCGCAAGCAATATCGAGCTATACAACGGCGATGGTTGACGGTTTCCCCGTGATTAATTTCGATTCCTCCGTGCCAGCCAATGACCCGGTTGTCAGTGCGTGTCAGCAAAATTTCATACTTACCATCGGCGACGTTAATAACCACTGCGATACACGGGTACCGGGCGGCTCGGTGAATTCGAATTGCACCGGCACGCTGCCAGTCGGCGATACTGTAAATTTTGCCAATTGGACGAATACAGTAGCAACGATGGATTCATATGCTACCGCCGCAGCAAATCAGTCCCCGGGCCGATACGCCGGATGGTATTTGGGTGGCCTAGCTTACTGGGCGCATGTGAATGATATTCGTCCTGACTATGCGACGAAGCGAGTCGCCGGTACCGTACAAAACGTGACAAGTTTCTTTGTCGACGTGATGGAGCCGTATAATGGGCAAAATCCTGTGCAAACTGGCTCGACCAAAACACCTATGTATCTCGCTGCAAAATATGGCGGCTTTAACCGTAGTCTGGCAGTGAATGACAATCCGACTCAAACAATAAGCGGTAGCGCAATCAATCCATGGGACAAAAATAATAACGGGACTCCGGACAACTGGTACGCCGGTAATGATCCTGTGACGATGAGAGCTGGATTGAATGATGTATTCCAACAGATTGTTGCGGCAGGCAGCTTGGGTAGCGGCGCCGCGCCGGCGACTTCCGGTGTGTCGATAGCCACTGCGAAAAATGTTTATTACGCCAGTTATTCTTTGGTCAATGGTGGTTTGGGCTCAGTGAAGGCGTGCTCGTTTAGCGCAACTAGTACGCAGTGTCTTAATAATCCGGATTGGGATGCTGCCGCATGGCTGGACCCTACCGTGGTCAACACATATTCCACGTACCAGGATAACACTACCCGACAAATCATTACGCGCTCGGGGGGCAGTGGCGTGCCTTTTAAGTATACAAGTCTATCCATTGCCGACAAGGCGACCATGGATATCAATCCGAGCACCAAATTGACCGATACGCCAACTTTGCTGGGGGCAAAGCGAGTTGATTATATTCGGGGTGATTCCTCTATGGAAACTTCTAAGAGCGGGGGTATATTCCGGACTCGCACATCAACAAAATTGGGTGATATCGTTGGGTCGGGAACCGTATATGTCGGGGCGCCAAGTTCGCTATATAGCGGCACCTTGTTCACCGGCTATTCTTCCTTCCTCGCAAACAAGAAGAACAGGAGCCCTGTACTGTATGTCGGGGCCAATGATGGCATGTTGCATGCGTTTGACGCATCCGCTAGCGGGAAGGGTAAGGAATTATTTGCCTATGTGCCGGGATATTTCCTGAAGGCTGATCCAGCCACCGCGGCGGCAAGAGTCAGTGCTTTGACTACCTTGACCTATACGCACCAGTTTTATGTGGATTCCACGCCCATGGTGGGCGATGTCAAACTGAGTAATACTAATTGGGCGACCTTGCTGGTCGGTAGTTATGGAGCCGGTGGAAAAGGCTTGTTTGCACTGGATATCACCGATCCATCCAGTTTCTCCGAGGCCAATGCATCCAGCATATCAAAATGGGAGTTTTCCGATTCTGATGATGTCGATATGGGATATTCCTTCAATCAACCCACACAGAGCCCGATATCCGGTCAAGCGTTGCAATTTGCGAAAATCAATGATGGCACTGCAAGCGGAAAATGGGCGATCATTGTTGGCAATGGCTTTGGCAGCACCAACGGAAAAGCGGTACTCTATTTTCTGAGCCCTGATGATGGTTCTATCATCAAGAAGATTGAGGTTGAGTCAAGCGCAGGTAGTAATGGCCTCGCCACCCCTTTTCCCGTCAGTACAAAGACCAACGGTTTAATCGATACTGTATGGGCGGGCGATTTACAAGGCAATATGTGGCGTATCTCATATAACACAACGACCAAAGACTGGGACGTAGTCAAGTCGTTCAAGGGGGATCCGACCAAGCCTATCACTGCAGCACCTGTTGCAACGCCGCATGCCACGCTAGCCGGTGCGTGGGCTGTCGTTTTTGCTACCGGAAAATATATTGAGAGGCCCGATTTCAAAACGACGACTCAACAGACCATCTATGGGATCGCTGACACCTTCGCCAATACCTCGATTCAACAGAGCGACCTAGTTGCTCAAACAGTGCTGTCAACGTCGACGCCGGATACAAATGGCGACTTCATACGGACTACGTCATCGAATACGGTAGATTTCGCGAGCAAGAAAGGCTGGTATTTTGACCTGCCAACGACCAACGGTGAGCGCAGCTCAGTGAATCCAGTTATCCCTGCTGATACCGGTATTGTTTTGGTTAGTTCATTTACCCCGGCGACGGCTTGTTTGCCGGGTACCGGATATGTCAATGTTCTCAATGCGTCCAATGGCGCAGCTGTAGTTAATGCTAGTGGCACGGTTATTCCGAGTACAGGGGCGCAGGGTATGGGCATCTCTTACCTTGGTACGGTGGTTTCCAGCGGTACCAAGGCAATAGTGAAAGTGGGCGGGCTCGGACCATGGAAAACACAGCTTGAGCTGATAAAGCCCGCGGTCAGTAGTGTTCGCTTCTCCTGGCGGCAAATCCGATAAAATTTTTTGGAAATGATATGTACAAAACTGCGCATGGGTTTACGTTGATAGAATTGATGACCGCAATAGCAGTGGTAGGCTTACTCACCGCTATTGCTCTGCCCAATTACACTGCTTACATAGCCCGAAGTAACCGTAATGTCGCGAAGGGCGATCTGCTGGAGTTGCAGCAATGGATGGAGCGGAACTACACCTTAACCAATAGTTACGCTACCTTGCCTAGTGGTGGAGCCCTGACGTCAGCGTCGCTGCCGTTCAGTGCGTCGCCCAGATCGTCGACCAGCACCAAGTACAATTTATCGTTTTCTGCCGGGCCAACCGCAACGGATTACACCTTGCAAGCTGTTCCGACATCATCACAGAATGACCCGAGCTGCGCGACTTTATCCATAACCAGCGCGGGTGTTAGGGGAGCTTCGGGCGCAACCGGTACAACTGCGATCAATGCGTGCTGGAACCGGTAAATATTCATCATATCGGACTGGGCCATGTATTTTTCGGGATTTATGAATGCGGATGCTGCGTAGTCTGCTCGAGCTTGGAATCCATGTTCCCTAGCACTTTCGTGGCGCTGATGGTACGTATTGGATTGCGTGCGCTAGGGCCGGTCTGCATAAGGAAAGAAAGATGGAGGGGAGTTCTCATTCCGCGGACCTAGAGTTCACCAACAAGGGCGACTTTAGAGATGTATTCACGTTGGCATTTTCATTGCTTGCCCATGTCGTTTTGATTATTGCTGTCGGAAAAACACCGGTGGTTGAAACAAGAAGGCCTGTGGAGCCGGAGCATTGGTTGCAGGTCAGCCTGGTCAATTCCAATACGGTAAAGACTGCAGTTAAAGCGATTCCGTCAGCCGAAGTTGTGCGGAAAAAAATACCTGCACCTGTAGGTGTTGAACTCGAGACCGAGCCAGCGTTAAACATGGGAGAGCGGCCCGCGCCATTACCATTCGACATCCAAGCTTTTTATTATCATACCGAAGAACTTACCAGAGCCCCTGTGGTGCAGCAAGACGTCCAGCCGGCCGCACTCGCAAGTATTACAAATTTGTTTCAGTCTGACTTTCCCGAGCAAGCTTTAACTTTGCGATTATTGATTAACGAAAACGGTGATATTGATAAGGTTGAGCTGGAGGAGGAAAATCTTTCCGAGCGGATCAAACTGCTTGTGCAGGATGCATTCTTAAAGCTTAAGTTTTTACCAGGGGCGATTGGTGATTTGCCGGTGAAAAGCCAGATGACTATAGTAATATCAATGGAAGCAATTGTTCAGGGAACTGAAAATCACGAAATGATTGAGCTCTCGCATAAGATTATTTCCGTCAAATAATACGTTGTTTGTATTTACTGACAGCAAAGACGTGGCCAGAGTTCGTTGAATATCGTAAGCGCGACGCGATTAGCCTCATGCGCCGCTGAATCTTGACGGTGACGCTCATATTCCTTTTGCGGGCATCGTTTTTTGTAATGTAATAGTTGCAAATGCATTAGTGCCAATTGATCCCGCTCAAGGTTAGGCTTTAGTTTCACCATAGATATTGAGCGCAGTCCTAGCTAGGTTTTTTTACTTCCTGGATCGCTTCGGCAAACTCGGAGACATCTTCAAAGCTCTTGTACACCGAGGCGAAGCGGATATAGGCGATCTTGTCCAGGCGCTTCAGTTCGCGCATCACCAGCTCGCCTATATAGCCGGAATTGACTTCGCGTTCACCGCTGGAGAGTAGTTTTTCTTCTATGCGCTGGATCGCGGTGTCGACGGCTTCGGCCGATACCGGGCGCTTGCGCAGGGCCAGCATCAGGCTGCCGCGCAATTTCGCGGTTTCAAATTCGGTCCTGCTGCCATTCTTCTTGACGATCACCGGCATCGCCAGTTCGATTCTTTCATAGGTCGTGAAGCGCTTGTCGCACTGGATGCAGCGGCGGCGGCGGCGTATCGTGTTCCCGTCTTCCGGCGCCCTGGTATCGATTACCTGGGTGTCATCGTGATGGCAGTATGGGCATTTCATATTATTGTTGTGGGATGACCGCGTAGGAAGGATGGGCTGTCGGGCTGGCTGCAAGCGGCGCCATGCGAGGTTCTCCGCTTCGCATGGCGCTTGCCGTTTCTTAAGCGGCGTAGACCGGGAAGGCAGTCGTCAATTTTTTGACTTCCGCTTTGACGCGTTCTATGGTCGCTGCATCGTGCGGGTTATCCAGCACATCAGCCAGCAAGTGGCCGACCTTGGCGGCTTCTGCTTCCTTGAAGCCGCGGGTAGTCATGGCCGGGCTGCCCAGGCGGATGCCGGAAGTCACAAACGGTTTTTCCGGATCGTTAGGGATGGCGTTCTTGTTACAGGTAATGTGCGCAGAACCCAGGATTGCTTCGGCCTCCTTGCCAGTGATCTTCTTGGCGCGCAGGTCCACCAGCATCACGTGCGATTCGGTACGGCCCGAGACGATGCGCAAGCCGCGCTCGATCAAGGCCTTGGCCAAGGCATCGGCATTCTTCACCACCTGTTCCTGGTAAGTCTTGAATTCCGGTGTCAGGGCTTCCTTGAAAGCGACTGCCTTGCCGGCGATCACGTGCATTAGGGGGCCGCCTTGCAAGCCGGGGAAGATGGCGGAATTGATGATTTTTTCGTGCTCGGCCTTCATCAGGATGATGCCGCCGCGCGGTCCGCGCAGGGATTTGTGTGTGGTCGAGGTCACGAAGTCGGCAAACGGCACAGGGTTGGGATAGACGCCGGCGGCGATCAGGCCGGCATAGTGCGCCATGTCCACCATGAAGTAGGCGCCGACATCCTTGGCCACCTTGGCAAAGCGTTCAAAATCGATGCGCAGCGCATAAGCCGATGCGCCGGCGATGATCAGCTTGGGTTTTTTCTCATGCGCCAGGCGCTCCATCGCGTCGTAGTCGATTTCTTCTTTTTCATTCAGGCCGTAGGACACCACGTTGAACCATTTGCCGGACATATTCAGCGGCATGCCGTGCGTCAGGTGGCCGCCTTCCGCCAGCGACATGCCCATGATGGTATCGCCCGGCTTCAAGACGGCAAAGAATACGCCCTGGTTGGCTTGCGAACCGGAGTTTGGCTGCACGTTGGCGGCTTCGGCGCCAAACAATTGCTTGATGCGGTCTATCGCCAGTTGCTCGGCGATGTCCACAAATTCGCAGCCGCCGTAATAGCGCTTGCCGGGATAACCTTCGGCATATTTGTTGGTCAGTTGCGAGCCCTGGGCTTCCATCACCGCCGGTGAAGTATAGTTTTCCGAGGCGATCAGCTCGATATGCTCTTCCTGACGGTGGTTTTCTTTCTGGATCACGGCAAACAATTCCGGATCGATATTGGCGAGGGTATGGTTTTTTGCGAACATGACAATCTTCCTGTCGTAAAAGGTGAGTGTAGTGGATCAGGTGCCCATCTTGTTTATAAGCCACTTAACAATAGGGGATAGGCAGCCTTAATCGCTCTTACCATCCAGGCTACCCAGGCGTACGGCTAGGGTCTTAGACAGCCAGACCCGAAGAATCTCACGCTTCCCGATGGATACCCATCTTCCGTCGCTATTGGGCTGCACCATCTTGAGAATGCTGCAGCCTGATTCGGACGTTTTCGCCAGTTACGTGAGACGAAATGGTGGGCAAATTTTACGTTATGCACCCGATTTCAGCAAGTTGCCGATGGCAATAGGGCATTGTTTCGCCGATTGGCGCATTTTATCGGGTCCCAACTCGCATTTGATTTGCTACAGAGAAATTTCAAGCCGGGCTGAACCAGATTTTGATTGTTAATATAATAATATTAGGGCGATATAGAGATTTATACGGCGGTAGAAAAGTCGGGCACAAGACTAAATTGTCAACAAGCTCTAAAATACAGGCCCGAACCTCATCCCCCTAATACAGTCTGCAAAAGAATACAAGGAAAAACCATGATCATTCTAATAACTGGCGCAAGTTCTGGCTTTGGCGAGGAAATGGCGCGTAAATTTGCCCGTCATGGACATAAGGTGATTGCAGCCGGACGTCGGATAGACAGGCTGGCCGCATTGGCTGCCGAACTGGGCAACGCGGTGTTGCCGGTGCAAATGGATGTGACTGACAAGGCTTCGGTCCACGCCGCCTTGCAGGCCTTGCCTGCTGACTGGAAGCAAATCGACGTACTGATCAATAATGCCGGACTGGCGTTGGGAACCGAACCGGCGCACCTGGCCTCGCTGGACGACTGGGAAACCATGATCAATACCAACACCAAGGGCCTGGTCACCATTACCCGTGCCATCTTACCGGACATGGTAAAGCGCAATACCGGCATGATTATCAACATCGGCTCGGTGGCCGGTTCCACCCCTTATCCGGGCGGCAACGTGTACGGCGCCACCAAGGCCTTTGTTGACCAGTTCACGCTGAACCTGCGGGCCGACCTGGTGGGTACCGGCGTGCGCGCCACCAATATCGCCCCTGGCCTGTGTGGTGGCACGGAATTCTCCAATGTGCGCTTCAAGGGCAATGACGCGGCGGCAGCCAAGGTGTATGAAGGCACGGAGCCGCTGACAGCTGCCGATATCGCCGAATCTGCGTACTGGATAGCGACCTTGCCGCCGCACGTGAATATCAACTACATAGAAATGATGCCGACCTGCCAGGGGTTTGGCCCGCTGACGATCAAACGGACGTGATTGAGAAAGAATTCGTAACAAGTAATGATGAGTGGCAATAGTTCCTGATACTCTTTGATACTACGAATAATTTTTTCAGCGACACAATGGAGGCCAGGCAGCGGGTAGGTGCGCTGCCTGGCCTTCCGATTTTTTAAAAAGCAGGAATATGCAGGACAATTTTAGCTGGAACATCCGCGTTTATTATGAAGACACTGACGCCGGCGGCATCGTCTTCTATGCCAACTACCTGAAATTTTTTGAGCGCGCCAGGACCGAATGGCTGCGGGCCGCCGGCATCAGCCAGCAGCAAATGACGCAGGCGCACCAGCTCATGTTTGTCGTCAAGGGCACCGCCGTCGAGTATCATGCACCAGCCAGGCTGGATGATGAACTGAAAATCACCGTCGTGGTCGAAAAGCTAGGGCGTGCCTCAGTGCAATTCGTGCAGGAGGCCTGGTGCGGCGCTACTTGCCTGGCCAGCGGCAGGATCAAGGTAGGCTGTGTCGGCACGGTCAGCCTGCGACCCAACGCCATACCTGACGATATCCTGGATCAGCTCGCCAGGCGCAATATGTAGTCGCCGCCTTGGTGCGGCAGCACACCGTCAAGTCCCTTTACTATTGCATAGTATTCATTATTGCAAACTGTTTATAATCATAACGTCAACATCTATACCACTATGACCGTTACTCAAGATCTTTCCTTCCTGTCCCTGATTACCAATGCCACGATACCGGTGCAGCTGGTCATGCTGTTGCTGTTGGGGGTGTCGGTCACCAGCTGGACCTATATTTTTCGCAAGATGTTCGCGATCAAGAGGGCGCGCGCCCAGACCGAAGATTTTGAACGCAATTTCTGGTCCGGCGGCAGCCTGGTTGAACTGTATCAGGCCGCGTCAGCCAACCGCCGCAGCAACACTAACAAGACGGGCGCGCTGGAACGCATCTTTGAAGCCGGCATGAGCGAATACCACAAAGTCAAGACGGCCAACAAGGGAACCATGGATGCCAGCGCGATGCTGGATGGCGCACGCCGCGCGATGCGCGCCTCTTATCAGCGCGAGATGGATGCGCTGGAATCCCACCTGGCCTTCCTGGCGTCCGTAGGTTCGGTATCGCCTTATGTGGGCTTGCTCGGTACCGTGTGGGGCATCATGAATGCTTTCCGCGGCCTGGCCAATGTGCAGCAGGCGACGCTAGCCGCAGTGGCGCCGGGGATTGCCGAGGCGCTGATCGCCACCGCCATCGGTTTGTTTGCCGCGATTCCTGCGGTGATTGCTTACAACCGCTATTCGCATGACATCGACAGGCTGGCGATTCGGTTTGAGACTTTTATTGAAGAATTCTCCAATATTCTGCAAAGGCAGTCGCGCTAATGGCTTCATCGCTACGTGGCGAACGTAAACGCAAATTCAAGGCCGAGATCAATGTGGTGCCCTACATCGACGTGATGCTGGTGCTGCTGGTGATTTTCATGGTGGCCGCGCCGATGACCAATCCCAGCGTGATCAACCTGCCCACTGCCGGACAATCGACCCAGCCGCCGTCCGACTATATAGAGATCGCCTTGCGTCCGGATGCGCCCTCGACGATCAGCATCAATAGCAGGGGCAGCGCCAACGGCAAGAGCACCCAGGAAAGCAAGGAAACCGCGGCCAACCGTACCCAACTGTTGCTGAAGCTGCGGGAATACCATGACGCCAAGCCCGATTTGTCGGTGATGGTTTCTGCCGACAAGGAGATGAAATATGACGAAATTATCCAGATTATTTCTGAAGCAAAAAAAATGGGCGTTAATCGCGTAGGTCTGGCGACGAAGTGATGAGGCGTTTTCCTGTAGTCCTGGTTTCATTCTTGTTTAGTATCGGCTGCCAGGCAGCCGAGCAGGAATCCGGCGAGGCTACGGCAGGAAAAATATCCGCAAGTAAAAGCGATGCGACGAGGGTTGCAGCAGTTCCCCGGGCTGCAAGCGGCTCCGAAAACCAGGCAGCGGTCTCCGCTGTCCCCACTCCCGCCGGCGAGTCCTCCACCCAAGCCGCCACCGAACCAAAAAATGAGGCACCTAGCGAGGCGGATGATTTCCCCGACCCAGCCCAGGATGGCAGCCGCGGCCATTTAAGCCACATAGAAATCGGCCAGGCCAAGGGCCCCTGGCTGGACTTGCTCAGGGAGCATATTCCCGAATTTGCCGGCAATGCTGAAGCGCAGAATGTCAACCCGGCGATGCTGCGCAGATTGCGCCGCGACATCAGCAACATCCTGGCGACCGAAGGCTATTTTTCCCCCACCATCAATTTCGATACCCAGGCACCCAGCCGCTCAGGCGCTAACGCCCGGGTGCTGGTGAATATAGAATCGGGGCCGCGGACTACCGTGCAGGCGGTGTCCCTGAACTTTAGCGGGGCGCTGGCAGATGCCGTCAAGGCCGGCCAGGCCGACGCGATCAAGCGACGCGATGCCATCGTCTCAGACTGGGGTTTGCCGCAGGGCGCACCGTTTCGCGACGATGATTGGGCCCGTGCCAAGAATGCGGCAACCGAAAACCTGCGCGCAGACACCTATGCCTCGGCCAGCATCAGCGACAGCCGGGTCACCGTCGATGCAGAAAACCACAGTGCAGACCTGCTGCTGGAGCTGGATAGCGGGCCGCCATTTACGCTGGGCGACATCGTGCTGAGCGGATTGCTGCGTTATCCGCCGGTGCTGGTGGACAGGTACAACCCGCCGCGCAAAGGGGATCATTATTCCCGTTCGCGCTTGCTGGAATTCCAGCGCGCTCTGCAAAATTCGCCGTATTTTTCTACCGTTTCCGTCAGTGTCGACCCCGACCCCGCCAAGGCCGACAATGTGCCGGTGGAGGTGAACGTAGTGGAGCGGCGCGCCCGCGACCTGGGCTTCGGTCTGGGCTACAGCACCAATACCGGGTTCCGCAGCGAAGTGTCTTACCGTGACCGCGACTTGCTGGACAAGGCCTGGGATATGCGCAGCGCCATCCGCCTGGAGCAAAAACGACAACTGGCCTACGCCGACGTCTACCTGCCGCCGCGCGACGCCGGCTACCTGGACTCTTTCGGCGTGCTGGCGGACCGGGCCAATGTGTCCGGCCTGTTGGTGACGCGTACCGCTTTCGGCATCAAGCGCACCAGTACCCGCGGCCACCTGGAGCAACGCCTGGGAGCCAATCTGGCGCGCGAAAGAGCAGAACCGGACGGCGAGGCCGCCAGCTTTACCAAGGCCCTGGTGGCTACGGTAGGCTGGACCTGGCGCGATGTGGATGACAGTTTTGCGCCGCGCAAGGGACAGATCTACCAGCTCGACTTTGCAGTGTCCGAGAAGGCCCTGATCTCGGACCAGCGTTTCATCCGCGTATACGGCAAGCACCAGCGCTGGATCCCGGCCGGCAAGCAGGATGGTTTTGTGCTGCGCGCAGAAGCCGGGCAAGTGTTTTCCCCGACCATAGACGGGGTGCCGGAAGACTACCTGTTTCGCATAGGCGGCAGCAGCACGGTGCGTGGTTACTCGTACCAGAGCATAGGTATCAACCAGGGCAGTGCGGTGACCGGCGGGCGCACGATGCTGGCAGCCAGCGCAGAGTATGTACACTGGCTGAAACAGTCGAATTGGGGCAGCGCGGTATTTGTCGATACCGGCGGCGCTGCCGATACCTGGAAAGAGCTCAGCCTGAAGCAGGGTTACGGCGTAGGCGCGCGCTATAAAACCCCGGCAGGGCCGATAGCGCTGGACCTGGCTTACGGCAAGCAGGTGAAGAAGCTGAGGCTGGATTTCTCTATTGCGATAGCGTTCTAGACCATGAGCCAGGACACCAGACCAGATCAAACCGGGCCGCAGCCGGCTGCGCAGGAACCGCGCAGGCGCGGCAGGCTGGCGCGCATCGGCGTGCGCCTGGCCCAATGCAGCCTGTTGCTGCTGATGACGCTCGCGCTGGTCCTGGCCTGGGGCATATGGACGCAGAGCGGCACCCGGTCGCTACTCGGGGTAGTACAGACTTTCGGCAGCGGGCAGTGGAAATTCTCAGGCGTCAGCGGCCGCTTCAGCGACGAGCTGGCGATCGCCGAACTGGAATACAAGACTGCCCATTTGCGTATCAAGGCCAGCGGCATCAAGCTGAGCTGGAGTCCGCAAATGCTGGCGCGCGGCAAGCTGCTGATCCACTCGCTGGATGTCGCCGCGCTCAAGGTGGCCAGCGTCTCGGACGGAAAACCGGTGCAACTGCCTGAGCAGCTGATCCTGCCCATCGACGTCAGCATACAACGCGCAGCGGCAGGGCGCCTGAGCATCGCGAGCATGGACCAGGCCGGCCACGAAACCGCGGTGGTTGAATTGTCGGCCTTGACCGCACAACTGGAATCCAGTCGCTTGCAGCACCAATTCCAGGCTGGCCTGTCCAGCCCCTGGGGCGGTTTGCAAGTCCAGGCCAGCATTGCCACGCAAAGGCCCTACAGCCTGAACGGCCGCTTCAGCTACCATGGGCAAGCCGGCAAGGATATTCCTGAACTGGGCCTGCAAGGCGATCTACAGGGATCCCTGCAGCAATTGCATATCAAGGCCAATGCCCAAGCCACAATCGACACCGGCGTACTTGCCGGCAATGCGGCGAAACAGGCGCCATCCTTGCAAGGCAAGCTCAGCGCTGACCTGGCGCCCTTTTCAAGCTTGCCCTTGCTTGGTTTGCAAGCCAGCATTGCCGGCTTCAATCCGGCCGATTTTGTGGCGCAGGCGCCGCTCGCCAGCCTGCGTATAGAAGCTGACTTGCGCTCGGACGGCAAGGTGGGCGCGATAGCCGGTAAAGCGCAGCAGGGCTTGGGAGTACTACAGGGGACGGTGAGCATAGAAAATGCACAGCCCGGTCATATCGACCGCCAGCGCCTGCCCGTGTCCAGGCTGCGATCGGCACTGCGCTGGTCGGGGACGGAACTCTTGCTGAAAGATACCCGCATACAGTTGGCAGGCAATGGGCAGGTCAAGGGCGAGGCGCAGCTGCAATTTACTGCCTCCGGTTTGCCGATGGTGGACAGCCGCTTCGACGTCGCCGGGCTAGATTTATCCAAGCTGGACACGCGTCTGCAAGCGACCCAGATCAAAGGCAACGTCACCGCCCAGACCAGGGCGCAACTGGTGAGCATGCAGGCCAGCTTGACCGATCCGCGCGCCAGCTTGCACGCCGAAGCCAGTGTCCAACTGGACAAGAGCAGCCCGCAATATGCCTTGCTGGCGCTTTCCCGGCTGGAGCTGCGGGCGGCAGATTCGCAACTGAGGGGCCAGGGCGCAATCTCCCTGGCAGCCAAGCAGGCTTTCAGCCTGAAAGCCGAGCTGCAGAATTTTGATCCTGCGCGCTGGCTGGCGGTGCCCTCAGGCCGCATCAATGCCAACTTTGCGGTCGATGGGCAAATGCAGCCCAGGCTGAGCGTCAATCTGCACCTGCCGCAATTGCAGGGGCACTATGCCGGCCAGGCCCTGAACGGCGTCGCCGACCTCAGCTGGCTGCAGGAGCAGCAATTGCAGGTTCGCAAGCTGGACTTGCGTTGGGGCCAGAATGGTCTGGCGGCCAACGGCAACTGGGGCCTGGGCAAGGATGATTTACGGGTCAAGCTGGATGCGCCGGACCTGGCCGCCTTTGCCGGCCCGCTGCACATTCCCTTGTCCGGCAGCATGAAAGCCGAGACGCAACTGCAAGGGAAATTGGGTGAACCGGCAGGCATACTCGAGCTGAGCGCCCAGAATCTGGCCTATCACAACCAGTTTGCATTGAAGGCCTTGAGCGCCAGGCTGGATTTGGCCAGTGGGCTAAACGGTGTCATTCATGGGGAAATGACGGCGCTGGGTTTGCGCGGATCCCCCTCGGCGGCAAAGCAAAATAGTGTGCCGGCAAACGGCCCGATAGCGGCAACACCGGCGGCCGTTGCCCCTGTTGCCCCCGTTGCGCCGGCTAACAAGACGCATAATCCGGCTGCTATGCGCTTGCTGGCTGAGCAAATCAAACTGACGGTAAGCGGCAAGCGCGACGCCCATCGTATCGACCTGAACGCCCAGATCAACCCGGTCAGGAGCCTGGCGCTCAGCGCCGCCGGTGGTTTTCATGCAGTCCCTGTAGCAAGAGGACCGACCATGCCGGGCTGGCAGGGGCAGTTACTCGGCGTGAAATTGAGCGGTAGTCCAGGCGTGGAGCTGGTGGCAGCGGCGCCGCTGGAAGTATCCAGCCAGCTGGTGCGCATTGCCAACGCGCAGCTGCGCGGCGACCTGGGCAAGCTGTCGCTGGAACAATTTGAATGGACGCCGAGCAGTATCAAAACGCGCGGCAGCCTGTCCGATGCCGCCGTGGTCGATATCGCCAACCTGTTCAAGCCGCAATACCTGGTAGGCGGCAATTTATTACTGAATGCGCAGTGGCAATTGCAGCTGAAAGACAATGTACAGGGCGAACTGAGTGTGCAGCGCCAAAGCGGGGATTTGCGCATCAGGGATAGTGAAGGCACCGGCAGGCCCATCGCGACAGGCTTGCGCGATCTGCAGATGAAACTGGCGCTGGGCGGGCTGGTCGCGGGCAGCGATGGGGAACGCATCGCATTGCAGCTGGACGCCACTGGCGCGCGCCTGGGTAGCTGGCAAGTCAGGGCCAATTCCATACTGAGCAAGCGGGCTGGCTCGTGGACCATCGCGCCGGAGGCGGCGCTGGACGGCATGGCCAAGGTAGACGTGCCGGACATACAGTGGCTGGGTCCGTGGCTGAATCCCGGCCTGGCCCTGAAGGGTAAATTGAACGTGGATGCCAGCCTGGCCGGTACGGTTGGCAAGCCGCGTTATCAAGCCAAGATCGCCGGCCGCGACCTGGAGCTGGCTTTTGCGGCGGAGGGTTTGCTGCTGCCTAACGGCAGCCTGGATGCGGAAGTGGATGGCAGCCGCGTCAAGCTGGCTAAATTGCAATTTTCGAATACCGTGGACAGCATGCCGCGCCACGCGCAGTTCCAGGGCGTCAACTGGATCAAGCAGAGAGGCGAGTTCAATGCCACCGGCGAGGTCGACATGGCTAATGAGACCGGCAGCATACAGGCGCAATGGGATAAATTTCCGCTGCTGCAGCGTAGCGACCGCTGGATCGTGGTCAGTGGCCAGGCCAATGTGACCGAGACCGATAAAATCTGGAGTCTGAACGGCAAATTGTTGGCGGACGGCGCTTTCTTCAAGGTGCCCAAGCTGCCGCCGCCGAGCTTGTCCAGCGATGTCGTGGTCGTGCGCAAGGAAGATAAAAATAAAACAAGCAGCGATGCCGGCGACGAGGCAAAAAAAGGCCTGAAGACCCGGGTAGACGTCACGCTGGACATGGGGCCGCGCTTTGTCTTTGTCGGCCGCGGGCTGGATACCACCTTGGCCGGCAGCATACGCCTGCGCGCCACCGACGCCGGTCCGGTGCAGGCTTCCGGCTCGATACGCACCGTGGGCGGCGTGTATGAGGGCTACGGGCAGCAGTTGGCGATAGAGCGCGGCATACTGAACTTCCAGGGGCCGCCGAATAATCCCGGGCTGAACGTGCGCGCGCTGCGCCGGGGTTTGCCGGTAGAGGCAGGCGTGGAAGTGGTCGGTACGGTTGCCGCGCCGCAGGTGCGCCTGGTCTCGGAACCGACTGTGCCGGATGCAGAAAAATTGTCCTGGCTGGTGCTGGGCCGCGGCTCCGACCAGATTGCCGGCAATGACGCTTCGTTGCTGATGTCGGCGGCGGGCGCCATTTTTGGCGGGGACGGCAGCAGGAACGTGCCGCGCGATATTGTGCAGGGCCTGGGCTTTGATGAATTTTCGGTGGGTTCGGCGGATAATAGCAATGGTTCCAAATTGCCTACCCAGACTATCGCCGGCGCCACAGCGGTCAGTTCCAGTTCCACCGACCAGGTGGTCAGCGTGGGCAAGCGTCTGGCTCCGGGCCTGGTCTTGTCGGTGGAGCGCGGGCTGTCGGATGCCAGCGGGGCGGTGAAGCTAACCTGGCAGTTGACCCGTCGCGTCAGCGTGATCGGCCGCACTGGCAATGAGTCTTCGGTCGATGCGTATTACACCTTTTCCTTTGATTAAAATGGCATGACTGCGTGGATATTGCCAAATTCATATGTAGAGGCGGCCTCGGCTTATTAAAGATGTTACAGGCAGTAACAAAGAGTTGTCGTGAGGACAGTAGTGTTGGGGTTTATAATTTGGCTTGCAAAGGGATAATTCGCCTGAATAAGCCGAGCAATTGGGTGACAGATCCCTAATGTTTATAGAAAGAAATAGTCCTGGCCGTCACTAAGCGGTAACAGGTATATCATACGATTCATGACAGCAATTTCCCCGTATACCCTGCCAAGAGAGCCTGGACGCTGGCCTGCGATTGGCTTGGCGGCCCTGGTTCACGTTTTACTGCTGGCCTTCCTGTGGATAGGCGTCCAATGGCAAAACCAGGAATCCACTGTAGTCGAGGCCGAGGTGTGGGACATGCAGACGCGTGAAGCCGCTCCCAAACCGGTGCCGCAGATGGCGATAGAGCCTGAACCCGAAAAAGTGCGGCCGATTCCGCCGCCGGTAGTCAAGCCGGACGTGCCCAAGGAAGACCCGGAGATTGCGCTGCAGCAGGAGAAAAAACGCAAGCTCGCTGAAAAGAAACAAGAAGAAGAGAGGCTGAAGGCTGAACGCGAAGAGGCCAAGCGCAAGGCCGACCTGGAAGAAGAACTGAAGAAAGAGAAACTGAAACTGGCCGAGCAAAAAAAGAAAGCCGAGAAACTGGCGGCTGACGAAGCCGACAAGAAAAAACTGGCCGAGCAAAAGAACAAGCAGGCTGGCGATCAGGCGGCGCGCGACAAGGTGTTTGCAGAAAACATGCGCAGGTTGAACGGCCAGGCGGCGACCACCGGTAGCGGCGGCAGCGGCGATGCAGCCAAATCCACCGGCAATAATCGCGGCGACCCCAGCTATGCGGCGAAAGTGAAGGCGAAAATACTTTCCAATCTCAGCTACTCCGGCAGCGATACCTCGGGCAATAATCCTACAGCGGAATACAGCATAGACCTATTGCCAGATGGAACACTACGTGGTGGAATACGCAAGCTTAAATCTTCCGGCATCCCAGCCTATGACGAGGCGGTAGAGCGCGCTATTGATAAATCGCAGCCGCTGCCTAAGGATAAGTCGGGCGTGGTGCCACCGAATATGACGATAGTTTTTAAATTGAATGAATTAAAGAAGGACTAAGTGCCGATGAAAATGTTTTCTACGTTACGCGTGCTTATGTTGGTTGGTGCGTCTGCTGCGATGGCCGTGATGAGCAGCGCGCAGGCGCAATTGCGGATAGAGATATCCGGCGTCGGCTCCATCCAGATACCGGTCGCCATCGCTGCCTTTTCTGACGAGGGCCTGGCGCCTCAGCAGATTACGGCGATCATCAAGGATGACCTGACCCGTAGCGGCTATTTCCGGATAATTGACGCCGGCACTGTGATCAATGAAACCACGCCGGTCAACTTCGATGCCTGGAAGGCGCGCGGTGCGGACGCCCTGGTGGTCGGCAGTGTGCAAAAACTCGCGGACGGCCGCTTTGACGTGCGCTATAAACTGCTGGATACCGTCAAATCATCGACCTTGTCCGGCCAGTCGCTGGCCACTGCGCCGACCGCGACCAGGCTGACCGCGCACAAGATCGCCGACGACATCTATGAAAAGCTATTGGGCGTGCGCGGCGTGTTTGCGACCCGGATTGCCTATGTCACCAAGACCGGCCCACAATACAAGCTGGAGATCGCCGACGCCGACGGCGAAGGCACGCAGGATGCGCTGCGCTCCAATGAGCCCATCATTTCTCCGGCCTGGTCGCCGGACGGCACCAAGGTCGCCTATGTGTCATTCGAAGCGAAAAAACCGGTGGTCTATGTGCAAAACCTGATCACGCGCGCGCGCACCGTGGTGGCCAATTACAAGGGCAGCAATTCGGCGCCGGCCTGGTCGCCGGACGGCAGCAAGCTGGCGGTATCGCTGTCGCGTGACGGCCTGACGCAAATCTATACGGTGAATGCAGACGGCAGCGGCTTGCAGCGCCTGACCAATACCAGCGGCATCGACACCGAGCCGCAATTTTCCGCCGACGGCCAATACATCTATTTCCTCAGCGACCGCAGCGGTGGCCCGCAGATCTATCGCATGAATGCCAATGGCGGCGATGCCAAGCGGATGACCTTCAACGGCGGCTATAACATCTCGCCGCGTATTTCCCCGGACGGCAAGACCCTGGCGTACATTTCACGGCCGGACGGCAGGTCCTTCCAGTTGTATGTGATGGACCTGGCCACCGGGCAGAACCAGCGCCTGTCGGATACCACCAAAGACGAATCGCCGAGCTTTTCGCCTAATGGCAAATACATCATGTATGCAACGGAGTCGGGTCGTCGCGGTACTTTGGCCGTGGTATCGGTCGACGGTAGAGTGAAACAAAAATTGACGGTCCAGGCCGGTGACGTGAGGGAGCCCACTTGGGGCCCCTTCATGAAATAGATTGCAATACCTTGTACTAAAGCACGACTAAAAATTAATACTTACTGCCCCATTTATCTTATCAATAAGGAGAATTACATGCGCTCAAAATCACTCTCAACTACGCTGGCATTGCTGATTTCCAGCGCCCTCTTGCTGGCAGCTTGCAGCTCGCCTGTCAAACTGGAAGACAAGGCCGCAGTGGAAGACAAGTCGGCAAAGACGACCGCTCCTGCGGCCGACCCGCGCCAAGTCAGCCCGGTAGACACAGGCTCCATGGACCCTTTGAATGATCCGAAAGGCGTGCTGGCTAAACGCAGCGTGTATTTCGACTTCGACAGCTATGTAGTGAAAGACGAATTCAAGCCGCTGGTGGAAGCCCATGCCAAATACCTGGTGGCCAACAAGGGCCGCAAGATCCTGATCCAGGGTAATACCGATGAGCGCGGCGGCCGTGAATACAACCTGGCCCTGGGTCAGAAGCGCGCGGAAGCGGTACGCAAGGCCCTGGCTTTGCTGGGCGTGCCTGAAGCCCAGGTTGAAGCCGTTTCCCTCGGCAAAGAAAAGCCAAAAGCAACTGGCAGCGATGAAGCTTCCTGGGCAGAAAACCGCCGCTCCGACATCGTCTATCAGTAATTTGGAATGGCCGGCCTTGTCCTATGGATAATCTGATGGGTTTGATGCGCTGGATTATCCGCGGGCCTTCGGCCAATTGAAATTTTTGACATAACGGTCATTTCTGCGTAGTCTGAAATGACCGTTGGTTTTTCCGCAGTCGCCGACAAGATGTCAGTGCGCTGTATCAAATTGAAGATTGCCATTATCGTGATTAAATTTTCCATACCCAACATTACCAGGGCCGCCATGGCTGCCGCGCTCGTCGTTGCCCTGGCTCCGTCCGTCGCGTCTGCTGGATTGTTTGACGATGATGAAGCACGCAAGGCGATACTGGACCTGCGTGCCAAGGTCGACGCCGTCAGCAACAAGCTGGACAACAAACTGGATACCAAGGCGGACAAGAGCAGTGCGCTTGAGCTGGCTAACCAGAACGAGCAATTGCGCGGCGAGATCGCCAAGCTGCGCGGCCAGATAGAAGTGTTGACCAACGACTTGGCCAATACCCAGCGCCGCCAGCAGGATTTTTATGTGGACCTGGACAACCGTATGCGCAAGCTGGAACCGAAGACCATGACGGTAGACGGCAAGGAAGCGACGGTAGAGATCAATGAACAGCGGGCCTACGATGCTGCCCTGACGCTGTATAAGTCAGCCGACTACAAAAATGCCGGCGCAGCTTTCTCTGCCTTCCTGGTGAATTATCCGCATTCTGCTTTTGCGGGTTCCGCGCAATACTGGATGGGCAATTCCTATTATGCTCAGCGCGACTGCAAGAACACGATAAGCGCGATGCAGGCGCTGGTGAAAAACTATCCCGAGCATCCCAAGGCCCCGGATGCGATGCTGAACATCTCTGCCTGCCATATAGAATTGAAAGACAAGGCCGGCGCCAAAAAAACGCTGGAAAGCCTGATCAAGCAGTATCCGGAAAGCGAAGCAGCACAGGCCGCAAAAAATCGCCTGGTTTCGCTGAAATAGCATGGATCTTGATCTCGCGTCTATCGTCAGCCAGGTCGTCTGGCTGACTTTTTTTCTGGGTCTCGCATTTGGTGCGATCGCGCAGCGCAGCCAGTTTTGCACCATGGGGGCGGTAGCCGATATCGTCAGCATGGGGGACTGGAGCCGCATGCGGCAATGGCTGCTGGCGATCGCGGTCGCCATCATGGGCACCAATTTGCTGGCCTACCTCGGTTATATCGATTTGTCCAAGGCGATCTATACCGCGCCCAGGCTGACCTGGCTGTCGCATATCGTAGGCGGTGCGCTGTTCGGATTCGGTATGGTGATGACCAGCGGTTGCGGCAGCAAGACCCTGGTGCGCATAGGCGGCGGCAACCTGAAGTCGCTGATCGTCTTCATCGTATTGGGCCTGTCCGCCTTCATGACCTTGAAGGGCGTACTTGCCTTGCCCAGGGTTAACTGGCTGGAGGCGGTATCTCTGACGCTGGCGACACCGCAGGACCTGCCTTCAGTGCTGGCGCCGATGCTGGGCGACAAGCACACCCTGCAAATACTATTGTCCGCGGTGATCTCGCTGCTGCTGCTGATCTTTGTGCTGGCCAGCCCCTCTTTCCGCTCGCTGGAAAATATCCTGACCGGTTGCGGCATAGGTCTGGTGATTGTCGCGGCCTGGTTTGTTTCGGGCCGGCTAGGCTATGTCGCTGAAGACCCGAATACACTGCAGGAGGCTTATGTCGCCACCAATTCCGGCAAGATGGAGTCCTTCAGTTTTGTCGCCCCATTTGCCTACACGATAGACTTGCTGATTTTCTGGACCGACAAGAGTAAGGCAGTGTCTCTTGGCATTGCCGCCACGCTGGGCGTGATCGTGGGTTCGTTTGCCTATGCAGTGGCCAGCCGGAAATTCAGGCTGGAAGGCTTCGGCGGCATAGACGATATCTCCAACCATTTAATCGGCGCCATGCTGATGGGCTTCGGCGGCGTCACAGCCTTGGGATGCACGGTGGGGCAGGGCTTGAGCGGCATTTCTACGCTGGCGCTGGGCTCGCTGATTACTTTTTCCTCCATCATTACCGGTTGCGTGTTGTCGCTCAAATACCAGTCGTGGCGACTGGACAGGATTGCCTGAGGGCCTGCTGCTAGCGCCACACTGAACCAAGGCCGCTAAAGGGGTTGTTATATGGGCTGTTGTATGGGCTGTTATATGGGGCAGCACCGGGGCAGCACTGGGGCAGTGCTGCTTAATTAATTAAGTGCAAAAAAATCTGCCATCTTGATTGACAGCCCTGCCGGAACATCCTATAATTTCGTTCTTTCGGGTCGTTAGCTCAGCTGGTAGAGCAGCGGACTTTTAATCCGTTGGTCGCAGGTTCGAATCCCGCACGGCCTACCACGAA
>JAZJYH010000081.1:0-48396 GCA_040390485.1 Pseudomonadota bacterium
TTGCTAATCGGACCGTCAATCCTTGCCGGATGACGATACATTGGTCGCCGACAGCTGATTTCCCGTGCTTATGGAGTGTGATGCGGCGGGCCCTTGGCCAATTCCGCAATCGCGCGCAGCACTGCGGCCGGATCGTCTGTCTGCATATGATGTCCTGAACCTGGAACGGTGTCCAGTTGACGGGCGGAGGTCAGGCGCAGCCAGTCTAGCTGTAAGCGATGTTGTACGGAATTGAAGGCTGCCTGTTCAAGCAGCGATGCATTCGCATGCACCAGCAGCCGGGTCGGAACTCGCAGTGGTGTAGTCATGTCGAGCCTGGACAGGCAGGCCGCCTGCTCGTCGAACTCCCGCTTTTCAACGGCACTGAATAGCGTAGCACGCGCCGCCTTCAGGAGCGCCGCAGCAGCGAGCGCATCTTGTTGCATACGGTGCCAATGGTCGGGGTGGGTCGGGTCCAGCAAGAGCAGCGCGGCGACCTCTTCGGGATACAGCTTGGCATAGGCGTATTGGTACAGACCTCCTAGTGAGTGCCCGACCAGGATGTAAGGCGGCTGCAAGCCGGCGGCCAATAATAAGCGGCGCTCTTCCGAGGCAATGCTGCAGGGATCGCGCGGGCCGGTGACGCTATCGCTGTCGCCGTATCCCGGGCGGTCGTACGCAAACACGGGGCTGCTTCTTTCCAATTCGGGAATGAGTGACGTCCATACGGCCATGCCATCTCCGAGCCCGGCTTGCAACACGACAGGCACGGATGACGGTGTTTGCATCCCAGTTAATGAATAGGCGATAGAGCCGTTGGCCAGCGAAGCGATGCCGGTGCGCGGCACGCTGGAACAGGCGCCGAGCAGGCCCAGCAGGCAGCTGGCCATGAAATAGGATGATCGGCGCGGCGGCATGTGCACAGGACGCCTAGAATTGGTAACTCAGGCCGATGGAAAACATATTGACGACCATTTTCTGCTGGTCGTTGTACTTGCCTGGCAGCCTATCCCAGTCCGCGTTCAAGGCCCAATCCCTGTTCAGCGAATAACGGACACCTAGGCCGACCAGGGGGACGACCACACTCTTGCTGTCGGCACCGCCGGCGGCATAGTTAAGCTTGCCGCGTGTATAACCGAGGCCGAGGCGCGTCGTTATCGCGAAATCGCCCAGACTGGCCCGCAGTACATGGGTGACGCCGATGCCCTTGCTTTTCGCCGATCCCGGCACGAAGGCGTTTGCATTCCGGAAGACCGCCTTGCTTGATCCTGCCGTATAGGCCATCACTTCTATGCCCTGTGCAATTTCCACTCCGTTGAGCGGAGCAAGCGCCGATAAATAACCGCCGACTATCTTGCCGCTGGCATTGCCCGGGCGCTCGCAGGCCGCGCCGCCGATGCAGTTAAGATCGGTATTGCTGCGGGCTGCGATATTCGCCCCCAGGTAAGTTTCTGCAGCACAGGCATGGCTTGCTGCAGTAAGTGCTGCAAGCGTTGCCAAGGCTGCCAGCAAGGCACCGACCAGGGGATGGAATTGGAACATAGGGCCTCAAAAAATAATGTCGTTAATTTTCTCTTTGTCTGATTTGGCAAAGATCCGATAACAAAATATGCCCTCGTGGTGCTAGCAAAAGCGCTGGAAAGCCGGAGGGCATATCCAGTACTTCATGCGTGCGCGAGTTTATGCATGGCGCGCAGTGTTGCAAATTTTTTCATTCAGTACGATATTTTTATGCGAAGATGCAGATAATGGTCCATGTGGTACTGGATTTCGGTACCTTTTGATATGGACAGTCAAGAAAACGAGAGGAAAAGATGAGTTCGCCTGAACTAGTGCTGCAGGTCTTGCGTACGGAATTGCGCCGTGCCGGCATTACCTACAAGGTGCTGGCCGAGCGCATAGACATGAGCGAATCCAGTGTGAAGCGGATGTTCGGGCAAAAGGATATGTCCTTGTCCCGCCTGGCCCAGATCTGCAAATCGGCAGGCATCGCGATGGAAGATGTGCTGCGCCAGGCGGCCGATGTCACGCCGCATTCGGATACGCTGACACTGGCCCAGGAACGCTCGTTAATGGCCGATCCCAAGCTGCTGCTGGTCGCCATCTGCTGCCTGGGGCACTGGACCATGGAGCAGATCGTCGAGACCTATACCTTGTCAGAACCGGAATGCATACTCAGCCTGCTGGAGTTGGATAGACTGGGGCTGATCGAGCTGAAGCCGATGAATCGTTATCGCTTGAAGGTCTCCAATGCCTTCCACTGGCGCCCAGAAGGGCCGGTGCAGCAGTATTTTCGCGAATTTGTGGTCAGCGACTATTTTGACGGCCGCTTTGACGGCGAAGGCGAAAGCCTGCTGTGTGTACCGGCCCGGCTTTCACTGCAGAGCGCGCGGGAAGTCGTGCAAAAGATACAGCAGCTCGCGGCCGACCTGGCCCGCCTGCACCAGGATGACAGGCGCCTGAATCCAGGGGAGCGCGACGGCTTTACCTTGATGCTGGGTTTCAGGTCCTGGGAATTTTCGGCCTTGACCGCGCTGCGGCGCACCGAGGCCGCTGTCGGCAGCAGCGCAAAACCGGCTAGCCACAATGTCAGGATACACCGCAGCTAGGCTTTACCAGATCGGCCCCAGGAACAGGTACAGCGTTGAGCCGGTGCCCCTGGTTGCGCCGGCGCCGAGGTAGAGCGGGCCAAACTTGGTGTCCAGCGAGAGGAAACCGCTGGCGGCCTGCTTTAGGCTTCCTGCGCGTATGCGTTCGTCAACGCCGAAACCGCCGCCCATTTCGGCCGAGAAGCCTATCCTGATGGCGCCGCCAAGGGCCGCCGGCATGGCGGCTATGCGGCGTGCCATCACCAGCCGGCCCAGTACGATGGTATTACCTTCCAGCGACTCTGTGGTGGTGCCGGATAGCCGCAAAAATCCGCCCAGGGACGACGGCGCGGGGCCACGCTGGGACTTCGACCACTCTCCATACAGATGGCCAGCCCACTCATCGGCCTTGAAGGCGGATAGGGCAGCCACCGCAGAGCGGGCCAGGGAAGGGGCCCCCGGCCCTTGCGACGGCGAGCGTTCCCAGCGTGCAGTGAGCAAATTGCCGCGAGTAGGGAAGGCCAGCGAATCCAGCGTATCTGTCTTTAACTGGATGAACTGGGTCGTGTCATAAAAGCTGATGCTCGGGACGTTCTGGCCCTCTGGAATCAGCACATCGTATTTGCCGAATCGCCGGCTCACCCCGGCTTGCAGATCGCCCCAATTAGAAAGTTGCCGCCCGGCGGAGAAGGTCGCGCTGGTGGTCTTGATGCCGAGGCGGGATATCTTGCGGCCCTGGTTGAACAAGTCTGCCGCGGTAGCGCCATACTCCAGCGAGGGTGCCGCATACCATTGCGATCCCGCCGCCAGCGGCTGCCAGAATTGCATGCCGAGTAAGCGATTCGACCCCAGCTTGGCGATCGTGAGCAGCTCGCCGCCGCGGTCATTGAGCGACGATGCAATATGCATTGCGCCCAGCGAAAAGCTGTTATTGTCGGAAAAATCGCTGGCCAGTTCCAGGCCTATGCGCAGGCGGCTGCGCGACCAGGCGGATTCCGTTGGTTTGATCACGACGCTGCGCTGACCGGCATAATCGCTGATCTCGGTTTCTACATTGTCCAGATCGCCGCGGGCATACAGCCGTGAAGCCGCCTGGCGCACTTGTTCCCGGGTGACCGATGTTCCTTCGTGCAGGCCCGATTGCGCGATCAATATCTCGGGATTAATCGAGTGCGCGCCCTGGATCTCGACTTTGGCCAATGGCAGCGCATTGCCGGCCGCATTCGCCTGCGCTACGGTCAAGGGCACTGCCAGCCTTTCCTTTTCCAGTGCCGCATATTGCGCTGCAGGCAATGCCAGTTGCAACAGCCGGGGTGAGAGCTTGCGAGCTGCCGCAGCGCCGGCCAGTATGGTGCGTTCGTAACTGCTGAAATCAAGGAAGCTGATCCCTTTCAGGTCAGGTGCGATCAGGATGTCGTGCGGTCCTAACTCTTTCAGGGAGCGCTGCACATTCTGTTCAGTCAATATCTGCAACATCTGCTGGGCCACGCCTATTGCGCTGCCCAGTTCTTCTTCCTGCGCCAAAGGGGTGCCCACATTGACCGCAATCACCACATCTGCGCCCATGGCTTTGGCCATGTCGATAGGCAGGTTGCGCACCAGGCCGCCGTCCACCACCAGGCGCTGGTTCACGCGCACCGGTGAAAACACGCCAGGCACCGCCAGCGATGCCCGCATCGTCAAAAATAGCGGGGTATCCACCAGTTCCACCAGCTCGCCGCTCAGCAAGTCAGAGGCGACCGACCTGAATGGCAGCGCCAGCTGGTTCACCGCGCGGTCCCGCATGGCTATCGGCAGCAGGCGCGTTAATGCAACTTCCAGAGCGGCGTTGCCGGCAGCCGCTGGCGGCAACGCGAATCCGCGTGCCGTTGCCGCAAATTCTATGTGGGAAGGCATCAGCAAGTCTTCTTCGCGGCGGCGAAAAGCCAGGTCGTCGCGCGCAGGCCGGTCCGCCAGCACGGCGTCCCAGGCCGTATTGCGCACGAGCTGTTCCAGTTCCTCTACCGAACGGCCGGCAGCATAGGCCCCGCCGACCACCGCGCCCATGCTGGTGCCGACCACGATGTCTACCGGCACGTGCATCTCCTTCAGCACGCGCAAAACCCCCAGGTGGGCAAAACCGCGGGCGCCGCCGCCCGACAAGACCAGTGCAACCTTGGGCCGCTGGGCCGTTACAGGTATTGCGCTTGCCGCCGTCGCGGGCGCAACCTGGGCCACTGCTGTGTGGAGGGGAAAAACCAGAAAGATCGCACAAAAGGCAGCCAGTACACGGTGTTTTAACATGCTAGTTCCTAGCTCAAAATTCTATTTTTTGCGGAGGCGCAATAAGGCGCCGCGGATCCAGGCTGCGATTCTATTGGTGAAAAGGCATTAAGTACAGGCATGATTGTTAGAAGTGCCTGGCCACGGGGCTGGTATTCGTTTCGTGTGTTTTGCGTGGGTACAATTTCACGACAACTCAAGGACACTTTGAGTCGGGTTAAAGCAGATGGAAAATCTATTATGGACCTTGGCTGATGTGAGTTCCGGTGCTGCGGCGGCGCGCCTATCAGTGCGCTGTTCACGTCGGAACGGGTGGTCAGGGACCGTCGGGCTGTGCCAGCGGGTGCGGGAGAATTTCCTGCGCAGGAATGGAAACCTGCGCTCTGTGTAAGTCACGGCCAATATTTTCTGGCCGCTTTTCGGACAATTGCTGCTGTCCGAAAAGTCGCGAGCCGGGCTGGCGTTGTCCGGCTCATGCCGATGGCAATCAGAGCACGGTGCTGGCGTCCTTAAGGCGCGCGGGCTCAGTCAATTCCCTGCCATAGATGTCGTCAAAGCGCACGATGTCGTCCTCGCCCAGATAGGAACCCGACTGCACTTCGACCAGCTCGAGGTCAATTGTGCCGTGATTTTCCAGCCGGTGTTTCACACCCAGCGGAATATACACGGATTGGTTGGCGATCAAGGTCATCAGCTCCTCGCCCCTGGTCACCAGGGCGATACCTTTCACGATGATCCAGTGCTCGGCCCGATATCTGTGCATTTGCATGGACAGCTGTGCCCCCGGTTTCACCACGATGCGCTTGACCTGGAAGTGCTCGCCGCTGTCCACCGAGTCATAGTGGCCCCAGGGCCGGTAGACCTTGCGGTGGTTGTCCGCCTGCGGGTAGTTGCCTTCGCGCAGGCGGTTGACGATACGCTTGATGTGCTGGGTATTGCCCTTGTTGGTCACCAGCACCGCATCCGGGGTCTCCACCACGATCACGTCTTCCAGCCCCAGGCAGGCCACCAGCCGGCTGTCCGACACCACCAGGCAGTTGCGCGAGTCTTCCATCATCACCTCGCCTTGCAAGGCATTGCCGTCGGCGTCCTTGGCCGACACCTGCCACACCGCATCCCAGGCCCCCACGTCCGACCAGCCGGCATCGAACGGCACCACGCAGCCGGCGATTCCCAGTTCGGCCGCCTTGGGCAGCCGTTCCATCACCGCATAGTCGATCGAGTCCGCCGGGCAAGCCAGGAAGGCGGCCTTGTCGACCCGCACAAAGTCGCAGTCGACCTTGGCCTGCTGCATGGATAAGCGGCAGGCCTCCAGCATGGCCGGATTGAAGTGCTGCACCGCCTTTAGCCAGACGCTGGCGCGCATCATGAAGATGCCGCTATTCCACAGGTGGGCGCCGCCGGCCAGGTACTGCTGCGCGATCTCCAGCGCCGGCTTCTCGACAAAGGCTTGCAAGGCGCGCACCGGCGAACCCGGCAAGGTCTGGCCGACGTGGATATAGCCATAGCCGGTCTCGGGCCGGTCCGGCACGATGCCGAAGGTCACCATGGCGCCGTCCACCGCTTGCGGCAAGCCCTGCTGGATGGCGCGGTGAAAACCCGCAGTGTCGGCGATCACGTGGTCGGCCGGCATCACCAGCAGCACCGCATCCTGCTGCTCGGCGCTGGCCGCCAGCGCGGCCAGGGTCAGGGCTGGCGCGGTATTCCTGCCGGCCGGCTCCAGCAGCAAGGTCGAGGCCGAAAAGCCGACCGCCCGCAATTGCTCGGCGGTAATGAAGCGGTATTCTTCATTGCAGACCACGATCATGTTGGCGGCTACCGGCAAGTCGCCGCTGAACTGCTGCAGGCGGGTGGCGGTGGCTTGCAGCATGGTTTCTTCACCGACCAGTGCCAGTAGTTGCTTCGGATGCTTTTCTCGGGATAGGGGCCACAGGCGCGTACCGGAGCCGCCCGATAAAATCACTGGTTGAAGTAACATGTGTGTCTTTCGAATAGTCTGCATGCTTCTGCGCGAGGCCAGGCATATTGCGCCTGCCCGCGGACGCTGCAATGAAAAAAGGAGGAGAAGCCGTCGCAGCTTAGCTTTCTTGTCAACTTTAATCCGCCTTGGAATGTCTTTAAATTGTCGTAAATTTGTACGCCGGCCCGCCGCTGGAAATTGTATAAAAAATGTATGGAAAATGTATCTGCTTGTACGCAGATGCCTGCCGATGCCTATTTGCGAACAAGCTCTTATACAATGCCGGCTTGGGAGGAAAACATGTTTCGTGTAATGCTGGTTGAAGACGATGCCAAACTGGCCGCGCTGGTCACTGAATATCTCAGTGCTTACGAATTTTCTGTCGATGTAGTGAACCGGGGCGATATCGCGCTGGCGCATTTTCGCTCGAGCTCGCCCGATATTGTTATCCTGGACCTGATGCTGCCCGGCCTGGACGGTATGGTGGTATGTCGCCAGTTGCGGGAGGTCAGCAAGGTGCCTATCCTGATCTTGACGGCGCGTGAAGACGCTTTCGACGAAGTTTCGGGTCTGGAGCAAGGCGCCGATGACTATGTCAACAAGCCGGTGCAGCCGCGCGTGCTGCTGGCCCGCCTGCGTGCCTTGTTGCGCAGGGTGCGGGACGAGGACAAGCCTGAAGTCGAGCATGTGACATTCGGGGCTTTCCAGCTATCGAAGGGAAACCGGACTGTACTGTGGCGCGAGCAGGCGGTGCCCCTGAATAGCACGGAATACAAGCTATTGCTGGTGCTGGCCGAGTCCGCCGGACAGGTATTGTCGCGCAACGACATCCTGATACAAATGCGCGGCATAGAGTTCGACGGCCTGGACCGCAGCATAGACAACAGCATTTCTCGCTTGCGCCGCAAGTTTGACGATGTCAGGGCAGAAAAAATCAAGACGGTATGGGGCGAGGGCTATTTGTTCAGCCCGTCCGCCTGGGATTAGCGCATGAATCGCATTTTTGTCCGGTTCTTTGTACTGGTGATGCTGGCGATCACCGTGGCGACCTTTGCGATCTATTTTGCGATCAGCAGCCTGTTCGGCGATCCATTCGAAGAAATCGCACTCAAGCAGGCGTCGGCCCAGATCTTCCTGCTGGAACAGTATATCGACCAGGCCCCGGCGGATGAATGGCTGGTCAGGTTGAACAAGGTCAGGGAAGTTTCCAAAGTCAAACTGGAATTGATTCCGCTGGCAACAGCACTTTCCGCTTTGCCTGCCGGAAAAGAGCCGCAATTGATGCAAGGCAGCCTGGTGCTGGATGTGGCGGCCAAATCTTTTTACCGGCGCGTTGATGTCGCCGGAGATAAGTATGTAGGCAGTGCAGAGGAAGTAATTCATGTGCAGGACCTTCCTATCGAGGTCGGCCTGGCCATAAAAATGGAGCTGGTGCGCTATGTCATCGTCGCCTTGTGCCTGCTGATCCCTATCGCTGTATGGTCCAGTTCGCACTGGCGCGGGCTGCAATCCCTGTCCGCGGTGGCGCATGACTTCGGCGAAGGCAAACTGTCGGCTCGGGCCAAGACCAGGAAAACGACCAGCCTTTATCCGCTGGCAGAGCGCATGAACCAGATGGCAGGACGGATAGAGGGCTTGCTGGAGGCGCAAAAAAATTTACTGCACTCGGTGTCGCATGAGTTGCGCACCCCCATCGCGCGACTTGAATTCGGTCTGGAACTATTACGACAGCATGCCAAGAATGATGCGCTGGAAGTGCGCATCCAGGGCATGGAAGCCGACCTGCAGGAATTGAATGCGCTGGTGGGAGAATTGCTGAGCCTGGCAAAACTGGACCGGCAGCAGGTGGCCCAACGGGCACCATTTCCCCTGGCCGATACGCTGCGCAACTGTATCGAGGCGCTAGACCATGCGCTGGGCGAGAAGCAGATAAAGATCGAATTGACGGCGGACCTCGGAACGATAGCCGGCGACCAGCGTTTGTTCTCACGGGCGGTGACTAACCTGATGACGAATGCGGCTAAATACGCAAATCGCCGGATAGGGTTAACAGCGCACAAGCTCACGGATGACAGTGTCGAGGTGACGGTTGAAGACGACGGCCCCGGCATTCCTGTAGCAGAGCGCGAGCGTATTTTTGCGCCTTTTTATCGTATGGACCGGAGCCGCGACCGGATGACGGGCGGCTTCGGCCTGGGCTTGGCGATAGCGCAAAAAGCGATACAGCTGCATGGCGGCAGTATCCATGTGACTGACTCATCGCTAGGCGGGGCAAAATTTGTGCTGAACCTTCCCGCATGTTGACGAAGGCGGGTGCCCGTACAAATTCACGACAATTTCAAGACACTTTGAGGCGGATATTCGCGAATAGGGGACTTAAGATGCGTTCTCCTCAAACGATAATGAAGCCGCCATCGACAATAAAATTCTTTTCCACTATTGAATCTGCACCAATTCTCCAGAGCATATCCCGCATGAAAACACTCTCCCTTGCATTTATTTTCAGCTTTTGTGGCGTGGCACTTGCTCAGACGCCTGCCGCAAATATGATGCCGGACGGAAGCCGGGATATGTATGTCGGACTTGGTGTGGGCTCTGCACCGTTATGTGACGGCAGCGGCGAGCGGCGGACGAGAGTGATGCCGAATATCCAGGTCCAGTGGAGTAACGGCATATTCCTGAGAAATGAAAGCCTGGGCTTGCACCTTAGCGATGAGCCCGGCCTTGAATATGGCCCCGTCCTGGAGTATGAGCGCGGTTGCCGCGCATCCGAGGCGCGAAAACTTGAAGGGGCAAGAGACATCGACTCGTCGGTAGCGGTAGGCGGTTTTCTTAATTATTATCCGGCGGCCAATATCAGGCTGGGCTCCAGGCTGCTGGTCGGAACGGAGAATGATCGTCGGCGCATATTGCTCAATCTCGAAGCCAGGAAATTTATGCAGTTAGGCCAGCATCACGGCGTGGCCTTGTCGCTTGGCTTTACCTGGGCCAACCAGGCGTATGCGCAAACGCGTGTTGATTTTGAGCCGATGAAGGTACTGATCAGTGCGCCTGCTGCCGAGGCGCCCGACTATTCTACGCACGCTGGAATCAAGGACGTACATGCCGGAGTGAACTGGAATTGGGAGTTGAGCCCTGATTGGCTGGTGACCTCGCAAGTATCGATTTACCGTTTGACGGGTAGCACAATAGAAAATCCACTGAACGGCAGACGGAGTTATGCGACTGTCTATACCGGTCTGGCTTATCGTTTTTAACCAATTCGATCAAATTCATGACCATTCAGCACTTCCTCATTTTTGCCGCCATGTTGTCCGCAACGGAGATCGCCGTTGCGCAGCTGCACGGCAATGAGCCGACGCAAAAGGGTCCGGCCCCGGGCTTGACGGCGACGGAAAAGCAGGGCGGCGACTGGATCAGCTATCGCAATGCGTACAAGCTGATGATACGTTTTGAAAAATATGGCAAGCCCAAGCAGTTTATCCAGAATCACTACCAGGTCCTGCCTAAAGACAAGAGCGTTACGATGGAGGGGCTAAGCCTGACGCTCAACGGCAAATTGACGCACCTGAATTTGTCGCTGGACGCGGTCGGCCGCGCGGTATTTCCGCTATTGAAATCGGCGTATGACGAGAATGCGGAACTCAACCTGAACCGCAAGGCCAGCCTGTATGTTTTTCAGGCGCGCGTATCCATCATCGCCCGGGCCGACGGGGTGTATGAAGCGGAGGACTTGCAGGCAGCCTGCGAGCAGGCGTTGAACTATTTGCGCTACGCCGGCGACATTTCTCAGGGCGAAAAAAAATGTGCCGGGGTGAGGTTTTCTTACGCAAAAAATGCCAATGATGCGGCAGTCAAGTTCAGGACCACGGCGCAGGTATTGACGCAGATGCCGGTACGGGAAGGGAGCGCCTTCCCTGACGATGCGATGAGTACAAATGCATTCAAGACCGTCACCTATCGTTTCGCTGACTGGCCCGAGCACGGCCAAATCATCACGCAAAGTGCGCCGATTGCGATTGCTGCCTTGTTCGAGTGAGGGCCGCAGCTCAGCCCCAAGGCTGGCAAACCCATCATAAAATGAAGCGGCATGGGATAGAAATTCCATGCCGCCTCATGCTTTGCCGGGACCAGGCGCCTCCTGTCGAAAAAAAATCAGTAATCAGTTTGATTTCCCGTAACGTCAGCATGTAGAATAAATGGCATGAAAATTCTGATATCCATCTTACTGGCATGTGCTTCCAGTGTAGCTTCCGCCGGCGTGATGAATATTTGTATTGATGCCGAGGGCAAGAAAGTCTCTACCGAGCTACCGTGCGAGCAGCTATCCTTGAAGGATATGAGTACGCCCGCCGCCCCAGTCGTCCAGCCTGATCCCGGCAAAGCCTTACCGTTTCAAGGGCCGCCGCTGCCTGATAAAGTCGCGCCGGGACCTGGCAAGATCAGGACGCCGCCGCCCGTCAGCCCCTGGCTGGAATTTCTTCGGACTGAGTATTCATTATTGCTGCTGCTGGGTATCGTACTATGCCCGATGTTTTTTGCACTGTTCTGGTATGTTTTTGAATACAGGACCCGACGCAATTAAGACGGTATATAGCAGCTACGGCGACTATAGGCAAAATTTAGATAGATTGAATATTTCAATGCGGCAATTTTTCGAGAATTATTAAATTGGCTGGCGCAGCGAATGTTAACTACTGTCAATTTCTTTAGACAAGCTTTGGTAAATACATGATACATTGAGATACAATCAGTCACATATAGTTACATTGACTGATACGATCGTGTATATCGCTGAACAAGAAAAACCGAAAATGACGACCTGGAGCCCCTTCGGCCGTCTTAAACAATTTTCATGTGGAATCAGCCGTTTTGCTTCCGATTTTTCCTGGGCATATCGTACCGCCTTTCCTGCCCCCGTCACCGGCTATGATCGCCGAAGCCGCTTTGTCTTGCGCACATTGATGAATTTGCAACCCAGTGCACACTGGTTCCGGTTTTTGAAGGACAGCTATCTTAGCGATATCGCAGCGCGGGAGCCTAGCCTGATTGAAGCGATTCATCGTCCTTTCTTTGACAGGAATATCACTGCAACAAAACGGGCCGGACTGCTGAAAGGCCATTTCGAACTATTCCACTCTATATTCGGCCCCCACCAGACGGGTGAGGTAATGCTGGGAGAGGGCGTTTCACTATGCCGGTTCGCCGGAAAGAGTGCTGAAAGTTTCGAAATCAAGCTATTTCGCGAAGACGCATACAAGCGGGAAGGCGGCGTCACCTTGGAACTGGCGTTGGATAGGGTCACCTTGCTATGTCTGACTTTTACTCTGGTAAAAGCCGGCCACGAGATACTGATCAAGGTCGGCGGCGTGCAAGCGAAAGGACCCGATTGCCGCAACCTGGTGAGGGACGCGACGCACGCCCTGCACGGTATCCAGCCAAGATTGCTGCTGATAGAGGCCTTGCGTGCCATTGCCAACCAGATCAATTGCACAAAAATTGAATGTATCAGCAAGGAGAACCACATCTATCAATCCTGGCGGTACCGGTCAAAAAAAATGATCAGCGCTGAGTATGATCAGTTATGGTTGCTGGCAGGGGGGGAGGAAAACCGCAACGGCAATTTCGATATTCCCAATTTTGTTGACGAAAAGCCGATTGAGGCCAGGCCTTCAAAGAAACGTAGCGAATATCGGCGACGCTCGGTCTTGCTGGAATCCATGCGCCAACAAATCCACGCCGGGCTTTTTGGGCGGGCGCCCGTCCAATTCCAAGATGTGAGGGGTGCGACAAGATAGGCAGCGCGCCTAGGGCGTGTTGACATTTAATTTGGGTGTGCGAATGAGTCTAAACAGGTGCAGGGCTAGGCGCAGCACGCGCCGCAGTGCGAGCACTGTCAGCGGGCTGCAACAACGCCCTGCGCCTGTTTAGACCCATTCCCTCCGGGTTCAAGCCATAACGCGCGCTGGACTGCGTTGCACTCCTTGTTCATAGCCCACTATGAACTGCGTCGCACGCCTTGCCAGCCCGCGTTATGGCTTGAACGCATCTCCCAAATTGAATGTCAACACGCCCTAGCCTTGTGAGCCTGCTTCTTTCCTGGCATTATTGATTCTAGTCATTAGATCTTGCCATGACAGGGCGTCGATTTGTATATCCTTTGTCAAGAATGTGCGGCTCCGATAATGGACAGGTATGTGTGCATTTTCTATACAGAGCAGGCAAGCCCCCAGATATGTCGTCGACTCCCGGTTGAGCAGCCACATGTTTTTTCTTAAGTTTTGGATGGCAAGCCGATAATGCGCCTTTTCCCAATAGCCCAACGTATTGCGGATTTCGCTTAGTCCCTTTGTCATTAGATTGGCAATATCCAGCCGGACGCAGTCGATATCCTGACCGGGAGTTGCGAGGCGGCTGGTCAGTGTCTTTATGTCGTGTTCCATCATTTCGTATCCTCTTTATCGCTTGAGTACAGCGTCCAGCATATGGCCTGGGCATCGACACTCCTAGATCCATAGTATTTGAACCGAAGTAGGACTTTGCCTCGTTACTAACTTGCTGCTAGGAACTTGAGGTATAAAAACATCCAATTGAATGCACATTACCGACGTCACGCCTGGCAGGCTGGACCGAAAGGCCAGGTAATGCTAACTTGAAAGAATGGATGGAACTGAAGGCCGCTGGTCAATCAAAGGAAGCTTATAAGGAGGTATCCCATCATGCCGGTTACTCCAGATCTGTTGGAAGTGCTGATCCAGGAAGTCGAGCTGGAAGATCCGATTGACTATGCGGATTTGCCTTTTGAAGAGGAAGCATTGAGAGCGCTGGTCGCTGACCGCTTGTGCGAGATGATGGCTTCAATGGATGGCCTAAGCGACGAGGACCGCCAGTTGTCCTTGTTAGCGGCCGCCGGCAAGCTGGTGCTGGAAAACCTGGTGCTGCATGTCCAGCTGCTGCGCAGAGGAGGGCTGCCTGTCAGCGATGGTAGCGCGGCTTTGTTACGGCGGCTGCGCGACAAGAAATGATTCGCCAGAAGCAGCAATGGAAGGATGGGGCGACGCTGCATGCAGTATTTGATGCCGCGGTGGATACGCTTCTTATCGTCGCTAGGGGTGGAAGCCCCGCCTGCAGCTAGTCAAAATGAGCAGCGGTCAGGCCGTACGCCACGCGGACATGATTATTTCGTTGTTAAAAAATATACGAATATCTTGTCGATCAGTAAAGCCTATCAAGCGATCGCGCACCTCTATCAATAAATAGGGATTTTTCCTTATGTTGCTTTGCGTTAAAATTTGCTACATTGTTGCCGTTGTTTTTAATAATTGAAACCTGCCTGAATTCATTTTTCCTTGATCTGCGCTTTTGCGTAGCTGATAAGAGGATGAAGCGCAGTTGATTTGATGCCGGCGCCACCGGGCAGGCGCGCCTAATTCCATTTGAGTTTGAGGTCGCAGGGGCTCGCTCGAAAGATACAGTGATGCCCAAAAAGATTCAAATTAGTTCGTTTCTAAGCCGCAAAGTAGCCGAGGCTAATCTAAAAACTGTCACGGTTGCGCTGCTGGTCGCGATCATCTTGCTTTCCGTTGTCCAATATATCACTTTGCGTTCCGCACTCATGGACGACGTGGCGGCGCAGGCTGAAGCCATCGCGGAGCAATGTGCTGCCGCAGTATTGTTTAGCGATCAAAATGATGGCCAGCAGATACTGGCACGGCTTAGTGCACTGCAGAGTATGGACGGTGCGGCGATTGTCACCCCCCAGCTCGCTCCGCTAGCCGAATATCGCAGGGCAGCCGCTGTCCTGATCCCGATTCCAACGGATTTTCGTATCAGTCCCTTTGCCCAGTTTGGCGTGCTCCACCTTGACCTTGTGCGGAGCATTGAAGTGGATCAACGCAGAGTGGGACTGCTTGTGCTGCGGGTGGGCTTGAGTCAGCTTTATTTTCGCCTGATCGCCTATATCGGAATGAGCATTGCAGCGATTGCCGGATCTTTGCTGATCGCTCGTATGTTGGGTGGGGGCCTGAAGCAAGATGTTTTGGAAATGGAAACCCATCTGCAGCTCCTCGCCCATACCGACGCAGTGACCGGATTACTCAATCGGCATGCATTTTCTTCCCGCCTTCAGCAAGCCCTTTCAACCGTGACTGAGCAGGGCGGTTGCGTCGATCTATTATTGCTTGACCTGGATAACTTCAAGCTTGTCAATGACACGCTCGGTCATCATGGCGGCGACCATTTATTGAGGTTGGTCGCGGAAAGGCTGAACTCGGTGCTGCGCGAAAGCGATATCATTTGTCGCGTGGGCGGGGATGAGTTCGCCATTATCCTGGAAACCAGGACGCGCAAATCAGGCAGTGAGCGAATTGCCGAAAAATTGATCGAGTCCTTGGCGCAGCCATTTATCGTCGACAACCAGGAGGTTTATGTGACGGGCAGCATCGGGATAAGCTGTTTCCCCGACGGAGGCGTCGACCGCGAAACGCTCACGCGTAACGCCGATACGGCCATGTATCAGGCCAAAGCCAAGGGGAAGAACGCTTTCGAGAAGTTTCACCCGGAAATGAATTTGGTGTTGCAAAAGCGCTCCAATATAGAAACGAATCTCCGCAAAGCCTTGGAGCGCGAGGAGCTAGCCGTCTACTACCAACCCAAGGTTGATTTGGTTGATCACAAAGTAATCGGTTTCGAAGCGCTGCTGCGCTGGAATCATCCCGAAATGGGGATGATATCGCCTACCGATTTCATCCCGATTGCAGAAGAAAGCGGTTTGATCATCCCTATCGGCAGATGGGTCATAGCGACAGCGTGTCATCAAATGGCGGCATGGAAAGCGGCAGGTTTTGAGGATATCAAGGTCGCAGTCAACCTGTCCGTCAGGCAAACAAAAAACATTACGCTGATCGACGACGTGCTGAATTCGTTGCGAAAATCCGGCTTGGAACCGCGACAATTGGAATTGGAAATTACCGAATCCATGCTAATGGACGATATTCAGGACAATGTCGATTTGCTCGAAAACCTCCAGGCAGCGGGAATTTTCTTATCCATAGATGACTTCGGCACCGGTTATTCTTCCATGGCGTATTTGAAGCGATTGCCGATTGACCAGTTGAAAATCGACAGGGCGTTTGTCAAGGATATACCGGGTAACGGCGATGATGAAGCGATCGTGTCGGCCATCGTCAGCATGGCGCATAGCCTGGGGATTGCCGTCGTCGCCGAAGGCGCCGAAACGATAGAGCAAATCAATTTTCTCAGGTCAGTCGGCTGCGATTCGGTCCAGGGGTATTACATCGCGCAACCGATGCCGGCGCATGAGGTGGAGGCATTTTTGCTTAAACAGAGAGGTGCCGGCAAGGCGCGGCAGCATGATGTGGGTGAAGTCGTGCCTTTACGGTCGCGGGCACACTGAAATGCTGGGTTCCGTCCTATAGTGCGCTGATTGACGCTGAGCCAGTTCCCCAAATTAAAATAAGCGGCCCTGGGTATCGGTTATGTTGGCAAAGCTGTCGTGGAGTGGAGTCAATATCGCATCGGCGATGGGCTTCAATTGCCGGGTTAAATAATGATCGTAATCGATTCTCGATCCGGCAGTTTCAATCGGCTCCGGTCCGTTCAGGGTGATGACATAATTGATCCAGCCGCCGTTTTGATATTGCTTTGGCCTCTGCTGTTTCTCGTTGAATTCGTCTGCCAGGCGCGCAGCGCGCACCTGAGGCGGGACGTTCGACTGATAGGCATCGAGCTGGCGGCGCAAGCGCTTGCGATACACGAGTAGGTCGTCAAATTCACCGCTCAGTGTCTTGCTGGTGTAGTCACGCACAAATTCCTGGTACGGCTCTCCCTTGAAGACGCGCATCAGCAGTCCTTGCTGGAATTGTTGCGCCAGCGGCGTCCAGTCACTGCGCACTGTTTCTAACCCACGGTAGACGATTTCCTCGGCGCCGTCCGGCGAAACCACCAGGCCGGCGTAGCGCTTTTTACTGCCATACTCTTCGCCGCGGATGGTGGGCATGAAGAATTTCTGATAGTGCGTGTCGAATTCCAGCTCCAGCCAGCATTCAAGCCCGACGGTAGTCTTAAGATGCTCTTTCCACCATTGATTGACCTTATTGACCAATTGATCGGCCACTTCGTGCGCCTCTGCTTCGCTGTGGCTCCGTTTCAGCCAGACGAAGATCGAGTCCGTGTCGCCATAAATGACATCGTATCCCGCTTCTTCGACCAGGAGACGGCTCTGCTTCATGATCCAGTGGCCGTTCAAGGTAATGGCCGACACCAGGTCGGGGTTGAAAAACCGGCAGTCCGAAGAACCGAGCACCCCGGCCAAGGCATTCATCAGCAACTTTAGTGCCTGCGACAGCGATTCATTCTTGTCGCGCTTGGCGGCATCGCGGCGTTGCCAGAGTTGCGTGACGATCTCGGGCAGGCAATGCCGTTTTCTGGAGAAAATCGTGCCATTCGGACCGGGCACGGTGTCGTCCGGATTCTGTGCGGCGGCGCCTTCCACCAGGCCAATGGGGTCGACCAGGAAGGTGCGAATGATGGAGGGATACAGGCTTTTGTAATCCAGCACCAGCACCGAATCATAGAGTCCGGGTTGCGACTCCATCACGAAACCGCCAGGATAGGAGGTTCCCGGTATCTCCCCGGCATTCGGCGCCACGTAACCTTCACGGTGCATGCGAGGCAAATACAGATGGCTGAAAGCGGCGATGGATCCGCCAAAGTGGTCCGCCTGCAGCCCCGTTGCGCTTGCATGTTCCATGGCAAACTCCAGCAGCTTTGCCTTGGCAAAAATCCTGGTGACCAGCTCACAATCCTTCAGGTTGTAACGCGCCAGCGCCGGCTTGTCTTCATGGAAGCGCCGCTCGATTTCATCCATGCGGTCATAGGGATTATCAATGGACTTGCCTTCACCAAGCATGGCCCGGGCGACATTTTCCAGGCTGAACGAAGGAAAGCTCCACATGGCTGCCCTCAAGCCCTCGATGCCGTCAATGATGAGCCGGCCCGCAGTCGATGCAAACAAATAGTTCTTTTTCGCGCTATGGCGGCGCCATTCCACGGGTTTGCCCATGCGGCCGAGCGCAAGCGGGATTTTGTATTTATCTGAGTGCGCTTGCAACACCCGCAGATCAAACTGCACCACGCTCCAGCCGACGATGACATCCGGGTCGTAGACGCGGAACCATTCGTTGAGTCGCTCGAGCATTTGTTTCTGGCTGTCGCAGTACTCCAGCACAAAATCAAGCTCAGGCTGCTCGCCGGGCGCGGAACCCAGCATGAATACACGCCGGTCTCCGCAGCCTTCGACGGCGATGGAATACAAGTCTTCGCGGGCGCTGGTCTCGATATCAATCGACACCATGCTCAACACCGGACGATAATCGCTGGCTGGCTTCAGCTTGCAATCAATTATCGCCGCATCAGTTTCTTCGCCGCCTTCGATCTGAACCGAGGCGGTAATGAAGCGCTCCATCATGAATCGCTCGGGAGGGCGCACATCCGCCTCGTAAAGACGGATGCCGAGCTCCTTCAATGCAGATTCCAGCCGCGAGATTTGTCTGTATTGCTTGCAATACACCCCAATCACCGGTTCTTGCTGGAATGTCTTGAGTGAAAGTGCCTGGATTTCAGACCCAGGGGAGTTGGCCAGCAAAGACGCGATATGCGACCGATGCTCAGCACAGGCAAATGCGATCGAAGTCTGCGACCTCAACCTGATGTTTTGGGGGCCTTGGTCTGTGGCGACCCAAAATTCTATTTCGGTGCCGTCTGCGGTGTCGCGCCAATGGCGGGTAAGAATAAACGCCTGCCGGGTGTTCGATTTCAAAATAGGGCTTTCGTGGGGGAATCTCCGTATTATCAATCAAGTCTATATTTGTTGCGGGGAATTGCGGCTGGAGGCCCAAATGGCCATGTTGGTAACATCAATATACTTGGGTGTTTTTGATTAAAACCGCGAAGTGTCAATTAGCGGTTTTTCCGCCGCCGTTGAATTTGCGTCGGATGGAAATGGTGGTCGACAGCGTGACCGACGTGGTCGTCCAGCGTGCCGCCTAGATGCGGCTGTTGCCCGATACGGATCTAACGCCGGCCACAAATTACTTGGTCGGGCCGGGTCGGGGGCATTGGCTGATGCTGATCGATGCCGAGCCATTCGTATGCATGCATCGCTCAGCATGGTCCGGACAGGCACAGTTGGGATAGGTTCTACAATTGCGGATTGCAGACTATGGTTGGCGAGATCGAAGCTTGCCGGCCCCGAAGCACGGCGCTGCATCGTTCCCGGGTGCATCTCACGGGCAATCCAGCGCTGCCAGCTTGTAGACCGTCGTCTGCCGGTAGACCTGACCGGGCCGTAATACGACCGCCTCGACATTGGGTCCATTAATTTGGTTTGGATAAGCTTGCGCTTCGAGGCAGAAACCGTCGTGTATCCTATACGGTTGTGCTTGCCGGCCTTTCACGCCACCAAGAAAATTTCCGCTATAGAACTGCAAGCCCGTCTCGGTCGTCGAGACCGATAACTTGCGTCCTGAACCCGGATCGTAGACTGTCGCCACCTCGCGTAATGCAGCAGATCCTTCCATTCCCGTCGGTCGCAGACAATAACAATGATCGAAACCCCCGGCCACCGCGATCTGCGGATCTGGCCACACCAGTCGCGGTCCAATGAGCGTCGGCCGCCTGAAATCAAAGGCACTTTCATCGACAGATGCGACTTCAACCGGAATGAGAGACTCGTCTACTTTCAAATAATGATCTGCGTCAATCCATAGCAGATGGTCGCCGATGCCAGAACTGCCTCCATTCAGATTGAAATAGGGATGCGCAGTAAGATTAATCGGTGTCGGCGCATCGGTGATTGCCTCATAATCGATCATTAGCCGGCCGTCATCGTAGAGCCGATAACGGACTTCAACCTGCAAATTGCCAGGAAAACCGCCAGCTCCGTCTGGAGACTTGAGCGTGAGCCGCAGGCCATCCTCTTCCGGTTGCGCTTGCCATTGTGCCAGATGGAATCCAGCCTCTCCACCGTGCAGATGATTGCCCCGATCATTGCGGTCGACAAGATATTCGGCACCGTCGAGCGAGAAGCGCCCACCGGCGATTCGATTCGCCCAGCGGCCGACAATCGCGCCAAAATACGCCGAATTGGTGGCGTAGCCTTGCGCGTCCGAGTAACCGAGCAGCACGTCGGCCAGGCGGCCGTGACGATCAGGCGCCCACCACGAGAGAAGCGTGGCGCCGCGGTCGCTGATCGTCACCCGCATGTCTTGGGCATTGCGCAGTGTGTAGATAGTTTCACGAGTATCGGTCGACGTGCGCGCGATTGGCATTTTAATCACCATCTTTAATCACCATCTGTAACGGTAGTTTTTAATCGGTTTGCAGCGTGCAACGGTTTCTTGCCTCTGCCATTGCGCTCAAACAAGCGTTGCATCAAACAAAATACGCACAATAATATGCCCACTGCGATGCGCGTCCACCAAGAACTAAGCGTACCGTCAAACGTGATCAGCGACTGGATGACGCCAAGAATAAGCACGCCCACCAATGTCCCGGCCAGATAACCGACGCCACCAGTAAGCAAGGTGCCGCCGATCACCGCCGCGGCAATCGCGTCCAGTTCCATCGCTTGCGCGTGCAAACCGTAGCCTGACAGCATGTAAAAAGTGACGACTACTCCGCCTAGGGATGCGCAAAAGCCGCTCAGCGTGTATACCAGAATTCTCGTGCGTCCGACCGGAAGCCCCATCAATGCTGCTGAGCGATCATTGCCGCCGATGGCATACACTGCGCGGCCGAAGCGGCTGAAATGCGCGGTATAAATTGCAATTGCCAGAGTGACCAAGGCGATGACGACATTGATGGAAATAAAATATTCATCGCCAAACATGACTTTGTATTGCGAGATTGCGGTATAGGTTGGATCGGTAATTGAAATGGAGTCGATGCTGATCACGTAACAGAGACCGCGCGCCAAAAACATGCCTCCCAAAGTGACAATGAAGGCTTGCAGTTCGAAGAAATGTATCAGGCAACCCATCGCCAAACCGAACAGCGAGCCCATGAGCAACACCAGGGGGACTACCTGCCACAGGCTCCAGTGGTGATTCTCCACCAGTACGGCGGAAACCAGCGCAGTCAGCGCCACCACCGCACCAACCGAGAGGTCAATGCCTCCAGACAGGATCACAAAAGTCACACCGATGGCGACTATCAACAGAAAAGCATTGTCAATGAACAGATTGAAAAATACCTGCAAGGAAAAAAAACCGCTATAGGCAATCGAACCGTAGAGGAACATCAGCGCAAATAGCGCCGTCGTTACGAGCAGCGGCAGCAGCCGAGGAGGGCAGAACCGTGAGAGATTCATCGCGGCTCCTTCCGCCATGCAGGCAATATCCTGAACATCTTGTTGCGGAACGCGGGCGACTGAATCAGGCACACCGAAAACACGACCAGGGCCTTGACCACCAAATTGATTTCCGGCGGCACACCGATCGAATAAATTGCGTAGGTCAGAGTCTGGATAATCAAGGCACCGATCAGGCTGCCGACCACGCTGAATTTTCCACCTGTGAGCGAGGTGCCACCTAGCGTGACCGCCAAGATCGCATCCAGCTCAAGCAACAAGCCGGCATTATTGCTATCGGCACTCTTGACGTTCGATGTGACGATCAGTCCGGCGATGCCGGCCGTCAATCCGCAAAATGCATATACCGAAAAAATCAGCCCGCGCGCATTCAGACCGGCAAAACGCGCGGCCACCGCATTGATACCCACCGCCTGAATAAATAGGCCTAGTGCGGTACGGTGTATCAATAGAAGCAGGACCGCCAGCACGGCGGCCACGATATACAGCGAAAACGGCAGGCCAAGCAAAAAGCCGTTGCCAATAAAATGAAATGGCTGATAGTAAACCGTAATGATTTGCCCGTTGCTGATAAGCTGTGCAATGCCGCGCCCAGCCACCATCAAGATCAAAGTGGCGATGATAGGCTGCATACCCGCACCGGCAACCAACAAACCATTCCATAAGCCGCATAGCAGCGCTACGGCCAGTGCGGCGAGGATTGCAAGCGGCATCGCGACCTTGGTCACATAAACCGGGGCGCCATTCTGAATCACCAGCGAACCGCCGATCAGCGCGGCGACCACCGCACCGCTGATTGCAACTACGGCCCCGACTGAGATATCGATGCCGCTTGTCGCGATCACCAGGGTCATGCCCATTGAAATGAGCATCAAAGGTGCGGCCCGATTCAGGATATCGATCACGCTGCCATACAAATGGCCGGATTTAAGCTCGATGGAAAAAAAGTTGTGGTTGAAGTAAAAGTTAACTAGGCAGAGCAGCGTCAAGGTCACCAGCGGCCACAGCAGTTTATGCTGCAACAACCTCTGCAGTAACACGGACTGATTTGGCGTGACGAAACGCAAGAGCGGTACGCTTATCATGAGTGGCCCCCCGCGATCATGTTGAAGATACTCTGCTCGTCGGCATTTTCGGCACTTAGCTCTCCAATTTTCTTGCGATCGCTCAGCACGGCGATTCGATCGCTGACTCTCAATACTTCGGACATCTCGGAAGAGATGAATAGTATCGCCAATCCTTCGCGACATTGGTCAACAATTAAATCCATGATTTCCAGTTTGGCGACGACGTCGATGCCACGTGTCGGTTCGTCGAGAATCAGCATCTTCGGCTCCGTTGCAAGCCAACGCGCTAGCATGGCTTTTTGTTGATTGCCCCCGGAGAGTTGCCCTATCGGTTTTTCGGCATCCGGTGTGCGGATGCCCAACTTGGCAATGTAGGCGTCGGCAATGGCGGATTGCTTCTTCTTCGGCAAATTGCGAAACAGGCCGCGTTTTGCTTGCAAAGCCAGGATGATGTTTTCGCGAATGGAAAGGTCGGCGATGATGCCTTCGGTCTTGCGATCTTCCGGGCACAGGCCGATGCCATGGCGTACCGCATCGCTGGGTGAAGCAAACCTGGCAGACCGGCCATTGACCTTGATCTCGCCAATGTCGGTACGGTCGATGCCAAATAGCAGCCGGGCGACTTCCGTTCGTCCAGACCCAAGCAAGCCGGCGAGACCGAGTACCTCACCGCAGAATAGATCCAAATCGAAGGCTTGCACGCTGCCGTTACGTCCTGCATTGCAGGCCGACAGAAATGATTTTTCTATCCCTTTGCCGGATATTGCGGCGCTCTTTTCCGCACGAGCAGCACTCGCCAGATCGCGTCCGATCATCTTGTGAATCAGGCTTAAACGCGGAAGATCGGCAACCGGGTACTCGCCCTCGAACTGACCATTGCGCAGCACCGTGATACGATCGCCGACCGCGTAGGTCTGGTCGAGAAAGTGGGTGACGAACAGAATCGCCATGCCTTTGGCCTTGAGTCGGCGCATGGTGGCAAACAGGCGATCTACCTCATCGACATCAAGGCTGGAGGTCGGTTCGTCAAGGATCAGAATCTGCGCATCGGCACTGATCGCACGCGCAATCGCGACCATTTGCTGAATCGCGACGGGGAAGCTGGCCAATGTTTGGCTGACATCGATATCGATATTCAGACTTTCCAGTACCGATTTTGCCTGCTGCCGCACGGATTTCCAGTCGACCATCGGGCCGCGCATCGGAAAACGACCGATATAGATATTCTCGGCTACAGATAGATTCGGACATAGGTTGACCTCTTGATACACCGTACTGATGCCTAGTTGTTGCGCGTCCAGCACCGAACTCGGGGCAATCGCTGCGCCCGCCAGCAGGATTTCACCGGCGTCAGGCTCCACCACGCCAGTCAACACCTTGATCAGGGTTGACTTTCCGGCGCCGTTCTGACCCATCAAGACATGGACTTCTCCGGCATACAAGCGCAACTCCACATCGGAAAGCGCACGTACGCCGGGAAACGATTTGCCGATCCCTCGCATCGCGAGCATTGGCTGCGGTGGCGCTGAGCTTGGGCTGGGGGCGCCACTACGCTTGCCCGAATCGGGCACAGGTGTAGACATCTGCAAAGACTCTTTCCGCGAAATTGGGCAAAGCTGATGAGGCCGGCGCATATAAAATTATGCGCCGGAGCAAATAGCCCGGCAGGTGACGCTACCGGTCAATCAGCACTCGTGCTTGAAACCTTGCGGTTTTAGTATTTCCGGCTTGGGAACTCGGCAGCGGCCGTTTCCATCGGAAACACACCTTCCTTGGTAACGATCCGCTTCGGCAAGGTCTTGCCGGCCAGCACGTCACGTGCTGCCGACATCAGCTGCGGGCCCAAAAGAGGGCTGCATTCGACGGTGACATTGAGTTTGCCGGCCATCATTGCCTCAAACGCGCCCTTGACGCCATCAATTGACACGATGATGATGTCCTTGCCCGGTTTCAGACCCGCTTCTTCGATTGCCTGGATCGCTCCAATCGCCATATCGTCATTGTGCGCGAACAGCACGTTGATTTTCTTGCCTTCTGCCTTAAGAAACGCCTCCATCACTTCCTTGCCCTTGGTGCGGGTGAAATCGCCAGTCTGGGAGCGGATAAGCTTGAACTTCGGATTCGCCTTGGTGATTTCTTCGAAGCCTTTTTTGCGGTCGATTGCTGGTGCCGATCCCACGGTACCTTGCAACTCGACGATGTTCACATCGGCCGATGCATTCTTGAATTTCTCAGTCAACCAGCGCCCGGCCTTGCGCCCCTCTTCAGTAAAGTCTGAGCCGATAAATGTCACGTACAGTGAGGTGTCTTTTGAATCGATTCCGCGATCGGTAAGGATGACCGGAATCTTGGCGGCTTTCGCTTCGTTTAAAACTGTATCCCAACCAGATTCAACGACTGGTGAAAAACCGATCACATCCACTTTCTGAGCGATGAAAGAACGGATTGCCTTGATCTGGTTTTCCTGCTTTTGCTGGGCATCGGAGAACTTGAGTGACACACCCTGGTCGGACGCTGTTTGTTTGATCGACTGCGTGTTTGCGCTGCGCCATTCACTCTCGGCCCCAACCTGGGAAAAGCCAAGAACGAATTTCTTGTCTTCGGCGTTCGCCGCCATTGTCGCACTCAGCGCGAGGCCGCTGGTCAAAAGCATTGCTAGCAGTTTTCGTCTGGTATGTTTCATCTTGTCTCACTCTCTTTTTTTGTGGTCGAATTCCGGATCAATGCGGTTCCGGCTACCGTTCTGTCCCTGAAGCATGGACATGACTCGTTGCGACGACGCGCCGTTGTTTGACATAGTTCAATCGAGCGTATTGTCTGTGTTTGTGAAGCAGGCATCGATGCATGACAGGTTGTAAAGTCCGATTGCCTGAATTGGTAGTGTTTCGATAATAAGGTTTCGAATAATGTCTTTCCAATGAGATTTTTAGCAATTTTGATACCGATTTTGGTATCTATATCGTAAATAGTGTTTTTTTGATTACACGGACGCCGTTGAAAACAGTCAGATCAGTTTCAATCTTAAGAGAGCGCGTGTCAGTGGGATTGCCAGGGAGTCCGTGCTAGATTTTTTGAGCGAGCTTGTGGCACTGTCGGCGCTTGAACTGGCACTAGGGAACTGTTATGGGGGAGAATAAGCTCACCGAAAGGAGAGCCGCATCTCGCGCATCTGTTGAAATATATGCCTGAGAATGATGCATTGACCGACAACAAAAATTCCAATGATCAGGCGGACAGATGGGTCTATAGTGCCCATATTGATTGGGGACAGAAAACCGAATTGGCAGGCATTCGAAATGGTCTTGCACATGACGCGGCTTTCGACGCTTGCCTTGGCCCGGATTGCTTGAGTTGATTGGGGACCTAATCGAGTATGCGTACCGAGACAAAATAGTGTTGGCAGGCATGGCCTCTACCTGCCAAGGCGTGCTCACGCAGCAGGCACCCTTGGACGTTCGGATGCCAGACGCGCACAAGTCCTTCTCGGCCTGTTTGGCTAGGCGGCGAGGCCCTTGGCCAGGACGTCGGCGACAGTCTCGTTCAAATCGAGTCCGCGTTCGGCTGCCAGTGCGTGCAGGCGCTTCACCAGCTCGTCATTGAGCTTGACCGCGAACGGCACCAGGCCGAGCGCCTGGTCGCGCTTGCGCTGCTCGCGTTTGTCTACGGTGGCGTTCCCGGTATTGCCAAAACCAGTGGCACCCGGCGCGACCATTTTACCCATCAGCTTTTTGGCGTCGCTCTTTGCCATTCCTGTTTTTTTCATATTGATATCCTCTTTAAAGGCGCCATTCTACGCGTTTGCCGCAGATGCGCGCTGCTTAGGTTATCTGGCGAAGGCGGTGATGAAGCGCTCCATCATGATATTGTGTGGACAGCTAGCGACCATCGCCGGCGCGCCTGTCATCGGCCAGTATTTGCATATCGGGCCAGACAGCCTGGCATTGCGAGTCCTGCCGGACTACGCCGCCAGGCTGGAAATGCCGCAATTTAACGAGCAGGGGAGTGGTGCATATTCGCATCAACCTTGCCACACATGCGCATATCAAACCTGCCGCCCCTGCGCGTTAGAACGTTGCCGGGTCGCCGGGCCTCAAACTTGCCACGCATTGCCAATTTTGTTGGGTTCGCGGACCGAACGACCAGTCACTGGTACCAAAGTGGACGTCGCAGAATCTCGTGGCTTCCGGCTGCAATACCCTCTTAGCTGCCATCGAGGAAATCTGATGCCTTACCCAAAGTCATACTTTTATCTTGCACAAAGTTCTGTTGAGCCAGGCGCCAAGCAAATACGTTGCAAGGCGGTTTTTACAAAAGTGAATGCCGTTCGCGAAGTTCATGAATGAGGTCGACGAAAGCGCGCAGTCCAGCAGGTAGCTGCCTGCCAGGAGGATAGTAAAGCGCCAGACCACGAAAACTGGGCGTCCAATCCTGCAACACGCGCACCAATCGTTCTGACGCCAGATCGTCACGCACATACCACTCGGCCAGATAGGCTAGGCCGGTACCGGCCAAGGTGGCTTCGCGCATAAGACCCGGATCATCGAGCGTAAGCGGCCCAGTTACCTCGATATTCAATGGTTCGCCACGATGGGAGAACTCCCAGCGCGATGGCGCACCGCTGGGAAACCGGGCCCGGACACAGGGGTGGCCGGCAAGATCGGCGGGCGAAGCCGGGATTGGAAACCGTGAAAAGTGCGCAGGCGATCCCACCACGGCCATCTGGAGATCACCGCCGATCGGTATGCGGACCATGTCTTGCGGCACCATGTCGCTAAGGCGAATCCCGGCATCAAATCCTTCGGCCACGATATCGACCATCCGCCCCTCGGTCACGATCTCCACCTTCATATCGGGGTAGCGGCTCAGGTACGCCAGTACAATCGGCGCAAACACCATGCGGACAGCGCCTAGCGAGGCGTTGATGCGGAGGGTGCCAATGGGTGATAGGCGATGGAGGGTGGTTTCCTCCATGGCGCCGCGAATCTCAGACAAGGCCGGCGTGATTCGGGCAACGAAGTGTTCGCCAGCCTCGGTTAGCGAGACACTGCGCGTGGTCCGATGAAACAGGCGAACACCGAGCCGTGCCTCCAGTCCCGCGACAGCGTTGCTCAGAGCGGTTGTCGAAATACCTAGCTCATTCGCTGCACGCCGAAAGCTGTGGCATCGGGCGACGGCGAGTACGGCCTCCAAGCCGATTAGGCCAGATTTTTGCATTGTCCCGATTTTTGAAATAAAACATCAAGTTTTATCTATCTTATCAGATTAATTGAACCAACATACACTGCATGCATGGCTTCGGATAGTCCGGGCAAACTTAGGAGCAATCATGCAAACCATCAATCAGATCTATATCGACGGTGCTTTCGTCACACCGCACGGCACTGAGACCGTTGAAATCATCAACCCGACGACCGAAAGGGTTCTCGCAAGCGCCGCCCTTGCCGATGCCGAGGACACGCGTCGCGCCATCGCGGCAGCCAAGAAGGCATTGCCGTCATTCGCGCAAACAACAGTCGCCGATCGCGTCACCATGCTAAAGCGGCTGCATGCTGCCGTCCTGGCATGCAGCGATGCGCTGCGCGATGCGACAATCGAAGAGTATGGTGCACCATATTCACGGGCCACCTGGATCTCCCATTTCGCGGCGCAATCATTTCTTGACGCCGCATCCACGCTAGAAGCCTATGGCTTCACCCGCATCATGGGCACCTCAACTGTAGTGATGGAACCTATTGGCGTTGCCGCCCTCATCACTCCGTGGAACAGCACTGCTGGTTCGATCTGCAGCAAATTGGCGATGGCCATCGCCGCAGGCTGCACGACCGTGATCAAACCGAGCGAACTAAGCCCGATACAGAACAGGATCGTGATGGAAGCGATCCATGCGGCAGGGTTGCCGGCGGGCGTCGTCAATATCGTCGCCGGACGCGGCGACGTCGTGGGTGCAGAATTGAGCACGCACCCGGATATTGCCAAGATTTCGTTCACCGGCTCCACGGTGGTGGGCAAGATCATCCAGCGCGCGGCGACCGAATCCATGAAACGTGTCCACTTGGCCTTGGGTGGAAAATCCCCGACCATCCTTCTAGATGATGCCGACCTGACAAAGGCCGTCCCCCTCGCGCTCAATGCCGCGTTCATGAATAACGGGCAGGCATGTATCTCGGGGAGCCGCTTGCTGGTGCCTAAGTCGCGCTTGGCGGAAGTCATCGAGGCAGTGAAAGAGGTGCTGGCGCAGATGAAGGTGGGTGACCCGGCCGACCCAACTACCGTCATTGGCCCTTTGGCTAATCACAATCAGTACCAACGCATACAGAACTACATCAGACTCGGTCTCGCCGAGGGTGCTACACTCATCACGGGTGGCTTGGGGCATCCCGCGGGGCTGGAGCAGGGTTATTTCGTCAAGCCGACGGTATTTGCGAATGTGCGCAACAATATGTCCATTGCAAAGGAGGAAATCTTCGGCCCCGTTCTGTCCATCCTGACATATGGTGGCGATGAGGAAGCGATCGACATGGCTAACGATACGGCATTCGGTCTGCACGCCTACGTGATGTCGTCGGACCCGGCGCGGGCTAAAGCCGTGGCGGCGAGGCTGCAGGCCGGGCGAGTGATGATCAACACGCTACAGCACGATCCTTTGGCGCCGTTCGGTGGCTTTAAACAGTCGGGGGTCGGCCGCGAGTACGGCGTGCTTGGTCTGGAATCGTATTTGGAGCCAAAGACGCTTATTGGGGTGTAGCGTGTCACTAATAGCATGGCATCCTATGAGTGTCGGTTAGGAAGCATTAGCAGCCATTGACTTTGCTGACAGCCAGATTCACCACCTCACGCGTGCTCCCGAAATGCTGCTTTTGGTGCACTGGAAGGCAAGGTGACTGTTTTGTCGGCACAAAAAAAATGTTGACAGCCCACTTGACATTTAAGACGACCGGTCATATTATTGATCCATGCCTAAACCAAGTACACGCGAGCAAATATTCGATGCAGCAATGAAACTCCTTTCCGAAAAGGGCTTCAATGCTTGTAGCGTTCAAGACATCACCGCCGAAGCCGGTGTGCCAAAGGGATCTTTCTACAATCACTTTGAGAGCAAAGAAGCACTCGGTGTGGAAATAGTGGAGTTTTATGGTGACCGCGGCAATCTGCGCGATGTACTGGCAGACGGCTCAATTGCCCCCCTGGAGCGCTTGCGCCAGTATTTCGTGGGTCTCAATGACATGGTCATAGATCGCGGTTTTGAACAGGGTTGCCTGTTAGGAAATTTTAGTGCGGAACTGTCGGATCAGAGTCCTCTTATCAGGACCCAACTGGCGGGTGTCTACGGAAAGTGGACAAAAATAATAGAAGCGACTATCGCTGACGGGCAAGCCGAGCAATCGATAGGGCAGGATCTGGATGCGCGTGCATTGGCCGGCTTCTTGCTCAACGCCTGGGAGGGCGCGACCCTGAGGGCGAGAGCCGAGCGTAGCCGCGAGGCGTTTGATGTCTTCATGGATATCACGTTTCGGAAGATTTTGAGCTAAGTGTGCAAATACTTGCCGAAACCATGGCAGGTGTTTTTTTACTTATATTTAAGACGACTGGTCATCTTATTTGGAGATTATATGATAACCGACAATCGAACCACCATCAGTAATATCAGTAATGCGCCTCTGTATTGGCTGGCACTGGGCACCTTCGCTGTCGGTGCCGAGGGCTTCATGATCGCTGGCATCTTGCCTTCGATTGCGGCAGACCTGGCTGTGAGCGTTTCTGTCGCAGGCCAGCTGGTGGCGGCGTTTGCCTTTGCTTACGCCATCAGCTCGCCTATCTTGACAGCCCTTTCCGGCAGCCTTAACCGGCGTCGGCTTCTCATCATTGCCATGGGCGCATTTGCACTGGCGAACCTCCTTGCCTGGAGCGCGAGCGGCTACTGGTCCCTGATGGGCGCGCGCATTTTGCTCGCATTCGCCGCAGGCGTGTACGTCCCAAGCGCCAACGCACTCGCAGGGGCACTAGTTGCTCCGGAACGTCGAGGAAGCGCCCTGGCCATCGTCAACGGCGGATTGACTGTCGCCATTGCGCTTGGCGTTCCCTTGGGGACGTTTGTCGCCAATACTCTTGGATGGCGCATGACTTTTGCCGGTCTGGCCTTGATTGCCGCGGGTGCAACTGCGGGACTGAGCTTTGGCCTGCCCGAGAATATCGGAGCGGGGCTCCCAAGCGCAAACCTGCGTGACCGGATTAGCGTCGCGCGGCAACCGGCAGTCTTGCTTGCGCTGCTGGGTACTACACTCTGGGCGATGGGCGGATACACGGTGTACACCTATCTGGCTTTGTTCGTTCAAGAAGCGACGACGATACAAGGTGCGCACGTCGGCCTTATCCTTTTCACTTGGGGAGCCTCCGCCGCCATTGGTGTCGCAGTGGGAGGGATGGGCAACGACAAGCTGGGCTTCCGCTCCGTCATTCTGCCTGCGCTGGCCTCGATGATTGCTGCCTTCCTGACGCTGTCAGCCAGCGCCCATCTCATTTCAAAAACTGTCGCCATTGCACCGGTATTCCTGGCGGTCGTTGTGTGGGGAATTGCTGCCTGGGCATTTTATCCCGCACAACAGGCTCGCTTAATCGCCATAGCCGGCGTCAAGCTGGCGCCGATCGCGCTCTCGCTCAACGCTTCGTTCATGTATCTCGGATTCTCACTTGGTGCCGGGGCCGGTTCTCTCACGCTGGCATACAGCCATGCGTCGAATCTCGGCCTGGTTGCCACAGGGTTCGTAGCAGCGTCCTTGTTACTGACATTGCGGACCACGCGCCCCCTTGTATCTGCAGCCGGCCCGACTACGCATCCGGCAGCAATATCGCCGGCTCTGTCCGCCAAAAAGGCGGCTTGCTAACTACCCCGTTTCTGAATCGGCAGCCACCTTGCCGACTCATCAACTCATCAACTCATCAACTTACCAAAGGAATCAAGATGACCAAGACTACTCCCGAACAAAACAAGGCTCTCGTGCTGGAGGCCTTCGACACCCTGTTTAACAAGCGCGATTACGAAGCGGCTTCCCGCTACTGGTCGGCTAACTATATCCAACACAGTGCGCACATCGAGCCCGGCCGCGAAGGCCTGTTCAATCTCATTCGCATCATCCCAGACACATTGCGGTATGAGCATCAGTTCATCCTGGCGGAAGGCGACCTGGTCATCCTGCACGGCCGCTTCTCGGGCCACGGCCGGCCCGCCGCATGGATCGCAGCAGACATTGTCAGGATAGAAGACGGCCGCCTCGCTGAGCACTGGGATGTGCTGCAGGATGAAGCAAGCCAATCGGAATCCAAAAGCGGGCTGCCAATGTTCGGTGACGCTTTTCCAGCGTAAAGCGCTCTCAACCTCAGACATAGTCTGATTAATTGCTGTAAAACATCAATCATTATTGAAGGACAGATCATGAAACTCAGCGGTAACACTATCTTTATCACAGGCGGCACTTCCGGTATCGGCCGCGCTCTGGCCGAGGCACTGCACAAGCTGGATAACCAGGTCATTATCTCCGGTCGCCGCAAGGCGCTGCTGGATGAAGTCACTGCGGCCAATCCAGGCATGAAGGCGGTAGAGCTGGACATGGAAAGCCCGGAAAGCATCAAGGCTGTCAGCGCCCAACTGATCGCCGATTTCCCGGCCTTGAATGTGCTGGTCAATAATGCCGGCGTCATGCACCTCGACAATGCCGCCGCAGCAGTTGACGAGCAAATGATGCAAGCCACCATCACCACCAACCTGATGGGGCCGATCCGTCTGACTGGCGCGCTGATCGAGCATCTGAAGAAGCAATCATCTTCCACGGTGATCAACGTATCGTCTGTGCTTGGTTTTGTACCGATGGCGGTGAGCGCCGTTTATTCGTCGACCAAGGCGGCGCTGCACTCGTACACGATGTCGTTACGCTGGAAATTGAAAGACACATCGGTACGCGTCCTGGAACTGTCGCCGCCATGGGTCCAGACCGATCTGCTCGACAGCAAGGAGGAGCCACGGGCCATGCCACTGGCCGAATTCATTGCCGAGACCATAGACGTGCTCGGCACTGACACCGACGAGGTACTAGTGGAGCGTGCAAAGGACATGCGTGCCAATCCAGGCGCCAACGAGTATGCGTTCGTGAACCAGTTCAACGACATGTTTGTGCAGGGCTAAGTCTGAGGAGGAGGGTGGCATCACGGGCGCCACCGTTTTCGAACGGTTCTCTCACCAGGGATTGACTATCATGTTAAGACGCATCTTTGCTTTCTCCGTTTTTTGGCTTATGCTCGCCTCAGCCTGCAGTTCGGCGTCTACTTCCACCGCAGCTCATCAAGGAACCCATGTCATGAACCTCGATCAGACCAAACAAGCCCTCGTGGGCGAATGGAGTAGCCTGGCTCCCGAAATCCGGCCTAGCGCAGCCAAGAACCCGGACGGCACCCTCAAGCCTTTCTACCTGAAGCGCGACTTCAGGTACGAGGCTGGCGACCGTTTCGAACTGGCCATTGTCAATTCAGCTGATCCTTACGGCAAGGTGCCGCTGGCGCGTATCCTGATCAGGGGTCATATGGCATGGCAGGGCGATCATCCGATCGCGGTGGGTGCCCAGAAGGTGGACTTTGTCGCCGACGAAGCGTATGAGGTGACGCCGTTGATCCAGGGGTTTGCCGAATTACTCAACCAGGTGACGAGCAAGGGCTACGCCCGCTGGGAAGTCGGCGGCTCGCAGAGTGTCTTTGGTAAGTCTTTCGCGCCCTTTGGCCTGGTCGAAGGCAAGAACTTCATGGAGTACGACCTGGTGTATATCTCGCATGATCTACTGTTCTGGGGCGCCCGCAACATCGATGGCCGTGGCTTCGACACTGAGGCGAACCGTCCTACTAGCCTGCAAATACCGTTAGCGCGCAAAGGCGGCGAATGACGCTAAATCGGTGCTCAAACCTCACGCAGCCTATGGAATATGGCCAAAACTGACCTTTTAACCTCTCTTGGGGGAGGGCTATGGCATCTGTGATGATGCAGGTCCGGACGTGTGCTTCACGCAGTTTCGACTATGAACATCCGCGCCTGCTGGGCTTCCTGGCGTTCGGCCTTGATCGGCGCATACTTCTCGGAATTGTAGAAGGCTAGCGCTTGGGCGAGAGTCGGGAACTCAAACACGCCGGCCATCGGCAGCGGCGCCTCATCCCCCTCTAGAATCTGCGCAACAGGACCGAAATGTAGAATCTGCCCGCCCGCCTCTTTTAGCGCCGCCTGAAAGCGTGGAGCGAGCGCGGCCTGCTTGGCGGAGTCGATGACGCGTAGATTGACGTGTACGTATGCTGGCATTGTGCCCCCTTTAATAGTGTATATACAGTATTATGCGAGGGTGGAATTGTCAAGGGGGTAGATGTGAGCGGTTTTGATCCAGAATCTTTGAAGGGCGTCGCAGCGGAGTGTCCGGGCTTCCAGGCTCGTGCAACGGCGCGTGCACTCACGCGATATTACAATGCCTGCTTCAAGCCGCTCGGGCTGACGGCCGAGCAATTCAGCCTCTTGGTTGGGATCGGAGCGGCCGAGGGTACGACGCTCGTTGATCTTGCGGATAGGGCCGGGGTCGATCCGACGACCCTCAGCCGAAATGTTCAGAATCTGGAGAGCCGAGATTTGGTCCACGCTAAAGGCGGACGTGGCTGCGCTGGAAAGCGGCTAGCACTGACGACATCTGGGCGTCAACTCGTGGTCGATGCGTTCCCGGTGTGGAATTGGGCCAAGGCGGAACTTGCCCGTTGCATGGGCGATGAAAAACTTCGTTCAGCAAGGCAGGCAATGGCGGAACTGGCCAAGGCCGCAGAATCCTCATGTACATAAGCGCATCATCAGAGTGCTCTAACGTAAAGTTGGGTAGTAATGCTTCATAGGGAAAACCAGATTAGGCGATATCTGTCGGTATAACTTTTCGTAAAACTGTCTGAACGTAAAGTTAGGGTGGAGATGCTGGCTTTACCTAAAGTTAGTTGGTAAATAAATTGATAGTTTTATTTACGTAAAAGTTGGCCGCACATCAACAAGGGCAAACAAATCTCCGTTAGGTTGAATAAATACAACGAAATCTTTTGATTTGGTTTAGTGGCGGCATGAAATTGTAACGCGGGCGAACTGCTTCAAATAAAACGGAGGGCGGGGAAGGCGCGAATTGCCGAGAAAATTCTCGAATGATCGATGATGCTTTTTGAGCACCATCGACGTCAAACGCAAAACGGTAATTTAGTCGTCGTTAGCTGGTATTTGAACAATCGTTTTAAATGGGCTTAGCGAAAGCCCTGCCACTGTTGGAAAACTGGAAATGAATTCGTTTACGCGCTCACCATAATTGTAAGCATAAGGTAAATTAAGAGAATTTAGGTCCTGTAAGAAAAGCATTATTGATTGCTCTTCGACGTGTGTTATCCAATAATATACCCATCCAAATATTGTCAAATATGTGGCTAGCCACACAACTCCAGGAACGACTTCCGCCTTCTGATTTTGAAACAAAATGGGTTCATCTATTTTTTTTGGATTTCTTGAGAATGAGAAGCTTTGTTCACCTTCAAACAGGTATCTGAACATTGCTACTGCTACATGCTTAACGCTAATGCTCCATGATTGACTTTGTAGTTCTTTTCCAACTGTAAGCATGTAGCCTGTGTTAACCTTGCCCTCAGTTTGTTGGATCCACCTTTCAAGGCGCCTAATCATGCATTGATATGGTCCCATCCAGCGGTCCTTATAAGGCCTAGGGCGCCCGTTCCAATAGGGTGCTCCGCATCGAACCGTTAATATACTAATTGAGTTGCTTTTTTGCGGCGCGAGAAATTCCGGTGGCGAGTGGAAAAATGTATGTTGGCGACGAATAAATACCTGCCTGGCACTCAACATTGTCGGACTAATGATGTAGCAGCTCGCATTGAGATACGTCAATCTCTCAGCATCTTTTTTTTCCATACACCAGCGCATCAATTCCGCCATCCTAGTTTCAAGTTCCGGTACTCTCTGTTGGAACCGAAGATACGCAGTTATCGTTGGATGGTCTCCTGTAAGAGGCTGTCCGCATTTTGGGCAATGGTATGAAATTTCAAATAATTCCTTGTTGCAGTAGTATAAAGGAGTTCTATCGTTACAACTGAGGCATCTATCAATCAGTTCACTATTGTGGATCGGGCAGGCGTTCAATAAGTGATATTGATAGAAATAGCTATGGTATGAAGCGAGCAGGCAGAATCGGCAATATCGAAAATGGTTGCTTGCCCACAACCCGATAGACCCAAAGCGATAGCCGATATTCATTTCTGGAACGTAATCTATTCGCCAGCCCAAATTTTTTGCGATGTAGGTCACATCTACCCAATTAGGACAATAGAGCGATCCCTGTTTGCTGTTTCGCAGTTTTTCTCCTCTGAAAATAGTTTTAATTCGATTCGATCTCAATGCATTTCGCCAAGCAAATCGCAGCATAATGCTAGCGATAGATTCATATGGAAGCGGTTGTAGATATAAACCATTCCATCCTGCGCCAGTTTCCGGGTTCATTTTTTTACCTCCCACTTCGAATCCTGGGGCATACCACCAATTCGCGCTGCCTCTATAACTTGGGCATACTGTATGGCGTTTACCCATGCCGACGGCGGTATTTGAAGCTGCACACTCTCTGAAACTGCAAAATCAAATAGCGCGTGGCGTAATGCGAGGAACATTGATCTAGCTGGAAAAAAAGGACTCTCGTCGTCGATATTTAAACTAGTCAATGCCTCAAAAAAGGGCCTTGCTTCATTTTTGAATCTGAATCCAGCGGCATAGGATTTAGGTGATAAAAATTGAATCCAGGAGATATTCGTGTGGGCCGGGTAAGTAGCTTTCTCGATTTGTTCGAACAATTGCTCAATGTCAGCCAAGGTCGAAAATGGACGAAAATCTTCAAGCCGCATTGTGAATCGACTTACTATGTCTAATTTTCCCGCACTACGGAGGTCATTGATCGCATATTCAAATTCCGGAGCCTGGCCGAAGAGAACTGTGACGAGTTGAACGCCTTCAGTCGACAAGCCGTTGCTGACGTCTTTGAGAAAATAGTAATCCTCGGTTCTCATGCACTGTGCTTCGTCAATGAAAAGGACAACGAATGACATCCCATGCCTCTTCGCCTCGTCTACCAAGCGATTCATAGCTCGTCGCTTTAAATCATAGGTCTCCCCCCGAATATCGTTATGCCGCAAGGACGTTAGTATGTGTTTAAAAAAGGAACGTATAGATGCAACCATCTGAGTTTGCGCTTGGATCTTAATCACAGCCAGATTTGGGAAGTCGTGCTTTAGTAGATCGCATATCATATCGATACAAAATGATTTTCCACTGCCGCTCGGCGCCTTAAAACATCGTCCGCTTTCTCGAATATAAACCGAGCGTCGAATTTGTTGATAAATTTCATTGATAGGTAAAGTGGGTAAAATGACTCCCTGCGAAAAGAGGGGATGCTGCATAATCAAATTGGGTCGTTGAATGGGCGTGTTAAGCATTCCTAGAATTATTTCTTCGGACAAAGGCCCCAGATGGCTTGGGCTCCCTTCAATAGCACGCCTATTGGCGGATGTATGTTCGCTTCGTGAAGTCATGCTTTTCTCCTGATAGGTTTTAACGTTGTTTGCAGGTGACCGAAATAGTTTCCAGTAGGGCCTGGCTCAGAATTAATCGGTTTAGTCTTTGAAGTAATCTCATTGGCTTGAGCGGCAATGGTAGCCGTAAGCCGAGCAAGCTCAAGCGCCGCCTTTGAAGCCTTCGCTTTTTTTCTACGATTTTTCTTGTCGGTCGCCAACTTGTCTTTTACCGCGGCCAGATGCTTTTGCACGGTGCGAGAACCTGGGCGAGTGTAGGCATCGGAAAGCCCTGCGCTTAGAATCAACTTTTTATTTCGCAAACTAATTTTTACTGATGACCAATGGCCTAGTGTTTGAAGTTTTCCTATCGGTTCACCTGTTTCGTTGAGGTAGGCATAATTTTGATTGCTATCGCGGCGACTGGTGTAAAGAGTGACCTTCTTACCAATCATCCAAAACGAGTTCGACAATTTTGCATTAGTTAGTCTTGAACGAGAAAAATTGATATGCGGCCGAATGCCTTTTTTTACATTTCCGCGTATCACACATTCCTCAACGTGGCAGAAAAGTCTATTTTCATCCTGGTCGGGTTTGGGAATCGGCTTTGCTATAAAGCCGCTAGCGGGCCGACTAAGAGAATTTCTAGTGGCGCTTAACGGCGTTGAAAACTGCACACCTTCACCTTGATTTTCGTTATGTTCCCGGATCACCCCTTTGATGACGGCAATAAGTTGATCGAGGCTGGCTTCGAATCTGACGGCTTGTGTTGCCGGATCAGTTCTTTTTGTATCGGCTGGTGAACTGCCATACGTAGAGGGCAGTCGCTGGAGGCCGATGCGGGTAAGTGCTCCAAAGATACGTTCGATGAGTGCGCGGCGCCACCAAGCGCGGACAGGGCCAAAATTCACCGCGCAGCCCATAGTATCTATGATGTTATTGACGACTTCGGTGGCAGAATTTGCCCAGGCATTATCGACTAAAAGGACATCAAAGCATTGATGAACCAGTTCAGCAAGAATTTGGTTTGGGAGTACTTTTCCGTCCTCTACATAAGCAAGCTGCGGGTCGCACAGGTCCACCGGTGTCGGGAATAAGGAAGAATGAATTACTTCAAGTGCGCTGTCGCCGCTCGGATTCGATTCAAGGGCAATATGATAGCCGATGATAAGCCCGTGCTTCCTTTCGACCAGTAAGCCGTAGTACCAGCGTGCGACGGGAATTTTAATTTCGTCCCCGTACGAGTTTATCAAGGTGATTACTGAAGCTGCGTCGATCATATGATAATCCAGCTGAACCTGTACGTACGGTCGCAGAGTCGGGATCAGGGAGCTAAAACCAGTACCTGTCTGTAGCCGCCTGTAGGCTTCAATCCCCGAGCGGGCGAGCATGGTGCCCTCTGGATCGCGTTCGCGTAAGTTATTTAGGTGTGCCCACAACGACTTGTAACCACAATTTTTGGTATTGAAAGGCCAGTCGTAGTCAGTGAACCCGAGGCTCCGAAGCGCGATTTTGAATTCATCATGAACAGCCATATAGGAAATTCGCGCTTCTGCTGGCTTCGATGGGGTACTTGTCGCTACGTATAAACTTTCGACCTTGCTTTGGACTTCGGGAAACCGATTGAACAATTGCGTTAACGCGCCGGCGCATCCGCTGGAATCTCCCCCAAGCACGTGGTGTACCGGGGCGTTGCGTTGATACGATTTTATGCGCGTATGTGGTACCAGAGCTTGAAAGCCAAATATTCCTCCGTGGCCATCTGGAGTAATACATCGCGTCACCATTCTTCTTGTCTCGCGTTCTGATACTCCAGTGGTTAGTAGAATTTCAGAAAAGGGTATGCTTTCAGCGTACGAGATGACCGCGCGCATACTTGCCATAAATTTACGTCGGTCTTCTCTGTTTAGTAGGCTTATGTCGGGGCGCGGCCATTCCCCGATATTTTTGTACGCAGATGGGATCAACTTCCGATTAATTAGCCCCGGCATGTGCTGGACCTCCTCAATACGGAAGACGAATTAAACAATGTATTAGCCAAGTCAGTTTGAAGATCACCGAGCTGCAGTGACTTGGCGACTATGGATAGCATTAGGGCCGGTTCTACTCCTTGAATGTCTAGAAGAGCCCCGTAGGTTACTTGCTGCCGCTCTTTTAGCTCGGAATGTAAAACTTGGGCTTCTCTAATGACAGGGTAGTTTCTCGCTCTAGTGATAGCGGCGCACAGGACCGACCAGTTATCAAAGAGAATTTCCTTTGACCTGAATTCCTTGTCTGTAATAACGCGGAATTGACTATTTGTAATACCTTGATTGCGGGTCTTTGGTTCTTCCCGTCGGAATTGCCAAAATTCGGTTCTTCCATCCCTAAAATGTACGCTGGCATCAACTTCTATTTTCTGGGGCGTGCCACTCGACTCGAATGTCATTGGACCCGGATAGGGGTTGTAACTCGATACAGAGGTGTCGCCCTCTAACAGTACAAAGGAGACGAAGTCGAGGTCACCTTTTGCGACAAATCGTATGTCATTCTTGGGAGATTCAAAAAACCAGAGATTCTCGTTTTTACCACCACGTTCTTTCAGTGCTGGTGCAACTGATACGTGTCTTCTTTTACTCGGGATAAATTCTTTCATGATGTGCCCCTAAGGACGCTGACCCTCAAGTCATTGTCGATTGTAAAAAGTGCACAGCAACAGAATATCCTTGACATTGAGCTGGACTAAGCTCATCATCGTAGATAGATAGTGCTGTAAATTTTTAGCCAAAGCCTGCTGCGCCACACAGCGGGCTTTTTGTTTTAAATTTTTAGCGCATGCTTCCCCCTCCTGGCAAATATGCCTGGTATCAATAAATTTTTATACGTTGTGGGCCTGCAGCGGTCTTCATTCCCTAAATTAAATTAGGCGAACGGATCCATAAGTCCCATCTTTACGTTGGTATTTTCGGAAGACTCTTGCCGGATAATTTCGTTGGGCGCTGGCTTGTTTGGTCCGTCATTGATTGACCAAGTTCCATCCGCGTTATACGTCTCGAATCCCCCTCGCCACTATCCAAGCAACGGACCTGGTTGGTTCCTGCCGGAAGCAGTATCTTTGCTCTAATTCCATCTAGCACAACCACTGATTCAGCTCTAATCATTGCGGTTCCCCTGGCCCTATCAGTCCGACCGAAAATATATACGACGATTGTACGATTCCGTTTTACGTTTTATTTTTCAGAACATTGAAAAGGATAAACTGCATGGCCCGGTCTCATTGATTAGAACATTTAATATTCTACCTGCCCGACTTATAGAACTGTAAGGGTGGAAGTCGCGAGACTCAATTGAATCCTGATTTATTCAACGAAAATTTATATTTGAGTTCCTGTAAAAGCTCACCTTTAGGACTTAAATACAACAGTGATTCCCGTAGAAGCTCACCATAGTGCAATCGAACGGCTGACATCATGACTGTCTCCTGGACCACGGTGATGGATTTCACTCCTGTATTTGCCATCTCCACGGGTGAATGGAATTACTCCTTCGCGGCATTGCGAAAAAATCGGGGGTGCGTCATTGCTATACCCACTATCGACCTACTGGATAAGGTTGTTGGCATAGGGACGTGCTCGGAGGCAGATGCAGACAAGTTTGCCACGTTCAAACTAAAGCCCGTGCGGGCCAAGCTTGTCGGGCCGCCCTTGATAAAGGAGTGCCTCGCCAACATCGAGTGCAAGGTCATCGACATCATTGAAAGGCACAACATTGTTGTGTTGGAAGCCGTTGCAGCATACGTCGATGCCGCGCGTAAGGAGAAGCGCACGGTTCATTACCGCAAGCGAGTGAACCTGTCTCAAACGCCGTCCGCTAATCTTGCGACACGGTGTTTCGAACGTTTTTAGCAATATACTTTTTCAGTTTTGCCGGACAACGATGATAAATAAGCATCAATTCGGCCAATGTGTCATCGGTCGTAAAAAAATACCCCACCGGTGCATCGAGTATCTCGGCCATCCGTTCTGCGATGGAAAAATCCGCCCTATGGACGGCCTGCTCATAGCGATTGATTCTCGTACTCGCAACGAACTGGTCGATACCGGCTTGAATACCGAGCTGTTTTTGAGATAGGTCGGTAGTAAGACGCAGTTCTTTCAAGCGGCGGCCAAAAAGCACGTTTCCAGAATTCATGGTGTAGTTCTCGTTCAAAAATTGAGAGAACTACGAGATTCGTAGCTTTTTTTGTGCTCAGATACTACGAGTTACGTAGTATCTATGCTATGTTTACGGTGCATGTCGGCAATATTGGTCGATTTATGTGGTCCCAGCGAACGAAGTCGATCTACTGACTATCACGCGATAAGCGTCGTGGCGATGATTCCTGTTCCTTTCACTAAAATCTATCCGCAATCAATTTCTGAGTACCTATGCTAAGAACTGAAGACCGAAGCAAGCATCCTATTTCTGCACTGGCTCCTTGGCGAGGAGAAACTATCTGGCGCGCGGTCAGTATGGATTTAAATATTCCGTATTTCTTACTTGGATTTGTAGTACGTGAGGGACTGGCCAACATTGATCAAACGGTGGTCTTCTGGGAGTTAGAGCAACTTCTATTTCACTGTCGGGAAATATTGGCAGATAAAACAAAAACATTAACTCAAGTAGCTGTGATGTGTCCTAGTTGGATGACAGAGGCGAAAGGCTGGCAGATGGTGGACATCAGCGAAATCAGGAAAGTGCAAATGAAGAAAAATAAGCCGGCTGTCGTCGTATATATCACTCAAGATGGTCGTGAATTGGCTGACTCCAGAACAAAACTTGATCTCAAAAAAACGATTTCAGACGAATCTGTTTTAGCGTTAAGCGTCGTTTAGCCCCATAGGACTGCTACGATAGGCGTTGGCGCTTGGCGCAAATTCAAACTGCATTAAGCCATATTGACTCCTCTCCCCATCCCAAAAATGACAGCCAATAATAAATTCCAAAAAATATTCGACGTCGACGGCGACGAGTTTCAGTTTTACGGCCCGATCGTTACGGTAATCTCTGTTTCCTACACGAGCAACACCAAGGTCCGCGGCACCAATCAGGTATATGCCGTCAACGGAACAATTTCTAGTTCGTCTAATGTGACCTCAACCGTCGAGGAGATGACCGACATCTGGTGCCGGGAGGCTGACGGATCAGAAAAGAACATACGTGTCAGCGGCCACTTGCCTGTTCGCGCGGGACATACGCTCTATCGCATCTCGCTGGCCGGCAAAAAAGTGATCAGCGACGAGGGCCAAGTCGGTACCTTCGACAAAAAGCGGCATGTCCCTTACTCTCTATACAACCATGACACCGGAAACTATATATTCCGCTTTCGGCCCAAACAAGTTTTCACGCAAACCGGCGAGTCCGCCGGATGGGTTCCCCAGCCCGACGGGCTGACATGGATAATAATGCTGCTCTCGATAGGCTTATGGGGGCTTGGATTGATTCCAATTATCTACATTTTGTACAAAGCGTATCGCTTAGGTGGAATTCATTTCGATTGTTTCGCGCAACAAGAGAAGATCGCTGCCGAACATGAAAAATTCCTGAAGGAACTGGCGCAACAAAAAACTCGGCTGCCCGAATCAACAGAGGCAACTGTAGCGTGAATTCCGCCGGTGACGCCCATCCAGACGAAGATCCACTGCGCATTGATCAGGTGCCGGCAGATTTCCCTTCCCCTGCGCCGGACCCGGCATCAATTGGTGGATTCCAGGCAAAGCTGCTGATGGCAGAATACCAGGGCCAATACTATCCGCAGGGAGCATCCCCGCACGACCGTTGGGTGCGTTGGGATGCCTGCGAAGATCTGGTCCAGCAATTAAAGCAAAAATGCATTGAGTCCAAGGCCGGCAAGCGTGCCCATATGGCGGAGACGGAAATCCTGGGGCAATATTATGACCGCTTGCTGGCGACCCGCTGGACTTCGCCGGCGGAAGCACGCTGGATAGTCCGCCGTATCGGCCACTTGCTTACCTGGACCGTGCCGGCATCAGCGCATGAGCCTTGAATACGCCCCAATCGAGGAAGCCAGTCGGCACCGCGCGCTGCAGCAGTTGCGTACCCAGGTTCCCGACCTGGCGATACTGTTCCTGGACTTTGACGGCGTCCTGCACCCACGCCCCAAGAATCGGGAGTGGATTTTTTGTCATTTGCCCCAATTGGAAAAAATCCTCGCCGAGCACCCACGGCTCTACGTGGTCATCGCCTCGTCCTGGAGGGAAGAATACCCATGGGATACGTTGGTTGGACTATTTTCAGGCGCAGTCCGGTCCAGAGTGGTTGACATGACTCCCTGGATTCCAGGAGCCAGGCGTCAGGAGGAAGTCGAAGCCTGGCTCGCCGTCAACGGCTTCCATGGAACGTGGATGGTATTAGACGACGACCAATCCGAGTTTGAGCCCGGCTTTCCTCAACTATTCCTATGCCAAACCAGCATAGGACTGGACGAGGCGATATACCAGAGGTTCGCTGCCTTCGTGCGTTCCCAATTGGGTACTACATGAGGCTCCTGATTCTGTCTGACCTGCATCTGGACCTCTGGCAGGATGACGGTCCGCCATATGATTTGGCAAATAGCCGGCCGGACGCAGTGGTACTGGCCGGAGACATCCATAAGGGTTCCCATGGCATCCTCTGGGCGGCACGCGTGTTCAGCGGCATTCCCGTGATCTACGTCGCCGGCAATCATGAATTTTACGACGCAAACCTGGAGACGGTATTGGCCGGGATGGCGGCCGCAGCCGGGCAAACCGCCAATGTGCATTTCCTGGACGCGGACGAGGTCATTTTGAACGGGATCCGGTTCCTCGGCTATACCTTGTGGACCAACTTCAGGCTGTTGTCAGACGAGCCGGCCGACAGGCAGATTGCGATGGCAGCGGCGCAGGGGAACCCCGACTACAAATACATCCGCCTCAAAAGCCAGAAATTCCGCAAGCTGTGCCCCATCGATACTGCCCGTTTCCATGCGGAGCAAAGAGCGTGGCTGCAGCGGAAGCTGGCAGAGCCCTTCGCGGGCAAGACCGTAGTGGTCACCCATATGGCGCCGTCCCTGGAAAGCGTCGAACTCGAGGGCCGGCTGAATCCCGAAGCCGCCGCCTATGCCTCCCGGCTGGATGAACTGGTAGAGCAAGCCGATCTCTGGATCCATGGGCATTTACATCATAGCTCCGACTATCGAATTGGAGCATGCCGCGTCGTGTGTAATCCGCGCGGATATCAGACGCACGGCGACGGCCCTGAGAATCCCCGGTTTGATCCCAATTTCATTGTGGAGTTATCCGCAAGTGATCAGTAAAGTCTTCATCTTATCCCCATTTTCTTATAGTACACAAACAATACGCCCGGGCATTATATTTGTCAATTTGACATTCGTTTCATTCTGCCAATAGCGAAAATAATTTTCTAGCATCCTCATTCTTTTGCGAATATACTGATTGCATATACAGTATTAAGGGTTAATAAAAGCTCCCTGAAAGACCACGAAAGAGGAGAGAAAATGGCAGCAATTTCAACCATGTCGGGCGGCGCCGCCCATGTCATTGCGCAGATGCCGCATGCCCTGTGGCGGGCGAACGAGATGGCGGCCTACCGGGCATCGACGCTGCCATCCGGCTTTCCCGGCCTGGACGATGAGTTGCCGAACGCCGGCTGGCCCAAGTCGACTTTAATTGAGTTGCTGCTCCAACAAGCCGGCATTGGTGAACTGCAACTGTTGAAACCGACCTTGGCCACCTTAGCCCGGTCCCAACGTATTGCCCTGATCCAGCCTCCGCACTTGCCGCACGGTGCCGCCTTTCAGAGCTGGGGCCTGCGCTCAGAAAGTCTGTTCTGGATGAAAGCCAAGTCGACCGCCGATGCGCTATGGACCACTGAGCAAATCCTGAAGAACGGGAGTTGCGGCGCCGTCATCCTCTGGCAAAACAATATCCGCACCGACGCACTACGCCGGCTGAACCTGGCCGCGCAGTCGGGTGACACCACGTTCTGGCTGATGCGTCCCATCTCCGCCCGGCAGGATACGTCGCCGGCGCCATTGCGCCTGGCACTGCGGCCGGCCTTCGGCGGCATCAGCGTCGACATCGTCAAGCGCCGCGGCCCGACGTCAGAAGAAACGCTTTTCATTTCTTTACCAGACATGCCTACAACCCGTCACACCCAGGAAATCGAACATGCGCCTATGGATCAGCGTGCACCTGCCGTTGCTGCCGCTCGAAGCGTTCCGACCCTGCTGGTGTGAACCTGGGCCATATGCGCTCCTGGACCAGGATCGCGTGCTCAACGTGTCACGGGAAGCCTGGGAGGCAGGCGTGCGTCCCGGCATGCGCCGCGGCGGCGCGGCTACCATCTCACTCAGCACGGTCTTGCTGGAGCGGGATCTGCAAAAGGAAGAGATAGCCTTTGATGCAATCGCGATGGCCCTGCTGCAATTCACGCCGGAAGTCACGATCCAGGACGATTTCAGCGTCCTGTTGAACGTCTCCGCCAGCCTGCGGCTGTTCGGCGGCCGGCTGGCGCTGTGCCGGCGCCTTCGCGCCAACATCCAGGCACTGGGCTTCACCGCCAGGATCGGTACCGCCCCGACGGCACTGGGCGCCTGGCTGTTGGCCAGGGCCGGGTCATCCCGCAAGCATCCAGTCCGGCGCCGTGCGATCAAGATGGAGACTATGGCCCGCCGCCTGGACCAGCTGCCTTGCGACCTATTGCCGAATGCAGAAATCCACGCCGACTGGCTCAGGGGCATAGGCTGCAACAGCTTAGGCCAACTGCGAGCACTCCCGCGCGCCGGCCTGCAACGCCGCACCAATGAAAAACTCCTGGAATCCCTAGACAAAGCCTATGGTGAAGCACCAGAACTCTTCGAATGGATCAAGACCCCGCAAGTCTTCTCCGCCCGGGTAGAGACGCATGACCGCATCGAGCACGCTGATGCGTTGCTGATCGGCGCCCACCGGCTGATCCTGCAGTTAGTGGGCTGGCTGGTTTCGCTGCAGCTGGCAGTGACCCGCTTCGTGCTGTACCTGGAACATGAGCGCGGCCGCACCGCGATCCCACCGACCGAGCTGGAGGTAGCCCTGGCCGAGCCCACCTGGCGCGAGGAGCATCTGGTCCGGTTGCTGAAAGAACGCCTGGGCCGCATAGAGCTGGTGGCGCCAGTGATCGCCTTGCGCCTGGACGCCGCCCAGCTGACCGCGATGCTGCCGCCCACCGAATCGTTATTTCCCGAACCCGGCGGCTCGCCGGAAGAGTTCCACCGACTAGTCGAGCTGCTGGTAGCCCGGCTAGGAAAAGAAAATGTACTGACCTTGGTCGGCGAGGCGGACCACCGACCGGAGAACGCCAACTGCTGGATGCCGGCGACCGACAAGCGCCCCAGGCAAATCGAAGAACCAGAAAACCTAAGACGCCCGGCGCTGCTGCTGGACAAACCACTCCAGCTGCTGATGCGCGATGAGCGGCCTTTCTACGGTTCCGCCCTGAAACTGATCAGCGGCCCGGAGCGGATCGAGTCCGGCTGGTTCGACGACCGGCTGACGGTGCGCGATTACTTTATCGCTCAGGGTATGGATGCGGCCTGCTACTGGGTATACCGGGAACGAGAGACTGACGCCCGTTGGTTCCTTCACGGGCTGTTTGCGTGAACTGCCATGGCTACCCCAACCATCCTGCCGGCCTACGCCGAACTACAAACCTTCTCGAATTACTCCTTCCTGCGCGGCGCCTCCTGCCCGGAGGACTTGGTAGAGCGTGCGGTCAAGCTTGGCTACGCCGCGATGGCAATTACCGATGAATGCAGCGTCGCCGGCGCGGTCAAGGCGCATGTCGAGGCTAGAGACCTGGGCCTGCACCTGATCATCGGCAGCCAGATGATGATCACCCCCGAGGATCACAGTCCGCCATTCAACCTGACCGTGCTGGCGATGAACAAGAACGGCTATGGCAACCTGTGCGAACTGATCACCGCCGGCCGCATGCGGGGCAAGAAAGGGACTTACCTGGTCAAGCCGGAAGACATCGCCAATCCCGGCGGCGAACTATTCCACCTACGCGGCATGCCCGACTGCCAGCTGATCCTGGCGCCGACGTATGGCATCGACCTCGAAACACTGTCGCGGCAAGCGGCCTGGCTGGTCCATACGGCGCCCGGCCGGGCTCGGATCGCGCTCAGCCTGCACTACCGCTCCAGGGACGACGAACACAAAGCCGTCGTCGCAGCGGTAGGCGAAGAATACGGCTTGCCGGTCGTGGCCACCGGCGACGTCTGCATGCATGTGCGCTCTTACAAGCCTATCCAGGACACGATGACCGCGATCCGCCACAAGATGCCGATCGCAAAATGTGGGTTCAGATTGGCGTCGAATGCGGAACAGCACCTGCGCTCCCGCCTGCGGATGGGCAACCTGTATCCGCGGGAAGCGCTGGAAGAGACAGTACGAGTGGCGCAGCTGTGCACCTTCTCACTGGATGAATTGAAATACGAATATCCGGAAGAATTGGCGCCGCCGGGCGAAACACCGACGACCTACCTGCGCAAGGAGGTGTATGTCGGCGCCAACTGGCGCTTTCCCACCGGCATACCAGCCAATGTCCAGCAGCAAGTAGAAAACGAACTGGCGCTGATCGAGCAGCTGCAGTACGAAGCCTATTTCCTGACCGTCTACGATATCGTCCGCTTCGCCCGCAGCCAGAAAATCCTTTGTCAGGGCCGCGGTTCGGCGGCCAACTCGGCTGTCTGCTACTGCCTGGGTGTGACTGAAGTCGATCCCGCGCGCGGCACCTTGCTGTTCGAACGCTTCATCAGCGCGGAGCGCAATGAACCGCCGGATATCGACATCGACTTCGAACATCAGCGCCGCGAAGAGGTCATCCAGTATATCTATAACAAGTACGGCCGGGTACGGGCCGCACTGACCGCGGTGGTCCGCAGCTACCGGGTCAAGAGTGTGCTGACCGACGTCGGCAAGGCGCTGGGAGTGGATCAGACCATCATCGACAAGGTGAACGATGCGCGCGACGGCTGGGGCGGCACGTCTGACCTGATGGAGCGGCTGGCCAGCTGCGGATTCGACCCGGATTCCAAAATTGCCGCCAAGTGGGGCGATATTGCCGACAAGATGATGCGCTTCCCGCGCCACATGTCGCAACATCCGGGAGGCTTCGTGATGTCGCGCGGGAAGCTGTCGAGGCTGGTGCCGATCGAGCCGGCCCGGATGGTAGACCGCAGCATCGTCCAGTGGGATAAGGATGACTTGGATGCGGTCGGCCTGCTGAAAGTGGACATCCTGGCGCTGGGCATGCTGAGCTGCCTGCGCCGGACCCTGGATCTCGTGTCGGAGCAGCGCGGCGAGCGTTTCGAGCTGTACGACATTCCGCCCGAGGATCCGGCGACCTACGAGATGATCTCGCAAGGAGATACGGTTGGCGTGTTCCAGATCGAGAGCCGGGCGCAGATGTCGATGCTGCCCCGGATGCAGCCGCGCACCTTTTACGACCTGGTGATTGAAATTGCGATCATCCGGC
>JAZJYH010000082.1:0-21856 GCA_040390485.1 Pseudomonadota bacterium
TAGGATACTGGAAGGGCGAGAATCCACTAGCAAAAATACGCCAATTCAAAATACAAGAAAAGGCAATGAAGTATCTCACGTTGGATCAAATTGATCGTCTTCTCAACGAGATGAAAAATGGGCGCAACAAAGATGCTCACATCATCGCTAGAATTTGCCTGACAACTGGGGTGCGTTGGAGCGAGGCAGAAGAATTGAATACGACGCAGCTCCAAAATGGAGTGATTCAGTTTTCCATGACAAAATCCGGAAAGAATCGCGCCGTTCCAATCGATAACGAGCTGAACGCTGAATTAAATGAAATAGCTAAGAAAAGCGACAGTGGCAGATTGTTCAAATACGCGGCATCAGCTTTTCGCGATGCTATTGGACGGACAGGGATTGAATTGCCTGCAGGTCAGTTGACGCACGTACTGCGTCATACTTGCGCAAGTCATTTTATGATGGATGGCGGGAACATCCTTATATTGCAGAGAGTGCTCGGCCACAGCAGCTTGGCGATGACAATGAAGTATGCGCACCTAGCACCGGGGCATTTGCAAGAATCGCTTCGGCTAAACCCGATGGCACAACTAAATCGCCGTTGACACTTGGTTGACAGTAGCACTAAAAGAAAAGGGCCTAGCCGAAGCTAAGCCCTTGATTCAATTTATTATTCTTGGTGGCCCGGGGCGGAATCGAACCACCGACACAAGGATTTTCAATCCTCTGCTCTACCGACTGAGCTACCAGGCCAAGACGAAGAAGTATAGCGATGCGAGGCCCGTTATGCAAGTATTTTCTTGAAAATTTTGCTGTTGGGGCTAAACTTTTTAGCGGAATACTATTTTTTGTCGGATTTCGGTCGTGCCGGAGCGCGTGTCAATGACTGTCCTGAAAATCGCACGCCTGCTGTGAGTCACTAGGCACTGCCGTATAATGGCAGCATGAATTCTCCTTCTTTTTCCCTCTTTATGTTGAGCTCTTATGCCCAAGCACACTAGACACAGCGATGTTTGTATCGTCGGCAATGGTGCGGTCGGCAAGGCGGCGGCGCTGGGTTTTTCGCAGGCCGGTTTGCGGGTTACCTTGCTGGGTCCAGCCATGCCGGCCGCGCCGGCTGTGCGTTCCGAGGATTGGGATGTGCGGGTGTATGCGCTGAACCATGTCGCCTATCGTTTGCTGTCGGGCCTGAAGGTATGGGGTGCGCTAGATGCGGAGCGGGTGGCGCCGGTGGAAGCGATGCAGGTATATGGGGATGGCTCCGGCACTGCCGGCAAGCTGAACTTTGATGCGTATGGCGCGCATGTGGATAACCTGGCCTGGATAGTGGAAGACCGCAACCTGAACCAGGCCCTGGATAGCGCGCTGAAATTTGCGCAGAACGTCAGCGTCGTGACGGGCCGTGCGACTGAGTTGCGGGTGGACCAGTCGCAGGCTTGCGTGCAGCTGGAAAACGGCGACAGCCTGAGCGCCTCGCTGCTGATCGGCGCCGACGGCGCGCAGTCCTGGGTGCGCGGGCAGTGCGAGATCGGCCTGGATTACCGTCCCTATGGGCAGCAGGGCGTGGTCAGTAATTTCGCCTGCGAGAAGCCGCATCAGGGCGTTGCCTATCAATGGTTTGACGAGGAGCATGGCATCATCGCCTTGCTGCCTTTGCCGGGACAGCGCGTCTCGCTGGTGTGGTCGGCGCCGGAGGCGCTGGCGCAGCAGTTGATGCACGAACCCTTGACGGCAGTGGCGCACAGGCTGGCGGCCTACTGCAAGCAGCAGCTCGGTGAATTGACGCCGCTGCAGCCGGAACTGGCCAGGGCCTTTCCCTTGAACCTGATGCGCCCGCATGCGATGGTGGCGCCGCGGGTGGCGCTGATCGGCGATGCGGCGCACGTGGTGCACCCTTTGGCCGGGCACGGCATGAACCTGGGCTTTGCCGACGTGCATACCTTGCTGGAAACCATCGCGCAAAGGGAAGAGCACAGGGATTGCGGCGACCAGCGCGTGTTGCAGCGTTACGCCCGCGCGCGCAAGGAAGAGGTATTGCTGATGCAGGTGGCGACCGACGGCCTGGCCCGCCTGTTCGGCACCGACCTGGAGCCGGTGCGCCTGGTGCGCAAACTGGGATTGAACTTGCTGGACCATTTGCCGGTCTTAAAGCGTAAGCTGATCGGCCACGCGATGGGCAAGTGAGAATGGCCAAATAAGCCGCTGAAATACTTCTGGTATTGTTGTATCGTGAGAAGCTAGGGCAGTTGCCGCCTGGGGTTGTCAAAAGGCTAGCTGATCTTGCTGATGACTGCTGATGACTGCTGATGCGGGTAGCCAAAAGTTTGCAAAAAATCTTTATTGGAATGACATGATTAATTTTAAGAATAGTATCGCCGCGCTGATGTTGTTATTGTCGACAGCGGCATTCGCCGAAACGGCGCAGGAAGCCGCCGTCAAGAAACTGGTGGAGCCGCGCCTGGGCGAGGGCGTCAAGGTGGATTCTGTCACCAAGACCCCGTATGCCGGCTTGTTTGAAGTGCGCGTAGGTAGCGATATCCTGTACACCGATGAAAAGGCGCAATATCTGTTCATCGGTAGTGTGGTCGATGCGCAAACTTCCACCGACTATACCAAGGCCAGGGTGGCGGAACTGAACAAGATCAAGTTCTCCGACCTGCCGCTGGAATCCGCCTTGAAAATGGTCAAGGGCAACGGCAAGCGTGTAGTGGCTATTTTTGAAGATCCCAATTGCGGTTATTGCAAACGCTTCCGCCATACCCTGCAGGGCGTGGATAATATTACCGTGTACACCTTCATGTACAACATCCTGGCGGAAGACTCTGCCGTCAAATCCAAGAATGTCTGGTGTTCGTCCGACAAGAACAAGGCCTGGGATGAGTGGATGTTGAATGGCAAGTCGGCCCCGGTTGCCGCGGCCAGCTGCAATACGCCTAACGACAAGATCTTTGCGCTGGGCCGCAAGCTGGGTGTATCGGGAACCCCGACCATCTTCTTTACCGACGGCACGCGCCTGCCCGGCGCGGTCGATGTCAAGACCCTGGAAGCGAAACTCGCTTCACTCAAGTAGTGCCATCCCGCCGATGTTGACGATGTTGAGTTTGAGTACGGGCATATGACAGAATCGGCGACCTGGATGGGCATCCTGCTCGCTGCGGGCAAAGGCTTGCGCTTTGACGCCAGCGGCAGGCAAAACAAGCTGATGCAGCCGCTGCCCTCTGGCGACACGGTGGCGGTCGCCAGCGCAAAAAAACTGCTGTCGGCATTACCCCAGTTGCTGGCCGTGACCAAGCCGGGCGATGCGGCGCTTGCCGCCGCCTTGCAGGCTGCCGGCTGCCAGGTGCAGACCTGTGCCGATGCCGGGCAGGGCATGGCTTCTTCCTTGGTGTATGGGGTGCGGCAGGCGAGCGATTGCGCCGGCTGGATCATTGCGCTGGGAGACATGCCCTATGTGCAGACGGCCACCCTGCAGGCCCTGCTGCAAGCCTTGCGGGAGGGCGCCGGCATCGTGGTGCCGGTGAGCCAGGGGCGGCGCGGCAATCCCGTAGGGTTTTCTCGCGCTTACCTGCCGCAGCTGCTGGCCCTGAGCGGGGACCAGGGCGCGCGCAGCCTGCTGGCCATGTATCCGGTCACCGAAGTCGTCGTCGACGATGCCGGCATACACCGGGACATAGACCTGCAGTCCGATCTCAAATAAGCCTCCCTACACCGCTACGTTATTGTGCTAGACCGCTGCCACTTGCGGCAAGCGCATGTGGAAGTGCGCGCCTTTGCCCGGGCTGCTGCTGGCATTGATCTTGCCGCCCAGCACGCCAGTGACCAGGTTATACACGATGTACAAGCCCAGGCCGCTGCCGCCCTGGCCCAGCTTGGTGGTGTAGAAGGGATCAAAGATTTGCACCAGGGTATCCTCGTCCATGCCCTGGCCGTTATCGCTGTATTCCAGCATGACGATGCGGTTTTCCGAGCGCGCGCTAATCGTGATCTGGCCGCCGGCACTCTCGTCCAGGCCGTGTATCAGTGAATTGGTGATCAGGTTGGTGATGATCTGTTCTATCGGGCCTGGATAGCTGTCCAGCTCGATCTTTTCTGCCATCCGGATGTCGACCTTGTGCGCAGTCCGTTTCAGCATGGGGTGCAAGGTTGTCATCACTTCTTCTATGGTGTTGCCCAAATCGAAAGTGCGGCGCCGCGCACTGGATTGGTCGACCGCCACCTGCTTGAAGTCAGAGATCAGTTTTGCGCTGCGCACGGCATTATTCTCTATCATTTCCCCGGCCTGTTGCATCAGACTGGCAGAGGCCAGCGCCTCGCTGCGGCGTATGGTGCCGCTGCTGAGTTTTTTATGGAAGCTGGAGGTCTCGTCCTTCAGGGTAGAGGCAACGGTCACGATATTGCCTATCGGCGTATTCAGTTCATGCGCGATGCCGGCCACCAGGTTACCCAGCGCCGCCAGCTTCTCGGACTGTATCAGGTGCTTCATCGCTTGCTGCAATTCCGAGGTGCGCTCGGTTACCCGGCTTTCCAGGACCCGGTTCAATTCTTCCAGCGCGATGCGGGTGTTCTGCAATTCGGTGACGTCCAGCATGACGCCGATGACGCCGCCGATGTTGCCGTCCGGGTCCTTGAATACCGCGCGGTGAAAGACCACATGGCGCGGATCGCCCAGATGCCGGTTGATCAGTTTTTCAAATACCTGCCGACCCTGTCCCGCGTACAATTCCTCGTCTTTTTCCAGGTAGACCCGGGCCAGGTCAGGCGGCAGCCAGTAGCTGACATCCCGGTTGATGATGTCGTCACGCTTCAGCTGCATGATGGACAGGAAGGCTTCATTGCAGCCCATGTAAATGCCGGCCCGGTTTTTATAAAAGATAGGGATGGGAATGGCTTCCAGCAAGGCTTGCAGGAAATTGCGTTCGCGCAGTATGACCGCCTGGGCCGCTTTGCGCTCGGTGATATCGGTCACGCTGCCGCGTATGTGGATTTCGCCGTTCTTGCTGGGCAGCCTGACCAGGTTGATCTCGCAGGGAATCTCGCGGCCGCTGGCATGCCGGCTGATCCATTCAAAGCGCGTTTCCACCCCGCTCAGCGCTTGTGCGATGTATTCGGCGGCGGCTTCGTCGGCGCTGCGGCCGTCGGCCTGGATAGGGCGGCTGAGTTCCACCGGGGTCTTGCCAAGTAACTCGGCCTGGTCATAGCCGAACAACTGCACGGCATGCCGGTTGACCTCGATGAAGCGGGCGTCATGATCGATATCGAGCACCAGGATGGCCTCGGGCGCGTGGTCTATCAGGGTGCGGTAGGTGGCTTCGCTGGTTTGCAGTGCGGCCTCGATTTTCTTCCGGTCGGTGATGTCGGTAGAGATGCCGGCGATATAGGCGACTTCGCCCTTGGCATCGAAGATGGGGAATTTCACCGACAGGTATTCGTAGGTCACACCATTGCGCACCACCTTTTCTTCCAGCGTGATCGGCGTCTTGCTGCGCACCAGTTCCAGGTCGGTGCTACATATAGTGTCGGCGCTCTTTGCCGACAGGATGTCATAGTCGGTCTTGCCTATCTGCCTTCCTTCTTCCAGCCCGAACACGCCCTTGAACCTGTCATTGATCAGGACGTAATTGCCGTCCAGGTTCTTCATGTACATCACCGATGGCGTGTTGTCGATAAAGGCGCGCAGCCTGGACTCGCTTTCACGCAAGGCCAGTTCCGCCAGTTTGCGCTCGGTAATGTCCATCAGGGTTTCCAGCGCGCCGACCAGCTTGCCGGATTCGTCCCGCAAGGGGGTGGCGGTGAAGTGCAGCCATACACCATTCGAATCCGGCAGCCGGAAAAATTCTTCTACCTCTATTGCTCCGGTCAGGGCATTGCTGTCTGAGATGCGGCCCCGGTATTGCTGCTCCAGTTCGGTGCGGCTGGCGCCGTCCAGCACCATATTAGCCAGGCAGGGCCGCGGCTCTTTGTAGAATCCGCGCCAGGCCTCGCTCTTGCCTATCATGTCGGCAGCCTGCACCTTGGTGATCTCGGTCATCAGGGTATTCCATTGCGTGACCTGGTGTTTTTCATCGATGGCGAACAGCGCAACGGGCAGGTTTTGAAACACCTGTTGCATATGGTATTCGAGCGCATTGGCGCGCGCCACCGCGCGCTTGCGCTCGCTGATGTCCCTGGCCGAAGCGACTACCCGCTGCTTGCCGTCTATCTCTTCCAGGTGCAATGACACTTCGGCCCAGAACAGCTTGCCGTCATATTGTTTTGCATGCCATTCAAACAGCTGCGGGCCCTCATCCCTGGCTTTTTGCAGCCAGGCCCAGGCTTCTGCCCGGGTGTACGGGGCGATATTGGCGCTGATGTCTTCAATTTTCAAACTGAGCACGGAGTCGAGCGGGAATCCATACAGTACGGAAAAGCGCTGGTTCACGTCGACGATGGCGCCGGTGCGGATGTCGTGGATGAAGATGGCTTCGCTGCTGGAATTAAACAATTCGCGGTAATTGTTTTCGCTTCTTTGCAAGGCCAGCTGGCTGCGCTTCCTGGTTTGCAGCAGGAATAGCAACAATGCAATCATCACGATCAGGCTGATCAATATCGACAGGATCAGGCTGAAGAAGGGGCGCGATATTTCCAGCAAGCTGGCGGGCTTGTTGAGGATGACGCTGTCGGCGGGTAGGCCGGCCGGGTCGATCTGCCAGCGTCGCAGCGCCAAGTGATCAAAGGTCGGCGTGGCGCTGCTTTCCAGGATGGGCAACTGCTCTATCGCCGTGCCGTGCAGCCATTTTCGGGCCAGCTCACCCAAAGTCATGCCTTGTTGTTTGCCTGTGACCAGGCGCCCGCCCAGCACCCCCGGCAGCATGTCTATGTCGCGCTGCGCGATCAGTGGCGCGTGTGCGGCAGCGGCCCAGAGATCGGCCGCTTGCCGGTGGCTGTATACCCGGCCCTCGGTATCGCGATTAAAAGACAGCATGAAGACCATGTCGCTGTCGCCCAGGCTGGCCAGCTTTTGCTGTATGGCTGCGGTGGGCATGCCGCCCAGATACTCGAAGCTGTATTGCGGCCAGCGCGGCGCGATTTTCTGGACTGCATCACGCTGTAACAGGCCGGTGCGGCTCTTGTCGTGGATGAACAACAGCCTGCTGGTTTGCGGCCTCAGGCGGGTCAGTAATTCTATGTTTTTGTCGACGTCGACATTATCAAAAACGCCGGCGATGTGGGCGATGTCTTTTAAACTTTCGCCCCTGTCGCTGCCCACGCCGCTGAACAGGATGGGAATATTCGGGAAATGATCCTGGCGCAGCTGCAGCGCCAGGTCCAGAGCATTGTCATCGCTGGCCAGCAAGATCGCAGGCGGGGCATCTGCATATTTGGTCAGCAGCAGTTGTTCCAGTTGCCGGTAGTACGCGGGACTGGGCGCGATATGCCGGGTGTCCATATACTCTATGCGCAAGTCTATCGCTTCGCTGGCCAAGACTTGTCTGACGCCGTCTACCTGGCCGTCGCTCCATGGCAGGCCCGAATGGTAAGACACCAGCATCACGGCCAGCGGCATGCGGGCGGACTGTGCTTCTGCCGCGTAAGCGATGGTGAAATTGGCGAGCAAGAGTACTGCACAGCAGAACGCCTTGGTCGTACGGGTAAACAATTGCCGGAATTTTTGCAGCATGGAATTCGATGTCATTTTTTTATAGGACTTCAACATCAGGCAAAAAGCTGGTGGGACGCGTCTCTTGCGCTACAGGTTACGCTGTAATTATGTTTCCGGGAAGGAATTTACACGGCTTTTTAACGAGTGATAACAATTCTTCAACGATGAAATTTAGCATTTCTGATGCATATGCCAAGTGGAAATATATCTAATAATTGGGTTTCCTCATAAAATAGCAGCCGGAAAAGAATTATTGACTCATCGTGCGCGGTTAGCTGTAGACCCGGTGTTCTTACCGGGCCGTACGCAATCGCAGCGCATGCCAGAGTTGTAGTAAAAACTATAAAAATTGACGTTATCTGCCACTAACAACTTACCAGCCTCAGACATGGATTTTTTTAATAAGCGCCTGGCAAACCAATTAGGTTTCTCGGGCCTGATTCCCTTTGTTTTTCTTAGTTTGGCGTGCTGGATCTTTCATCCTGACTGGTTGCCCTACCTGATCAAGGCCCAGCTGGCGTACGGTATTGCGATCCTGGCGTTTCGCGGCGGCCTGCAATGGGGTATCGCGCTGATGTCGCCCAGCAAGGCTCCCGATGAAATCAGGCAGGCCTTGCTGTGGGGCGTGCTGCCCAGCCTGATCGCCTGGTGCGCGATGACAGTCGATGCCGGCCTGGGTTTCCTGATCCAGATAGTCGGCTTTGTCGTCCTGTACCGGGTCGATAAGCGTCTGTACCACGGATACAACTTGCCGGACTGGTTTGCCGATCTGCGTTTCCGTCTGACCTGTGTTGTGGTGACCGCCTTGGCGATTACCTTTATCGCAGCAAACCTGCGCCAGTAATCAAGATAATAAGCAAAGCAATCAGCAAGGCTATAGTCGAGGCAATAAGCAAAACAATAAGCAAAACAAGAAATAAGAATAGTTTCTACAGAAAGAATATTCAGCATGAAAATCTTGCAAAACAAGACCAGCGCACCGGCCACAAGCCAACGCAGCAGCAAACGCATCAGCCCAGCGACCCATCCTATCCAGTACGCGATCATCCCCAAAGATTTGGCAGGACATCTATTCCAGGTGAGCTTGCAAGTCGCCACGCCCGACCCGGAAGGCCAGCGCCTTGCATTGCCGGCCTGGATACCGGGCAGCTATATGGTGCGTGAATTTGCCCGCAACATCGTCAGCATACGTGCGCACTGCGACGGTAAAAAAGTTGTCTTGAAAAAGCTGGATAAACATAGCTGGCAGGCGGCTCCCTGCCAAGGCGTGCTGAGCGTCGAGTATGAGGTGTACGCCTGGGATCTGTCGGTGCGGGCGGCCCACCTGGACCAGAATCACGGTTTCTTCAATGGCACCAGCGTGTTCTTGCGCGTGCTGGGGCAAGAGCAGTCTTCCCACGTGGTGGACATACAGCGCGCCGACCATGAAGTCTGCAAGGCTTGGCGCGTGGCGACTTCGCTGCCTGAGCTGAAAGCCAGGCGCTACGGCTTCGGCACCTATATTGCGGAAAACTACGACGCATTGGTCGACCATCCGGTGGAGATGGGTACGTTTGCGCTGGCGACGTTCGAGGCTTGCGGCATATCGCATGATTTCGTCGTCACCGGCAAGGTGCCGAACCTGGACATGCCGCGCATGCTGGCCGACTTGAAAAAAATCTGTGAAACGCAGATCGCCTTCTTTGAACCGAAGAGCAAACGCGCGCCGATGGACCGCTATGTCTTCATGACGATGGTGGTCGGCGATGGCTACGGCGGGCTGGAGCATCGCGCGTCGACAGCGCTGGTCTGCTCGCGTAATGATTTGCCGCTCAAGCATCAGACGGAAATGAGCGACGCCTACCGCAATTTCCTGGGCTTGTGCAGTCATGAATACTTCCATACCTGGAACGTCAAGCGCATCAAGCCGGCGGCATTCGCACACTACGATTTGCAGCAAGAGAACTACACCAGCCTGTTGTGGCTGTTTGAGGGCTTCACCAGCTATTACGACGACCTGATGCTGGTGCGCGCGCACGTGATAGATGAAAGTGCGTATTTCAAGCTGATCTCGAAGACCGTCAACACGGTGACGCGCGGTAGCGGCCGCAACAAGCAAAGCGTGGCGGAATCCAGTTTTGATGCGTGGACCAAATACTATCGCCAGGACGAGAATTCGCCGAATGCCATCGTCAGTTATTACACCAAGGGTTCCCTGGTGGCGTTGGGCCTGGACTTGACGATACGCGCCGAAACCGGCGGCAAGAAATCGCTGGACGACGTGATGCGCGCGCTATGGCAAGCCTATGGCCGCGACTTCTACCAAAAAGCCCTGTCCGGCAAACAGCAGGGCTTACCAGAAAACGAGATCGAAGCACTGATAGAAAAAGTGACGGGCCTGAAGCTGAAGCGCTTCTTCGACCGCTATGTGCGCGGCACTGAAGACCTGCCGTTGGCGAGCTTGTATGCAGACTTTGGCGTCACCCTGGAAGACAAGCGCAATGCAGCCAAAGCCGGGCTCGGTGTCAGGGTCGTGCGCGACGGCAATGACGCCAAGCTGGCCAATGTGCATGAAGGCCGCGCCGCCCACCGGGCCGGTTTGTCGGCCGGCGACGTGCTGGTGGCGATCGACGGCTTGCGCGTGAGCGCTGCCGATGCGGCCGACGGCCTGAGCGGTATCATGTCGCGCTATACCGCGGGCACTACTTTGCAGATCCACGCGTTCCGGCGCGATGAATTATTTACCGTCGAAGCGCGCTTGCAGGCCGACGATGTGCCCGCCTATCAACTGGCGGCGGTAAGCGAGGCGAAGGCCGGCGCCAGGTCTAAGGCGGCCCATCCTTTGCAGGCTTATCGTCCCAGCCTGATGAAAACACGCAAGGCCTGATAGTTGCAAATAAATAAAAAGCCGCATCGGTGTTGAGCCGATGCGGCTTTTTATTTCGGCGGGCTGCCCTGGGGTGTACGCTTAAGCGAATAGGCGCTGCAGTTCTTGCCCCGGATTTTCGGCGCGCATGAATGCCTCTCCGACCAGGAAGCTGTGCACGTCGGCGTCGCGCATGCGTTTCACGTCGGCGCCATTCATGATGCCGGATTCGGTAATCACCAGCTTGTCCGGCGAGATGCTTGGCAACAAGGCGAGCGTGTTGTCCAGCGATACTTCAAAAGTACGCAGGTTACGGTTATTGATACCCAGCAGCGCGGTCTTCAGCTTCAGCGCGGCGTCCAGTTCTTTACCGTCATGCACCTCGACCAGCACGCCCATGCCCAGTTCATGCGCACAGGCTTCCAGCTCCGCCATCAAGCCGTGGTCCAGCGCCGCGACGATCAATAGTATGCAATCGGCGCCCCAGTGGCGGGCCTGGTAGACCTGGTAGGGGTCTAGCATGAAGTCCTTGCGCAATGCCGGTATCTGGCAGGCGGCGCGTGCCTGTTGCAGATACTCGGGTGCACCCTGGAAAAAATGCACGTCGGTCAGCACCGACAGGCAGGCCGCGCCGTGCTGTGCATAGCTGGCAGCGATCTCGGCCGGGCGGAAATCCGCGCGCAAGATACCCTTGGACGGCGAGGCTTTCTTGATTTCGGCAATCACGCCGGCCTGGCCTGCGGCGATCTTGCCGCGCAGGCTGGCTTCGAAACTGCGCAGGCCGGCCCTGGCTTCGTGGTCGGATTCCACTTCGGCGCGCAGGCTGGCCAGGGAGCGATGTTTTTTTGCCGCGGCGACTTCGTCTTTTTTGACGTCGAGGATTTTGTTCAGGATATCCGACATCATGCCCCCAGCTGCTGGGTGACCTGGATAAATTGCTCCAGCTTGGCGCGGGCCGCGCCCGAGCGTATCGCTTCCTGGGCTTTTTTCACGCCGTCGGCGATCGAGTCGGCAATGCCGGCGCCATAGATGGCGGTGCCGGCATTCAGGGCGACGATGTCGGTGGCAGGACCCGGGACATTGTTCAGCGCTTCCAGGATTTTTTCCTTCGATTCGACCGAGCCTGAGACCTTCAGGTTGCGGTTGGAGACCATCTGCAAGCCAAAGTCCTCGGGGTGGATGTCGTATTCGCGGATCTCGCCGTTGACCAGCTCGCCGACCATGGTAGGCGCGCCCAGCGACACTTCATCCATATTGTCGCGGCCCCAGACCACCAGCGCGTGTTCCGCACCCAGCCTCTGCAGTACGCGCACCTGGATGCCGACCAGGTCGGGATGGAATACGCCCATCAGGATATTCGGCGCCGCGGCCGGGTTGGTCAGCGGGCCCAGGATGTTGAAGATGGTCCGGATGCCGAGTTCCTTGCGCACCGGCGCCGCATGTTTCATCGCCGCATGGTGGTTGGGCGCGAACATGAAGCCTATGCCGGTCTGCGCGATCGACTGCGCGATTTGTTCAGGATTCAGGTTGATGTTGACGCCGAAGGATTCCAGCACGTCGGCGCTGCCGGAAGAAGACGACACGCTGCGGCCGCCGTGCTTGGCCACCCTGGCGCCGGCGGCAGCGGTAACGAACATCGATGCGGTGGAAATATTGAAGGTTAGCGCGCCGTCGCCGCCGGTGCCGACGATGTCGATCAGGTTCTTGGTGTTGGCCATCGGCACCTTGGTCGAGAATTCGCGCATGACCTGGGCCGCTGCGGTGATCTCTCCTATGCTTTCTTTCTTGACGCGCAGGCCCATGGTCAGCGCGGCGATCATGATGGGAGACATTTCTCCGCCCATGATCTTGCGGAATAGCGACAGCATTTCGTCGTGGAATATTTCCCTGTGCTCAATGCAGCGCATCAAGGCTTCTTGCTGGGTGATAGTCATGATAGGTCCGATCGAGATTTATACATTGAGAAGGAAGTTTTTCAGCAGCGCATGCCCGTGTTCGGACAGGATGGATTCCGGATGGAACTGCACTCCCTGCAGATTGAATTCCTTATGGCGCACGCCCATGATTTCGCCGTCTTCGGTCCAGGCAGTCACTTCCAGGCAGGCCGGCAATGAAGAACGTTCTATCGCCAGCGAGTGGTAGCGGATCACCGTGTAGGGGCTGGGCAAGTCCTTGAATACGCCGACGCCGGTATGCGCGATGGCCGAGGTTTTTCCGTGCATGACCTGTTTGGCGCGGATCACCTTGCCGCCAAATGCATCGCCTATCGCCTGATGGCCGAGGCAGACCCCGAGGATGGGGATCTCGCCGGAGAAACGCTGTAGCAGGGGCACCGAGATGCCGGCTTCATGCGGCGTGCAGGGACCGGGCGAGATGCAGATATGGTCGGGCTTCAGCGCGGCGATTTCATCCAGCGTAATTTCGTCGTTGCGGTAGGTACGTACATCTTCACCCAGCTCGGCAAAATACTGCACCAGGTTGTAGGTGAAGGAATCGTAGTTGTCTATCATCAGCAGCATTTAAATTTCTCCGTCCAGGCCGTCTTGCACTTGTTCCGCTGCGCGCAATACTGCGCGCGCCTTGTTCTCGGTTTCCTGCCATTCCATCTCGGGCACCGAGTCGGCCACCACGCCGGCCGCCGCCTGTACATACAGCATGCCGTCCTTCAGCACGCCGGTACGGATTGCAATCGCCAGGTCCATCTCGCCGCCGAAGGACAGGTAGCCGCAGGCGCCGCCATAGATGCCGCGCTTGGTCAGCTCCAGTTCGTCGATCAATTCCATCGCGCGCACTTTCGGCGCACCGGACAAGGTGCCCGCCGGGAAAGTGGCTTTCAACACATCCAGGTTGGACAGATTCGGCTGCAATGTGCCTTCTACGTTCGACACGATATGCTGCACGTGCGAGTACTTTTCTATCACCATCTGGTCGGTGACCTTGACGCTGCCGGTCTGGGCGATGCGGCCTATGTCGTTGCGGGCCAGGTCGATCAGCATCACGTGCTCGGCGATTTCTTTTGGATCGGCCAGCAATTCCCTGGCCAGTTCGGCATCGCGCTCCGGCGTCTCTCCGCGTGGACGGGTGCCGGCCAGCGGGCGTATCGTCACCTTCTTGTTGCCGTCGCTCAGGGTTTCATTGCGCACCAGGATTTCCGGTGAGGCGCCGATGATCTGCATGTCGCCGAAATTATAGAAATACATGTAAGGCGAGGGATTCAGCGAGCGCAGTGCGCGGTACAGCGACAGCGGCGCGTCGACATAGGGCTTCTTGATGCGCTGGCCTACCTGGACCTGCATCAGATCGCCGGCCATGATGTATTCCTTGGCTTTTTCCACCGCCTTCAGGTAGTCGGCCTTGGCGAAGTCGCGTATGGTGTCGGTGCGCACCGAAGCCGAGGTCACCGGCGCGTCGACGCTACGGCGCAGCATGGCGCGCAAGTCCTTCAGCCTTTGCCTGGCCTTGGAATAGGCTTCCGGCTGGGTAGGGTCGGCATACACGATCAAATACAGCTTGCCGGACAGGTTGTCGATCACGGCCAGTTCTTCGGTCACCAGCAGCTGGATGTCGGGCAGGCCCAGATCATCCTTGGGTGTGGAGTGGGCCAGGCGTTTTTCCACATGGCGCACCGTGTCGTAACCGAAATAGCCTGCCAGGCCGCCGCAGAAACGTGGCATGCCGGGACGCAGGGCGACTTTGAAGCGGGACTGGAACTCGGCGATGAATTCCAGCGGATTGCCCTCTACGGTTTCTACTACCTGACCGTTCTTGACCACTTCGCTGCGCGTGCCGTAGCTGCGCATCAGCGTGGTAGCGGGCAAGCCGATGAAAGAATAACGGCCAAAACGTTCGCCGCCCATCACGGATTCCAGCAGGAAGGTGTTCTTGCCGCCTTGCTGGGTTTGCGCCAGCTTCAGGTACAGGGTCAGCGGGGTTTCCAGATCGGCGAAAGCTTCCGCGATCATAGGGATACGGTTGTAGCCTTGTGCGGCCAGCGATTTGAATTCGAGTTCGGTCATGGTTCTCTTTCTGCCGTCCTTGTGGACTCACAGCATCCACTATGGGTGGAGTCGGGGCGGGTAAGACGATTTGATAAAACGTGCAAAAGGCTTTTGCTAGGGGTGTGCAGAAGCTTTCGCGGCAAATTGATGGTTAGTTAGACCAGAATTGCCAGCGTCGCCATAGCCAGGCCTCAAAAGTGCCTGGTGTGATTGCGGGACGTTTTTTATCGAGAAACATTCTATGGATAGTGAACGTTAGGTGAGTTTTTTAGCTATTAAAAATAAACTAATTGATTGAAATCAGTCGTGCTGCTTCCAATAAGGTTTCGACTATACCATCACTGTCAATATTTTGTATAGCCTCGCCGTGATTGTAACCGTAAGGGACACTTAACACAGGGCAACCCGCGGCGCGGGCCGCCAGCGCGTCATTCGAGGAGTCGCCTATGGCGACCACTTGTGCGGCGGATAAATCGAAATCTGAGCAAACTTGCAACAAGGGCAGAGGATCGGGCTTTTTCCGCGCCAGCGAGTCGCCGCCGTAGACCAGGTCGAAAAAGCCATCCAGCCCTTTCTTGGCCAGCAAGGGTGTGGTGAAAGCAATCGGCTTATTGGTCACGCACGCGAGCTTGAGCCCCATGCTGCGCATGGCTTGCAAGCCTTCAAGCACGTCCGGATACAGTTCGGAATGGTCGCCGTTGATCGCCAGGTAGTGTGTTTGATACGCCGCCATCGCGGCGTTGAAATGCCGGTTCACCTGTTGCTCGGAATAATCCACCGCCAGCACCCGCTGGATCAGGTTCTCCGACCCTTTGCCGACGAAAGTCTTGATGGTCTCCAGTTCCAGTGGCTCCAGGTCGAATTCGGCGCGCATCCGGTTGATCGCCACCAGGAAATCGGGGGCGGTATCCAGCATCGTGCCGTCCAGGTCTATGATGGCGGCCTTGATATTATTGAGCATGCTTGTTTGTGCGAGAGGAATAAGTAACGAGTACGAGAGCGTGCCTGCCGCGGACATTGCGGCAAGCCTGTGCAAGAAATTTTAGACTTTAGCCAGTTCGCCGCGCATTGCGTTGATGACCGCGGCATAATCCGGCTTGCCGAAGATTGCCGAGCCGGCGACAAAAGTATCGGCGCCGGCTTGCGCTACTTCGGCAATATTGTCGACCTTGATGCCGCCATCCACTTGCAGCATGATGTCGCGGCCGGACGCATCGATCAGTTTCCTGACGGCGGCGATCTTTTTCAGCGTATGCGGAATAAAGGACTGGCCGCCGAAACCGGGATTGACCGACATCAGCAAGATCAGGTCCAGCTTGTCCATCACGTGCTCCAGCACATGCAGCGGTGTCGCCGGATTGAATACCAGGCCGGCCTTGCAACCGTGATCGCGTATCAATTGCAGGCTGCGGTCTATATGCTCCGAGCCCTCCGGGTGGAAGCTGATGATATTTGCGCCGGCTTTGGCAAAGTCGGGGATGATGCGGTCCACCGGCTTGACCATCAGGTGCACGTCGATAGGGACTTGCACATGCGGGCGTATCGCTTCGCAGACCAGCGGACCGATCGTCAGGTTGGGAACATAATGGTTGTCCATCACGTCAAAGTGGATCATGTCGGCGCCGGCGGCGACGACATTGCGGACTTCTTCCCCCAGGCGGGCGAAATCGGCGGACAGGATGCTGGGGGCAATGCGATAAGTTGTCATGATGGCTAATGGCAATAAAAGATGCGCTATTTTACCCCTGTGCCGCGATCAGGTCTTGCAATGGCTGGGGTTTTGGTGTGCAATGGGCCGATGCGCCCTCTGTAATACATTTTGCAATACTGGGTGTGGCAAGGACTAAGGCACAGCAATAGCGCGTGTCAGCGCGTATCAACAAGGAATGATGAATGTCAGCGTATGAAATGCAGGTGTCGGTAGTGACACAATATCTGGAAGAACAGTCTGATCCCGATCACGGCAATTACGTGTTTGCGTATACCATCACGATCAAGAATACCGGCACGGTGGCGGCGCAGGTGATTTCTCGCCACTGGATCATTACTGACGCCAAAAACCGCAGCCAGGAAGTCAAGGGCCTGGGCGTGGTCGGCCACCAGCCCCTGCTGCAAGCGGGGCAAGCCTTTGAATATACCAGCGGGACCTCGTTCACGACACCGCAGGGCAGTATGACCGGAACCTATTTCTGCGTCGCCGAAGACGGGCACCAGTTCAATGTGACGATACCTGAATTCGTATTGTCCCTGCCGCGCACCCTGCATTGAGCCCCATTGCCGGTATCGCCGTGTTATTAATCGGACTTCCCGGACTTCCCGGACTCGCTGGAATCAAGCGCTTTGCCCTCTTGGTTCTCCAGCGACTTGTGTGACGGCGGATGATGCGGTTTCTTGCCCGAGAACATGGTCCACCACACGATGAAAATCAGCACAAACATTGCGACAGCGGCTTCTAGCCCTAATAACCACATATTTTTCTTTCCTATGTTTAAACTTCCCTCAATTTTACCCGTACTTGCGATGGCGCTAGCGATTAGTGCCTGTACCACGCCGGTTTCGCTAAAACAACCACCGGAGCCACCCAAACCGGCCGTGCCGGTGACGCCGCCCGCAACGCCGATCTCACCGGCGGTCGCCAAACCGAATGCCAACTTCAAGCCTGCCTCGTTTGCCGAGTTGCCGGGCTGGGCCGCCGACGACCTGACCGAAACCTGGCCGGCCTTCATGGCCTCTTGCAATGCACTGCGTTTCAAGCCGGAGTGGAAAGAGGCCTGCACCATAGCCAAGGATATCGACGCCAAGGATGGCAGCGCGATGCGGGTGTTTTTCGAATCGCTGTTTACGCCTTACCAAGTGATCAACCAGGACGGCAGCAGCGAGGGCTTGATCACCGGCTATTACGAGCCTTTGTTGCGCGGTTCGCGCAGTAAAGTCGGGCCCTATCAAACGCCGCTGTATCGCACCCCGCCCGATTTGCTGACGATAGACCTGGGTAGCGTGTATCCGGAATTGAAGAATATGCGCCTGCGCGGCCGTCTGGTCGGCAACAAGGTCGTACCCTACGCCTCGAGGGCGGAAACCGAGCAGGCGCTGGCCGGCAAGGAATTATTGTGGGTGGATGATGCGGTGGAAGCCTTCTTCCTGCAGGTGCAGGGTTCCGGCCGCGTGTATTTTGCCGATAGCAATGAAACGATCAGGGTCGCGTACGCCGACCAGAACGGCTATCCCTACAAATCCATAGGCCGCTACCTGGTGGACAAGGGCGAGCTGACGCTGGCGCAAGCCTCCGCGCAAGGCATCAAGGAGTGGATCAAGCAAAATCCCACGCGCCAGGATGAGCTATTCAATAGCAACCCCAGCGTGGTGTTTTTCAAGGAAGAGAAGTTGGCCGACCCCAGGATAGGGCCGAAAGGCGCCCAGGGTTTGCCGCTGACCGCGCAACGCTCGATTGCCGTCGATGCGCAATTCCTGCCGCTGGGGGCGCCGGTGTTCCTGGCCACCACGCAGCCGAACAGTAGCCAGCTGCTGCAAAAGCTGGTGGTGGCGCAGGATACCGGCGGCGCCATACGCGGAGCGGTCAGGGCGGATTATTTTTGGGGCTTTGGCACCGAAGCGGGCGAGCAGGCCGGGCGCATGAAGCAGCGCGGCCAGATGTGGCTGCTGTTGCCGAAATCGGCCTCCTGATCTTTATCTGTTGCGCTGGTCGAGCACGCGCTTGGCCTTGCCCACGCTGCGCTCTATGCCGCCCACCGGCAGCACTACGACCTCGGCCGAGGTGCCTATATAGGCCTTGATGTCATGCATCAGGGCCAGGCGGGCCGAGCCTAGCTGTGCTTCGGCGGCGCCCGGCTTCGCCTCTACCCGCACTGTCAGCGCATCCAGCGGCCCCTCCCTGGTCAGCACGCATTGGTAGTGCGGCGACAGCGAGGCCTGCTTCAAGATCAATTCCTCGATTTGGGTAGGGAACACATTCACCCCGCGCACTATCATCATGTCGTCGCTGCGCCCGGTAATTTTTTGCATACGGCGCATGGTACGGCCGCAGTTGGCCGGATTGGCCGGTAATAAGCGGGTCAGGTCGCGGGTACGGTAGCGGATGATGGGCAAGGCTTCCTTGCTCAGCGAGGTAAACACCAGTTCGCCGAATTCGCCGTCCGGCAATACTTCGCCGGTATCGGGATCGATGATTTCAGGATAGAAATGGTCTTCCCACACGGTGGGGCCATCCTTGCTCTCGGCGCATTCGCTGGCGACGCCGGGGCCCATGACTTCGGATAAGCCATAGATGTCGACCGCCGACAGCGCCAGGCGTTTTTCTATGGCGCTGCGCATTTCCGGCGTCCATGGCTCGGCGCCGAAGATGCCTATGCGCAGCGAGGTGGCGGTCGGGTCTATGCCCTGGCGCTCCATCTCGTCGGCGATCGCCAGCATATACGAAGGCGTGACCATGATGATGTCCGGCTTGAAGTCCTGTATCAGCTGTACCTGCTTTTCAGTTTGGCCGCCGCCGAAGGGCACCACGGTCAGGCCCAGTTTTTCGGCGCCGTAGTGGGCGCCGAGTCCGCCGGTGAACAGGCCGTAGCCGTAGCTGATGTGGCAGATGTCGCCCGGCCTGGCGCCGGCCGCGCGTATCGAGCGCGCCACGCAAGCGGCCCAGGTGGCTATATCGTTTTGCGAATAGCCGACCACGGTCGGTTTGCCGGTAGTGCCGCTGGAGGCATGGATGCGCACCACCTGCTCACGCGGTATCGCGAACATGCCGTAGGGGTAGTTGTCGCGCAGGCTCTGCTTAGTCGTGAACGGAAACCTGGCCAGATCGGCCAGGCTGCGCAGCTCGTCGGGATGGGCGCCGACCGCATCGAAGGCTTCCCGGTAGTAGGCCACGTTCTGGTAGGCATGGCGCAGGGACCACTGCAGGCGCTGCAACTGTAAAGCCTGCAATTCATCGCGGCTGGCGGTCTCTATCGCGTCGAGTTTAAATGCTGTTGCGCCCATGCTGCCCTCTATGGTGTTTACTGCGGAATGACCTGCCCCTTGATTGCTGCCGATTTACCCCTGAACACGGCGATGATCTCGCCGTGCTGGTTGCTGACTTGCACGTCGTAGATGCCGGTGCGGCCGCACAGGGTGACTTGCTTGGCGTCGGCGGTCAGCAAGTCGTCCAGGAAGGCGGGTTTTAAAAATTCGATATTGCAGCCGGCGGCGACCGTGGCCTGGTTCTGGCTATTACAGGCATACGCGAATGCGGTATCGGCCAGGCTGAAGATCATGCCGCCGTGACAGGTATTGTGGCCCTGTATCATGTCGGCCCTGACCGGCATGCTGGCCACTGCGTGACCCGGCTCTATGTCGGTGATCTTGATGCCCAGGCTTTGCGCGGCGACGTCGCGCGCATACATCGCCGCGGCGACGATGGCCGGCGACGGCGGCTCGGGAGGAATCAGTTCTTCGTCCATCTCAGTTCCCGCTAAAGCGCGGCGGCCGCTTTTCCAGGAAGGCATGCACACCCTCGGCATAGTCGTGCGAATTGCCCAGCTCCCTTTGCATGTCGCGTTCCAGCGCCAGCTGTTGCGGCAAGGTGTTATGCAGGCTGGCGCGCAATGCGTGCTTGATCATGGCCAGCGCCTTGGTCGGCTGGCTGGCCAGGTGCGCCGCCAGCGCCTGGGTCTCCTTGTCCAGCGCGTCCTGGTCATCCCTGTCGTCAACACATTTCCAGATCAGGCCCCACTGCTCGGCTTTTTCGGCTGGCAGCTTGTCGGCCAGCATGGCCAGCCCCATGGCCCTGGCCATGCCGACCTTTTGCGGCAGGAACCAGGTGCCGCCGGAGTCGGGCAGCAAGCCGATTTTTGCAAAAGCCTGCAAGAAGCTGGCCGAATGCGAGGCCAGCACGATGTCGCAGGCCAGCGCCAGGTTGGCGCCGGCGCCGGCCGCCACTCCCTTCACGCTGGCAATCACCGGCATGGGCAGGTCCTGCAGGCGGCGTATCAGTGGATTGAAGTGCTGGTCTATCAATTCGCCGAGGTCGGTCATCGCTCCCGGCGTGAAAGACAGGTCGGCCAGGTCCTGGCCGGCACAGAAGCCGCGGCCGGCGCCGGTCAAGACCAGCACCCTGATGCTGGGATCATTCTCAAGCTGGTGCAGGGCATCGCGCAGCTCCGCATGCATGGAGCGGGTGAAGCTGTTCAGCTTGTCCGGCCGGTTTAGCGTGATGGTGGCGATGGCGCCATTGCGGGAAAACAGGATTTCAGACATGCGGGCATCCTCTTTCTATATAGAGATACTTAGGCTGTACACCTGATTGTAATTAAAAAACCGACCAGTCGGTTAATTAAATGATTTAGTGCTAAGCTTTAGCGCCTAAACGCTACAATCCGGGAGTCCGTTTGCTATCTTATTGCGATCTTACTGCGCCTATGCCCGTGCGCTACAGATATCAGACAGCCAGCAGGCCTGAATTTGTCCCGCCTGGGCTTGGTCGCCCGGGCAAAACTTTAATACAACGATAGGAGTCGATATGGAATATCAAAATATCCTGGTGGAAACCAGGGAAAAAGTCGGTCTGATTACTTTGAACCGTCCCAAGGCCCTGAATGCGCTCAATGACCAATTGATGGATGAGCTGGGTTTCGCGCTGAAGGCCTTTGACAAGGATGAGGCGATCGCCTGCATCGTGATTACCGGCAGTGAAAAAGCCTTTGCCGCCGGCGCCGATATCGGCGCCATGGCGAACTACACATATATGGATGCCTATAAGAATGATTACATCACCCGCAACTGGGAGCAGATACGCCAGATCCGCAAACCGGTGATCGCTGCGGTAGCGGGTTATGCGCTGGGCGGCGGTTGCGAGCTGGCGATGATGTGCGATTTCATCATTGCGGCAGAGAACGCCAAGTTCGGGCAGCCCGAAATCAAGCTGGGCACCTTGCCCGGCGCCGGCGGCACCCAGCGTTTGCCGCGCGCGATCTCCAAATCCAAAGCGATGGACATGTGCCTGACCGCGCGCATGATGGATGCCGTGGAGGCGGAGCGCGCCGGCCTGGTGTCGCGTATCGTGCCGCTGGACAAACTGCTGGAAGAAGCGATGGCTGCGGCCAATACCATCGCGGCGATGTCGCTGCCCATCATCATGATGGTGAAAGACTCGGTGAACCGCGCCTACGAGACCACGCTGGCCGAAGGCGTGCAATACGAGCGTCGCCTATTCCATAGCAGCTTCGGTACCGACGACCAGAAAGAGGGCATGAAAGCCTTCATGGAAAAACGCCCGGCCAACTTCACTAATAAGTAGGCAGGTGAGTAGCAGGCAGTCCCGGCATTGGCGAGCGCGATAATGAAATAAATTATTTTCAAAAAGTTCTTGCCAGTGCGAGGGTGGCTTGCTATAGTTCG
>JAZJYH010000083.1:0-27073 GCA_040390485.1 Pseudomonadota bacterium
CGCGGCAAGGATGGACTCCAATTTCTCGCCGGTGATAGCTGGAGGACGGCCGCCGACACGCCCGCGCCGGCGTGCGGCGGCGAGTCCGGCGGTCACGCGCTCCGTGGTCAAGGCACGTTCGTACTGGGCCAGCGCGCCGAAAACATGGAACAGCAGTTCTCCGGACGCTGTCGTCGCGTCCATTCCTTCGGTGAGCGACCGGAAGGCGACCTGTCTGTCTTTCAGCGTGTTCACGATGGAGAGCAGGTGCGGCAATGAGCGCCCGAGTCGGTCCAGCTTCCATACGACAAGCACATCGCCAGGTCGCACGAATTCAAGCGCCTTCGTTAATCCGGGTCGATCATCCTTTGCTCCGGACGCTCAATCTTCGAACAGGTTCCGGACATCGACGCCCACAGCCTGCAAGGCGTCGCGCTGGAGGTTGGTATTCTGGCGGTCCGACTCGGACGAAACTCTCATGTACCCGACAAGCATGTGCGGAAAACCTATGAAGTGTGGTTGTCGTATGCCACACCATAACGACATAGTTTTCCGTGCACTTTACCGGCCTTTGCGGGTAACATCCAGATGTTGCCTGCCGGCCTTTCGCCAAACACTTGTTTTACGACATAGAGGCACGGCTTGTAAAACCGTTGCCGCCCTCCCAACAATTTTGGCTACTGCTGGTGGCCTATTCAAGATATACCATGGGACCAAGGAATTCTTCCTGTACCAAACGCGTGCTCAAGGGCTTGCTCCTGCCGCTATTGGTCTGCTCCATTTGCGCATGGAGCGTATCGGAGCCCATTGTTCGTGTGACGGAACCAGACACTCAACCATTGGCTACTGCCACTCCTGCTGATGTTGCAATGGATGATGCGCTGTTGCTGCAGGCAGTGGCGGGCTTGCCGTCTCCCAGCGAGCATGGCATGCGCAGCATGCTGGTACTACGTCACGGTAAGTTGGTGAAAGAGGTGTACTGGAATGGCTACGACAAGGACGCCCAGCAAGACCTTCGCTCGGCCACCAAAAGTATAACCGCGTTGCTGGTGGGAATTGCCATTGACAAGAAAATCATCAAGGGTGTGGACCAACCTTTACGCAACTACCTTGCGGCGGCATACCTGCAAGCACCGGCGCTGCAGCAAGACATCACGTTGGAGCATTTGCTGACCATGAGCAGTGGTCTGGCGTGCGACGACCGCGACCCGGAGTCGCCTGGCCAGGAGGACCGTATGTATAAGCAACGTGACTGGGTTCGCTACTTTCTGGACTTGCCCGTAGCGCACCCGGCGGGCACGGCAACGCACTATTGCACCGGCGGCGCGGTTACCCTTGGCAGAGTCATTGTCGAGGCCAGCAAGCAAACCTTCCCAACATATGCCAACGACGTTTTGTTAGCCCCACTGGGCATACCGGGCGCACGCTGGCAAACCTTTGACCAACACCGACAGACCGATACTGGCGGGCATTTGGCGTTGCGGCCGCGCGACATGGCAAAGATCGGTCAACTGGTGTTGCAAAAAGGCAAGTGGAACGGGCAGCAACTGGTTTCAAGTACATGGATCCAGCAGGCAACCAGTGAGCACACGCGCATCGACAAGACCAACAAGTCCTATGGCTATCTGTGGTGGCGCACGTCGGCGCCATACCAAGGCAGAATCGTGCAGGTCTTCTATGCCGGTGGCAATGGCGGGCAGTTCATTTTTGTCACGCCGGAGCTTGATCTGGTGGTTGTTTTTACCGGAGGCAACTACAACTCGCCCAAGGCGGGACTTCCATTCCAATTGATGAGTAAATTTATTCTGCCTGCAGTGCAATAGTCTCCGCAAAACTTCAAGCGGGAATGCGAAAGCGTTGGCATTGATCAAGAATCAAGAAGATTTCGCCGGCGGCACGGCGCCATATTCACTTGAACGAGCATTACACGTTCCGCAGCAGTGGAGACATCACCAACCTGAACGCCGTTGTGTCTGTGCTGAATTTGGAGTGACGGAATTTTCGGCGGTTCCGGCTTACAACCCCCTTTACCTTGAACGGGCGACGCGGGCCTTGCGCGAAGCCGACAAGTTGCCCGTCAACAGCATGCTGCGATACCTGTCGCCGCTGGACTGGGAGCACAACAATCTGACTTGGAATTACGTCTGGCGGCAGGGCCGGAATTCCTTAACGTACTATTTTTTCAGAATTCTGTGGGCGCTCCAGCCACACGACCAAAAATCAAACCCCTTGCATCAAACCCTCCCCTCGCAGATAATCCACTAGAAATTGCCAATTTGGCAGTCCAGCTTATTGTCTCATCCATGGCGTTCCCACCCCAAACGTTCCCAGGAGATTCCTTATGCTAGGTCTGACCCCGCTCGGCACCCTCCATACCGCAATCAGCCTGGTCGCCGTACTTGCCGCCTTGATCGCCTTCTTCCGCGACAAGGCCATCCTGCCCTCCAGCACGCTCGGCAAGACCTATATCTACGCCACCATCCTCACCTGCCTGACCGGCTTTGGCATCTTCCAGCACGGCGGTTTCGGCAAGCCGCATATGCTGGGCATCATCACGCTGGTCGTGCTGGGCGTGGCGTGGCTGGCGGGGAAAAACAAGTTCGGCGGCGCTTCGCGCTATGTGTAAACCATAGCCTATTCGTTGAGCTTCCTGTTCCACATGATCCCGGCCGTCACCGAAACCTCGACCCGCCTGCCGCTCGGTGCGCCGCTGCTGCCGAATGCCGACGCCCCCCAATTGCAGGCCGCAGCCGGCGTGATGTTCGTGCTGTTCCTGATAGGCGCCACGCTGCAAGTGATGCGCCTGCGGAAAAAAAGCTAAAGCCTGTCATTGCCTTTCGCCAGATGTACTAGCGCAAACCTGTTTGGTGTCAACTAGCGACCTTGTTGCGGCCACTCTTCTTTGCCCGGTACAGCGCCTGGTCGGCGCGGTTGATCACCGCGTCCACGCTGCTGTCCTCGGCGGTCAGCATGCTGATCCCTATGCTGACGGTCAGGTAGATGGAATAGCTCTCCTGTATCAGCGGGGTCTCGGCCACCAGTGTGCGCAGGCGCTCGGCAACTGTGTGGGCGGCGACCAGGTCTGAGCCGGGCAGCAGCAAGGCGAATTCCTCGCCGCCCAGCCGGCCTTTCATGTCGATATCGCGCGATACCTGTTCCAGGGTTACCGCAAACAGCCGCAGCGCGGCGTCGCCGGTGGCGTGGCCATGGGTGTCGTTGACTTGCTTGAAGTGGTCGATATCCACCATCAGCACTGCGGCCTGGGTTTCGGGTTTCCTGGCCACCCGGTGCAGCTCCTCTTCCACGTGGGCCAGGAAGCAGCGCCGGTTAGGCAAGCCGGTCAGCGCGTCGGTAGTCGCCAGTTCGCGCAATTGGTCTTCCATCCGCTTGCGTTCGGTAATATCCAGGTGCGCAATCACCGCCCTCTCGCCGTCGACCGAAGGCGAGCGCAAGATCTTCACCGAGAAAAATCTTTGCACGGCATCCGAATTGCATGGATATTCCATGCTGAAAGACTCCTGGCGCCCGCTCAGGACCGCACGCAGGCCGTCTGCGAAACCCTGGGCTCCTTCGCAATCAGGGTCTGTTGCGGCCTCGCAAACGGCCAGGTAATTTGAGCCTACCCCGAGCTTCACCAGGTTGCCGCGATTCGCCTTGGCGAAGTCCTGCCAGGCCCGGTTCACCATCAGGATGATGCCGGAAGCATCGACCACGCACACGTGTTCATTCAGGGAATTGAGCGTGCTTTGCGCCAGCCTGCGCTCCGCCTCCAACAGGGCCTGGGTCTGGGTCTGTTTGGTAATGTCGCTGGAGACCACGACGATGGCCTCGACTTTCCCATCCTTGTCCAGCACGGGATAACAGGCGTGCGAAAATATCCTGCCGGCCCGGGAGTCTTCATGGATGACAGGCTCGCCGGTCTGCAATACTTCATCAAGCACCGCCCTCCTTTCCTCCGCCAATTCTTGCGGGATCAGCTCCATCATGCTCTTTCCTAGCATCTCCTCAGGCTTTTTCCCCAGGCGCTGCGCGCCGACAGGATTGATCGCGAGCAAAATTTTCTGCGCATCAAATAACAGGATGCTTTCCCTGATGGACATCAAGATGGTCTGGAATACCTCGTTGCTTTGGCGCAGCGCACTCTCTGCCGCCTGGCGCTGGTCGACCAGCAAGTTAAAACTGATGAGCAGCTTGCCTACCTCGTCGTTGCCGCCCACCGGTAAACGGTGGAACGACGAGCGGCCCTTCGCCATCTGGTAGATGGACCTGGTCGCCACCCCGAGCGGGCGCAGCGTAGCGCGCACGATCAGCCACATGACAAAGGTGGACAGCAGCGCCAGGATGGCGGCAATGCCGTAGGCATAGCGCTTCATCTGGACGATAGGCGCGAACGCTTCATCGGTGGGCAGCACTATCTGCACATACCAGCCTGCGACCGGCACCTGTTTCGCCGAGGTCAGGGTCGCCAGGCCCTTGGAGTTGACCGCGACGCCCGAACCCTCGTAGCCGGCCACAAACTTGTCGACCATGGAATTGACGCCGGGCCTGGCCATGTTGTCGAGCACCCGCATCGGATTGCTGGAAGTGACGATTACTCCGTACTTGGGTGCACAGATCGCCACATAGCCCGACTTGCCGAAGGTAGCCCGCTCTATCAGGCCAAATACCGAGCTGTCCGACACCGCAACATAGCCGACCAGCACCGCGATAATGGCCCCGGCGGCATCCCTGACCGGATGGGCAAGCGCGACCACCGGCCGCTGGCTCATGATGCCTACGCGCGGCTTGCCGAACACCGTCCCGCCGCTCACCATGGCGTCCTTGAAGTATTCCCGGTCGCCATAGGGCACGCTGCCGAACGCAGGAAAATGCGGTTCATCGGCAATACCGATGCCGCCGCTGGAAATCAGCGCCAGGCCGGTGGTGAACATGGCCGACAATTCCTTGTGCTCTTTCAGGAACTGGCTGGCCTGCTCAGTGCTGGACAGTATCTCCGGGGTCAGCTCGGCGCTGGCGTTCTTGAGGGCGGCGACACGGCTTTGCAGCTTCAGCTGTATGTCTTCCGCCATATAGGCTGCCTGGGAAAATTGTTGTGAGGCCAACAATTCTGTCATATCCTGCTCTAGCCGCCGGGCCACCGTATACGCCAGCACCCAGCAGCTCACGAAGATAAGCAACAAGACCAGCGCCGAGATTTTTAACTTCAGGCTGGGTCGGTTGATGGCTCTGATCAAGTTCACATGAAATCCTGACCGCTGATGCGGATAGCCAACGAAGCGTCGTTTGTGGCCTGCGGATGAACACAGGCCTTGTTCGCAGGCCTTGTTTTACTTCAGTCCCTGCGGCAGGTGGCTGGACGCTTGTACTCCTCATTTTTTTAAATTCGAAACCTTCCAAACTGGCCGGCGCGCCTGTCTCATTGCATGCAATACCTTGCATCAACATTCCAGTCTCGCTCTACAAGCATAGAGCATAGTGAGCAGAGCAAAGTGTAAAAATATGTTACGAAAATTAGCAGAAAATCGAGGGCAAGACTAGCCGCGCCCGCCAACAGGCTCTATTTGCAATTTCCACAGGGGCGGGATGACGCTGTGCCTGAAAAACAGATGCCTGGAGTCAATTGTTTTTGCTCCAGCCTGACTCGGTAGCGGCATGACCGGCGCAACCGCGGCAGGCGCCTACCGGCCCCCAGTCACATCGATAAACGCCCCGGTAGAATAAGAGGCCCCCTCAGACAACAGCCAGGCAATCGCCTGCGCCACCTCCTCCGCCGAACCGCCTCTTTGCATCGGGATATTCTGCTTGACCCTGTCCACCCGCCCCGGCTCGCCGCCGCTGGCATGGATGTCGGTATAAATGATCCCCGGCCGCACGCAATTGACCCGTATGCCGTCGGCCGCTAACTCCAGCGCCAGGCCGGTGGTCAGCGTGTCGATCGCGCCCTTGGAGGCGGCATAGTCCACATACTCGCCCGGCGAACCCAGGCGAGAAGCGGCGGACGACAGGTTGACGATGGCGCCGCCCTGGCCGTCGTGCCGGGGCGACATGCGCCGGATCGCCTCCCGGCTGCACAGGAAATAGCCGGTCACATTGGTGCTCATAATTTTATTGATGCGCGCGGCATCCATGTCCTCCACCCGCATCTGCGTCGCCAGGATGCCGGCATTATTCACCAGCGCGCTAATCCGCCCCAATTGATCGTCAATAGTCTGGAACAAGCGCACCACGTCGGCCTCTTGCGACACGTCAGCCTGCACCGCGATCGCCTGCGCGCCGCCGGACTTGATCTCCGCCAGCAACTCCAGCGCCGCTGTTTCATTGGCCAGGTAGTTGATGCAGACGGCATAGCCCTGCGACGCCAGCAATTTCACGGTCGCGGCGCCGATGCCGCGGCTGGAGCCGGTCACCAGCGCGATTTTTTCCATTGCCATAGATTTCCTTTATCAAACGCCTGATGTGCAGGGTGGGCGCGCATGCCCGCCCTGCCTGAAGCCCGATCTGTGCAAATTCCCTGCAGCCTATTTTAATTCACTTGCAAGCGCTCCCTAGGGGTACCTGAAATCTTGGCTCTGAGGCACTGCACTCAACTTCCCCCGTTGGCGGCAGGTCCAGACCGGTCTGGCACGGAAATTTTCCGTGCCGCCCCGGACGCCACCGCGCCGTTTTACGCCTGCTGCGCCAGGGGAAACGGGATTTGCTTCTTTGTTATTTCAAATTATTTTAAAATGTTCACCTCATCCTGTCACAAATAGGCCCCGCCCTCCGTCTAAGCCTAAGTTATGAACTCCGTAGGAAAGCATCCATGAGCAAGCACGCCGACGTTGGTTTTTCAGACACTTTTGCAGCACTGAGGCCGCGTTTATTCTCTATTGCCTACCGGATGATAGGTACACGCTCGGATGCCGAGGATGTGGTGCAGGATGCGTGGATACGCTGGCACGAGGCGGACCGCACCGGGCTACAGTCGGAAGAGGCGTGGCTGGTGACGGTGACAACCCGCCTGGCGATTGATCGCCTGCGCTCGCGCAAGGCCGAACGCGAGTCCTACATAGGCTGGTGGCTGCCGGAACCGCTGGTGGAATTGAACGAGCAGACTCCGGAAACCGCCGCGGAGCTCGCCAGTGACGTCTCGGTCGCTTTTCTGTGGGTGCTGGAGCGCCTGGCCCCGGAAGAGCGGGCCGCGTTTCTCTTGCGGCAGGTATTCGACGAGGACTATTCTGACATCGCATCCATGCTAGGCAAATCAGAGGCCAGCTGCCGGCAAATGGTGCATCGCTCACAGGAGCGTATCCAGCAGCAGCGTCCCCGCTTTCAGGTATCGAAAGACGCGCACCGCAAGCTGCTTACCCAGTTCATGCAGGCAGCGAGCAATGGCGACCGGGCCGCCATGAAAGCGTTGCTCTCGGACGAGGTCGAGCTCGTTGCCGACGGCGGCGGCAAAGTCAGTTCGTTCTTGCGGCGTGTCCTGCGCGGCGCTGGCCGGATTGCAGGGCTTTACTGGTCGCTTGAGCACCAGTTTCCGACACTGGTCAGCTATAAGCTGGCCAGCGTCAATGGCGAACCCGGCCTGTTGCGCTACGTCGACGGCAAGCTGGAGTCGGCCCAGTCCTTCATTATCGAGGACAACCGCATTAAAGCCATCTACGTGATACGCAACCCCGACAAGCTCGCGGGCGTGCCGACCGACGCCTGAGGGAAAGCCTTGGTCAACCCGCAATGCAATGCGGGGGCCAAATCTTTTTTAAAAATATTTTAGCCGCCTGTCACAAAAGCCTTGCACCAGCCGTCTTATGGAGTATGGAGGGCACACTGGGTGCCTTCCCAAATTCCCCGAAAGGCTAGCCATGTCCCACTCTGCCCGTATCCCCTTATATCAACTCGCCCCCGCCAACCTGAAGGCGATGATCAACCTGTCCGCCTCGGTCAAGCAAAGCTCGCTCGGCGCACGCCTGGTCGAGCTGGTGAACCTGCGCGTGTCGCAGATCAACGGCTGCGGCGTCTGCGTCGATATGCACTGGCGCGACCTGGTCAAGCAAGGCGCCGACCAGCGCCACCTGAACGCGATCGCCGGCTGGCGCGAAGCGCCCTTCTTCAGCGCACGCGAACGCGCCGCCCTGGGCTGGGCCGAAGCGGTCAACGCGCTGCCGCAGCGCGATGACACCGATGTCGCCTATGAGGAACTGTCCCAGTATTTCAGCCAAAACGAAATTGCCGAACTCGGCTACACCATCTCCGTCATCAAGGGCTGGAACCTGCTCAACCTGAGCCTGCGCAACCAGATCCCGGAAGTTCCTGCCCCGGGCTTCTAAAGCAGTATCTGCCTGGCCTGGCTTGTTCCATGCCAGGCACGGCTCACTAACACGATCGGCCACTGAAACCCACGCCAAATCCCACATGCCGATCCGGCACTCATTCAACCAGGAAATAGCATGTCACAATTTATAAACGTTCGGGTCGCCGTGGTCTACCATAGCGGTTTATAAATTATTTCAAAACAGGTATAGCAACAAGAAAATCGTGGCGCCCATTATTGCCGGGATTTTAAGTTCCAGGCTAGTCGCTCTCTCTAGTTGAAAGCTAATAACTTTCTTATTTTCTTTTATGACGACATTTACGCGATTCAATAAAAACCAAACGTAAGTACCCCCCGGAAGCAGCACAAAGCAAAAGAGTATCTTGACCGACCCAGCAGGAAGAGGAAGGTCCGAGGATGGGTCGAACCTAGACAGAGTGAACCATATCAGCCCGGCGCCAACTGCATAGCTAAAATAAGATACAAATTTTCCTCTCTTCGGCCAAGGCATTAGTATTTCCTTGGAAGGCACGACCGCGTGCAAATTTTCCTCAATCAGAAAATAGACCAGGGAACTATGTCCCAAAAAAATAAAGAAAAACGAAAGGGCTAGGCCTAAAGCCAAAATTAACTCCTATCCAAAAAAATCAAGTTGGCATGCCGGGAATAGGTACCCCCCATACCGGGTTTAGCTAAATTCTGCATCACGCAAAACAAACCCTGTTCCGCCCGCTTTCCTTCGCCTGGTACAGCAAGGCGTCCGCCTTTTGCAGCATCGCCTCGGCATTGTCGGCGGCAAGGTCGGCGTACACGCCCATGCTCATGGTGACCTTCAGGCCGACATGAATCTCGTGCCAGGGGAAACCCTCTATCAGGTCGCGCAGCTTGTTGCACAGGGCCGCCGCCTGCGGCAGGGAGGTTTCCGGCAAGGCGATCACGAATTCCTCGCCGCCGTAGCGCGCCACCAGGTCGGACTGGCGCACGTGGTGGCGCAGGATGGCGCTGACCTGGCGCAGTACGGCGTCGCCGGTGGCGTGCGAAAACTGGTCGTTGATACGCTTGAAGTGGTCGATGTCGGCAATCACCATGCTGAGCGGCCTGCCATGCCGTATGGCCTGGTGGTACAGGCTGCCGGCCTGCTCGTCGAAATGGCGGCGGTTATACAGCCCGGTCAGCGCATCGCGTATGCTCAGCTCCTTCAGTTGCTCGGACTGTTGCATGATAGTCTGGTGCGTAGCGTTCAGCTCGGCATGGCTCTTGGCCAGCTCTTCGCTCATCTGGTTGAAGGCGCTCGCCAGGGTCGCCACCTCGTCCCGGCCCTGCACCGGCACCCGCTGCAATAGCGAACCGCCCTGCATCGCCCTGACCGCCAGGGTCAGGCCGCTCAGGCTGCGGCTCAGGCCGCTGGCCAGCAGCAAACCCAGGCCCAGCGCCAGCAGCACGGCGCAGGAACCGCCTATCAGCAGCGCATCGCGCACCGAGGCCAGGAATTCCAGTTCCTGCTTGCTCGGCGTCAGCACTCCTTGCGGCGATACATAGGCCAGCGTACGGCCATTGACGACGACCGCCTGCGCATCCTGGCGCGCCGCTGCCGGCAAGGGCTCGCCGTGCTCATATTCGCCGGCGCCCAGCAAGACCTTGAAATCGGCATCGGTCAGGATGAAATGGAAAGGCGGCTGACCGCCCGCTGGCCGTGGCGGGCCGCCGGCGCCCTCTCCCGCTCGCGGCGGCCGCGGCAATGGCCTGCCGCCGGCATCTCTACCGTCGCCACCATCATCACCATCGCCACGCTCCGGCCGGCCCCGTGCGCGATCGGGCCCAGGCGGCAAGGGCGCAATCAGGGTGGCGGCGTGCGCCAGTCCTTCGCCGCCCCGGGCCGGCGCGCCGCTGCCTGGCCCTGCGTCCGGGCCCGGCCGGCGCCGGCTGCGCTGCATAAACTGGTCGAAAGGCTCGCTCGCCATCGCCGTCCGCCAATCGCCGTATTTGCCCAGGTATTCAGTGACGGATTGGTGGAAATGGTTGGCCGCCTGCTGCCTGCGCATGGTATCGACCTTGTTATAGATGCGCGCATAGGCGATGACCCCGACCAGTGCCACCGCCGCCAGGCTGGTGAACAGCAGGGCCAGTATAAATTTGAGGCGTAGGGACATCCACAACTCCGGGTAAAGGGTTTTGCCTGGCTGCGCCGGCCAGCGCGTGCCACCTAATTATCTTACAGCTGGCCCCAAAGGCGCCAGCAAAGCCTGCAAATCTTCTGCATTGAACTTGGGCGTCAGCGCGCCGTCGCTGCCGAGCACGCCTTCGGCCAGGGCCGCCTTGCGCGCCTGCAGGTCCAGGATGCGCTCTTCTATGCTGCCCTCCACCACCAGCTTGTAGACCAGCACCGTCTGGTCCTGCCCTATGCGGTGGGCACGGGCCGTGGCCTGCTCTTCCACGGCCGGGTTCCACCACGGGTCCATGTGGATCACGGTGTCGGCGGCGGTCAGGTTCAGGCCTACGCCGCCGGCCTTCAGGCTGATCAGCAAGATCGGCACGGTCCTAGCCTGGAATTGCGCCACCACCTCGCCGCGCTCGCCGACCGGGGTCTTGCCGGTCAGCGCCAGCCAGGGCAATTCCAGCGCGGCCAGTTCCAGCGCGATCAGGTCCAGCATTTCGGTAAATTGCGAAAACACCAGCACCCGGCGACCCTCGTCCACCAGGGCCGGCAGCATGTCGGCCAGCATCTCCAGCTTGGCGCGTTCCATATCTTCCGGCGTCTTCGCTCCCTTCAGCAGGCGCGGGTCGCAACAGACCTGGCGCAGCTTCAGTAAGGCGTCCAGGATGGTGATCTGGGCGCCGAAAAAGCCCTTGCGCTGCAGGATGCGGCGCACCTGTTCGTCGGCCGCCACCCGCACGCTCTCGTACAGGTCGCGCTGCTTGCCCTGCAGTTGCAGGCGCTTGATCACTTCCACCTTGGGCGGCAGCTCGGCCGCCACGTCCTGCTTGCGGCGGCGCAGGATGAAGGGCCGCACGCGCTGCGCCAGCATTTGCGCCCGCAGGGTTTCACCGTTGACCTCAATAGGGCGGCGCCACAGCCGGGTGAAGCTGCGCATGTCGCCGAGAAAGCCCGGCATCAGGAAATCGAACTGGGTCCACAGTTCGCCCAGGTGGTTTTCCAGTGGGGTGCCGGTGATGCACAGCCGGTGCCGGGCACGGATGCGGCGCACTGCGTCGGCGCTGCGGCCGGCGGCGTTCTTCACGGTCTGCGCCTCGTCCAGGATCAGCAGGTGGAACTGTTGTGCGGCCAGCGCGCCAATGTCGCGCCACAGCAGCGGATAGGTGGTCAGTACCAGGTCATAGCCGGCCATGCTGGCGAAATCCTGCTCGCGCTCCGGCCCCTGCAGGGTCAGCACCCGCAGGCTGGGGGCCATGCGCTGCACTTCTGCTTGCCAGTTGAAGATCAGTGAAGTCGGCAGCACGATCAGCGCCGGGCAATCCATGCGGCCCGACTGTTTTTCTATCAGCAGGTGCGCCAGGGCTTGCGCGGTCTTGCCCAGGCCCATGTCATCGGCCAGGATGCCGGCCAGGTGCTGCTCGCGCAGGTATTGCAGCCAGGCCACGCCGTGCAATTGGTAGGGCCGCAGGCTGATGCCCAGGCCGGCCGGCGCGTCTATCGCCCTGGGGCCGCCCACGCCCTGCAGCCGCTTGGCCAGCGCGCGCAGGCCCAACTCGCCCTGCAACTGCCAGCCGCCGTGGGCGCCGGCGCGCGCCTGCTGCGTGTCCAGCAGGCTTTGGCGCAATGCCTCCAGCCGGTAGGCGTCCCAGGACGACAGTTGCAGCGGGCCCTCCTTGCGCTGGATGTCGGTCAGCAGTTCCAGCATATTGCCGACGATGGCCTTGAGCGGCGCCGCCAGCGCGTCTATGCGTTTGCCGCCCGGCGCCCGCAAGGTGATCACGGCCAGGTCGTCGATGGCGGCCACCTGGCTGGCGCTGAGCCAGCGCGCGTCGCGCTGCAGCAGGTTGGCCAGCATAGGCACCAGGTCCAGCATCTGGCCGTCTATCTCCACGCCCAGGCTCAGCAGCCAGGAACCCTCGCGCGCCGGCAAGCCCAGCGCGCTGATCTCGGTGGGCCGGCCGCGCATGGCAGCCGCCACTTCCTTGCCCAGCACCTCGCCGGTGTCGGGGTTGACGATCAAATGCCAGGCTTCCACCGGCACGCTCTCATGCGCAAAGCCTGGGCGCACCACCACCGCCCAGCCCAGCGCCTGCAGGGCCGGCAATTGCTCGGCCCAGAAATCGGCAAAGAAGCCCTCTTGCAGCAGGCTCCATAGCGGGCCGTGCAGCATGCCGGCTTCCCCGGTGCGCCATTGCAGGCTCTCGGCCGGCACTGGGTGCAGGTCAAGCTCCCATACCTTGTCCAGGGCATCGGCTTCGGCGCCCAGGTCGCGCAGCAGCGTGACGCTGTTTCCTTGGATGTCGGTCAGTTCCTGGCTAGAGCTGGGGCGGCGGTTCAGCAAGGCGGTCGGGGCCGGGGTTTCCCAGCGCAGGCCAGTGTCGGTGGTGTACAACCAGTCTATCTGCGCCACGCTAACGCTGCCGCCGCGCGGGCCGAAGCCGCCGGAGGGCCGCATGCCCAGCAAGCCGTCGCCGCGGCCCAGGGTCTGCAGGGTGATGCGCGGGCGGAAGCGGCCCGGCAATTCGGCATAGGGGGTGGTCATGGCAGCGTCATGGCGGCGGCGGGGCGGCGTCGGGGCGGAGTCCGGCCGGCACTACACCTGCCAGGCGCCGTCCCGGTACACCACGTCGTCATCCAGGTAGACCGCCTCGGTCACCGCGAACACGTCCACATGGTGGCGGGCGTCGGCGCGGCGGAAGTTGGGTTTGGTGTAGACGCCGTGCTTGGCCCCCAGCGACAGATGGATGCCGCACATGCGCTCATAGGTGCCGATGTCGCTGACCAGCCTGTCCTTGGAAAAGGCGCGGTTCATGCCGAAACCGAGTTCGCGCAGCCAGACCTCGCCCTCGTCGGCGCGGATATTGGCCAGCACCTGTTCAAACTCGGGCGTGCTGTCGATCGCATCGACCACCCTGCCCTTGCTGATCACCAAGGTGATCGGCTGGTCGGGCTTGTTGACCGCGAACCTGGTGTCGCCAAACACGAAGATGCGCACCCGGCCGTTGACCGCTTCCAGGTTTTGCGCCTCGGTAAACACTTCGCCTATGGGGAACTGGCCGCCGACGTTTTTCATGTCGCTGTAGTCGCCTACGTTCAGCTTGGCTGACTCAAACGGCGAGCCGAACACCAGCCTTTCGCCGCCGCTGTCCACCACACCGAAGTGGGCGCGGTCTATACGCTCCTTCAATTTATTGCCGACCACGCGGAAATAGGCGGGGTCATAGGCCAGCGACTGTATGTAATACAGCGCCTCCTGCTCCGGCATGCGGGCCAGGTGCGGATGCTCTATCACCTTCAGCCCGCGCTTGAACAATTCTATGCGGATGCGGAAGGCTTCCAGCCTAAAGTTGGTGGACTGCACCAGCACCACCAGGTCGGAAGGCGCCAGGGTTTCGAATGCGGCCAGGATATCGTCCTGCGACACCGCGTCAAAGTCGATGAAGCGCGCCTCCGGCAGGCAGCGCCGGTAGGCTTCCGCCAGGGCGATAGACAGGTCGCAGCGCGCGTCCCACACCACCACCGCGCCCTGCGCCGCACTATGTTCTATCGCCAGCGCCAGGATGTCGGCTATGTGCCTGGCCGCCAGATCCACCGCCTCGGGCGGCAGCTCGACGATCTCGGCCAGGACACGGTCGGGCAGCTGGGAGGCGGGGGAATGTGGGGTGGCGGTCATGGGCAATATCGTACAGGGGGGTGAAAATGGCAAAAACTCAACAATACGCATATTGTATTGTTCGTATTGTTTGATTGCAGCATTTTACCTTGGAGGGCCGGGGCCGGCTAAATTTCAGCCAAACTCCGGCGAAATTCAGGGCAAATATCGGCAAATATCGGGTATTTTGGGCAATCGCTAGCCCCTGGCCCCTCTACAAGAGAGTAAACTACGCCCCAACGCCCCATCGTACAGTGCGATGCGGGCAAACTAGCGAGTTATACCATGTCTGAAACACCTATTCCCCAGTTTGCCGACTTAAATCTCAGCGAACCCCTATTGCGCGTCCTGAAGGAAATCGGCTATGAAACGCCGTCCCCTATCCAGGCTGCCACCATTCCCGTCTTGCTGTCCAAGCGCGACGTGCTGGGCCAGGCCCAGACCGGCACCGGCAAGACCGCGGCCTTTGCGCTGCCCATCCTGTCCCGCATCGACATCCGGCAAACTTCGCCGCAAGCCCTGGTGCTGGCGCCGACCCGCGAGCTGGCGATCCAGGTGGCCGAAGCCTTCCAGACCTATGCCAAGCATATCCCCGGCTTCCACGTGCTGCCCATCTACGGCGGCCAGAGCTACGGCCCGCAACTGAGCGCCCTGCGCCGCGGCGTGCACGTGGTGGTCGGCACCCCCGGCCGCGTGATCGACCACCTGGACAAGGGCTCGCTGGACCTGTCGCAACTGACAAACCTGGTGCTGGACGAGGCCGATGAAATGCTGCGCATGGGTTTCATCGACGACGTCGAGCGAATCCTGCAGGAAACCCCGAAGACCCGCCAGACCGCGCTGTTCTCGGCCACCATGCCGTCGCCGATCAAGCGCATCGCCCAGACCTATCTGCACAATCCGGCCGAGATCACCGTGGCCGCCAAGACCGGCACCGCCGACAATATCCGCCAGCGCTACTGGCTGGTGAGCGGCATGCACAAGCTGGACGCCCTGACCCGCATCCTGGAAGCCGAGGCCTTTGACGGCATGATCATCTTTTCGCGCACCAAGCTCGGCACCGAAGAGCTGGCCGGCAAATTGCAGGCGCGCGGCTTCTCGGCCGCGGCCATCAACGGCGACGTCCAGCAGCAACAGCGCGAGCGCACCATACAGCAGCTGAAAGACGGCAAGATCGACATCCTGGTCGCCACCGACGTCGCCGCCCGCGGGCTGGACGTGGAACGCATCAGCCACGTCATCAACTACGACGTGCCGCACGACCCGGAAAGCTATACCCACCGCATCGGCCGTACCGGCCGCGCCGGCCGCAGCGGCGAAGCGATCCTGTTCATCACCCCGCGCGAAAAGAACCTGCTGAAGGCGATAGAACGCGCCACCCGCCAGCCGGTGTCGCCGCTGGAGCTGCCGACCATACAGGCGGTCAACGACGTGCGCATCGCCAAGTTCAAGGACCAGATCAGCGAGGCCCTGGCCGAAGGTGAACTGGAGCAATTGCAGGCCATCGTCGAAGACTACGAGCGCGAGCATAATGTGCCGGCCATAGAAATCGCGGCCGCACTGGCCAAGATGGCGCGCGGCGACGTGCCGCTGTTGCTGGACAAGAAATTCCGCGAACCCGAGCGCGCCGCCACCGCCACTGCCTCGTGGTCCGATGACAGGGCTTCCCGCACCGGCAAGTTTGACCGCCCGGAACGCGCCGAACGCTTCGAGCGCAGCGACCGCGAAGGTTTCCCGAAAAAAGAACGCATCCACAGGCCGGCCGATGCCGGCATGCAAACCTTCCGCATCGAAGTCGGCCATGAACACGGCGTCAAACCGGGCAACATCGTCGGCGCCATCGCCAACGAAGCCGGGCTGGATTCCAAGCACATAGGCCGCATAGAAATCTACGACGACTACAGCGTGCTGGACCTGCCGGAAGACTTGTCCGCATCGACGCTGGAACAATTGCAGACCGTCAGGGTGGCAGGCCAGCAGTTGCGCATCAGCCGCGACGGCGCCAGAGCGGCACCTGCAGCCGCGCCGGCCATGCCAACAGCGAGACCGGAAAAATTTGCTGCGAAAAAAGAGCCTTTCGTCGCCAAGCCGCGCGAGTCAGCACCAGCAGCAGCGGCCGAACCGGCCAAGCGCAAGGAAGTCCCTGCCCCCGAGCACAAGCCACGCATGGAACCCGCTGAGCAAGCGGAATCAGCAGAACGCCCGGCCAAGAAGAAAGAAAAGCCGGCCGGCAAAGGCCAGGTGCCGATGCAGAGCTTCCGCATCGAGGTAGGCCGCGACCAGGCCGTCACCCCGGCCAATATCGTCGGCGCCATCGCCAACGAAGCCGGCCTGCAAGCCAAGCATATAGGCCGCATCGACATCTTCGACAGCTACACCGTGCTGGACCTGCCGGACGGCATGCCGAAAGAATTGTTCGAACACCTGAAGACGGTCTGGGTAGGCGGCAAGCAATTGCACATCAGCCAGGCCGGCGAACGCGAACGCATGGCGGTGGACAGCAAACCCGCGCCGAAGAAGGCGCCGTTTGCCGGCGCCGGCGGAAAATCGGGCGGCGACAGGCGGGTGATGGAAAAGGCCGCGCCGTTTAAATCCAAGGCCGGCCCAGGCAAGGACAAGGGCAAGCCATCGCGCAAGGGACCGAAGCCCGCCTAATTAGGAAATGCAGCAAATGCAGCAAATGCAGCCATTCCCCCCTCCCGTCAGCGGAGCGGGGAATTGTGCAGCTCTCCTGTGCATCCGCATTCGTTGCAAAACAAGCCTCCTACCCTAAATCCCCTTGCGACAGAGGCCCGCGCCTATTTGGCGTTTGCCACTGCCGTAGTCCATGCCACTATCTCTTCAGCCGAGGCCGACGGCGCGTTCAGATGACTGGAGTTCGGCTCAACCAGTTTACTCAGAGGATTTTTTGGTAAAGCCTCAAACACTTGCTGCTTGATTTTCAGCAAGGCGGGATAGTCGTTGGTCGGAACTATCAACAACACCGGCACCGCCGGGTTAATGCCGCGCAGCACTGCGCTCTGGTTCATCGCCCCTTCCGGGTCGAACCAACTCAGGTAAGCGGAGGGCACGGCGGTGACAGGATAGGTGTCTTTGGTGCCTTCGTAATCGGCTAGCACAAGCTTCGCCTCTCCCTTGCCCTCGGCGATGAGCTTGCGCGCCGTTTCCACGTGTCTCCCCAGTTTTTCACGGAAGACAGGATTGCCGACATTTCCGCCCGGGGCAATCGCGATGGCGCCGTCTATCGCATGCCTGCCGGCGCAATGCAATGCGAACAAGCCGCCCTGGCTGTGCCCGGCAATAAACAGTTTGCCGGCGCCCTTGTCGCGCAACGAACGCAGGGCCGCGTCAACCTCAGCGTCAGCCGTGCTGACGCTGACATCGTATTCTCGTCGTCCGGACCAGGGCATCTCCAAATTGGCAACCAGGAAACCCTGTCGCTCCAATGCCGTCGCCAGGGGCAACACCTGCTTGCTCGGCGAGCCGCCTTTGCCGTGCATCAGCACGACGCCTATCTTGCCGGCGCCCTCTGCGCCCTCTGCGGCCATTGCCGTCAGCGGCATGTAGATGCCAATCACAGTAAAACTCAGTGCAATCAGGCTGCGGTGTAAAAAAGAAAGCATCAGCTCCTCCCTTCGCAAGATGGCGGGAGGTGCTATTCCCGTCAGGAAATTTTATATAAATGCATTTTTTATCACGCTGTTTTTGCGGGCTGAATTGATGCTCAGCCCCATGCAGACCGCAATCCACGCTGCATGCTAGCACCTGCCGGCGCCATGTCAAACCTGCGGCACGCGATCAAACCAGGGCTGCGCCTGTTCCAGTTGGGCGGCAAGGCGAAAAAGCAGGCCCTCACTGCCGGGGCCCGCTTCAAAATGCACCCCAAGCGGCAGGCCGTCGGCGCTCCAGTGCAGCGGCACCGACATGGCCGGTGCGCCCGTCAGGTTGGCCAGCTGGGTAAACGGCACATGCTGCATGGTGCTGAGAATTTTCGCCTTGAATCTGGCGGACTCCAATAACATCCGCGACAGGCCCAGCGCCTGCAGCATGTGGGCGGCTTTTTGCTCATAAGCCGGCGTCGCGTATTGCCCCAGCAAGGGCGGCGGCAAGGCGACGGTCGGGGTCATGTATACGTCATGGCGCTGCAAGAATTCATTCATGACGCGCTGATACTCCTGCCAGCGCGCCAGGCTGGCGGCGTACTCATCGGCGCGGATGGCGCGCCCAAAGCCGGCCATCAGCAAGGTATCCGGCTCAAAACCGGAATTACCGCATCCGGTCAACTGCCTGATCCCGCTCACCTGGGCGGCAGTGTTGGCATACATCATGCGCATGAAGTCGGCCAGCATCTGCTCCCAGCCTATGGCGGGCTCAGCGAGCTCAACACGGTGCCCAAGCGATTCCAGCAGCCTGGCGGCCTTATTCACTGCGAGCACGGCTTCGGCGCAAACCTCGGTGCCGGACGGCGATCGCATGCAATACGCGATGCGCAGCTTGCCGGCGGCGCGCCCGACCTCTTCCAGGTAGGGCCGTTCCGGCGCGGCGATATGAAACGCCGCAGCCACTTCCCTGCCCTGGCTGGCATCGAGCATGGCGGCGCTGTCGCGCACCGAGCGCGTCAGCACGTGATTGACCGCCGCGCCGTGCATCACCTCGCCGCGTTCCGGCCCCCAGGGCGTGCGCCCCCGCCCAGGCTTGAAACCAAACAAGCCGCACACCGCGGCGGGAATCCGGATGGAGCCGCCGACGTCATTGCCGCCGGCCATGGGCACGATGCCGGCCGCCACCGCAGCGGCCGAACCGCCGGACGATCCGCCGGGGCTGCGGGCGAGATTCCATGGATTGCGGGCCGGCCCCCAGGCCAGCGGCTCGGTGATGGGTTTCATGCCAAGCTCAGGGGTATTAGTCTGTCCCAGTATCACCACCCCGGCGCGTAACCAGCGCTGGGTGATCTCGGCATGCCGCATCGCCTTGGCGCCGTGCTCCTTGAGACCCCGGCAGCCGTGGGCCGAAACTACCCCGGCATGATGCTGCTCCAGGTTCTTCAGCAAAAACGGCACTCCGGCGAAGGCGCCGCTGAGCACAGTCGCGGCCCGCGCACGCGCGATCTCATCCATACGCACCACGACCGCGTTGAGCTTGGGATTCACCGCCGCGCTACGCGCCAGCGCCAGTTCCAGCAATTCCGCGGCGCTGACCTCGCCGGCAGCAACCAGGCGGGCCAGACCCAATCCGTCATACTGCCGGTATTCCTGGAAATTCATGGCGGCGCCTATAGTTTCGTCGGGCTGCCAAGCCCAACACTCAGCTAAAGAACTGCGTCAATCATGCGGTAAGTCAAAAGCATATCGGTGCCCAATTCCCGCCCGCGTGCAGGCAAGCACAAGGCCAAGCCGCATAAAAAATTCGCCAATAGACTTACGGACCAGACTTATAAACGAAACTTACAAGCGAAACTTACAAGCGAAGCTTACAAGCGATAATATGTAAACTGAGTTCTAATCGCATGCCTGCAGACCGGCGGGACAGCCTTGTCCAGCCGATCTCAGGCTGTACTTCTGTACCTACTTGACTATCTGTCCGCGGATTTCCCCTCCTGGGAGAGCCGCGCTATGTACATTGATGTAATAACCTCCTGCCATCAGTACGGCAAGCTGCTCGTCCGTCAAGGTCACGCTGGCACTCCAGTTCCCGCTACCGGTCGGAGCCTCGGCAAGAGGAAAAATCACCCCGCCGTTCACTCCGGCAGCTCCTTGATGGATATGGGCAGCCTTGCCGGCAATGCCGGTCGTCGTTACGCTCACCGTCAAACCTTTCTTCGCAGAATCTAACACCAGCTTGGCGCTACCGCTTGCGGTACTCGCATTAGGCGGAACTTCCGAGGCACCGGTCAGCGATGCATTGAGGGTGGTTGTGGTTGAAGAGGCTTTGTTCAGAAAACCGCCATTGGCACAGGATACCAGGGCGACGGTCAAACCGGCCACCAGTAGGCGGCTTGCGAGACGGGCAAGATTGCGGGATTGCATGTTCATCTTTTCTCCTTTTTTTTCGCGAATGGCCGATGTCAGAAAGACACAGCCTGCGCCTAGTTTATACCGTTTCAAATGAAAAAAGTTCTAGGTGTCCCGGCGCTTGAATTCTAGATCGCCGCCCTTCCAAATTTGTTGCATCATCGTTTGTCAGGGATCATTCCAATCGTTCCAAGCCAGGTTTCGACCAGCATGGGCCACTTCGTGATTGGAAGCTCGGTAGGACGGAGTCCAAACGCGTGTCCGCCATGGGCGAACAAGTGCATCTCAACGGGTATATTCTTCTTCCTCAGGGCTGCATAATAAAGAAGAGAAAACTCTACCGGGTCTACCGGATCGTCTTGCGCATGGAGCAGGAACGTCGGAGGCGTTTGGCTGGTGACTCGGATGCTTGGGTTCAGCTTTGAAAGGTCAGCTTTATAGTTTACCGACATATGCCCAGGATAAAGAGACACAGCAAAATCAGGACGACAACTTTCCTCGTCTGCCTCATCGACAGGCGCATATATACGCTTATGATGAGTACTGATTGATGCGACCAGGTGGCCGCCTGCAGAAAACCCGAGAACTCCAATCTTGTTCGGATCAATCTTCCAGTCGGCTGCATTATGGCGGATGAGGCCCAAGGTTCTCTGTGCATCTTGCAGCGCCGTGTGTATCTTTGGTCTGACACGGATGTTGCGAATGGTATCCCAGTGTGGACCTGATCCGGGGACACGATATTTCAAAAGTACGCACGTAACGCCAATCGATGTCAGCCAGTCACAAACCTCAGTTCCTTCCAGATCCATGGCCAGAACCCGATAGCCTCCGCCTGGGAAAACGATAACGGCAGCCCCGGTGTTACTTCCCTTTGGCGAGTATATTGTCATCGTAGGCCGCGTGACGTTGGCCACCTCCAACCAGGGTCTTTCTGCGATGAGCCTCTCTTCTCGTAGCCTCATTTCGTCCTCCGGTCCCATGGCTGATTTCGCGTCAGGTATCAGTCCAGGCCAGATCGGCAATTGCTCATGTCCGTTCGCCGGTTGCCACGCAGCTGCGTGCACGCTCGTATAAGCAAACGCCGCAATAATACAGAGAACGTATTTCAAAAGATTTTCTTTCAGAAGTCGTGAGCCGACAAAATTTTGACGCAAAACATTTTGCGCTCGCAGTGTGACAGGCCGGTCGACTTTGATAAAGCGAGGCCGCTACACTGCCACTAACCGCGCCGCATCACCTGGTGCCTCTGCCAGTAGTGACCGAAGGCCGCCTTGAATTGCTCCTTCTGCTTGCCCAGGCCAGGCAGCTTGATCTTGGTGGTCTTGGCGCCGAAGAAGCCCTTCTCGGGGTGTTCTATGGTCAGCACGTCGCCGCCTAGGCCGTCCTCGTACTTGGTCTTGTGCACGCTGTCCCAGGGGATCTCGTCCTGGCCGGGCGGCGTGACACCGGCGTAGCTGATGACGATCTGCTGCTCTTTTTTCAGGTCGAAGGCGATGGTGGGGAAGTATTTCAGCACGATCGCCTGCTCTTCTTCATTGGCCGGCTCGTAGCGGTAGGCCAGGCTGTGTTCGTGCGCGGCGGCGAACTGTTCTTCATAGGCGGTCCACAGGCGCTGCTCTATCTCCGGCGCGGTGGCGATGGCGTCGGCCCAGGTGGCGGCCGGCGCGCGGGTGACGATGACGCCGTAATCCTGCTCGGCCACCGGATGCTTGACATTGTGCATGCGCTCTTCCAGCTTGGGATGGGAATCGAAGGGATGCGGCACGCTGGCGTTCTTCATCTCTTCCACGAACTGCGGCGAGGTCGCATACGGCAGCAGGCCGGCGGCGACATAGCCGGCGATGCCCAGGCTGCCGCCGTGCTGCTGATTATGTTCGAACAGGTCGCGCTCTATCTGCGAGCGGTAGCGGGCATAGGCGGCGATCTTGATCAGCGACTGCACGATGGCCTTGCCGGAAATGAGCTTGGCGGCAATACGGTCGGCCAGGAATTCGCGCTCGCGGCTATCGCTCTTCAGCGCAATTTCAAAGATCACGCGGTACAGGTTCAGCAGGTAGTACAGCATGACGGTCAGGCCGCCGGCGGCCATGGCATGGCAGTACTGGTCGTATTGCACCAGCTTGGGACCCAGCGCCGCGCTGCTGGCGGTGTCGCCGCCGCGCAAGTGGGCCAGCTCGTGGGTCAGCACCGCGTCGGCCTCGCTCTGGTCCAGCAGGCGCAGCAGCGGTATGCTGACAAACAGCGTGCGCCCGTGCATGACTTTGCCGTTCACCGTCAGCGGCGCCTCGGTGACGAAGAAATTGCTGTCTATGCCGCCTATGATGTTCTTGGGCGCGTCGGTCTTCAGGCGCGCGGCCAGCTCGCGCACCCTGGCCCATAGCGCCGGCGCGGCGTTTTCGCTGATCGCCTCGCCATCCACGGCGCTGTCGCTGCGCGCGCGCTGGAAGATGTTGACCACCACGTACAGCACCGCCGCCCCGGCCGCGAGGCCGGCGATGATGATCAGCTTGATGTAGTAGCTGTGCCAGAAAAACGCCGTCAGCCAAAACGACAGCCACACCAGCATGCCGCCCTGCAGCAGCACTTCCAGCGCGCTGGCCCAGCGCAGCAGTTGCCAGCCGGCGACGAAGCTCAGGTATTGGGCGCCGCGGTCGGCGAATGCAAACGCGCCCAGCACCAGGATGGCCAGCAGCAGCGCGGCGCCGCCCACCACGGTCCATTTGGATATCTGGTGCGCCATATGGAATTGCCAGGTGTAGGAATAGCGCTCGCAGACGTCTTGCCGGTACTCGGCCAGCGCGGGGTCGCGGTTGCTGCACATGGCAGACGGCGGATGGCTGCGGAAAAATTCTATCCGGCCGGCCTTTTCTTCCTGAGGAATGCGGGCGTTCTTGGCGACGTCGGCGGCTATCCATTGCTGGAAGTCGGCGTCCCGCTGTGGCTCTGCATAGCTGACAAAGACCAGCGTGATGACGGGGATAAGAAATAGCGACAGCAGGGAAAACAGGAAGGTCTTGAATAAGCCTTTGCGGAATGCTTTGTCAGATGTCATGGGCGGGCAAGAATTGGCAAGAATGGGCAAGAATGAACAACCAGGCAAAATTGACGCCCCTTGCATTTAAGCCTGTGCTGCAAGGGCCTGCAGCGGCCCTGCCGCTACTTGTTGCTTTTATTTTAACCTTGTTTTTTACAGGCAACGAAATTTTTTGCGCCTGGTGTGGTTTCGGCGTTTTTCGGGTGTTGCGGGTATTGTCTATGGCATGGGCCGGCCGGCAGGCCAGCCTGAACAGCCTCCCCTGACAAGGCCGTGGCAAGCCCTGGCGGCCCCTGCTGCCGTCAGTAAAATTTACAGCTTTGTTTTTTTTGCCACGCCCAAAAAATGGAATATTGAAGGAAAACAAGGGCTTAGAAATCTGGCCCGATTTATGCTCACTAAACTGGCGAGCACATCTGGTTCGCGCCATCATCCCGGGGGGAGAAGTTTGGGGTTTGCTCGGCGTAGCGCTCGCACGTCGGCGCATCGCAAAATACTATAACGATAAATAATAATAAATATGGCACCAGCCACCTAGTCCCTTGCGTCCAAGGCCAGTTCGGGCAAAGGGGGCAGTAAGAAACGCCTCGGTAACGAGGCGTTTTTCTTTGTCCTGCGCCAGCTTGCCAATTCTGTAGGGTGGGCAGCCCTGCCCACGTCACCAGCGCTGCCGGCCAAGGAGCCTGGCCGCACTTGTTGACGCTTACCGATACTTATTTGCGCTTATGTGTGCTTATGTGCACCTGCGGTTTCGTCCGCGGTGGCCTCGCCGTAGGCGCCGCACAGCATGTCCACCCCGGCCGCGGCGGTGGCGCGCAGAGATGCACGGCTGTCGCCGGCCCGCGAGCGCACTGCCAGCGTGTGCAGGATGGCCGAGGCGAGCTTGGCCAGCAGCGCCGGGTCGGCGCCGGCGGCCAGCTCGCCCTGCTCCAGGGCTAGCTTGAACCTGGCTTCAAACGCCTGATCAAACGTGCGCAAACCGTCGCCAAGCAAGGTACGCACTTCAGCGTCGGCCACCGCCTCGGTGGCCGCGGTGCCGATCAGGAAGCAGCCGCGCGCATCGCTGTCAGGCGGCAGATACATCGCCAGCGCGGTATCGTACAGGCGGCGCAGGGAGTGCGGCAAGGGCAGCCCGGCGGCGAACACCTGCTCCATCGCCTGGCGCCCATCCGCCACATAGCGCCCCAGGGTTTCCAGGTAGATCGCATGCTTGTCGCCGAAGGCGCCGTACAGGCTGGGCCGGTTCATGCCGGTGGCCGCGCTCAGCTCGTCCATCGAGGTGCCGGCATAGCCGCCATGCCAAAAGCTGTCGCGCGCGCTGGCCAGCGCCTGTTCCGGCTCATAGGCGCGCGGCCGTCCGCGCGGCCTGGTTTTTTCTTTTTGTACCATTTTGAATAAAAACCTTGAAATGATTAATTTTGTTCAGTATAGTACAAAAACAAACAAACACCGGAGCCCATCCATGAATCTTTACTTCGCCCCGCTGGCCTGCTCGCTCGCCACCCGGATTTCCCTATACGAAGCCGGCGCGCAAGCCGAATTCACCCAAGTAGACACCAAGCTGAAACAATTGCTGGACGGTTCGGATTTTTATGCCATCAATCCGCTAGGCCAAGTGCCGGTATTGCGCACCGAGGACGGCACGCTGTTGAGCGAAAACACCGCCATCCTGCCCTATGTGGCCGACCACTACCCAGAGGCAAAGCTGGCCCCGGCCGACCCCACCCAGCGCGCCCGCATGCAGCAGTGGCTGGGCTTCATCAGCACCGAATTGCACAAGGCCGTGTTCGTGCCGCTGCTCGATCCGCGCGCCCCGGAAGACGTCAAGACCTATGCGCGCGACAAAACGGCGCTACGGCTGGGCGTATTGCAAAACCACCTGGCGAAGCATGAATTTTTGCTGGAGCATTTCAGCGTGGCCGACGCCTACCTGGTCACGGTGCTCAACTGGGCCATGTACAGCGGCATAGACCTGGCGCAATGGCCGCAGGTCAAGGATTATTACCAGCGCCTGTCGCAACGCCCCAGCGTGGCCAGGGCGCTGACGGAAGAGATGGCGCTGTATAAGGAAGAATTGGCGCGGCGGGCCAAAGCCTGAGGGCCAGGATGGATTTGCAGGATCGCCGGCGGGCATGACTGAGACATTGCCCCGCATTGCCACACATTGGCCCGCATTGGCAATTCCGCGATCCTGACTCTTGAAACCAAAACCGTTATGACTTATTCCAATGCAGACGCAGCGTGACCGGGGTGTACGCAGCGCTTCCGTTGGCCACGGCAGATTGATATCTGCAATTGGAAGCGAACTGAACGGCCGCCATATCGACGAGAGGATTCATACTGCCGAAATTGACCCGGACACCGTAGGGTTTTCCGTCGGGCGCCACAGAGAAATACAGATAGATGACTGAATCCATTTCATCGGGCCGGGCGATGGTGAATCGCTCAGTCGGCAAGCAGCTCTCCCTGATCAGCTCGGGAGCCAAGGACTGGGGACCGCTGTCCTCCAGCTTCCATACATAGTTAGTCAAGGCCCATACCTGCGCCGGCTTGCCGTCGCGCGTCGCGGGCCTCACCGTACATTTGGTCATCGCACCCACGGTGGCATCGTCCAGCAGTTTCCAACCACTGCTTTTAGCGACCTGCGCCTTAATCACTTGACCATCTACATCGACCAGCAGTTGCATCTGAACCGTGCCCTGCATTTCGTAGCGCAGAGCCTCACGCGGCCAACTGGGCTTGCACACGCTAAAATCCATCCCGGCCGCCACCTTGCCCGACACCGGCGTCGGCGTCGGAACAAAATTCACCGCCTCGACAGCCCGTTTTTCCATCGTGCGCGCCTGGTCCTCGCGCCCGGTCTTGCGATACAGTTCCGCCACATTGCTGAACAAGTCCTGCCAACCGAACCTGCTCTTGCTCTGCTCGCTAATAGTCAGTCCGCGCATCAGGACGGGCTCGGCCAGGTCGTTGCGCCCCTGGTTCAGGTAGACCTTGCCCAAGATTGCCAGCGGCAGGATGAGGTCGCCGCTTTCCGGCCCGGCGTGCTTTTCAACGGCAGCAATGACCTGGCTCAGCAGCGACTCGGCTTTTGCATGCTCGCCCTTTTGTTCATTCAGGTTTGCCAGCTGAATTTGACTCCACGCCATCCCGTATACATCCGGCGGGATTTGCTTTTGCTGCAATGCCAGCGCATGCAAAAAATCTGCTTCTGCCTGTTCTGGCTGTCCCATAATCTGGTAAATGCTCGCAACCAGGGTCAGGCTGCTTGCCATTTTGGCGACGTCGCCCCCCAGTTCACGCTCGGCAATAGCGAAAGCCTGCCGGCCCGGCTCCAGCGCCCGCGAATATTGTTTCTGGCTAACCAATGCACGCGATTCCTTCATCAGTGCACCCCATTTCTCCGCATCGCCGGCATAAGCGAAAAAACTGGCGAGCGCGAGCCCAAGTCCGAGTCCTAGCCCGGACAGTAAAGTTCTCATATTCATTTCGAAGGGGGATCAGGAGTTGATATTAGGTCAAGACAGCTTACTTAAAGATTAACTAATTGTCTATAAGAAATCTTGCCTGTATCTAAGGCATGCGTGGCGACTATCGGTCTGTTGCAAGCGCCAGTCAGCTGATTTCCCCACCTCTTCACGCTAGCCCTGATACTGCCTGGCGTCAGCCAGCACATTGCCAAACGCATCAGGACTTTATGATGACTACTCTATCGAAATGTTGGGCTTCGCCTGCGGCTCAACCGCAACCTACAAAAGCCTAACTGACCGCGTTAGCCCGGGCTACGCTTGCTGCTGCAACCAGATTCTCCAAGTCCAAAAAGAACTTGCTCGCAAAAATTGGTTGGCTTGATTAGGTGCTGTTGTTGACGTTGTTATTGACCTGCCCCCGCTTGGGACACAGCATTTTGTGCTTTACAGAAAATGGATCAGAAACAGACGTTGTTTGA
>JAZJYH010000084.1:0-4850 GCA_040390485.1 Pseudomonadota bacterium
CGGCTTTCCAGAATTTTCTGATCATGCCGGCCACTTTCCTGTCGGGCGTGTTCTACTCTATCCATTCGTTGCCGGGAGTGTGGCAGACCGTATCGCATTTCAATCCCTTCTTCTACATGATAGACGGGTTCCGCTACGGATTCTTCGGCCAGTCGGATGTGGATCCAGTGCTGAGCTTGTCGGTAGTGACGGTATTTTTTGCATTGCTGGCAACGCTGGCGGTGCAAATGCTGAAGCGCGGCTATAAGCTCAGGCATTAAGCCTGGGCAGCGCGCAGTATCAAACAGGCGTCTGAGGGGATGAGCATATATCCCTACGCCATGCTGAATATTTGAAAGAATGAATCGTGTTTCCTACACCTGAACAAATCAAAACCTATATCGCCGCTGGCCTGGAATGCTCGCATCTGGAAGTCGAAGGCGATGGCCAGCATTTCACTGCCGTCATCGTGTCTGATGCTTTTGCCGGCAAACGCCTGATCCAGAGGCACCAGTTGGTGTATGCAGTATTGGGCGACCGCATGCGTGAAGAAATCCATGCGCTGTCGATGAAAACCCTGACTCCGGACGAATTCAATAAATAATGGACAAATTACTGATTACTGGAGGCAAGCGCCTCGCGGGCGACGTCAATATTTCCGGCGCCAAGAATGCCGCATTACCTATTCTGTGCGCCGGCCTGCTGACTGCCGACGACCTGATACTGCACAATGTACCGTCGCTGCAAGATGTATCGACAATGTTGAAGCTGTTGCGCCAGATGGGTTTGCAGGTCACGCAGCAAGACGGCGTCGTTACGCTGAACGGCGGCGACATCACACAGCTGGAAGCGCCGTACGACCTGGTAAAAACCATGCGCGCATCGATCCTGGTGCTGGGCCCCTTGTTGGCCCGCTTCGGCGAAGCCAAGGTATCGCTGCCGGGCGGCTGCGCGATAGGCTCGCGTCCGGTGGACCAGCACATCAAGGGCTTGCAGGCGATGGGCGCTGAAATCACCATCGAGGCCGGCTACATCCACGCCAAGGCCAAGAAATTGAAGGGCACCCGCGTCGTCACCGACATGATTACCGTGACCGGCACCGAAAACCTGCTGATGGCCGCTACGCTGGCCGAAGGCGAGACCGTGCTGGAAAATGCCGCGCGCGAACCCGAGGTGACCGATCTGGCCAACCTGCTGGTCGCGATGGGCGCCAAGATCGCAGGCATAGGCAGCGACAGGCTGGTGATCCAGGGCGTTGAGCGCCTGCATGGCGCCACCCATACCGTGATCGCCGACCGCATAGAAACCGCAACCTTCCTGTGCGCGGTCGCGGCGGCGGGCGGCGATATTACCCTGCGCAATGTGCGCAGCGACATCCTGGATGTGGCGCTGGACAAGTTGCGCGAGGCTGGCGTGATCCTTACCAGCGGCCCCGACTGGATACGCGCGCAGATGAGCGGGCGCCCGAAGTCGGTCAGCTTCCGCACCACCGAATATCCGGGTTTCCCGACCGACATGCAGGCGCAATTCATGGCCCTGAACTGCATCGCCTCCGGCAGCAGCCGCGTTACCGAAACGATCTTCGAGAATCGCTTCATGCACGTGCAGGAAATGAACCGCCTGGGGGCAGCGATAGAAATCGACGGCCATACTGCGATGGTCACCGGGGTGGAAAAACTGATAGGCGCGCCGGTGATGGCGACCGACCTGCGGGCATCGGCATCGCTGGTGATTGCGGGCCTGGCGGCAGAAGGCGAAACCCTGATAGACCGTATCTATCACCTGGACCGCGGTTACGACAGGATGGAAGTCAAGCTGTCCGGCGTCGGTGCCGACATCAGGCGCGTCAAGTAAAGAAATCAAGCGAACAGAAAAGAGCTTTTCATGTCCCAGCAACTTACCCTGGCTTTGTCCAAAGGGCGTATTTTTGAAGAAACCCTGCCGCTGCTGGAAGCGGCAGGCATCAGGGTGACCGAAGATCCGGAAACCTCGCGCAAGCTGATCCTGCAAACCAATGATCCGCAAGTGCGGGTGATTATCGTGCGCGCTTCCGACGTGCCTACTTATGTGCAATACGGCGCGGCGGATTTTGGCGTGGCCGGCAAGGACGTGCTGCATGAACATGGCGGCGAGGGACTGTATCAGCCGATAGACTTGCAGATCGCCAAGTGCCGCATGTCGGTTGCCGTGTCTGCCGGTTTTGACTACCAGAACGCAGTGCGCCAGGGGGCCCGCTTGCGCGTCGCCACTAAATATGTGGAAACCGCGCGCGAACACTTCGCCGCCAAAGGCGTGCACGTGGACCTGATCAAGCTGTATGGCTCGATGGAGTTGGCGCCGCTGATCGGCTTGTCCGATGCGATCGTCGATCTGGTCAGCACCGGCAATACCCTGCGCGCCAACAACCTGGTTGAAGTCGAGCACATCATGGAAATTTCTTCGCGCCTGGTAGTCAACCAGGCGGCCTTGAAGTTAAAACGCGAACGCCTGCAACCGATACTGGACGCTTTTGAAAAAGCGTCCAGGGCCTAGCGCGTGCAAGTACCAGAACCAAAGTAAATGAGCCGGATAGGGCAGGCCCGCCAGCTGCCACAACCAACCTGCACCTGATCGAGAATATGATGTCCTTACCACTATCCAGACTGGATTCTGTACAGCCGGATTTTGCGGCAAAGCTGTCCGCATTGCTGGCCTTTGAAGCCAGCGAAGACGAAGCGATAGAACGCGCGGCTGCTCAAATATTGGCAGACGTGAAGGCGCGCGGCGATGACGCAGTGCTGGAAGCCACCAACCGCTTTGACCGCTTGAGTGCAAGCTCCATGCAGGCGCTGGAATTGTCGCAGCAGGAAATGCAGCAGGCGCTGGCATCGCTGGCGCCGGAGCGCCGCGCTGCGCTGGAGACGGCCGCTGCCCGCGTGCGCGCCTACCATGAACGCCAGAAAGACGAATGCGGCTCTGCCGGTTTTACATACACCGAAGCCGACGGCACCGTGCTGGGCCAGAAGGTCACGCCGCTGGACCGGGTCGGCATCTACGTGCCGGGCGGCAAGGCCGCCTACCCATCCTCGGTGCTGATGAACGCGATCCCGGCCAAGGTGGCCGGCGTGCAGGAAATCATCATGGTGGTGCCGACCCCGGATGGCGTGAAAAATCCGCTGGTGCTGGCCGCCGCGGCGATCGCCGGCGTGGACCGCGTGTTTACCATAGGCGGCGCGCAGGCAGTGGGCGCTCTGGCCTATGGCACGGCGACGATACCGCAGGTGGACAAGATAGTCGGCCCGGGCAATGCCTATGTGGCTGCGGCCAAGCGGCGCGTATTCGGCACCGTCGGCATAGACATGATCGCCGGCCCGTCCGAGATCCTGGTGATCTGCGACGGCACTACCGATCCCGACTGGGTCGCGATGGACCTGTTTTCGCAGGCGGAGCACGACGAACTGGCGCAATCGATCTTGCTGTGCCCGGATGCAGCCTACATAGAGGCCGTGCAGGCCAGCATAGACAAGCTGCTGGACGGCATGCCGCGCAAGGACGTGATCCGCACTTCGCTGACCAATCGCGGCGCGCTGATCAAGGTCAGGGACATGCAGCAGGCCTGCGAGATTGCCAACGATATCGCGGCTGAACACCTGGAAATCTCGGCCGAGAATCCGCAGCAGTGGGCTGATTTGATACGCCATGCGGGCGCCATGTTCCTGGGACGCTATTCGTCCGAGGCGCTGGGCGACTACTGCGCCGGCCCCAACCATGTGTTACCGACTTCGCGCACTGCGCGCTTTTCTTCGCCCTTGGGCGTGTATGACTTCCAGAAACGTTCCAGCGTCATCCATGTCAGCGAACAGGGCGCGCAAACTCTGGGCAGGGTCGCTGCGGAACTGGCCTATGGCGAGGGCTTGCAGGCGCATGCCCGCAGTGCTGAATACAGGCTGAAATGAAGATAGTGGACGCCAACTGGCGTAACCGGATTTTTTGCGAAGACGCGCTGCAGGGTATGGCGCGCATTCCCGACGGCAGCGTGGACCTGCTGGTCGCCGATCCGCCTTATGGCCTGGGCAAGGATTACGGCAATGATTCCGACAAGCTGGAATCCGCCGAATACCTGCTGTGGATGGAACAGTGGATAGACCTGGCCTTGCCCAAGCTAAAGGCCAACGGTAGCCTGTACATCTTCCTGACCTGGCGCTATTCGCCGGAAGTGTTCGTGCTGTTGAAGCAGCGCATGATCATGGTCAATGAAATCATCTGGGACCGGCGCGTTCCTTCCATGGGCGGCAGTACCCGCAAGTTTTCGTCGGTGCACGACACGATAGGTTTTTTCGCCAAGGCCAAGGATTATCATTTTGACCTGGATGCGATTCGCATCCCCTATGATGCGGAAACCAAGAAGGCCAGGTCGCGCAAAATCTTTGAGGGTGCGAAGTGGCTGGAAATGGGCTTCAATCCCAAGGATGTATGGAGCGTTTCCCGTCTGCACAGGGAGCACCCTGAGCGAGAAGAACATCCGACCCAGAAACCTTTGGAAATCATAGAGCGCATCATCAAGGCGTCCTGTCCTGCCGGCGGCGTGGTGCTGGACCCTTTCATGGGCAGCGGCACGACGGCGGTGGCAGCCAGGCATTGCGGCCGGGACTATGTAGGTTTTGAGCTGAATCCCGAATATTGCGCGATGATAGAGCAGCGTTTGCTGGACGATGGACCGGAGCAGGAAGGTGAGCTGGGAGTGGCCTGAGCCGCTCAGTGGCCGCAAGCAAGACATTTCCCGGGAATCCCCGGGGCTAGGGCGTGTTAACATTTAATTTGGGGGATGCGTTCCCACCAAAACGCGGGCTGGCAAGGCGTGCGACGCAGTTCATAGTGGGCTATGAACAAGG
>JAZJYH010000085.1:0-42712 GCA_040390485.1 Pseudomonadota bacterium
TCACCCGGCCGACGTCGCGGATCGCGCCCTTGGCCGCCATGGTACCGAAGGTGGCGATCTGCGATACCGCTTCCTTGCCATAGCGGTCTTTCACGTATTGGATGACGCGGTCGCGCCCTTCCTGGCAAAAGTCGATATCGAAGTCGGGCATGGATACCCGTTCCGGATTCAGGAAACGTTCGAACAGCAGGTTGTAGGCGAGCGGGTCGAGGTCGGTAATGCTCAGTGAATACGCCACCAGCGAACCCGCGCCTGATCCGCGGCCCGGCCCTACCGGCACGCCATTGTTTTTTGCCCACTGGATAAAGTCCGCCACGATCAGGAAGTAGCCGGGGAAACCCATCTTGATGATGGTGTCGGTCTCAAACTTCAGGCGCGCCTCATAGCGCTCGCGCTGCTGCTCGCGCTTCTCTTCGTTTGGATACAGGTGCGCCAGGCGCTTCTCCAGGCCTTGCCTGGATTCGTGCACCAGGTAATCACCGATGCTCATGCCGTCCGGCGTAGGAAAGTCCGGCAGCTTGGGTTTGCCCAGCTCCAGCGTCAGGTTGCAGCGCTTGGCAATCTCCACCGCATTTTGCAGCGCCCCCGGCAGGTCGGCGAACAATTCCGCCATCTCGGCCTGGGTCTTGAAGCATTGCTGGTCGTTGAAGCGCTTGACCCGCCTGGCATTGGCCAGCATCTCGCCTTCGGCGATACAGGTGCGCGCCTCATGCGCGATATAGTCGTCCTTGCTGATGAACTGGATAGGATGGGTGGCGACCACCGGCAGGGCCAGCTTTTGCGCCAGCCTGACGGCCTGGCGCACCTGGTTTTCCATATTAGGCTGGCCGGCGCGCTGAATTTCAATGTAAAAATGCCCGGGGAAGATGCCGGCCCAGCGCAGCGCATTGCGCTCGGCAGCCTCCAGGTTGCCATTGTCTATGGCCATGCCGACATCGCCGAAATGGGCGCCCGACAGGGCGATCAGGCCGGGCTCGCCCTGCTGCTGCAAATCCTGCAACCACTCGAAGCGAATCTCTGCCTTGCCCTTGTATTGATTGGTCAGCCAGGCCTGGGCCAGCAATTCACACAGCTGCAGGTAGCCCTTGCGGTTCTTGACCAGCAATAGCAGGCGCGAAGGCTTGTCGCGGTCGGCGTCGTTGCTGATCCAGACATCGCAACCGGCGATGGGCTTGACGCCCTTGCCGCGGGCTGCCTTGTAAAATTTGACCATCGCAAACAGGTTGGCGAGGTCGGTAATCGCCATCGCCGGCTGCTTGTCCTTTTCGGCGGCCTTGATCGCGTCGTCTATGCGCACCAGGCCGTCAACGATGGAGTATTCGGAGTGCAGGCGCAGATGGACGAACTGCGGCCCGGGAGCTTGGGGAGCTATCGCTGCCTGGGCAGCAGGCATTGCTTGATTGGCAAGTGTTAATTCTGTAGTCATCCCGCTATTTTACCGTGCCCTAGTACATAAAACGAAGGGAAAAGACCCTGGCAAAAACGAAAGTGTAAGAGCATGTCAACAATGAAAACACCGGCTTGCTTGAGCCAGATCAAGTTTTTTGCAAATCAAACTTTTAAAAACCCGCCGCAAAAGTTTATAATACTGATAAATCAATGACTTACTGAACTATTTGCCATGCCAACCAACGCAACACCGACTGCCACATCGACCGCAACGCCCTACGTCAATATCTCCGCGTATAAATTCATCACCTTCAGCGATACCGCCGAAAAACGCCAGCAATTCCTGGACAAGTGCAAGGAATTGAAACTGAAGGGTACGGTCATCCTGAGCCCGGAAGGCATCAATATGTTCCTGGCCGGCCTGCGGGAAGAGATCGACACCTATATGGCCTGGCTGCACCAGGATGCCCGCTTTGCCGACGTAGTCGCCAAGGAAAGCCTGTCGGACAAGCAGCCGTTCACCAAATTGCTGGTGAAAGTAAAACCGGAAATCATCACGATGCGCATGCCGCTGATCAAGCCGGAAGAGGGCCGCGCACCCGCAGTGGACGCGCAAACCCTGAAGCGCTGGCTGGACCAGGGCCATGACGATAACGGCAAGCCTGTCGTGATGGTGGACACCCGCAATGACTTTGAAGTGGACGTGGGCAGTTTCGACAATACGATAGACTACCGCATCGCCAAGTTCACCGAATTCCCGGCCGTGATCGAGGCCAACCGCGAAAAACTGAACGACAAGACCGTGGTAACCTTCTGCACCGGCGGCATACGCTGCGAAAAAGCCGCGATCCATATGCAAAATGTCGGTTTTGACAGCGTGTACCAACTGGAAGGCGGCATCCTGAAGTATTTCGAGGAAGTCGGCGGCGCGCACTACCACGGCGACTGTTTCGTGTTTGACTACCGCACCGCGCTCAACCCGCAACTGGAAGCCACCGACACCGAGCAGTGCTTCGCTTGCCGCGGCATCGTCACCCCGCGCGAACAGTTGTCGCCTTTGTACATACCCGGCGTATCCTGCCCGGCCTGCGCCTCGCCGGAGGCCAAAGCCAAGGCGGCATCGCTCGCCAGCACGGCAGAAGCAGCATAAACAAAAGGGGCCAGTTCAGATGGCCCCTTTTTTTACGCTGATTTTTCTGCTTGTTTTTCCTGCTTACCTATACTGATACAGGGGCACTTGCATTTCCACGGGCCGCACATCCAGCCGGATATGCATCACGGTATAACAGTCCGCACCGCTGGCATTGGAAAAATATCCGGCACTGTCGGCCGTCTTGCTGAACGTGAATTCGAAGCCCCGCTCAGGCATGGCGTCTTCTGGTCCGCCGAAGGCAAGACCTACCGCCTGCCCTTGCCCGCTGTCGATCAGGGTTTGCATCAAGTCAACGAGTGTGGTGTTTCCCAGGATGTCAGGATAAAACCGGATTCCCTCAGCATGCGCTTGCCCCTGCTCCAGTTTGCCGTCCAGCTTGTCGGCGGATGGGATAAAGACTTTTGTCAGGAAATTATACCTGTCGCCGCTGTCCAGGTAACTCAGGCTGGCGTTGCTGATATTAAATTCTTTTCTTGAAGAATCGCTAGTCGCTTGCGACAAGTCAAGCACGATAGCGCCCTTATAACCGACCACCTCCACATCGCTGCCATGGGTGACGACCAGCGCGGTATTTTCGTCGATTCCCAGCCCCAGCCGGTAATTCTTCTTCAGCATCGCCGCTAGCATCCGCGCAAAACGCCCGCGTATGAGCACGTGCTGATCGACGAAAACCTGGGGGCCGATAAACCCCAATCCCTGGGCTATTTCCTTGCCTTCGACTATCCCCAGCTTGAGGGTAGGCAGCACCGCCCTGGCGTCGTCAAACATATGGGCACTCATGATCGCGGCACCGGCACTACTCCCGGCGATCACCCCGCCCCTGCGGTACAAGCCCCATACGGCGTCCAGCACCAGCGACCTGCTGCCATCCGGCTTGAGCAAGGCTTGCGTAATCCTGCCCTGGTCGCCGCCGACAAAATAAACACCGGTTGCGGCACTGACTTTCTCGGCCAGCGCAGGATCATTGGCCGCCGCCTGATAGTCGCTGTCCTTTAATTTGACGGCAATCGGCAGCACGAATGCCTGCGCACCGTACTGGTTCAGGCTTTGCATGCTCAGGGCCGCCGCCCGTTCAGGATTGCCGGCAGCCGACGGAAATACGGCAATGCTGGCTCCCTGGCCGCCGGCAAGCTCCACGATACGCTGCCACACCGCGGCATTATCCTTGCGTAGCGCGCCGCCTATGATCACCAGTGAACCTTTAACGTCGTGCGACACTTGCGCGCCCTCCTGCTGTTGCGATACGAGTATCCATCATACTCGCAAGCCTGGCGCGTGAAAAATGCCGCTCCGGATCGAGGGGCCGAACCCGCCTCCGCCTGTCGCAGCGGACGACACAGACGCCCCCCCGGACGGGCACTTGATTGAACGACTACAAATTCTGCCGGTTTAAATGCATAATCCATCGACAGCTAAGTTAGCAGCCTCCGGCGGCCGGTGCTTATGGCCGGCCGCCCTTAGACAACCCACCAAGGCTAGAGTCCCATCATGCGCATAGAATATCACCCGCTGCCATCGTCCAGCGGCGGTACCGACAGACAATTCCAGAGCCTGCACTTCGGCCACGCCGGGGTCGGCCCGCACACCCGTAAAGCGTATATCCAGGCATCGCTGCATGCCGATGAAATCCCCGGCATGCTGGTAGCCCAGCACTTGCGACGGCGCCTGGAGGCGCTGGAAGCAGAGGACAGGCTGGCGGCAGAAATCGTGCTAGTGCCGGTCGCCAATCCGATAGGATTGGCGCAAGTGATACAGGGCACGCCGTTCGGCCGCTTTGAGCTCGGCACCGGCATTAATTTCAATCGCGGCTATCGCAACCTGGTGCCGCAATTGAAGCAAATCCTGGTGGGCAAACTAGGCAGCGACGCCGCAGAAAATATCAGCACGGTACGCAGCGAAGCAAAGAAACTACTGGCGGACTGGGAGCCGGCCTCGGAAACCGAAGCGCTGAAGAAGGCCCTGCAAACCCTGTCCATCGATGCCGACATCGTGCTCGACCTGCATTGCGATAACGAGGCTGTGATGCACCTGTACACAGGAACACCGCTGGCCAGCGCGGTGATGCCGCTGGCCCAGCTGTTGGCGGCGCAAGCCGTCTTGCTGGCGACCGAATCCGGCGACGATCCCTTCGACGAAACTTGCGGCCGCGTATGGTGGGAACTGGCCGAGCATTTTGCCGCCAGCCACCCTATTCCCTTGGCCTGCGTGCCGGTGACGGTGGAATTGCGCGGGCAGGTCGAAGTCAACCACCAGTTGGCGGCGAGGGACGCCGACGGCATTCTCGCCTACCTCACGCACACCGGCCATATCCAGGCAGACGTGACGGCAGGCCCGGTTGAGCTGCCCTCCCCGCTGTGTCAGCCAACGCCCCTGGAAGGCGTCGAACCTATAGTCGCAGCACATGCCGGCATCATGGTATTCAGCAAAGCGCCGGGTGATTTCATCCATAAGGGCGAAGCCATAGGAGAGTTGGTGGACCCGCTCAGCGGCGAGGCTGCGCCGGTCATCGCCACGGTTAGCGGAACACTGTTTGCACGCATTGCGCATCGCTATGTGCAACGCGGCACGACGCTGGCGAAAATTGCTGGAAAAGTCGCTTATCGCAGCGGTAAATTGCTGTCGTTGTAAAGGCTACAGCGCTGGATGAACAGCCTACACATTTTGTTGCCGGCGCAGGCCCCCGCATTCAATAGGAAATTGGGAAATAAACGGGCGCCATGGGGCTTCAAAGCGTGGCGGCAGCAAGCGGGGAAATTGGCTCTATCAATTTTGGCAGCATTGGCTCTTTCATAACGCCGCATTCGCGCTTATTGTTTGGCTGCACGCATCGGCATCTGCCCGCTGAGGATGACGAGATCGAGACCACTCTCAAAAAATTCCGGCGCCTCGCCAACGAGGCGCTGGAATTTTTCAAAAGACAGGAAAGACAAAGAAGATGGATAGGACTTTAGTCATCCGGCCGGCGCTACAATCCGACTACGCGTCGTGGCAAGCCCTATGGGAAAAATACAATGCATTTTATGGACGCCAGCATGACACGGCCTTGCCATTGGAAATCATTGCACTGACGTGGAAACGCTTTTTCGACGCTGATGAGCCCATGCACGTTGCCGTCGCTGAACAAGACGGCAAGCTGATTGGCCTGGCTCACTTCCTCTATCATCGCAGCACCATCCAGATTGCACCAAGCTGTTACCTGCAAGACTTGTTCGCGCTGGAGGAAGTTCGCGGCAAAGGCGTAGGCCGCGCACTGATTGCTCACGTGGTCGATCATGCAAGCAATGCCGGCTCTCCGCGCGTGTATTGGCAAACACATGAAAGCAATACGCGGGCCATGCGACTCTACGATCAGGTAGCTGAAAATTCCGGATTTGTCGTCTATCGCAAGATGCTATGAGGCTCCGCGACGGCGACCCGCCTCAGGCTAGGGCGTGTTGACATTCAATTTGGGTGTGCGAATGAGTCTAAACAGGTGCAGGGCTAGGCGCAGCACGCGCCGCAGTGCCAGCACTGTCAGCGGGCTGCAACAACGCCCTGCGCCTGTTTAGACCCATTCCCTCCGGGTTCAAGCCATAACGCGCGCTGGACTGCGTTGCACTCCTTGTTAAGGCACCAGCCTTAACTGCGTCGCACGCCTTGCCAGCCCGCGTTATGGCTTGAACGCATCTCCCAAATTGAATGACAACACGCCCTAGTCCATACGCTTGAACCGCATCGGCAGATAGAGGAAGAAAGCTGCGAATTCCTGCCTGCCATTTCTGGCAGCGAAAATATTAAATGTGCTTTTTTGAGAAGGCGCATGCGCACTGGTGGGCTCATCCGCACCTATAGGCGCCCAAGCCGCGGCCTGGGCACCCAAAGGCGTGAAGACGCTTACCTGATCTTGGCGACCACTTCGGCGATACGCGTGCCGAACAGCTTGGCGGTTTCCAGATCGCCTGGCAGCGGGCCTTCCTCCGGCGAGGAGTCAGACGGCGATTGCGTCATCAGGCCGGAAGAACTGCCAACATAATTGATGTCATTGCGCTGTGCCGCCTTGCTATTGGAAGGCATCAAGCCAGTACCCACCCAAAGCATGCCATGCTGCTGCGACAAGGTGAACAGATAGTGCAAGGTAGACAGCTTGTCGCCGTTCATCGTCGCAGAATTGGTGAAGGCCGCCGCGAGCTTGTTTTTCCAGGCCTGGGAATACCAGGGTTTGGAAGAAGCGTCTGCGAATTTCTTGAACTGCCAGGACACTGTGCCCATGTAAGTCGGCGAACCGAATACGATCGCATCGGCTGCTGCCAGCGACTCCCAGGCTGAGTCCGGGATATTGCCCTCGGCGTCTATCTGGATCATTTCCGGGACAGCGTCGCCGGCAACAACGCCGGCCTGCACCGCTTGTGCAGCTTTAGCCGTATGGCCATAACCCGAGTGAAACACAATCGCTACTTTTTTCATGAAAATATCCTTATTGGAGTTTAATGTCGTCGGTACAAACAACGCTTGCTGCAAAAAAAATTACACCGGTAAATCAAATACCAAGACCTCGGCCTGCTTGCCCTGAGTAAGGCTCAGCAAGTCTTCCGCCTGCAGCTTCACCGCATCGCCGGCCTGCAGGGCAATGCCGTTCACGCTCAGCTCTCCGCGCGCCAGGTGCACATAGGCCAGGCGCTCCTTGGCCAGGTTCAGGCTGGCTTGCTGGTCGCCGTCAAACAGGCCCACATACAGGCGGGCATCCTGGTGCAGCTTGACTGCGCCGTCCTTACCATCCGGCGAAGCTACCAGGCGCAGGCGGCCCAGCTTGTCTGCGTGACTGAAATTCTTTTCTTCATAGCTGGGTGCGATGCCGTCCTGGTCCGGCATGATCCAGATTTGCAGCAAATGCGCGCTGTTTTGTTGGGAGGCATTGAATTCCGAATGCTGCACCCCGGTGCCCGCGCTCATGCGCTGCACATCGCCCGGGCGTATCACGCTGCCATTGCCCATGCTGTCCTTGTGGGCGATCTCGCCTTCCAGCACATAGGTGATGATTTCCATGTCGCGGTGGCCGTGCGTGCCGAAACCCATACCTGGATCTATCCAGTCTTCATTGATCACGCGCAAGGGACCAAAGCCCATATGGCGCGGATCGTGGTAGTCGGCGAAGGAAAAGCTATGATAAGACTTCAACCAGCCATGCTCTGCGTAACCGCGTTCCCGGGAAGTGCGTACTGAAATCATATGACGGCCTCTTCGTTCAAAAATTTAATATGATACTTAACACTATATATGGGCGGATGCGCTAAGATAAGGGCTTATTTTTCTATAAATCATTCAAATTTTTTGAATATGATTTTAGAGTCCAGGCACTGCCGGAATTTCTCCAAATTATCATGAATTTAACCCTGGAAGCACTACAAATACTCGATGCGATCGAGCGCAAAGGCAGCTTTGCCGCCGCCGCGGCAGAACTGGATAAGGTACCGTCGGCCATCACCTACAGCATACGCAAGCTGGAAGAAGACCTGGACCTGCTGCTATACGACAGGCGCGGCCACCGGGCCAAGCTCACCACTGCCGGCCGCGAGCTGCTGACCCAGGGCCGCCATTTGCTGAATGCGGCCGAAGAACTGGAGCAGCGCGTGAAACGCACCGCCACCGGCTGGGAAGTGGAACTGCGCATCGTGGTCGACGCCATCATCCAGTTTGAAAACCTGCTGCCCCTGATACAGGAGTTTGAGCAACAAAGCTGCGGCACGCGCCTGCGCATCTCGCAAGAGGTGTTGTCCGGCGTATGGGAATCGCTGCTGCTCGGCCGTGCCGACCTGGCCATAGGCGCCGCCTACGATGGTCCGGATACGATACGCATGCACGGCGACTACCAAACCCGTTTGTTCGGCAACATAGACTGGGTCTTCGCGGTAGCGCCGCAGCATCCGCTGGCGCTGCTGCCCGAGCCCCTGACCCCGGCCGTGATACAAGGACACCGGGCGGTGGCGGTAGGCGACACCGGCCGCAACCTGCCGGCGATCACCGCCGGCTTGCTGACCGGCCAGGATACGCTGACCGTACCTTCATTGCGCGCCAAACTGCTGGCCCAGCTGGCCGGCCTCGGCTGCGGCCACCTGCCCAGGATGATGGCAGAGCCCTACCTGCAATCAGGCGCACTGATAGAGAAAACCACGCAAGAGATACGGCCCGGCGGCACCAACCGCATCGCCTGGCGCAGCACGGACAAGGGCCGCGCGCTGCACTGGTTCCTGCAGCGCCTGGCGGACCCCGCAGTCCAAGGCAAACTGATGGGGAACCAACCATGACGGCCCTGAATGCAGGCAAGTATGTGGGCCGCTTCGCCCCCTCCCCCACCGGCCCCTTGCACCTGGGCTCGCTGGTAGCGGCGATGGCCAGCTACCTGGATGCCAGGGCAAATCAGGGCGTATGGCTGGTGCGCATCGAAGACCTGGACTTCGACCGCAATGTCGCCGGCGCCGACCAGGCGATACTCGTTTCGCTGCAGCGCTGCGGCATGCATATCGACGGCGAAGTGCAATGGCAAAGCAGGCGCCAGGATTTATACGCAGCAGCCTTCGCCAGGCTGGCAGCGCGGATTTACCCGTGCTCCTGCTCACGCAAGGAAATTGCCGATTCGCGCACCAGCCTGTCCGGCACGGCGGCGCTGGTCTATCCCGGCACTTGCCGCAACGGCCTGGCGCCCGGCAAACACGCGCGCGCCTACCGCCTGCGCGTGCCCCTGCAGGCAGACGGCCTGATTCGCTTCCATGACCGCTGGTACGGCGACATGCAGCAGGACCTGGGCAGCGAAGTGGGGGATTTCGTCTTAAAGCGCGCCGACGGCTTCTGGGCTTATCAGCTGGCGGTGGTGGTGGATGACGCGGCGCAGGGGATCACGCATATCGTGCGGGGGGCGGACTTGCTGGACTCGACCGCCAGGCAAATCTATCTGCAAAGCCTGCTGGAAGTGCCGCAACCCGTCTACCTGCATGTGCCGGTAGTCAGCAATGTCGCTGGCGAAAAACTGTCGAAACAAACCGGCGCGCAAGCGATCGACGACGGTTCGTCTAGCCAGGATTTATTGCACAAGGCCTTGCTGCCGGCTGCGCAATTTTTAGGATTGCAGATTGCAGCGGCAAACAGTATGGAAGAATTCTGGGAAAAGGCGGTACCCGCCTGGAAACTGCTGCTGGAACGGCGTGGAATTAGCTCAATAAGCAGCTAATCAGCCTAGCGACTAGCAACCAGGGGGCGCCTGGTCGCTAGCGATTGCAAACTTTACCGCGCATGCCGCCCGGGCATGGCGCCAATCAGGATTGCTTGACCAGGCCACCCAGCAATGCCGCTTTTTTCTGCGGCTTGCTGCTGCTGACGACATTCTGCGCCGTGGCGCTGGCGGTTGCTGCGGTGACGGCGCTCATGCTGGGCTCGTACGGCTTCAGGAACCAGGGGTCGACTTTTTCCCGCGGAGGATTGTAGCCGCGGCTTGGCCTCTCGGCACGATCAGCGCGATCACTGCGCTCCGGACGTTCGCTACGCTCGCCGCGTGGCGCATCATTGCGGTCAGCGCGTGGCGCATCGCTGCGCGGACGACGTTCTGCGTGGTGCACCGAGGTAGCCACAAATCCGGCCAACTGCAAGCGCACGATTTTTTGCTTGATCAGCTTTTCGATGTCGACCAGCAGGCGCTCGTCCTTGTCGGTATGCAGCGAAATCGCGTCGCCCTTGGCGCCGGCGCGACCGGTGCGGCCGATACGGTGCACATAGTCTTCCGCGTTGTAGGGCAAGTCAAAATTGATCACGCAAGGCATTTCTGAAATATCCAGGCCGCGCGCCGCGACGTCGGTCGCCACCAATACCTCTACTTCACCGCGCTTGAACGCTTCCAGCGCAGTCATGCGCTCGGATTGCGATCTGTCGCCGTGGATAGCCGCCGCCTTCACGCCTTGCTTGACCAGGTGCACGGCCAGGCGCGACGCGCCTATCTTGGTATTGGAAAACACGATGACCTGCTTCAGGCCGCGCTCGCGGATGATGAAGGAGACTGCGTCGCGCTTTTCTTCTTCGGCAACCTTGTACAGGATTTGCGTAACGTTTTCCGCGGTTGAATTGCCGCGCGCCACTTCTATCGTCACCGGATTGGTCAGGAAACTGGCCGCCAGTTTTTTGATCTCTTGCGAGAACGTCGCCGAGAACATCAGGTTCTGGCGCTTGGCCGGCAGCAAGTTGATGATGCGCTGCAGATCAGGCAGGAAGCCCATGTCCAGCATGCGGTCTGCCTCATCCATCACCAGGATTTGCGTCTGCGACAGGTTGATGGTCTTTTGCTGCACGTGGTCCAGCAAGCGGCCAGGCGTCGCGATAACGATTTCTATGCCGGAACGCAAGGCTGCCACCTGCGGCGCCATGTCGACGCCACCGAAGATTTCCGTGGCGCGCAAAGGCGTATAACGGGAATAGGCCTTGACGTTGTCGGCAACCTGGTCGCACAGTTCGCGCGTCGGCGTCAGTATCAGTGCGCGCACAGGATGACGGGCCGGCGATGCGCTGGTGCTGGCGTGCGCCAACAGCAACTGGATAATCGGCAACGAGAAACCGGCGGTTTTACCGGTCCCGGTCTGGGCCGCGCCCATCACGTCCCGCCCTTGCAGCACAATGGGAATCGCCTCAGCCTGGATAGGCGTCGGGTGCACATACCCCTGATCGGTCAGGGCGCGCAAAATTTCGGCAGACAATCCGAAATCTTCAAAACGTACAGTGGGCACAGGCGCTACGGTAGGAGCTTCAGCAGCTACGGTGTCCTGCGTAATATCGGACTTGGTATCAGTCATTGTATGGTAGTGAGCTTCCCGTGGGTTGAACACGGCACCAACGGATGATGAGTTTGTTGGCTATATCGTATATCCAAGAGGCTGTTGCGAGTACCTGGCTTATTGCGCCCCACGCCGTGCATAACACGGCTTCGTCGGCGACGCCCAGCCAGACTCATTTCGCAGCGGCCTCCAAGACAATCAACGGATGGCAAGCGAAGGCTAGAAAGATGAGAGTATATTACAAATCAATGAGTTAGAGTAATTTACAAAGATGGAAAAGCAGTAAAGGGCAGAATCAGGCGCCCGCCAGCGCCCCGTCCTGCAAAATTCGTTGCAAAAATAAAAATGGCGCGCGGCCAGGAACAAGCACGAATACGCTAGGGGAAAAAGTGCCAGCACCCTCTTTTCCCCCGCAAACTCTATGCCTACAGTGCAGCAAGCGACTCAGCCGGCCGGCCCGGCGCTCAACATAACATTGTAATACCGGCAATTTTTTATTTTTCTTGCCAATATTGCCTTTATTTGAATTTTTCATATCGCAGAACCGTCAACCCAGGCTCGGGAGGCAAGCAGCTAAGAAGGCTATTACAGCGGGGATAAGCCCACCCGGCGCGGCGTCACCGGGTGGAACTGCGGCTTAGGACGGCATGCCGAAGGCGATGGCGCCGGCCAACCCGCTGATGCTCGGGACGCCGACCAGGACGATAGAGCCGCCCGGCAGGCTGATGAGCAGGTCGTTGCCCGTGTCGGTCACATACTTCGCGACAAAGGCATCTGCGGTCATCGGGGTCGAGAAGAAATCCGCGAAATACAGCTTGTCGCCCTCGGCGATGTTGAAGTCCAGGATGCGGTCGTTGCCGTACTGCGGTTCAAACACGAACTTGTCGGCGCCTGCGCCGCCGGTGAGGATGTCGTTGCCCTTGCCGCCAAAGAGGAAATCGCCTTCGGTGCCGCCGTCCAGCGTGTCGTTGCCGCTATCGCCGTACAGATAGTCGATGCCCGCACCGCCGTAGAGCTTGTCGTCGCCGTTGCCGCCGTAGAGCGCATCGGTGCCACCGTAGCCGGAGATGGTGTCATTGCCATTTCCGCCCTGGAGTACGTCTTCGGCGTTGTTGGTTGCGTTGCCCGATAGTATGTCGTTGCCATTCCCTCCAGACAGATTCAAGCCTTTGTCGCCAGTCGACCCGGCCATGAACAGCGTAACCGAATCGCTGCTCGCCAGCCCACCCAGGTCCGTCACGGTGTAGTTGAACACGGCCTTCACTGCCTGACCGGTGACTAACCAGTCTAGTTCCGCTGGCGGTGCGAGAGTTATGCTGGCGCCGTCGGCCGAGATACTCGCCTGCGTGTGCAGCGACGACAGATCGACCGTTGCGTGCGTGACCGGGTTGACCAGCGTTGTTGGAGCATTGGGATCACCGTTCGCCCAGGTCAGTGAGACCGAGTTCGAATTGAAGGAAAGCAAGAGCTTGTCGCCGGCGTCCTGGTCGAACGTGAAGTCGGAGATCAGGGAGCTGATCGGTGCGTTTTCAATGGTCGAAACACTGTCGGGCGAGGCAACCGGCGCTTCATTGACATTGGTGATCGCGAGGTTCACCGCCTGGTCGGTGTGGTTGCCGGCGACGTCCGTCGCCACCACGGTGAAGTGATAGGCGTTGATGCTTTCGAAGTTAGGATTATCCTTCAAAGTGACGACACCGGCGGTGCTGATGTCAAATCTACCGGCATCGTCGCCGTTGTCGGCTTTCAGGCTATAGACGACCGAATGCTCATCTGATGCATGTGCTGCATACACGACCTGGTTGGCTCCAATGTTTTCAGCAACGCTGGCGGTCGCGCCGGACGTGAAGCCAGGTCCTTTGCTGTCGAGCGTAAAAGTTGACGCTGCGGTCTTGCTGTTGCCGGCGACGTCGGTATCGGTCACGCTGACGGTATGGCTGCCGTCGGCCAGAGTGCCGGCGTCGTAGCTGCCGACCACATTGCCATCGACCTTGATGATGCGCACGGCGTCGCCATCTTTGCCATTAAAGTCCAGCAGCGCACTACTGGTGACTGTATCGGTGCCATGGCCGACGCCACCATCCGTGGTATCGCTGTGCAGGGTCACGGTCGGGGCGGTCAGCGTGGTATCGAGCTTGAAGGTCAGCGATGCGGTCTTAGTGTTGGCGGCGGCATCGGTGTCGGTCACGCTGACGGTATGGCTACCGTCGGCCAGGGTGCTGGGGTCGTAACTGCCGACCACATTGCCGTCGACCTTGATGACCCGGGTGGCATCGCTGTCGGCAGTGTTGAAGCTCAGGTTCGCCTTATTGGTCAGGCCGTCGCCGGCTTGGCCGCTGTCGGTAACCAGGGCCACGATGGGTGCGGTCAGCGTGGTGTCGAGCTTGAAGGTCAGCGATGCGGTCTTGCTGTTGGCGGCGCCGTCGGTGTCGGTCACGCTGACGGTGTGGCTGCCGTCGGCCAGGGCGCTGGGGTCGTAACTACCGACCACATTGCCGTCGACCTTGATGACCCGGGTAGCGTCGCTGTCGGCAGTGTTGAAGCTCAGGTTCGCCTTATTGGTCAGACCGTCACCGGATAGGCCGCTATCCGTAACCAGGGCCACGGTCGGGGCAGTCAGCGTGGTATCGAGCTTGAAGGTCAGCGACGCAGTCTTGCTGTTGCCGGCGGCATCGGTGTCGGTCGCGCTGACGGTATGACTGCCATCAGTCAACGTGCTGGGGTCGTAGCTGCCGACCACATTGCCGTCGACCTTGATGACCCGGGTGGCGTCGCTGTCGGCAGTGTTGAAGCTCAGGTTCGCCTGATTGGTCAGGCCGTCACCGGCTTGGCCGCTATCCGTCACCAGGACCACGGTCGGGGCAGTCAGCGTGGTATCGAGCTTGAAGGTTAGCGACGCAGTCTTGCTGTTGCCGGCGCCGTCGGTGTCGGTCGCACTGACGGTATGACTACCGTCGGCCAGGGCGCTAGCGTCGTAGCTGCCGACCACATTGCCGTCGATCTTGATCACGCGCACGGCGTCGCTGTCCTTGGTGTTGAAATTCAGTGCGGCGTTGCTGGTGAGATGGTCACTATCGTGTCCGAAGACGCCGTCAGTCGTGTCGTGGGAAAGTGCCAGGGATGGCGCAGTCAATGTCGTATCGAGCACCGTTGTTGTGCCGGCGCCGGCGGCGTGGTTGCCGGCACTGTCGGTGGCGCCGATGGTGACCGTGATCGAGCCGTCAGTCAGGCTCGACAGGTCGACACTGCCGGTGCTGCTGCTGACGCTATGGGCGCCGTCGCTGAAGGTGGCAGTGGCCGCGGCATCGGCGTCCAGGCCCGTGACGGTGTAGGCTACTGTGCTTTTCTCGGCGTCGCCCACCAGGCCGTCGCTGACGTGCACCGCCAGATCGCCGCCGGCGTCGGCGGTGGTATCGAGCACGGTGGCGGCGCCGGCGCCGGCGGCGTGGTTGCCGGCACTGTCGGTAGCGCCGATGGTAACCGTGATCGGACCATCGCTCAGGCTCGACAGGTCGACACTGCCAGTGTTGCTGCTGACGCTATGGGCTGCACCATCGGTGAAGGTGACGGCGGCGCTGGCGTCGGCATCCAGGCCGGTGACCGTGTAGGTCACCACATTTTTTTCAGCATTGTTGACCAGGCCGTCGGCGACGTGCACCGCCAGGTCACCGCCGGCGTCGGCGGTGGTGTCGAGTTTGAAGGTCAGCGATGCGGTCTTGCTGTTGGCGGCGGCGTCGGTGTCGGTCGCACTGACGGTGTGGCTACCGTCAGTCAAAGTGCTGGGGTCATAGCTGCCGACCACATTGCCGTCAACCTTGATGACGCGCACCGCATCACTGTCGGCGCTGTTGAAACTCAGGTTCGCCTGGTTGGTCAGGCCGTCGCCGGATAGGCCGCTATCCGTAACCAGGGCCACGGTCGGGGCGGTCAGCGTGGTATCGAGTTTGAAGGTCAGTGATGCGGTCTTAGTGTTGCCGGCGACATCGGTGTCGGTCGCACTGACGGTGTGGCTGCCGTCAGCCAGGGTGCTGGCGTCGTAGCTGTCGACCACATTGCCGTCGACCTTGATAACGCGCACCGCGTCGCTGTCGACGCTGTTGAAACTCAGATTCGCCTGGTTGGTCAGGCCGTCACCAGGTTGGCCACTGTCCGTCACCAGGGCCACGGTCGGGGCGGTCAGCGTGGTGTCGAGCACGGTGGCTGCACCGGCGCCGGTGGCGTGGTTACCGGCATTGTCGGTGGCGGCGATGGTGACCGTGATCGGGCCGTCAGTCAGGCTCGACAGGTCGACGCTACCAGTGCTGCTGCTGACACTATGGGCTGCACCATCGGTGAAGGTGGCGGTGGCGCTGGCATCGGCATCCAGGCCGGTCACGGTGTAGGCTACCGCAGTTTTTTCAGCATTGTTGACCAGGCTGTCGCTGACGTGGACAGCCAGGTCGTTGCCAGCGTCGGCGGTGGTGTCGAGCACGGTGGCTGCGCCGGCGCCGGTGGCGTGGTTGCCGGCATTGTCGGTAGCGGCGATGGTGACCGTGATCGGGCCGTCAGTCAGGCTCGACAGGTCGACGCTACCGGTATTGCTGCTGACGCTATGGGCTGCACCATCACTGAAGGTGGCGGTGGCCACGGCGTCGGCGTCCAGGCCGGTGACGGTGTAGGCTACCGAACTCTTCTCGGCGTCGCCCACCAAGCTGTCACTAACGTGGACGGCCAGGTCGCCGCCGGCATCGGCAGTGGTATCGAGCTTGAAGGTCAGCGATGCGGTCTTGCTGTTGGCAGCGCCATCGGTGTCGGTCGCGCTGACGGTATGGCTGCCGTCGGCCAAGGTGCTGGGGTCGTAACTGCCGACCACATTGCCGTCGACCTTGATCACGCGCACGGCATCGCTGTCGGCAGTGTTGAAGCTCAGGTTCGCCTGGTTGGTCAGGCCGTCGCCAGGTTGGCCACTATCCGTCACCAGGGCCACGGTGGGGGCGGTCAGCGTGGTGTCGAGGGTGAAGGTCAGCGATGCGATCTTGCTGTTGCCGGCGACATCGGTGTCGGTCGCGCTGACGGTATGGCTACCGTCGGCCAGGGTACCGGCATCGTAGCTGCCGACCACATTGCCATCGACCTTGATGACCCGGGTAGCGTCGCTGTCGGCAGTGTTGAAACTCAGGTTCGCCTGGTTGGTCAGTCCGTCACCGGATAGGCCGCTGTCCGTCACCAAGGCCACAGTCGGGGCGGTCAGCGTGGTGTCGAGCTTGAAAGTGAGCAACGCGGTCTTGCTGTTGGCGGCGCCGTCGGTGTCGGTTACGCTGACGGTGTGGCTACCGTCGGTCAGGGCGCTGGGGTCGTAGCTACCGACCACATTGCCGTCGACCTTGATCACGCGCACCGCATCACTGTCGGCGCTGTTGAAACTCAGGTTCGCCTGGTTGGTCAGGCCATCACCAGGTTGGCCGCTGTCCGTCACCAGGGCCACGGTCGGGGCGGTCAGCGTGGTATCGAGTTTGAAGGTCAGCGATGCGGTCTTAGTGTTGCCGGCGACATCGGTGTCGGTCGCGCTGACGGTATGGCTGCCATCAGTCAACGTGCTGGGGTCGTAGCTGCCGACCACATTGCCGTCGACCTTGATGACGCGGGTGGCGTCGTTGTCGGCAGTGTTGAAGCTCAGGTTCGCCTGGTTGGTCAGGCCGTCATCGGCTTGGCCGCTGTCCGCAACCAGGGCCAGGGTTGGCGCAGTCAGCGTGGTGTCGAGCACGGTGGCTGCACCGGCGCCGGTGGCGTGGTTGCCGGCATTGTCGGTCGCGGCAATGGTAACCGTGATCGGGCCGTCGCCTAGGCTCGACAGGTCGACACTGCCGGTGCTGCTGCTGACGCTATGGGCTGCACCATCGGTGAAGGTGGCGGTGGCGCTGGCGTCGGCGTCCAGACCGGTAACGGTGTAGGCCACCGCAGTTTTTTCAGCATTGTTGACCAGGCCGTCGGCGACGTGCACCGCCAGGTCGCCGCCAGTGTCGGCGGTGGTGTCGAGCACCGTTGTTGTGCCAGCGCCGGTGGCATGGTTGCCGGCATTGTCGGTAGCGGCGATGGTGACCGTGATCGGGCCGTCAGTCAGGCTCGACAGGTCGACGCTACCGGTATTGCTGCTGACGCTATGGGCTGCACCATCACTGAAGGTGGCGGTGGCCACGGCGTCGGCGTCCAGGCCGGTGACGGTGTAGGCTACCGAACTCTTCTCGGCGTCGCCCACCAAGCTGTCACTAACGTGGACGGCCAGGTCGTTGCCGGCGTCAGCAGTGGTGTCGAGCTTAAAGGTCAGCGATGCGGTCTTGCTGTTGGCGGCGCCGTCGGTGTCGGTCACGCTGACGGTATGGCTGCCATCGGTCAGGGTGCTGGCGTCGTAGCTGCCGACCACATTGCCGTCGACCTTGATCACGCGCACGGCGTCGCCATCTTTGCCATTAAAGTCAAGCACGGCACTGCTGGTGACTGTATCGGTGCCATGGCCGACGCCACCATCCGTGGTATCGCTGTGCAGGGCCACTGTCGGGGCAGTCAGCGTGGTATCGAACTTGAAGGTCAGTGATGCGGTCTTAGTGTTGCCGGCGACATCGGTGTCGGTCGCGCTGACGGTGTGGCTGCCGTCGGCCAGGGCACTGGCGTCGTAGCTGCCGACCACATTGCCGTCGACCTTGATGACGCGGGTGGCGTCGCTGTCGGCAGTGTTGAAGCTCAGGTTCGCCTGGTTGGTCAGGCCGTCGCCGGCTTGGCCGCTATCCATAACCAGGGTCAGGGTGGGGGCGGTCAGCGTGGTGTCGAGCACAGTGGCTGCGCCGGCGCCGGTGGCGTGGTTACCGGCATTGTCGGTGGCGGCGATGGTGACCGTGATCGGACCGTCGCTCAGGTTCGACAGGTCTACGCTACCAGTGCTGCTGCTGACGCTATGGGCGCCGTCGCTGAAGGTGGCGGTGGCGCTGGCGTCGGCATCCAGGCCGGTGACGGTGTAGACCACCGCAGTTTTTTCAGCATTGTTGACCAGGCCGTCGGCGACGTGCACCGCCAGGTTATTGCCGGCATCGGCGGTGGTGTCGAGCACCGTGCTTGTGCCAGCGCCGGCGGCGTGGTTGCCGGCATTGTCGGTAGCGGCGATGGTAACCGTGATCGGGCCGTCGCTCAGGCTCGACAGGTCAACGCTGCCGGTATTGCTGCTGACGCTATGGGCGGCACTATCAGTGAAGGTAGCGGTGGCGCTGGCGTCGGCATCCAGGCCGGTGACGGTGTAGGCTACCGAACTCTTCTCGGCGTCGCCCACCAGACTGTCGGCGACGTGCACCGCCAAGTCGCCGCCGGCGTCGGCGCTGGTGTCGAGCACGGTGGCTGCGCCGGCGCCGGCGGCGTGGTTGCCGGCATTGTCGGTGGCGGCGATGGTGACCGTGATCGGGCCGTCGCTCAGGCTCGATAGGTCGACGCTACCAGTGCTGCTGCTGACGCTATGGGCTGCACCGTCGGTGAAGGTGGCAGTGGCGCTGGCGTCGGTGTCCAGGCCGGTGACGGTGTAGGCCACCGCAGTTTTTTCAGCATTGTTGACCAGGCTGTCGGCGACGTGCACCGCGAGGTTGCCGCCGGCGTCAGCAGTGGTGTCGAGCACGGTGGCTGCGCCGGCGCCGGCGGCGTGGTTGCCGGCATTGTCGGTCGCGGCGATGGTGACCGTGATCGGGCCGTCGCTCAGGCTCGACAGGTCGACACTGCCAGTGCTGCTGCTGACGCTATGGGCGCCGTCGCTGAAGGTGGCGGTGGCGCTGGCGTCGGCGTCCAGACCGGTGACGGTGTAAGCCACGGCGGTTTTTTCAGCATTGTTGACCAGATTGTCGGCGACGTGCACCGTCAGGTCGTTGCCGGCGTCGGCGGTGGTGTCGAGCTTGAAGGTCAGCGATGCGGTCTTGCTGTTGGCAGCGGCATCGGTGTCGGTCACGCTCACGGTGTGGCTGCCGTCGGCCAGAGTGCTGGGGTCGTAGCTGCCGACCACATTGCCGTCGACCTTGATCACGCGCACCGCATCGCTGTCGGCAGTGTTGAAGCTCAGGTTCGCCTTATTGGTCAGGCCGTCACCGGATAGGCCGCTGTCGGTCACCAGGGCCACGGTCGGGGCGGTCAGCGTGGTGTCGAGCGTGAAAGTCAGCGATGCGGTCTTGCTGTTGGCGGCGGCATCGGTGTCGGTCACGCTGACGGTGTGGCTGCCGTCAGTCAAAGTGCTGGGGTCGTAGCTGCCGACCACATTGCCGTCGACCTTGATGACGCGGGTAGCGTCGCCGTCGGCGCTGTTGAAGCTCAGGTTCGCCTTATTGGTCAGGCCGTCACCGGGTTGGCCGCTATCCGTAACCAGGGCTACGGTCGGGGCGGTCAGCGTGGTGTCGACGACGACATTTTGAACGGATGAGGCGGCACTCACGTTTCCTGCCGCATCCGTTGCCTTGGCCGTAAAATTGTAGCTGCCATCGGCCAGCGCGGCCGCGGTATAGGTGTAGATGCCACTGTGCGGCGCGGTTTGTGTGGCCGTCCCGATCGACAAACCGGCCTTGAATACATTGACCGTCGCATCCGCCTCCGCGGTAATCGTCAGTGTTGGCGTATTATCGTTGGTAACCGTGTCGAGAGTCGATCCACTATTGTTGGCAAAACCGGTAATCGCAGGAGCACTTGGCGCCGTGGCATCGACCACGACGCTGATCGCACTCGTCGTTGCGGAGTTGCCGGCCGCATCGGTGACTTGTGCGCGAAATTGATAGCTGCCGTCAACCAGACTACTCTGGGCAGCATTGGTCGTGGCCCAGCTTGCGCCACCATTGGTGGAGACTTGATACAGCGCCGTTGATCCGGCTTCGTTTCCCGTCAATGAAAGATCGAACGTGTTATCGCTGGTGATGCCGTCACCGGAAATGCCAGTATCGGATTGATTGCTGAACGCGAGCGTGCCGGCGGATGGCGCAACCGTATCCAGCACATAGGCCCGGGAGAGAGTCGTACCGGCATTACCGGCCACATCTTCCACCTGAACTTTCAACGTGTTGCTGCCGACAAGCGTCGCACCGGACAAACTGTAAGTGTTGCTGCCCACCGTGTTGCTGGCCGTTAGCCAGGTGAGGCCGTTATCGAGCGAAATCTTGACCACTTCGCCACTGAGCGTGTTGGCGCTCAAGGTGCCGGAAATGGTTTGAGCGGCAGACTTGGTGATGAAGTCGGTGCTGCTGGAACCCGTATCGTTGCTCAAGGCGACGGTACTGACCGAGGTTGTCGGGGCCGTAGTGTCTAGCGTATAAGCCTGAGTCTGGGAGGAGTTAATCTGATTGTTGCCGTTCGCGCCGGTCCAGAATTGAATGGACTTGCCGGCGCCCGCGACCAAGTTCACGGACACCGTGAACGTGCCGCTACCGGAATTGTCGGTATAGGTGATGGTGGCCGCGGTTCTGGTCGCGCCGCTACCGTCCGTCGACACGTAGACCGTGGGCGCCTGCGAATTGGCGGTACTGGCGCTGAAGCTGCCACTGATCGTCTGGGCGGCCACCTTGGTGATAAGGTCGCTGGATGAGCTACCGGTGTCCGCCGATATCGTGAAGCTGCTGATGGCGGATGCCGTATCCAGCACGCCGTCGTAGCTTGCAACGCTCAGGGCCGTCGTCTCGATTGTTCCCGTGTTCGCTTCGAGCACCCAATTGCCGCCAGCGGCGGCACTACCGGTCAGGTCGGTCGATGCAGCCACGTCCGCGCCGGTAGCTGCCGCCAGGGCGGCAATGAACTGCTGACCCGTCGTGCCGGCCGCAACATCGCAGCCATACAACAGGATGTCGGCGCCGGCCGTCAAGTGGCTGCCGATGTCGGCCAGCTGGCTGCTATAGTTGGCCAGGTTGGCGGCGCTCAGGACGGTCGAGCCCAGCATGACCTCGCCGGGTGCGCCGTGAGATATCACGTCCAGGCTGGCGATGTCGGTGATGATGTCGATGGCAGCCACCAGGCCAGTGTTGGTAGCCAGATAGTCATGAATTTGCTGTACGCCGTCGCGGCTGGCATCGAGCACGACCACGGTGGCGTTGGCCGGCATGCCGGCGATGACGGTTTGAAAATTGGCTACGCCCGGATCGATGAAGACGAGGCGCGGCGTGAACAGGCCGTTCAGGCTGTGGCTGGGGGAAACGACGTTGATGTCGGCGGAGCTGACGTTGTTGCTTGTCAGCCAGTTCTGGATCTGTTGCGAGCCGGGCGACGCGCCGTTCAGCAAGACAATATTGAAAATGTTCGCATCGTATTGCGTTGCAAGCGATGCGTAGCCGGACAATGCAGTGTCGATGAAGACGGTACGTGTGGTGGCCATTCTTATTCTCCCGTTTAGTTTTTATTGAGCCAAAATCTTGCTTATATGTCGGCGTGCGGCCCGGCAGCGCTGACATCCTTCATCTGCGAGTGCAGCATCTTGATTGCGATCCCGCTGTGTTGCCCCTGCTCTTCGACGCGGACGACTTCGCCTTGCCCTACGAGCAACAGTGGCCTATCATTGATCGAGAGTGTGATGCTGAAGTCAATGATATTGCCCCGGCGGAATTCGCCGTCCATCGTGAAATACAGGCCGGACGCGCTCACATCGCGCGTGACGCCGGTATTTCCATCCGGTAAGGCAACCACCAGTGCCACAGCTTCCCGCTCATCAGTCCGCAATTTTTTTTCCATAAGTTATTTGACTCCTCAAAAAAAAAGAATGCATGAGAGAAACCTCTCATTTTTCTTAGGTGCAATTTTTGATTTTCCAGGATAGAACCATGACAAATAACCCAGGACGATGTTGAATAAACACTAGTTGAAATTATGATAAACATCCCGGGACGATGCCTAATAAACACTAGTTAAACGCTAGTTAAAATTATGGCAAATATCCTGGGCCGAGGATGAATCAACACTCGTCAACATGGGGAGCGCCAAGTGCAGCGGCGCTTCAGACAGGGGCTTTGCAATGGCATCCATACATAATTCCCATGACAAGAAAATCAGGGTATTGCTGGTCTGCGATCTGCCGATCGCCGCCTGGGGGTTGGAACGCTTGATTGCAGCGCACCAGTCCGTACTGGCATTCGTTGGCTGCGTGCGCACGATCACCGATGCGCAACAGTGGCTGAGCAACAATGCGGTCGATGTGATTCTGTTCGACTTAGATGGCGGCAACGAACTGGTGCTCGTCGCCGACGTGTTGGAGGGATGTCAGGGGAAGGTGCTGGTCATTAGCAGTTCACATGCGCCGACGCTGGCCCACGACGCCGTACTGGCGGGCGCGAATGGCCTGGTCAGCAAGAGCGAAGCGGTTGATGTATTAATCAAGGCCATCGAAAAGGTCCACGAGGGAGAATTCTGGGTCGACCGCATGGTCACCGTGCAGATATTCATGACGATAGCGCGTAACAAGGCGGCCGCCGATCCTGAAAGGGAAAAGATTGCCCGCCTGACGCGCAAGGAGAAGCTGACGATCGCCGAAATCATGCGCGATTCGAACGCCAGTACCACCGAAATTTCCCTGCGTTTGCACATTAGCGAACATACGCTCCGCAACCACCTGACATCCATCTATTCGAAACTGGGCGTCACCAACCGGGTGGGTCTGTTCGACTATGCGACGCGCAATATCTTGGCGCGCACACCTGGCCCGGATATTTCATGAGTAGAGGCAGCGGCCTCGCGCCGAAGCGCGTCGTGATTGGAATCTGGCGCAACAAACCTGGGCTCGAAAAAAGTCGCAAGCACCCAGGGAATGCATAAGGTGTAGTAGCTCGGACCTTACCTGACAGTGAGCGTCCGATGAGCGGCAGCTTCCGCAGCCGATTTAGGCCAGACAACCAGCGGTGTTAACTAGCTTAGAAAGGAAGCGCCTCATATGCGGGTCCGTTCGTTCGAAAGGCACCTCACCAAACTGGAACCACCGTATGGATTGGAATTCTTCCTCATCATACTTAATATTCGTTGTCCGGTCGGCCTTTACTACATACCATAGCGATACATCGGTGTGGCCTGCGGTCAGGCCCACAGTCGTGGTCACGGTTACCATTAGAGGGGCATCAATGCGATGAGGGGCGACCAAGCCCAGCTCCTCCTGAAGTTCGCGCATTACTGTATCACGCGGATGCTCGCCTCTTTCGACGTGACCGCCAGGAGGCAACCAGAGCTCGGCGTTCCGATGGTCAACGAGCAATACATGTTCATCATCCACTACCACGAAGTAGGACACTAGGTGTTTTGGCGGCGTAGCAGGCTTGGCTAAGCGGTACAGCTCCTCGCCAGAATCAATCCACTCAAGTGTTTCCGCAATTTGGCACCTTTCCAATTCGTCCAGCGGAATGATGGCGGTTAATTCTTCTCGTATTTTTTTGCGCATCTTAAATTATTCTGCCTAAATCCTGTGCGTGCGTGGGAAGTACATTGAGGGGCCGCTTATGACCGAACTCGGTCTGATGGTTACCGGTAATTCGTGCCGTTGTTCATATCAATTACATCGCCGTTGATGAACGCCGGTGCGTCCGTTACGAGCCAACTGACTGTTCTTGCAACCTCCTCTGCAAGGCAGAATCGTTGACTGATTGTTGCCGCCATCAAGCGATTCTTTCTTTCTTGTGGAATATTTTTCATCATTTCAGTTTCGACCGGACCCGGCGCAACCGAGTTGGCAATCACGCCCCTTGAGCCATATGTTCGCGCGAGCGAGCGCATCGCATTCATGATGCCCGCCTTTGAAATCCCGTACCAAATGTCTGGGTGACCAATTTCGCCAGCAATCGAACCCATGCTTACGATTCGACCTCCGCCTTTGTCCGCCATCCGCTCTGCCAAACATACGCTGAGCCGTACGGTGGAAATCAGGTTCACGTTGAGCATGTGGAGAATGTCATCGGAATTGTAGTCATTTGCCGTCATGGCATTCATTATTCCGGCATTGTTGATAAGCACGTCAGGCGTTCCGATTTTGTCGACAATCTGTAGCATCTTTTCGTAATCTGAAACGTCTGCCACCCACGATACCATTCCCTTCTGGGGCTCGGTGACACCAGAACGGGATATTACATGCACGTCAAATCCCTTACTCAAGAGGATTTTCGAAATTTCAAGCCCGATTCCTCGGTTACCGCCAGTAATAATTGCTTTCATTTTTTTTGCGTAAATATTAATTATTGAGAGAGAGGAAATCGTGTTTGGCCGCCAGCTCTTGGCCGGTGGCGGACATTGACATAGAGCTCTAACTCATCTGACAGCCTGTGTCAGATGAAGTTTGAACTAGTACACATAAGGGAATAAGTTCGGCCACGAGCTTCTTGCTGAATGAAGTCATCCCATAGTGACATTTTTTTCTCGCCGCCGACATGGCGTGCCGCACTGCGACTAAAGCCGGCACCAACCATGATGGCTGCGCCGTGCTGGCTAGCGTCATACTTATGCAAGGCTAACGCCAGCTTTTTGATGGCGGGATAGTCAGAGAGGTCGCTAGGTTTATAGTTGATTTTCATTTATGGAGTCAGCAGAGAGTTTCATGTACGTTGTATCTAATGACAATTAGACCATAATACTCTAAGTCAAGACGATAACCATCCAGAAATATGTACTCCCCAATACCGACAAGGCTGCCGAGACTAGCCTCGAAATGACATGACGAAATTTGATTGAAAACCAAAAATAGCGGTGACTGCTAAGCAGGAATGAAAAAAGGGATTGCACGTAAATGCAATCCCTTTTTTTTCAAAGCATAATTCTTGGTGGGCCTCCCGTGAGTCGAACACGGTACCAACGGATTATGAGTCCGCTGCTCTAACCAACATGAGCTAGAGGCCCATTCTTCCTGCAAACTGCTTGCATCAGGCCTGTCCACGTACTACAAAATCGTGTTCAAAACGAAGTGCTAGCGCCGGAAAAATCCGACGCTAATTATATAACATTAATTACCTTCCAGGAAGCTTTTCAGCTTATCGGAACGCGAAGGATGACGTAACTTACGCAAAGCCTTGGCCTCTATCTGGCGGATGCGCTCGCGCGTCACGTCAAATTGCTTGCCTACCTCTTCCAGCGTATGGTCGGTCGACATCTCTACGCCAAAACGCATGCGCAATACTTTTGCTTCACGCGGTGTCAGCGAATCGAGCACGTCCTTGACCACGTTGCGCATGGAGGCGTGCAAGGCTGCATCGGCTGGCGCCAGCGTGTGATTGTCTTCGATGAAGTCGCCCAGGTGGGAGTCGTCATCGTCGCCAATCGGCGTTTCCATGGAGATCGGCTCTTTGGCGATCTTCATGATCTTGCGTATCTTGTCTTCCGGCATTTCCATCTTGATCGCCAGGGTTGCCGGATCCGGCTCTACGCCGGTTTCCTGCAAGATCTGGCGCGAGATGCGATTCATCTTGTTGATGGTCTCTATCATGTGCACAGGGATACGGATAGTGCGCGCCTGGTCCGCGATGGAACGGGTAATCGCCTGGCGTATCCACCATGTTGCATAGGTAGAGAATTTATAGCCGCGGCGGTATTCAAACTTGTCCACCGCCTTCATCAAGCCGATATTGCCTTCCTGGATCAGGTCCAGAAATTGCAGGCCGCGGTTGGTGTACTTCTTCGCGATGGAAATCACCAGGCGCAAGTTGGCCTCGGTCATTTCACGCTTGGCCTTGCGGGCCTTCATCTCGCCGGCGGACATCTTCTTGTTGATGCCGCGCAGGTCGGGCAAAGGCAATACCACGCGCGCCTGCAAGTCGATCAGCTTTTGTTGCAACTGCTGCACGGCAGGGATATTACGGCCCAGGATGGCGCTGTAGGAGTGGCCGCCGTTGACTTCGCCGTCCACCCAGTTCAGGTTGATCTCATTACCCGGGAAGACCTTGATGAAGTGGGCGCGCGGCATGCCGCAGCGGTTGACCACTACTTCCAGTATCTGCTTTTCCACATGGCGCACTTCATCCACCTGGCCGCGCAAGGTGTCGCACAGTTTCTCGACGACCTTGGCAGTGAAGCGTATGCCCAGCAATTCGGCAGAGATGGTTTCCTGCGCCTTGACGTAGGCCTTGGAGTTATAGCCTTCTTTTTCAAAGGCCTTGCGCATCTTGTCGAAATTGGACGAGATGATTTCAAACTTGGCCAGCGAGTCGCGCTTCAGTTGCTCCAATTGCTCATTGGAGAAACCTGCGGCACCGGCTGCACTGCCCTCGTCCTCTTCTTCTTCCTCTTCCTCTTCGTCTTCCTCGTCTTCTTCCTCTTCGTCAGAAGCGGCAGCGGCGACCGGCAAAGGCGCCACTACGTCATCGGCATTCGGATCGACCAGGCCGTCGACGATTTCGTCGATCTTGATTTCATCGCTGGCGATCTTGTCTGCGGCAGCCAGGATCTCGGCGATCGTGGTCGGGCAGGCGGAGATCGCCTGTATCATGTCTTTCAGGCCTTCTTCGATTTTCTTCGCGATGACGATTTCGCCTTCGCGGGTCAGCAGCTCTACCGAACCCATTTCACGCATATACATGCGGACAGGATCGGTGGTACGGCCGAAATCGGAATCCACGGTGGACAAGGCTGCCTCGGCCGCTGCTTCCACTTCGTCATCATCGCTGGTGACGGTGACGACGTTATCGGACAGCAGCAAGGTCTCGGCATCCGGCGCCTGCTCGTAGACGGCAACGCCCATGTCGTTGAAGGTGCCGATGATGCCTTCGATCGCTTCCGGATCAACCACGTTTTCCGGCAAGTGGTCATTGATCTCGGCAAACGTCAGGTAGCCCCGGTCCTTGCCCAGCTTGATCAGGGTTTTCAGTTTTTGACGGCGGCGTTCCAGCTCTTCTTCGGTTGCTTCCGGATCGGAGGAGAATGCATCTTTCAACAATGCCTTTTCCTTGGCCTTGCGGTCCTTGGCCTTGGCTTTGTCTATCGCCTTCATTTCAGCGCGTTCAACCGCATTCAGTGCAGCGATTTCCTCGTTTTCAGGCTGATACTCTTTCGGCTTGCGACCACGGCGGCCCGGCACTTTGACGCCAGGCAAAACATAGCCGGACGTGTCGATGGCTGCCAGTACGGCGGCATCGGTAGTCTGGCTGACGGCAGGCGCGGAGCCTGTTTTAATTTCCTGTACTTCAGGAGCTTTGTCAGCCTTTGCTGAATTCTTGGTTGGCTTAATCACTGTCTTTGAATCGGTTTTGTTAATTGTCACAGAAGCTTTCAATGGTGCAGTTTTTGGCTTGTCCGCTTTTTTGCTTATGCTCGAAGTACCTGTCGCGCCGGCCTCTTCCTGCCTGCTGGTTTTCTTCGCTGCCGGCTTCGCATCCTTGCCTGTCGCTGCCTTGCTAGTCGCCTTGGCGACTATTTTCGGTTCATCTTTTAAAACACTATTCGTCCTGGTCTTAGGCGCTGCTTTGACTATTGCCGCTACCGCTTTCCCCACACCCTTCTTCACCACTTTAGGCGCTTTGACATCTTTCGCAACCTCTTTTTTCGGGGCTGCAGACTTCAATTTACCCGCCGGCTGAGCGGCCGGCTTAGCACCTGGCTTGCTTGTTGCAGCCGCCTTGGTCGCCGTTTTTGCGACAGGTTTAGGAGAAGCTGGTTTTGCAGCCACTTTGCCAGTGGTTTTTTTTGTTGCTGGAGTTGTTAGGGTTTTTGCGGGTTTCTTCATTGCGCTAGCCATTGAATCAAACCAACCGGCACTGCGACCATCGCTTCGGAAAGCAGAAAGTAAAAACAACAATGCACTGCCGCCAGACCAAACCGCTCTGCAGTGCAGTGCAATTACGTTTCCAACTTCCCTTTAGCCTCAGTACCAGAGTTATCGGGTTACTCGGAGGAGCACGAATGCTCGCCTAAACAACATATCCCGCACAAACGTCAAAGGATCGGCAACAAGCATTGCAACCGACCAATCAGCTTCGTACAGAATGAAACAACCTAAGACCTTGAATCGAAAGCTTTTAATTATAACATGAGAGCGGACTTTCCTCCAGCCCCAGCCTCGGCTGCGATGCCGCCGGCATGGCGTTCCATGCTTGCCATACCTGCCACTACATGCCAAAGAAATAACGATTTTTGCATCCGGCCTTGCCTAATTTGTCAGCAGGAACACCCTTAATCTGGTCACAAAACCGCAAATCTCAAGTGCCTGCGAATTAGGCAAATCCCTACTTAAATTTATATAATATATTGATAAAATGCAAGGAAACCCGCTGCAATATCTTGTAAATGACCTATCGCAGCCACGCCAGCCTGCCCGCTATACCTGACGTACGGCGGCTTCCGCCTCCGCCTGCTTACGCAATTGATCCTGCAATTGCATTACTTCGCGGTAACGAATGCGGTCCGCCTCTTCGCGCAAGCCGGTTGCCGCCAGCCGTTCCATTTCAGACTTCAAGACCTGGGCGCGGATCTGGCGTATAGCCCCGGTCAACTCCAGCCTGACCACATCCAGCTCGGTCTCGGTTTGCTCGGCGATCTCGGCGATCAACGCATCGTAATCGGAACCTGTGGCACGCAAATTCTCGGCCAGCGCGGCAAAATTGGCATGCTCGCCCATGCTATAGGCGATAGTCGCCAGCTGCGTCAGCATTTCGGCGCCGTCAGGCGCCAGCTGCGCAGCATCGGCCAGCACCGCGGCGTCCATCATGGACGCGAGCACCGGATGCGCCATCAGGATGCGCATGATCTGGCGCTCCAGGCCCACCGGCGCACTGCGCTTGGACTTGGGCGGGGCCACCCTGGCGCGGGCCACCGGCTGCGCCAGTTCAAACAGCGCCTCGATCTCAGCCGGCGTGGTTTGCGTCATTTGCGCCAGGCTGCGCACCATTTGCAAGCGCAAGCCGGACGGCGGCATCAATTGCAGCAAGGGCTTGGCCTCAAACTGCAGCTTGGCCCGGCCTTCGGCGGTGCCCAAGTCATTGTCGGCAGCCACCTCTTTCAGGAAAAACTGCGACAGCGGCATCGCCTCCTGGACCTGCTGTTCAAAGGCTTCGGTGCCCAGTTCGCGGATATAGCTATCCGGATCGTGTTCGGTCGGCAGGAATAAAAACTTGATGATCTTGTTGTCGCCAGCATGCGGCAAGCAGGCGTCCAGCGCCCGCCGCGCGGCACGGCGGCCCGCGCTATCGCCGTCAAAACTGAAAACCACGTGGTCGGTCTGGCGTAATAATTTCTGTACATGGGTCGGCGTACATGCGGTACCCAGCGTCGCCACCGCCTGCGGAAAACCCATCTGCGCCAGTGCCACCACATCCATATAGCCTTCGGTCACCAGCACATAACCGGCTTCGCGTATCGCCTGGCGCGCCTCAAACAGGCCATACAATTCATAGCCTTTCTGGAACAAGGGCGTTTCAGGCGAGTTCAGGTATTTAGGCTCGCCCTGGTCCAGGATGCGGCCGCCGAAGCCGATTACCTGGCCCTTGGTATTCCGGATCGGGAACATGATGCGATCGCGGAAGCGGTCGTAGCGCTTGCGGTTGGACGCCTCCTCGTCGCTCCGGTCTATGATCAGGCCGGCCTCGACCAGTTCAGGCGCCGCATAATCCGGGAACACCGCACGCAAACCATCCCATCCGTCGGGCGCGTATCCCAGCGCGAACCTGGCGGCGATCTCGCCGGTCAGGCCGCGTTTTTTCAGGTAGGCGATCGCACTGGCGGCGCCGCGCAAGTGATGCCGATAATGCTCGCTGGCCTTGGTCATCACTTCGCTCAGCGCCAGGCTCTTGGCCTGCACCTCGGCGCGCTGCGCCGGCAGCAGGCGATCCTCTTCGGGCACGATCATGCCATTGTTGAGCGCCAGGTCCTTGACCGCGTCAACAAAGCTCATGCCGGAATATTCCATCAGGAAGCCGATCGAGGTGCCATGCGCTCCGCAACCAAAACAGTGGTAAAACTGCTTGGTCGGGCTGACCGTAAAACTGGGGGATTTTTCGTTATGGAAGGGGCACAAACCCATATAGTTTGCGCCGCCCTTTTTGAGCTGGACGTATTTGCCCACCACGTCGACAATATCAACGCGGGCCAGTAAATCCTGAATAAAACTTTGAGGTATCACGAAGAATAAGCCCGGCCAAGCAAACTACCGCGCGCAGGCAACGCCCGCGCAGGTAGCCAGCTTAGCACATCTCTTATCTAGCTCAGCGTGTCAGCGCAGCCTTGACCAGACCGGAAACGGCGGTCATGTCGGCACGGCCGGCCAGCTTGGGTTTCAATATCGCCATCACCTTGCCCATGTCCTGCGGACCGGCTGCGCCGGATGTAGCGACCGCAGCGCTGACTTCCGCCAGCAGTTCAGCATCGGACAGGCCTGCCGGCATATAAGCGGACAAGATGGCCAGCTCGGCCTTTTCCTTGTCGGCCAGATCCTGACGGCCGCCGGCCTCGAACTGGGTGATGGAATCCTTGCGCTGCTTGATCATTTTTTCTATGATCGCCAGCACCATGGTATCCGTCAGCTCCACACGCTCATCCACTTCTTTTTGCTTCATCGCAGCAGTCAGCAAACGGATAGTGCCAAGCTTTTCTGCTTCTTTTGCACGCATCGCTGACTTCATGTCTTCGGTGATCTGGTCTTTTAAGCTCATGGAATACCCTGACTGATAAAATTGAATGGAGGGGCTGCAATTGTCGATAACCAACAATTAAAGCGCGTAGAAATGACAAAGCCCGCTGCGCTAAACGGAGCGGGCATGCGAGCCTTGATACTACCTAATTGAACGGCACTGAAAACAGTGCCAATCCAGGATTAGTACATCTTTTTAGGCAATTGCTGACTACGAATGCGTTTGTAGTGACGCTTTACTGCGGCAGCCAGCTTGCGCTTGCGCTCTGCAGTTGGCTTTTCGTAAAACTCGCGTGCGCGCAATTCGGTCAACAGACCGGTCTTTTCGATGGTGCGCTTGAAGCGACGCATAGCGACTTCGAACGGCTCGTTTTCTTTAAGGCGAATTGTGGTCATGTAAGTTCGAACCAATGAAAAATTTAAGGGAAGAACGAGATAATAGCAGAAAATTCCCGACTTTGTAAGGCTCGTGATTATTTTTTATGCAGAAGCCATTTTATTGCCATGCGCCCCGCCGTAAGGAGCCTGCCGGCACTGCCCGCTGCATTCCGCTTTTACCGGGGGTATCTGCCAATTCAGCAGGGAACACCCGGTAAACTATGGCCATACCCGCCAATACTGCAGGCAGTATGAATTTTACCTATAATTGCTGTCAAAATACAACAAGCCTAGTGTCCTGAGTTAGAAATTCGTTGAATAAGAAAAGTGATGCAATCAGTGTCAAGCTAGGCGCAAAACGGAGCAAGGGTGGCCCCCTTGCGAGTATTTGCAACGACGCATGACGCTGATTTCATCGCTTTTCTTCAACGAATTTCTGACTCGGGACACTAGATGGCTTGCCCCGCAGCCATGCCTGAGGCCCAGGCCCACTGGAAGTTGTAGCCGCCCAGCCAGCCGGTCACGTCGACCGCCTCGCCGATAAAATACAAGCCGGGCACCTTATTGACCATCATGCTCTGTTGCGACAGAGCCCGGGTATCGACGCCGCCGCGGGTCACCTCGGCCTTGCGATAGCCTTCGGAACCGTTCGGCACCAGCTCCCAGCGGTTCAGGTTCTCACCCAGCTGGCGCAGGCGCTTATCCTGCATGTCGGCCACGCGGGCGTCAGGCGCAAAGCCATTGGCCTGCAGCAAGCCGTCTACCAGGCGCGCCGGCAAATGCTGCGCCAGGTGATTGGACAGGTTCTTCTTGATCGTGCTCTTGCCCTCTATCAGTTCTTGCGCGACGTCGATCTCAGGCAACAGGTTGACCCGTATCGCCTGCCCCGGCTGCCAGAAACTGGATATCTGCAATACTGCCGGCCCCGACAGGCCACGATGGGTAAACAATAAGTCTTCGCGGAACTGCACCTTGTTTTTCTTTTCACCGGTTTCTATATCCACTTCCAGCGAAATCCCAGACAGCGGCACGAACGGCTCCCAGGCAAGCGGATCGAAGGTCAGGGGCACCAGGGCCGGGCGCGGCTCCACCAGGCTCAGGTCAAACTGCTTGGCGATCTTGTAGGAAAAATCGGTTGCCCCAATTTTGGGAATGGACAAGCCGCCGGTGGCGATCACGACGCTGGCCGCGTGTATCTCGCCGTGGCCGGTATTGAGCAAGAAACCCTCTCCATCGGCAGCGCGCTGCAGATCGTCTACCTTGCACGGCATGCGCCAAGCGACCTTGCCGGCGTCGCACTCGGCCTTGAGCATGTTGATAATCTCTTCCGCACTGTTGTCGCAAAAGAGCTGGCCCTTATGCTTTTCATGGAAGGCAATCTTGTAGCGTTTCACCAGGTCCAGGAAGTCTTGCGGCGTATATCGCGACAGGGCGCTTTTGCAAAAATGGGGATTCTCGGACAGGAAATTATTCGGCCCGGCGTGCAGATTAGTGAAATTGCAACGCCCGCCGCCGGAAATGCGGATTTTTTCGGCCAGTTTGCCGGCATGATCTATCAGCACCACGCTCTTGCCACGCTGCCCGGCAACGGCGGCACACATCATCCCGGCAGCGCCCGCACCGATGACAGCAACGTCAAATTTTTTACTCATAGCCTTTTATCACTATCCTGCATCTAAATGAAATCAGGCGTGATTGTAGCCGATTAGGCGACTATCCCTGGCTGGCGTATCGTTCGGGCTGCGGAATGGATAGCACTGAATTGGCCGCACATAACGCATAACGCACCACGTCGCCGATCACGATGACGCTGGGGCTGCCCAGTTCGGATGCCGCAAGGTCCCGCGCCAGGCTGCCCAAGCTCGTGATCATTTGCGCCTGGCTGCTGAGCGTAGCGGACTGTATCACCGCCACCGGGGTTGCGGCTGCCAGGCCGCCGGCCAATAATTCCTGCTGGATGGTGTGGCAGTGCGCGACACCCATATAGATCACCAGGGTCATGCCGGTTTTTGCCAGCAGGCTCCAGTCGGGATTGCTGTCTGCGCTCTTGCCGTGGCCGGTGACAAAAATCACCCCCTGCGCGCACTCCCTGTGCGTCAGCGGTATGCCCAGCGACGCGGGCGCAGCCAGGCCGCTGCTGATGCCATTGACCACCACCACCTCGATTCCCTGCTCCAGCAAATGCTGGCGCTCTTCGCCGCCGCGGCCGAAAATAAAGGGATCGCCGCCCTTCAGGCGCACCACGCACAGGCCGGCGCGGGCCTCGGCCAGCATCAGTTTTTCTATGAAAGCCTGAGGCGTGGACTGGCAGCCGCCGCGCTTGCCGACCTGCACTATCCGGGCATGGTCGCGGGCATGCGCCAGCACTTCGGGATTGACCAGATCATCGATCAGGATCACGTCCGCCTGCGCAATCGCCTTGACCGCTTTCAATGTCAACAATTCCGGATCGCCCGGTCCTGCCCCGACCAAATATACTTTGCCTGCCTGTCCCATATCGCCTCCTTGCCTATTGGCGATATCCATGCAATTCGCATTCCATCTCAAACAGGCAAGTATCCGTAGAAACGGCACCATTGTGGTGCATGGCATGGCGCGCTCCATGCCGGGCAATTAAAAAACCGGAGCACGCTCCGGTTTTGCACCATCCGCCAACAGGCTAGACAAATTACTTTCATAAATGCACTGCTCGCGCTTATGCCGGCCTACGCTCGCGCAGTAGCTTGGCCACCAGCGTACAGTGTTCCACTTGCTCGGCGATGCTGGCCGGCACGGGTATCTGCTGGTCGAGCACGGCTTGTATCCATTGCGCCGTCACCTTGGCGTCCTTTTCATCGGGCGTATTCGGCAATTCCCCGACGAGGGTAGGATGGGTATGGACCAGGGTCGTGCAATTGCCCTGATGGAACCAGTCTATCTGCTGCGCGCGGCCGGTATTGGCCACCGTTTCCCCTTCGGTGCCGCGCATCAGAAAGGCATCGCCCCTGGCGTGCGGCGCCACTTCACTGAAATAGTGCTGCAGCATCGTCAAATATTCCGGGTGGGTATAGGAAGTCAGGCGTAGCGCCGCATCCTTGAAGGGTTGCAAGATCTTGACCAGGGTATGGGTGGAATTGCGCACCCCGAGTATGCGGCGCATCGCCAGGATGCGCGCCATGGCCGGCGACAATACGTCGATCGCCATGAAGGCCGGCTGGCCGGAGCGCATCTGCGCCTCGGCCTCGGCCACCGACAGGGCCGGCGAATGCTGCAAGGCTTCGAATATTTCGGCGGTCGCCACCCTGCCGGCATCCCGCCGCACCCCGTGCACCAGCACCGGTACGCCGCGCCGCGCCAGCAGCAGGGCCAGCAAGGGAGTCAGATTGGCCTTCTTGCGCGCGCCGTTATAGGTAGGGATCACCACCGGCGCGTAATGGCTGTCCGCCGGCGCCGTCAATTGCTGCATCTGCGCTTCCGCCGCCGCCATGAAGCCGGCGATCTCGTCGACCGATTCGCCCTTGACGCGCATCGCCAGCAGAATGCCGCCCATCTCCAGGTCGGACACGCGGCCTTCCAGCATCGCGCCATACAATAGCTGCGCATCTTCGCGCGACATGCTGCGCGCACCGTTCTTGCCGCGCCCGATTTCCTTGATGAAACGGGCGGCCGGCAAGGGCTCCTTGATTTCTTTTATATCAGCATTTTCCATCGCAATAGTTTACACCCAAGTACCGGCACTTGAACGCTATGTCTATACCATGGAGGCAAAGAATTGAATGCACCCAAGGCACTGTCCACGAAAGACACGAAAAGCACGAAAAATATTGGCCACTCGTTAAGAAATATTTTGTTTTTTATTTCGTGATTTTCGTGTCTTTCGTGGACAAAATTCAAGCTTACCTATGCTGCTATCAGTGCAGACAAGGCACTATTGCGATCACGCAGCTACGGGATGCGCTTGCCGGTGATACAGGAACTCCAGCACCGAAGTCCGGTATTCGGAGTACAGCGGATTTTGCGCCAGCTCCACCCGGTCGCGCGGCCGCTCCAGCCTGACTTGCAGGATCTCGCCTATGGTGGCAGCCGGGCCATTGGTCATCATCACGATGCGGTCCGACAACAGCACCGCCTCATCGACGTCGTGCGTGACCATCACCACGGTGGAGTTGGTTTTCGCGACTATCTTCAGCAATTCGTCCTGCAAATGGGCGCGGGTCAGCGCATCCAGCGCGCCGAAGGGCTCGTCCATCAGCAAGACCTTGGGCTCTATCGACAGCGCCCGCGCTATCCCCACCCTTTGCTTCATGCCGCCCGAAATTTCATTCGGACGCTTGTGCTCGGCGTGGGTGAGTCCCACCAGGGCCAGCGCCTGCATGGTGCGCTTCTTCAGCTTGGTGCCGTTCTCGGTGGCGCCGAATACCCTTTCCACCGCCAGGTAGACATTCTCGTAACAGGTCAGCCACGGCAGCAAGGAGTGATTCTGGAACACCACGCCGCGCTCCGGCGAAGGTCCGGCGATTTCCCTATGCGCACACAGCAAGGCGCCGGAGGTGGCCTGCGTCAAGCCGGCGAGCAGGTTCAGCAGGGTCGACTTGCCGCAGCCGGAGTGTCCTATCAGCGTGACGAATTCGCCCTTGCGCACCGTCAGATTGATGTCGCGCAAGGCATGGAAGCTGCCCTTGCGGGTATGGAACACCATCTCTGCCTGGTGTATGTCTATGTATTTGGCGTCCGGCGATTTGCTGTCAAGATTTTCCATCATGGTTCCCCTAATTGCCAACGTCTTCGTAAGTAAATGCGCGCGCCACCGACACCAGGACCTGCTCCAGCACCAGGCCCACCATGCCGATCACGACGATAGCAATGATGATGTGCGGCACGTTCAGGTTGTTCCATTCATCCCAGACCCAGAAGCCTATGCCTACGCCGCCGGTCAGCATCTCTGCCGCAACGATCACCAGCCAGGCCGTGCCTATCGCCAGCCGCACGCCGGTCAGCATATACGGCAGCACCGAGGGGAAAAGTATGCGGGTAATGATCTTCCACTCCGACAGATTCAGCACCCGCGCCACGTTCATATAATCTTGCGGCACGCGCTGCACGCCGATCGCGGTATTGATGATCATCGGCCAGATAGAGCAGATGAAGATGGACCAGATCGCGGCCGGATGGGCCGACTTGAAGACCAGCAAGCCTATCGGCAGCCAGGCCAGCGGCGAAACCGGTTTCAGCAGGCTGATGATGGGATTGAACATGCCGGACAGAAACCGGAAGCGGCCGATCAGGAAACCGAGTGGAATGCCAACCGCCGCCGCCAGGCCAAAGCCGACCGCGACCCGCTTCAGCGAGGCATAGATGTTCCAGCCTATGCCCTGGTCATTCGGCCCTTTTTGATAGAAGGGGTCGGAGAATACCTTGATCGCTTCCTGCAGGGTGACCATGGGCGAAGGGAAGGCGCTGTTCTTGAACGCGATGATCTCCCACACCAGCAACAGGAAAGCGATTCCCAGCACAGGCGGCAGCACGGCCAGCAAGAACGGACGCCAGCTGGAGCTGGCTTTGGCCGCCTCCGAACCCGGTAGCGGCCGGGCTTTTTTTCCGGCCACCGGTTTGGCCTCTGACGCGGCTAGCTGGCTGGTCGCCACGCTCTCGGCACTGGCAGCGCCGGCGGCTTCCGGCTTGGCGCTGTCGGCGGCAATCACGCCGGGATCGCGAATTACTCCATGGACCATCGTATTCATAGCACTCCCCTAAACTTAAGCCTTGATCTTGAATGAAGCCGCATAGGCAGCCGGATTCTTGCCGTCCCATACCGTGCCATCCATCAGTTTGCTGCTGCGCATGACATCCTTGGGCACGCTGACCTTGGCCATGGCCGCCGCATCCTTGTAGACGTCGATACGATTGACGGCCTTGGCCACCGCCAGGTAGTCCGGATCGGCCTTCAGCAAACCCCAGCGCCTATGCTGGGTCAGGAACCACATGCCGTCCGACAGGTAGGGGAAGTTCACCGCGCCGTCATTGAAGAACTTCATGTAGTTGGGATCGTCCCAGGTCTTGCCCAGGCCGTTCTGGTAGCGCCCCAGGATGCGCTGGTTGATCACGTCGACCGAAGTATTCACATAGGATTTGTCGGCGATGGTTTCCGCCATCTTGTTCTTGTTGGACAAGGAGGCATCTATCCAGCGGCCGGCTTCCAGCACTGCCGCCGTCAGGGCGCGTGCGGTGTTCGGATATTTCTGCACGAACTCGGCGGTAGTGCCCAACACTTTCTCGGGATGGTCTTTCCAGATTTCCTGGGTGGTGGCGGCGGTGATGCCGATGCCGTCGGCAATGGCGCGGTGGTTCCATGGCTCGCCGACGCAAAATCCGTCCATATTGCCGACCCGCATATTCGCCACCATTTGCGGCGGCGGCACGGTGATCACCTTGGCATCTTTCATAGGATTGATGCCGTTGGCGGCCAGCCAGTAATACAGCCACATCGCATGGGTGCCGGTGGGGAAGGTTTGCGCGAAGGTATATTCGCGCTTGTCGGTTTGCATCAGCCTGGCCAGGCCGGGGCCGTCGACGGCGCCCTTGTCGGCCAGCTTCTTGGACAAGGTGATCGCCTGACCGTTGTTGTTCAGAGTCATCAGCAGGGCCATGTCTTTCTTGGTGCCGCTGACTCCCAGTTGCACGCCATACAGCAAGCCGTACAAGACGTGCGCTGCATCCAGCTCGCCATTGACCAGCTTGTCGCGCACGCTGGCCCACGAAGATTCCTTGGTAGGGATGATCTTGATGCCGTATTTTTTGTCGAAGCCGAGCACCGAGGCCATCACGACCGATGCGCAATCGGTCAGCGGGATAAAGCCCACCCTGACCTCTTCCTTCTCGGGCTTATCCGAGCCTGCAGCCCACACCCCGCCTGTCGCCAGCCCCATCATTCCTGCCCCCGCCACCAAGCCTGCACTTTGTATGAGGGTGCGGCGCTTGAGGTTAATTTGTTCATCATCGGCGCTCACACTTTCATGGTTAGCATGCTTAAAATTCGGTCCGCTGTTCAACATGTCTGCACTCCGGGGAAAATTCACATCAATACAGCAGGACGGAAACACTTCAGGAAATAAAAAAAAGGCAGCTCGCCATATTGAGATATCAATATGGAAAGACGCCTTTGTCTGAAGTGAACCGACCGCCGTTAGCCAAATTCACAATGGCGCCTCCGTTGGCGCCTATGACTGACTGAGCAATTGCTGTGCCAGCGGCAATTACCCGTTTTCAGCGGACCTTTCCCCTGTCCGCTTATCCCGGTACCCGATTTGATCAGTTCACGCCCTGAAATGCAGCAAGATTTTGCGCACTGCACCATTTGATCTCATGCGCAGCCGTTTTTCAGCCCAGCAGGTCGGCCGCATCCAGGATTCTTTGCGCGATCTCGGCCAGCTTCAGGTTCTTTTCCATCGCCAGCTTGCGCAGTTTTTGATAGGCGTCATTCTCGGACAAGTGATGGCGCTCCATCAGCAAGCCCTTGGCTTTTTCTATGGTCTTGCGGTCGGCCAGCTTGGCCTTAGTGTCGGACAGCTCGGCCCGCAGCTTTTGTTCGGCCTTGAACCTGGCCAGCGCCACGTCCAGCACCGGCTTGACCCGTTCCGGCTGCAAGCCCGCCACCACGTAGGCTGAGACGCCCGCTTCCATGGCCGCCGCCATGCAGGCCTGGTCGGCATCCTCGGTGAACAAGGCGATCGGGCGCGGCGCATCGCGGGTAGCAATCACGACGTGCTCCAGCACATCGCGGGCATCGGATTCGGCGTCGATAATGATCAGGTCGGGCTGCAATTGCGCCAGCCTCTCGGGCAGGTAAAAATCCCCGGGCAACGAGGCGATGATGTTATAGCCGGCCTGCAGCAAGCCTATGCGCAAGGCACGCGAGCGCTCCAGCTGGGCGTGCAAATGCTCATCCTGCTCGTTTTCCTGCAAGACAACGGTGTTCACGACCACAATCCTTAGCGCATGGAGTGCATGCAGTTCGCCGGTGCTGCTCGGGTTGCCGCCTGATGGCTTTTTGATCATTGTGTGACTCAGTAATTGGGCTTCTGCGATTTAAGAATATAATCTCGGTTACAGGCTAACAAGCAAGAATCACACCTATTTAAAAAATTGATGGAGATATCTTGTCTTTTTGCCTCAATTTTTTTCAGATAGCGGTATAGCAATGATAGTTTTAGGTGTTGAATCTTCCTGCGATGAGACCGGCCTGGCCTTGTACGATACCGAGGGCGGCCTGCTGGCGCACGCCCTGCACTCGCAGATAGCGATGCACCAGGAATACGGCGGCGTGGTGCCGGAACTGGCCTCGCGCGACCATATACGCCGCGCTATCCCCTTACTGGAGCAAGTGCTGCAGCAAGCCGCGCTGCCGCGCACCGCGATAGATGCAATTGCTTACACCCAGGGACCAGGGCTGGCCGGCGCCCTGCTGGTAGGGGCCTCGGTGGCTTGCGGCCTGGGCATGGCGCTGGATAAGCCGGTATTGGGCATCCATCACCTGGAAGGCCACCTGCTGTCGCCGTTATTGGCCAGTCAGCCGCCGGAATTCCCATTCATCGCGCTGCTGGTGTCCGGCGGCCATACGCAATTGATGCGGGTGGATGGCGTGGGTCAGTACAAGCTGCTGGGCGAGACCCTGGATGACGCCGCCGGCGAAGCCTTTGATAAATCGGCCAAGCTGCTGGGCCTGGCTTATCCCGGAGGTCCGGCGATTTCGCGGCTGGCCGAGTTCGGCGATCCACTGGCCTATAAATTTCCGCGGCCCATGCTGCACTCCAAGGACTTGAATTTCAGCTTCTCCGGCCTGAAGACCGCGGTGCTGACCGTGGTCAAACAACAGGCGCAGCAAGCGGCCAATATCTGCGAACAGGACAAGGCCAACATAGCGCGCGGATTTGTCGACGCCATCGTCGACGTGCTGGTCGCCAAATGCATGACAGCCCTCAAGGAAAGCGGCTTGAAACGGCTGGTGATCGCCGGCGGGGTGGGCGCCAACCAGCAATTGCGCGCGGCGCTGAATGCGGCGGCGGCAAAAAAACGCTTCCAGGTGTTTTATCCGGAACTGGAATTTTGCACCGACAATGGCGCGATGATAGCCTTTGCGGGGGCGATGCGCCTGAAGAAGAACCCAGCGGCGGCAACGCATGACTATGCCTTCAATGTACGTCCGCGCTGGCCCTTGCACGAGCTACTGGCCGCGTGACATGCGCAATAAAAAACCTGCTCGAACGACGCAGGTTTTTTTATTTTTGCCAGGCAAACTATTTATAGATGCCGCAGCCGACAATCACATTTTCATACTTCTCTATGTACATGGCCTTGGGCTCTATCTGTTTGCTGACAGGGTTCAAGAATTTATAGTCTTGCCATCCGCCGCCCTTCTTCTTGGCGATTTCCACGCGTTCCTTGATGAAGTATTTACCGTCTTCATCCTTCAGCTCTATCATGTCCTTGCCGACCATCTTAGGATTCAGATGCGCCAGGTTTTTACCGTTCAGGTCATACACGACAACGTATAAATCCCTGTCGGAGTATTGTCCGTCGCGCTTATTGATCTCGGTGATGGTAGTGTCGACGCCGCTTTTTTTCATCGCGCCTATCGCCTTTTGCACCATCGCCTTGGCTTCATTGGCCGTTCCCCTTTCGGCCGCCAGGGCGGCGATCGGAAGCGCCAGCAGCAAGGCCAGCACGGGGGCAAACAGGGAAGGAAAGGACAGGACTGCCGAACGCTTGAGCATGGGAGGTCTCCTTGGTATGAGATGGCCGCCGGGCCATCTGCTTGCATGGTAGACCTCAAGCAGCCTATTGACTAGTCATATTTGCAACATTTGCGGCAATAGTGGCTACTGCTTCGCCTACTTCTTCTTGCTGCCTATGCGACCTTCCTTGCCTGCGATCAAATTCGCAATATTCTGGCGATGGCGGTACACCAGCAAGGCGCTCATCACGAAAACCGCCAGCATGGTAATGTCAGGGCCGAACAAGAAACCGTAGTACAAGGGCGCAAAAAAAGCGGCGATCAAGGCTGCCAATGAAGAATAGCGAGTGGCATAGGCGACGATCAGCCAGGTCGCCAAGGTCGCCAGCCCCAGCCAGGGATTCAGTCCCAGCAATACCCCAAGCGCGGTAGCCACACCCTTGCCGCCGACAAATTTGAAAAACACCGGCCACAGGTGGCCCAGGAATACCGCGACCGCGACCATGGCAATGCCGCTGTCCTCGATACCGAACTGTTCGCCGTATTTCATCGCCAGCCATACCGCCAACCAGCCCTTGAAGCCGTCGCCCAGCAAGGTGCAGATGGCGGCCGCCTTGTTACCGCTACGCAGTACATTGGTCGCGCCTGGGTTCTTGGACCCGTAGGTACGCGGATCCGCCAGGCCAAACACCTGGCTGACCACGACCGCAAATGAAATCGAGCCTATCAGATAGGCGATCACGACTGCCAGTATTGTATACATTACACTCCCGATTATTTTTCAGTTTTATTGTTCAGTTTTTATGGTTCGCCCCCGCCGCCAAGGGGGAAGCGGGCGCCAAACGCCACAGTATAGGGGAAGTGCCGGCATTTTCAAATGCGGACATGCTGCGCCGGGTTGGCGGCGCCCAAAAACTATTCGTCCAGTGCGCACTCGACCGGCTTGGCGTTCAGGCTTGCTTCCAGCACCGCGGGTTGTATGCCGACCAGATAGCCGCGCCGGCCGCCATTGATATAGATTTTTTCCAGCGCCAATATGCTTTTTTCCACATAGACGGGCATGGCTTTTTTGGTGCCGAAAGGAGAAGTGCCTCCTATCATATAACCGGAGTGCCGCTGCGCCACCTCGGGCTTGCACGGCTCCACCGCCTTGCAGCCTATCTGGCGCGCCAGGTTCTTGGTCGATACCTTGCGGTCGCCATGCATCAGCACGATCAGCGGCTTGGCCGCCTCGTCCTGCATGACCAGAGTTTTCACTACATGGTGCTCGTCCACGCCCAGCTCGCGCGCCGACACCGAAGTGCCGCCGTGCTCTTCATAGGGGTAAGGGTGTTCGGAAAATGCCACACCCTGCTTGCGCAGGAACTGGGTCGCCTGCGTCTCTGAAACATGCTCTTTTTTAGCCACGATTTACTCTTGTCCTGAAGCTGTCTGATGAAATGGAGACCATGGCTAAATTATATCGCCTCAGCCCGCTCCTGGCCGCGAATGCCGCCGCTTTCTGGCAGCTACTCAGAGCTTGGCCAGCATCAGCAGGTAACCGCGCGCCACTTCGCGCTGCAGCACGAAACCGCATTTTTCATACAGGATGCGCGCCTGGTTCTGCGGATGCACGGTCAGGCTCACCGCCGGGAAGCTGCCGCGCAAGGCATCCAGCTGGTGCATCATCAGGGCCGTGCCCAGGCCACGGCGCTGGTACGCCGGGAACAGGGCTATGCCGAGCTGCGGGGTGTCGTCATTGA
>JAZJYH010000086.1:0-2188 GCA_040390485.1 Pseudomonadota bacterium
CAGTTTAAACCCATTCCCTCCGGGTTCAAACCAAAACGCGCGCTGGACTGCGTTGCACTCCTTGTTAAGGCTCCAGCCTTAACTGCGTCGCACGCCTTGCCAGCCCACGTTTTGGTTTGAACGCATCTCCCAATTTAGTTGTTAACAGGCCCTAATTAAAACGCCAAAGACACTTCTACTTCGTCGCCTACCCGCAATACCTGCCCTTCGCCGGCCAGCACAATGAGGTTCATGCCGAAGGTGATGCCGCCATCCACCAGCGGATTGGCGCGGTAGGTCTGCAATATATCCATGGGGTCGGGCCCGAAGGCGCCGGTGGCCTGGTCTACCGACGGCATGGGGCAGCGCGGGCAGGGCTTGACCGGTTTCAGCTTGATGCCGCCGATGTCGAAGGATTCGGCATAGTCTTCTTCATAGGCCTCGATGCCGTCCACGACGATATTCGGGCGGAAGCGGTTCATCGGTATCGCGTCGCGGCCATGTCCCTGCAGGCGGCGGTTGAGGTCGTCCAGCGAGGCGGTGGAAATCAGCAGCATAGGGTAGCCGTCTGCAAACAGCGTGGGCACGTCCCTGTCGCCTGTCCATTTTTTGCTCGCCAGCCGGGTGACGTCCGGGTGGAAGCGCACCAGCCGGCAGGGCGTGCCGACCGCATTGCTGAACCAGGTTGCGGTGAGTTCATCGCAATCGTAGGCTGCCAGACTGTGCTCCCATACCTGCACTTGCAGGGTCTTGGCGTGCTGCGGGTCCGGCAGGTCCAGCGGCAACTCCAGCGGCAGCATGCCGGGTGCGCGCAGCACCAGCGTATTGCTGTGGATGGCGGGCTGGATCAGGGCCATTTTCGGGTGTTCGCGCTGGGTCAGGAAATGGCCGTTGCCATCCACCACCATCCACTCCCTGTCGTAGATCAAGTCGTGCGACAGGCCGGTGGCGGTGACAGTCGCTGCGCGCAGCGCAATGCCGGCGCAGGATTTGATCGGATATAGAGTCAGCTCGGTAATGGTGGGCATAGATGGTTTCTAAACTCGTATTGCCGGTGGGGGCGCCCACCGGCTACCTGGCAAATCGGTGCAAACTTAATACAAATGCCCATCGAACAGTGCAGGATGGGCATTTCATATTACTACGTGATTAGCAATGCATGCATTTTGCACATGCATTCTAACCATTTTTATCAGACCTGATCAGACATTGAACAGGAAGTTCAATACATCGCCGTCCTTGACCACGTATTCCTTGCCTTCGGCGCGCATCTTGCCGGCTTCCTTGGCGCCGTGCTCGCCCTTGTAGGTGATGAAATCCTCATAGGCGATGGTTTGCGCGCGGATGAAGCCGCGTTCAAAGTCGGTGTGGATCACGCCGGCCGCTTGCGGTCCGGTGTCGCCGACATGGATGGTCCATGCGCGCACTTCCTTGACGCCGGCGGTGAAGTAGGTCTGCAGGCCCAGCAATTTGAAGGCGGCGCGGATCAGGCGGTCCAGGCCGGGCTCGTCCATGCCCATGTCGGCCAGGAAGGCGTGCTTGTCTTCATCTTCCAGGTCGGCGATTTCGGATTCTATCGCGGCGCAGATGGCGACGATGGGCGCGTTCTGGCTGGCGGCGAAAGCGGTCAGCTGATCCAGCAGCGGATTATTGCTGAAGCCGCTGTCGGATACGTTGGCCACATACATGGCCGGCTTGGCGGTAATCAGGCACAACGGCTTGATCAGCAGCATTTCTTCGGCATCCAGGCCCATCGCGCGCACCGGCTGGGCGTCGTTCAGGTGAGGCATCATGCGTTCCAGCACGGCCACCAGCTTGGCGGCGTCCTTGTCGCCGGAACGGGCTTTCTTGTTTTCGCGGTGGATGGCTTTTTCCACGGTGCCCATGTCGGCCAGCGCCAGCTCGGTCTGGATCACGGCGATATCGTCCAGCGGGCTGACCTTGCCTGCCACGTGGATTACGTTGTCGTCTTCAAAGCAGCGCACGACATTGACGATCGCGTCTGTCTCGCGGATATGCGCCAGGAACTGGTTGCCCAGGCCTTCGCCCTTGGACGCGCCCGCCACCAGGCCGGCGATGTCCACAAATTCCACCGTCGCCGGCAAGATGCGCTCGGGCTTGACGATCTCGGCCAGCTTGGCCAGGCGCGGATCGGGCACCTCCACCATGCCGACGTTAGGTTCTATCGTGCAAAAAGGATAATTTTCTG
>JAZJYH010000087.1:0-74807 GCA_040390485.1 Pseudomonadota bacterium
ACTTGTCGCTGGCGATGGACGACACCGACAAGATCAAGATCCTGGTGGAAGATTCGATCGACATCTGCAAACTGAGTTTATTGCCGCCGGATATCAACCAGTCCGAATACCGGTTTATCCCGGTCGGCGAAGCGGGCAAGAAGGCCATGCAGATCCGTTACGGATTGGGTGCGGTCAAGGGCTCGGGACAAAACGCGATAGAGAGCATCGTCGCGGCCCGCGAAGCCGACGGTCCTTTCGTCAGCCTGTTCGACTTTGCCAAGCGTATCGACAAGCGCCAGGTGAACCGGCGCACCATAGAGTCGCTGATACGTGCCGGCGCCTTCGACGGTTTCGGCCAGGACAGGGCGGTATTGCTGGCAACGGTGGGCCTGGCGATGGATGCGGCCGAGCAGGCCGATGCGGCGGCCAACCAGGTCAGCCTGTTCGGCGATGACGACGACATGATCCCGCCGCCGGAATACGTGAAGGCGGCGCCCTGGACCGACAAGAAGCGGCTGACCGAAGAAAAGCTGGCGCTGGGGTTTTACCTGTCCGGCCATTTGTTTGATTCCTATGCTCCGGAGGTGCGCCAGTTCATCAAGACCACGCTGGCCAAGCTGGAGCCTTCGCGCGACCTGCGCCTGGTTGCCGGCATCATTTCCGGCTTGCGCACCCAGATGACGCAGCGCGGCAAGATACTGATCGTGACCTTGGATGACGGCACCGGCATCGTCGACGTGACCGTGTACAGCGAATTGCTGGACCAGTACAAGAATTTGTTCAAGGAAGACGAGTTCCTGGCGGTGCTGGGCAAGGTGTCGGAAGACCGGTTTTCCGGCGGCCTGCGCATCTCGGCAGAAAAGGTGATGGACATAGGCCGGGCTCGGGTGCAATTCTCGCAAGGCTTGCGGGTAACGCTGACGGCCGAGACCGACGTCAAGATCCTGCAGGAAACCCTGAAGCCCTACCTGGACCAGGAGGGCTGTCCGGTGGTGGTGCGCTACCAGAACGGCATGGCCGCGGCCGAGCTGTATTTTGCCGATAGCTGGCGGGTCAATCCCGATGATGGTTTGCGACAGACCTTGTCGGACTGGTTATCTCCTAAAAACGTGCAGATAGAATATTCCTGACGCCATGAGCCTACCCTATCAAGATGCCGGCGGCGGCCGCGCTGACAGCGGACATGTCGCCGGCAGCAGCGCCACCCTGCTGCGCGCCGCCCTGCCGCAGCACGTATTCTCGGTATTGCCGCTGACCCTGTTCTTCCCGGTAGGCTGGATGTATGCGGGGGTGATTCTGTTCTTGCTCAGCCTGGCGCTGTCCGGTAATTATCGTGAAAAAGGGCGGGCGATGCTGGCTAGCCCGATGTTCAGGCCGGTGTTGTCGCTGAGCCTGGTATCGTGCCTGGTGGCGCTATTCCTGCCGCGGCCGGCGGGGGAGTTCTGGTCCGCCTTCGGCCACTACCAGACCTATTTGTTCCTGCTGCTGTTCCTGTGTATAGGCGCCGGCGCATGGCAGCGCCGCGCGGTAGTGTTTTTCCTGAGCGGCGCCCTGATTGCCGCCACCTTGTTTTACCTGAATTTTTTCCAGGTATTGCCGGAAAATACCATGACCAGGAGTTATGTGATCTACCAGGGCAACAAGTCCATCTTACTAGGTATCTTGCTGGCAGTTGCCGCAGGCTGGCTGCTGAACCGGCTGGTCATCCATAAGGAGCATCGCTGGCTGCGCCTGCTGGTGTTTGTGTATATCGTGGTCGCCTTGCTATTCCTGACCAAGAGCCGTACCGCCAGCCTGATCATGCTGTTCCTGTGCGCGTTGATTCCGCTCAGCCGCCTGAGTTTTTCCTGGCGCAGCCTGGTGTGGCTGGGCGCGGCTATCTTGTCGCTGTGGCTGGGTCTGCAATATGCGCTCAGCTTGCCGGCACCGGAAAAATGCGCGGTGCGCGAGATGCAGAGTTATTCCCCGGCGCAGATAGTGCGGGACAGGGGCTTGTGCACCTTGCACCAGGCGCAAGCCTTTGCCCGCGGCGAAGATGCGGGCGAGGATGGCATGCGAGCGGAAATTTACAAATTGACCGGCAGCATCGTCGCCGAAAAACCCTGGACCGGGCACGGCATCGCCAGCTGGCTGTCGGAATACCAGGCGCGCGCCAGGGGCCTGGCCAGCGGCACCATGACCACCCCGCACAACGACTACCTGTTGTACGCGACCGAAGTCGGGGTGTTCGGCCTGGCCGCCTTGCTGTGGATATGGCTGGCGCAATTGCTGGCAGCCAGGAAAATCGGCGGCGAAAACGGCATGATGCTGGCCATGCTGGGCGTCACGATGATCATAGGCGGCATGTTCAATGCAATCCTGCGCGACGGCGTGTTCGGCATGGCCTTCATGATCTTGCTGGCGATCCCCCTGGCCGGTGCGCGCAGGGATGGGCGCAAGGAATGAGCCTGGCCGAACCGCTTCCAATAATAAAAAATCGATTGAAAATCCAGATCAATGAATAAAGCAACAATTCTTGTTTTCCAGCGCTTGTGGGCCAGCATCCGGCAATATCGGGATCGGATGTTCCTGGTCCTGTTCACGATGCTGGGCACCGCGCTGACCGAAATCATGTTCCCCCAGGTGCTGGGCTATTTGCTGGACCACGGCTTTAAAAGCGGCGCCCACCTGGCCCTGTGGAAGGTGCCAGCGGCCATCATCAGCATCTTTGTATTGCGCGGCATGTGCACCTTCACCACCAGCTACCTGATGTCCTGGGTATCGACCCGGATGCTGAACCATTTGCGGGCCCAGGTGTTTGCCAGGATACTCAGCGTGCCCATCGGTTTTTACCAGGCCGAATCCAGCGGACGCGTCATCAACACCATCATGTTCGAGGCGCAGCAAATTGTAGAAATGTTCAAGGTTTCGCTGACCACGCTGATCCGCGATTCGCTGACCGTCGCCGTGCTGCTGGCCTACCTGTTTTTCGTCAACTGGCAACTGACGCTGGTGGCGCTGGTGCTGATACCGGTGATGGCGGTTTTGGTGCGCAGTGTCAGCAAGCGCTTGCGCAAGCTGAACCAGAACCAGCTGGAGGTCAATGGCGAACTGACCCAGGTCATAGAAGAAACCACCCGCGCGCACCAGGTGATACGGATCTTCGGCGGCCAGCATTACGAGCAGACCCGCTTTGACGACAAGAACGAAAAATTGCGCGGCTATTCCATGCGCACTACGGTGGCAGTGGCTTCCACTACGCCCATCACGCAGATACTGGCGGCTTGCGCGGTAGCGATCGTGATCATGCTGGCGCTGGCGCAGGCGGCGCAAAACCAGACTACCGCGGGCGACTTCATCAAATTCATCACCGCGATGCTGATGCTGCTGACGCCGCTGAAACACCTGGCCGACCTGAACGGCCCCCTGCAGCGCGGCATGGCCGCCGCCGAATCCGTGTTCTCGCTGATAGACACCGATGCCGAGCATGACAGCGGCAGGGATTTGCCGGCCAGGGCCAAGGGTAAGCTGGAATTCAGGCAGGCCAGCTTCACCTATCCGGGTCAGGACAGCCTGGCGTTAAAGGAAGTGAACCTGAGCATACAACCGGGCGAGACCATTGCGCTGGTAGGCATGTCCGGCGGCGGTAAGACCTCGCTGGTGAACCTGGTGCCGCGTTTTTATACTCCGACTACCGGCGACATCTTGCTGGATGACCAGTCGCTGCAGGATATTTCCCTGCATAGCCTGCGCGAGCAAATTGCTATGGTCAGCCAGAACGTGGTGTTGTTTGACGATACGGTGGCAGCCAATATCGCCTACGGTGACGCGGCGCCGGACGCCGCCAGGATCGCCCGGGCGGTGCAGGCGGCACACCTGGGCGACGTCGTGCGCGACTTGCCTGAGGGCCTGCAAACCGTCATCGGGGACAACGGCATGCGCCTGTCCGGCGGCCAGCGCCAGCGCCTGGCCATCGCCAGGGCGATCTACAAGAATGCGCCGATACTGATACTGGACGAAGCCACCTCGGCGCTGGATTCGGAATCGGAGCGCGCAGTGCAGTCGGCCCTGGATGAATTGATGCTGGGCCGTACTACACTGGTAATTGCGCATCGCTTGTCCACGATAGAGAGGGCGGACCGGATCGCGGTTTTGGTGGACGGGCAGATAGTGGAAATCGGCACCCATGCAGAGCTGCTGAACGCGGAAGGTGTGTACGCCAACCTGTACCGCCTGCAGTTTGCCGCCTAAGAGCTTTGGTAGCACCCCCGCATCATCAGGAGACATGCAATGAACAAACCCCTATCCCGTTTTCCGGTGCCGGAACTGCAGCAATTGCCGGACGACATACGCGAAAAAATTCTTGCGGTGCAGGAAAAGGCCGGCTTCGTGCCGAATGTATTCCTGACGCTGGCGCACCGGCCGGACGAGTTCCGCGCCTTCTTTGCCTACCACGACGCGCTGATGCTGAAGCAGACCGGCAATCTGAGCAAGGCCGACCGCGAAATGATCGTGACCGCCACCAGCGCCAGGAATCATTGCCTGTATTGCGTGGTGGCGCACGGCGCTCTCTTGCGCATCTATGCCAAGAACGCGCTGGTCGCCGACCAGGTTGCCGTGAATCACCTGAAGGCCGATATTACGCCGCGCGAAAGCGCCATGCTGGACTTCGCGCTCAAGGTCTGCCTGGAGTCGCACAGCGTTGGCGATGCCGACTATGCGGCGCTGCACGAGCATGGCTTTGACGACGAAGATATCTGGGACATCGCCGCGATCACCGCCTTCTTCGGTTTGTCCAACCGCATGGCGAACGTGATTTCGATGCGGCCCAATGATGAATTTTTCCTGATGGGACGGGTGCCGCGCGCATGACAGGCCTGAACGCTCCGCGTACCCTGGTGATCGCCCCCAACTGGATAGGCGATGCGGTGATGGCGCAACCTTTGTTGCGCCTGTTAAAGCAACAGCATCCCGAGCGCCCGATAGACGTGCTGGCGCCGGCGTGGGTATCGCCGGTACTGCGCGCCATGCCGGACGTGGATACGGTGTTGAGCACGCCCTTCAAGCACGGCGCGCTGCAGTTGCGCGAACGCTGGCGTTTCGCCCGAGAATTAAAAAAACGCGCATACGCCGAAGCCTATGTGCTGCCGAATACCCTGAAATTTGCGTTGATACCGTGGCTGGCTGGAATCGGCAAGCGGGTAGGCTATAAAGGCGAGAGCCGCTACGGACTGATCAATGTGATGCACCATGACGATCCTGCCCATCCCAGGGCCATGGTGCCATTCTATGCGGCGCTGGCCACTGCGCCGTCTGCGCAAGCGCCAACAGGTTTGCCGCGCCCAGCATTGAGCGTGGACGCTGCACAAATTGCTGCTGTGCTGGATACTCTTGGTTTGCAGCAAGATCGGCCTCTGCTGGTGTTTGCCCCCGGCGCGGAATTCGGCAACGCCAAACGCTGGCCGGTATCGCACTTCGCCGCGCTGGCCGATACCGTGCTGGCCGACGATCCCTCAACGCAGATAGTTTTATTGGGCTCAGGCAAGGACCAGGCCGTATGCCAACAGATCTGCGCCCTGTCGCCTCGCGTCCTGAGCCTGGCCGGCAAGACCAGCCTGGATCAGGCGGTCGCCCTGATCGCCGGGGCCGCCGCCGTGATCAGTAACGACTCGGGTTTATTGCATATCGCATCGGCCCTGAATCGCCCGGTGATCGCCATCTATGGTCCTACCGACCCCGGGCACGCGCCACCTTTTTCCGACATCGCGCGTTCGCTTTCCTTGCATCTGGCTTGCGCTCCCTGCAAGCAGCGCGAATGTCCGCTGGGGCATCATGACTGCATGCAAAAGCTGGGCAGCGATATCGTTTGGAAAGAATTACGGCCCATGCTGCAGGCTCGTTGAGCACCGATAAATATCGGATGAGCGCAAGCTAAATCGTGCGCTGATTTTCCGCAAAGAAAATAACTCCGGCAGAGCAACAAAAAAAGCGCGCTTGGCCGTTGTCGGATTTTTTGCCAGGTTTTTTTGCCTCTGACAGCAAGACAATTTCTGCGCAGACAGGTTTATCCTCGACATGAATATCGTCGCGCACACGCCGCCTCCTCTGTAAACACCTGTTCAGGCACATGCATTGCACAGCACTGTTGCTGCAGGCCTATCAGTTAAATTTCCTGATGTTATTTTATTTTTTTAGGGTAACGTCGAGGGATTTTACATAGGCCCGGGATTTACCTGCCCATCAAGTGCGCCAGCTAGGGCCAGCCCGGGTAAGCCCGATCGGGTATGGAATTTGCTCAGTTAGGATTGTCCATTGCTTGATAGCGGGTGAGTAAGTGGGCATCCGGGTAATTCGGCTCAGCGCGGTTCCTCGCACAGTAGATAAGTTGAAGTAGCCACAGGCCCATCTCGATCCGCTAATGATATTCAGGAGAAAGAAATGAAAAAAATTCTTGGCTTGCTAGGCTTGCTCAGCACTATGCTGGTTGCGGTAAGTGCAAATGCGGCAATGATCACACAATGGAGCTTTGACGAAGCTCTGAACTGGACCTCTGCTACTTTTTCCGCAGGTAATCCATCTAATCCTGGGACACAAACTACGACCAGCACCGAACTATCCTGGGGCGGCACCGGTCCTTTCACTACGCCTAATTTACCCATTACCGACGCAAGAAGCGCATTGGTCATTACCAATGATACTCTGACTGGCGTCTCTTTGTTCACTAACGGTCCGACCGTGGCCACCAATACCATCACCCATTATAACAATGCGATAAGCATCGATTTCAAGGCCTTGACCACGGCTACCATGCTGAATACCCTGACTTTGACCCCGGTTGCGCCGCCTGATGCCAGTCTTCCGCAATTTAGTCAAACTTTCGCGGTCAAATTCATAGAAACACCGAACGATGGACTATGCTTTGACGGCACAACGAATAATTGCCCTGACATATTCGTCATAACAGCAGGCAATTTGACTAGCAGCTTTACTCTGAACGGTTTCTTGTACACCCTCGATATTACAGCCAATGGTCTGGGCAATTTGAGCGACGCGGCTTGTTTAGCTGCTGGCGCTGCTGTAGGCTGCGTGGGCATAATTACCCAGGAAAATGCATTTACATCAGCCAATTTCGCCGTGGACATTACGGCTGTACCTGTCCCTGAGCCAGGTCAGATGGCGCTGTTGGCGATAGGCCTGTTGGGCTTGTATTTTGTCCGTGGCCGCAAGTCCGCCAAACTGTAGGGAGGTGAGCCCTGCGACGCTGATGCAGGGAGCTGACACATCAAAGCCCTATGCATAACAAAGGGCGGTTTCTGAAGGCATATCGTTGACATCAATGATATGCCTTTTTGTTTGCCTGCCGTCCTGCCCGTTTCGATCGCAAGGGTCTCGCAGTGCCGTATACATCAGCGTACCGATAGTCGCACCACGCCTGCCGCGCAAGATTGCCTATCGCCGCATGGGCATCTGTGGCGATATCTAGCTCACGTCCCATCCTCTGCCGTATGCCGCTTTCGCCGAGCTTGACTATGTCGCCGGCGCCGCCCGGCAGCAAGACCCCAGTCGCTGCGGCCTGCTCTTGTTTGTACCAGAATACTGTGACCGTAACACCTTCCCTGGCGGGCACTCGCCGCATCAGGCCCTCTGTTGCGCGGCCGCGCCGAGCATTGCCGAGAGAGCAGCAAGCCCGGGAGCAGGGTTTGCGTGCCAGGGTCGCGCCGGACTACATCAGGATGATGTCGTATTGCTCTTGATGAAATACGCTTTCCACCTGCAGCGAGATAGGCTTGCCGATAAAGTCGCCCAGCATGGCCAAGTGCTGCGATTCCTCTTCCAGGAACATGTCGACCACCACTTGCGAAGCCATGATGCGGAATTCGCGCGGGTTGAACTGTTTCGCCTCGCGCAGCAGTTCGCGCAGGATTTCATAGCAGATGGTGCGGGCGGTCTTGACCTGGCCCTTGCCGCTGCAGGCAGGGCAGGGTTCGCACAGGATGTGGGCCAGGGATTCGCGCGTGCGTTTGCGCGTGACCTCGACCAGGCCCAGGGCCGAGAAGCCGGATACCGACAGCTTGGTACGGTCGCGCGACAGGGCCTTGTTCAACTCGGCCAGCACGGCCGCCTGGTGCTCTACATTCTCCATGTCGATGATATCGAGAATGATGATGCCGCCCAGGTTGCGCAAGCGCAATTGGCGGGCAATCGCGTGCGCCGCCTCCAGGTTGGTCTTGAAGATGGTATCGTCGAAATTGCGGCCGGCGACAAAGCTGCCGGTGTTGACGTCTATCGTGGTCATCGCCTCGGTTTGCTCGACGATCAGGTAGCCGCCCGATTTCAAGTCTACCCGGCGCCCGAGGGCGCGCTCGATTTCTTCTTCCACGCCATACAGGTCAAACAGCGGGCGCTCGCCGGTGTAATGCTGCAGCTTGGGCAAAACCGACGGCGTATAGGTGCTGGCGAACTCGTGCAGCATCAGGTAATTTTCGCGCGAGTCGACCTGTATGCTGTCGGTCTCTTCATTGACGAAGTCACGCAATACCCTTTGCGCCAGGTTCAGGTCCTGGTACAGCAGCGTGGTGACCGGCTTGGTCTTGGCCAGCTGGGTGATATTGGCCCAGGTCCGGCGCAGGTATTCGACGTCGGTTTTCAGGTCTTCGTCGGAGGCGTCTTCGGCCATGGTGCGGACGATGAAGCCGCCTTTTTCATCCGGCTGCTGCAGGCTTTGCACTTTGGCGCGCAGGGCCTCGCGTTCGGCCTCGTTTTCTATTCTTTGCGAGATGCCTATATGCGAATCCTGCGGCAGATACACCAGCATGCGGCCGGCGATGGAAATCTGGGTCGACAGCCGGGCGCCCTTGGTGCCGATAGGGTCCTTGACCACCTGCACCGTAATGGCCTGGCCGTCAAACAGCAGTTTTTCTATGGGAGTGGGCGGCACCGTCGTGTTGCCGTCATGAGTGCGCGAATCCCAGATGTCGGCCACGTGCAAAAAGGCGGCGCGTTCCAGTCCTATGTCGATAAAGGCGGATTGCATGCCGGGCAGCACGCGCACCACCTTGCCCAGGTAGACATTGCCTACCAGGCCACGGGACAGGGTACGTTCTATATGGAGTTCTTGCACTGCTCCCTGAAAAATCAGGGCGACGCGGGTTTCTTGTGGGGTGATATTAATGAGGAGGTTTTCGCTCATACGCTCTGATCAGGGAATAAATACTTAGGGGATAAAGATGCCAGCCTTTCTCAAGAGCTGACTAGTCTCAAATAATGGTAATCCCATAATGCCAGAATAACTACCACTGATGTGAGAAATAAAGCGCGCGGCGCTGCCCTGTATCCCGTAGCCGCCGGCTTTGTCATACGGTTCCGATGACATGCAATAGGCTTGCATCTGGGCATCCGTCAATGTCGCAAAGGTCACGTCGGAGCGTTGCGTGGTATGCCAGTGCCCGTCTATGTGGTGTACTGCGACGCTGGTGAGCACCGTGTGGGTGGCGCCCGACAAGCGCTGCAGCATGCGCAAGGCTTCCATATGGTCCTGCGGTTTGCCCAGGATTTCATCGTCTATCACGACCGTGGTATCAGCCGCCAGCACCGGACGCAGCGGCAGCTTGCGCATGGTCATGATTTGCCAGGCGACACTGGCTTTTTCCTGGGTGACGCGAGCGACATAGGCATCCGGCCGCTCATCCGGCAATACGACTTCGGACACGTCCGGGCCACGGCTGGGCGAATCGCGCAGCAGCAGCAGTTCAAATTCGACGCCTATCTGGCGCAGCAATTCCCGGCGACGCGGACTCTTGGAGGCAAGATAGATTTTATTATCGTTGATGGCCATAGTGGGTTCCGGTTACTAGCTATAGTTTACACCCTGTGATAAGGATGGTTTTGCGTGATCGACCAGGCGCGATAGAGTTGCTCTGCCAGCAGCACCCTGACCATGCCGTGCGGCAGGGTCAGGCTGGAGATGCGTATCAGCATATCGGCTTTGGCCTTGAATTCGGCGTCCAGGCCGTCGGCGCCGCCTATGATGAAGCTGACGTCGCGCCCGTCCTGCTGCCATAGCATCAGGTACTGCGACAGGGCGACCGAGGTCAGGTCCTTGCCGCGCTCATCGAGCGCGATAATCCGGGAATTCTTGGGGATGACGGCTTCTATCCGGGAGCGCTCCAGCGCCATCACGGTTTCCGCGGTCTTGCTGCCTGAGCGCTCGACCGGTTTGATTTCCTTCAGGTGAATACGGCATTCGGCGGGCATGCGCTTGCTGTATTCGCCAAAGCCTGTTTCTATCCATGCAGGCATCTTGTGGCCGACTGCTGCGATGATGAGCTGCATAATTTAATGATGAGGTCGATCCGGAGCCTTCTCCCCTAAGCGGGAGAAGGCTGGCAATGCTGAATTACTCAGCGGTCTTGCGTTTGGCAGTGGCGGCACGCTTGGTCGCAGCCTGTTTGGCGGAGGCGGTAGCGGTCTTGGTGGCGGCAACCTTGACGCGGGCGCCGGCGGGAGCCTTGGCCGTGGTTTTCCGGGGGGCTGCTGCGCCGGCGGCACCAGTGGCGGTTTTCCTGACTGCCGGTTTCCTGGCCGGTTTGGCCACTGCATCGGCAACGGCCTTGGCGGTCGTCGCACGCGGTTTGCGCGTGGCTTTCTTCGGCTCGTCATCCAGCGTGGTCTGGGTAGCCTGCATGGTGTGGGTTACTTCCACCTCGCCTACCTTGCGGGCGCGCTTTGGCTTTTCCTCTACTTCCGGCTCGGAAGCGGTGCGCTTGGAAACGCGCTTGGCGGCGCCGAACTTGACTTCCTTGTCGCCCCAGATTTCTTCCAGGCGGTAGTAGGCACGGATCGCCGGTTGCATGATATGCACGATCATGTCGCCCAGGTCGACCAGCACCCATTCACCGGTGACTTCACCTTCCACGCCGATGATGTCACCGCCGTTTTCCTTGACCTTGTCGCGCACCGATGCCGCCAACGCCTTGGTCTGGCGATTGGAGGTGCCGGAAGCGATCGCGATGCGGTCGAACAGGCTGGTCAGGTGGGTAGTGTCGTAGACCTTGATTTCCTGGGCCTTGACGTCTTCCAGGGCGTCAACCACCAGTGTTTGCAGTTTTTTGATATCCATTTAATTTGTATATATATGTTGTTGTTGAATGTAGTCTAGCACCTTGGCAGGTACTAGCGATGTGGTTGGGCCACCTTGTTTTAGTTCTGCACGGATTTGTGTGGCGGAAATGTCAACATCCAGATCGGATGCCAGGCAAGTCAGGCCAAACGCAGTGGTGCGGATTTGCTCAGGTGTTCCAGCCCGACGGACAAATTCTTGTGCGACGGTGTGCGGCAATAGTGTCGTATCCAGCCTGAACCCCGGACGGGACGCCGCGCATAAGTGGGCAAGCTCAAATAATTGCTGCCAATGGTGCCATGTGTGCAAATTCTGCAACTGGTCGGCACCGATTAAAAAAACGATGGATGCCTGCTCACCGAACTCGGCACGCAGCGCGCGTAGCGTGTCTATCGTATAGGTGAATTGCTGCCTGGCTGCGCGCTCTATTTCCTGTTTATCAACAACCAAGGGCACGGCAGTTGCTCGCTCCAGATCCTGGAACGCCAGTTTCAGCATCTGTATCCTGTGCTCCGCACTGGCGACCAGCACGGATTTTTGCCAGGGATTGCCGGTCGGTATGATGCGCAATTGATCGGGGTGCAACAAGCGGGCAAACAATGTTGCCAACGCGACATGGCCCTCATGCACAGGATCGAAGCTGCCGCCGAGTACCAGCACGCACAGCTTTGCCGTGGCGTTTGCCGGCGGGCTTACACCCATTCCTTGTGCACCAGGAAATCCGTCGTCAGCCTGGCTTCGGCGCTGCCGGCCTCCGGCTGCCAGTCGTAGCGCCATTTGACTATCGGCGGCATCGACATCAGTATCGATTCTATCCTGCCGCCGGATTGCAGGCCGAACAGCGTGCCGCGGTCAAAGACCAGGTTAAACTCGACATAGCGGCCACGGCGATAGGCCTGGAAATCGCGCTCGCGTTCACCATAGGCCATATCCTTGCGCTTTTCAAGGATGTGCCGGTAGGCCGGAACGAAGGCATCGCCCACGCTTTGCGTCATCGCAAAGCTGGAGGCAAAGTCCAGCTCATTAAAGTCGTCGAAGAAAATGCCGCCGACGCCGCGTGCTTCCTTGCGGTGTTTCAGGTAAAAGTACTCGTCGCACCATTGCTTGAAACGTGGGTGCAAATGAGCGCCAAACGGCGCCAGCGCATCCTTGCAGCTCTGGTGGAAGTGTATGGCATCCTCTTCAAAGCCGTAATACGGCGTCAAATCCATGCCGCCGCCGAACCACCAGACCGGCTCCTGGCCGGCCGCACTGGTGGTAAAGAAACGCACGTTCATATGTACCGTCGGCGCATACGGGTTGCGCGGATGCAGCACCAGCGACACGCCCATCGCCTCCCATTTGCGCCCGGCGAGTTCGGGGCGGCTGGCTGCCGCCGAAGGTGGCAATTGGTCGCCCATCACGTGCGAAAAATTGACGCCGCCGCGCTCGAATACATTGCCGTCTTCCAGCACGCGCGAGATGCCGCCGCCGCCGTCCGGCCGGTCCCAGCTATCAGTGATAAAACGCTTGCCATCCACCTCTTCCATCGCGGCAACGATGCGCGACTGCAGCCCGGTGAAATAGCTTTTTACGGTGACGGAATCAGTCATTATGTAGTTCGTGCCCTGCCGGTTTCAGTGGTTTTTATCAGTGTTTTTTATTTAAGGCGCGCCAGCCTATGTCGCGGCGATACTGGGCGCCGTCGAAATGGATCTTCTCCACGGCATCGTAAGCGTGCTTCTGCGCCACCTTGACAGTGTCGCCCAGACCGACCACGCATAGCACGCGGCCGCCGGTGACCTTCAGTTGCCCATCCAGGGCGGTGCCGGCGTGGAAGGTGACGCAGTCGGCGGTTTCTGCCGGGATGCCGGTGATCACGTCGCCTTTGCGCGGCGCATCCGGATAACCGGCGGCGGCCATCACGACTCCCATTGCAGTGCGCCGGTCCCACTCCAGCTCTATCGTGTCCAGCGTGCCGTTGACCGCGTGTTCGATCACCGTCACCAGGTCGGTTTTCAGCCTGGCCATGATGGGCTGGGTTTCCGGGTCGCCCATGCGGCAATTGAATTCCAGCGTCTTCGGGTTGCCCTGCTCATCTATCATCAAGCCCGCATACAGGAAGCCGGTGAAGACGATGCCATCCTTGGCCATGCCTTGCACGGTAGGGTCGATGATTTCGCGCATCACGCGCGCATGCAGTTGCGGGGTCACGATAGGGGCGGGGGAGTAGGCTCCCATGCCGCCGGTATTCGGTCCCTGGTCATTGTCCAGCAGGCGCTTGTGATCCTGGCTGGTGGCCAGCGGCAGGATATTCTTGCCGTCCACCATCACGATGAAGCTGGCTTCTTCGCCCGCCAGGAATTCTTCGATGACGACGCGGGCGCCGGCGTCGCCCAGCTTGTTATCGGACAACATCATGTCCACTGCGGCGTGCGCCTCGTCCAGCGACATCGCCACTACTACGCCCTTGCCGGCAGCCAGGCCGTCGGCCTTGATCACGATAGGCGCGCCTTTTTGCGCGATATAGTCGTGCGCTGCCTTGACGTCCGAAAAGGTCTGGTATTCCGCAGTCGGAATGGCATGGCGCTGCATGAAGGACTTGGCAAAGTCCTTGGAGCTTTCCAGTTGCGCGGCTTCCCTGGTCGGGCCAAAGATTTTCAGGCCATGTTCGCGGAACACGTTGACGATGCCGGCCGCCAGCGGCGTCTCGGGGCCGACCACGGTCAGGCCTATCTGCTCCTGCTTGACAAATTCTGCCAGTGCCAGCGGTTCGCTGATATTCACGTTTTTCAGGCGAGTATCGGCCGCAGTACCGCCATTGCCCGGCGCGACATAAACCATCTGCACACGTTCAGATTGCGCCAGTTTCCAGGCAAGTGCATGTTCACGGCCACCAGAGCCGACTACCAGAATTTTCATATGTATTGTGACGTCGCAGAGTAAATCGTTGTTTCGCTTGAAGACAGGCATCCGGCCCGCTTGCGCGGACCCCGGGTCGCTATCCGTTTATTCCAGCTCAATAATGGCGTTGGTAAACACTTCTTGCACATCGTCCAGGTTTTCCAGCGCATCCAGCAATTTTTGCATCTTTACCGCATCATCGCCGCTGAATACGGTTTCAGTCGCCGGCTTCATCGTGACTTCCGCCACTTCTGGTTTGAATCCGGCTTTTTCCAGGGCTTCCTTGATGGCCGACAAGTCATGCGGCGGGCACAGCACTTCTATGCCGCCTTCTTCATCGGTGAGCACGTCATCGGCGCCGGCTTCCAGTGCGGCTTCCATCAGCGCATCTTCACTGGTGCCCGGTGCGAAAAACATTTGCCCGCAGTGGGTGAACAAAAAGGCAACCGAACCCTCGGTACCCATATTGCCGCCGAACTTGCTGAAGGCATGCCGCACTTCTGCCACGGTGCGCACGCGGTTGTCGGTCATGCAGTCAACGATGATCGCCGCGCCGCCTATGCCGTAACCCTCGTAACGGATCTCTTCATAGTTGGCGCCTTCCAGCGTGCCGCTGCCGCGTTGTATGGCGCGGGTAACGTTATCCTTGGGCATATTGGCATCGGCTGCCTTGTCGACTGCCAGGCGCAGGCGCGGATTGGCGTTGACGTCTTCCCCGCCCATGCGGGCCGCAACGGTAATTTCCTTGATCAGCCGCGTCCAGATTTTGCCGCGTTTGGCATCGGTCGCTGCTTTTTTATGCTTGATATTGGCCCATTTACTATGTCCTGCCATGATCGTCTTTCCTTGGAGCGGCGCGGTCAGCCAGGGTACAGGGAGCTGTCCTGTGCTGAATGGCCTGACTTTGATTTTTTTTGAAGACCGCTATTTTAACATATTGACTTTATTCAAACCCCGTAAAGGCGCTTTGTTTGTATTTAGTTTGCTTTTAATTGGCATTTGGTTTGTCCTCGCAGTGATCAAAATACATGCCAAAAGAGCTAAAAACCACGTTCTTGCCCGTGTTCTTGCCCTGCGGGGCGGCAACGCAATGTGCGATAAGCCTTTACAATAAAGCCATGACTGCACACTTTAGCCCCTCCCTCCATCGCAAAGACTACCTGATCGGCCTGGCAATTGCGATTTCCGGCGCCGTACTATTTTCCACCAAAGCCGTTGTCGCAAAGCTGATCTATCGCTATCACGTCGATGCGGTGACGCTGATCGCTTTCCGCATGCTGTTCTCGCTGCCGGTATTTGCCGCCGTTGCATTTTGGCAGTCGCGCCAGGGGTTTGCACTGTCGTGGGCAGATCGCGGGCGCCTGATCGCGTTGGGCCTGATGGGATACTACCTGTCCAGCTTCCTGGATTTCCTCGGCCTGCAATATATTACCGCGGGGCTGGAGCGCCTGATCCTGTTCCTGACGCCGTCCTTTGTGCTGCTGATCTCCGCCACCTTCCTGCAGCGCAGGATCGGCGGCCTGGAATGGTCGGCGCTGCTGGTGTCGTATATGGGTATCATATTGGTATTTTTGCATGATTTGAAATTCGGCGGCAGCAATGTGATGCTGGGCTCGGTCATGGTGCTGGGCGCGGCGATTTCGTATGCGCTCTACCTGATACAGTCGGGTCAGCTGGTGACCCGCCTGGGATCGATGCGGCTGGTATCGTATGCGATGTGCGTGTCCAGCGCGGCTTGCATAGGCCAGTTCTTCCTGTTGCGCCCGGCGGCGATGCTGGTGCAACCGCAGGCGGTCTACTGGCTGTCGCTGGTGAATGCGATTTTATGTACGGTGCTGCCGGTATTCATGACGATGATCGCTGTGCAGCGCATAGGTGCGGCGACGGCTTCGCAGGCCGGCATGATAGGCCCGGTGTCGACGCTGTTCCTGGGCGCGATTTTCCTGGGGGAGCCGATCACCGCCTGGCAACTGGCGGGCACGGCGCTGGTGGTGGGCGGCATGTACCTGTTGTCGATGAAGAAAAACCCGGCAAGTTCTGCGGCGAAATAGGGAGGTCATATGGATCTGGGAATCAGGGGCAAGCGGGCGCTGGTATGCGGCGCCAGCAAGGGTCTGGGGCGCGGTTGCGCCGAAGCGCTGGCAGCGGAGGGCGTGGCCCTGACTATCGTCGCGCGCAATGGGGATTTGCTGGAGCAGGCGGCGGCCCAACTGCGGACGCGCTACGCGGTGGAGGTGATCGCCGTGGCCGCCGATATCACGACCGAAGAGGGCAGGGCCAGGGCGCTGCAGGCTTGCCCCACGCCGGATATCCTGATCAATAATGCGGGCGGCCCGCCGCCCGGCGATTTTCGCGATTGGGAGCGCGACGACTGGATCAAGGCGCTGGACGCCAATATGCTGACGCCGATAGCCTTGATCAAGGCCACCGTAGATGGCATGATGTCGCGTGGTTATGGCCGTATCGTGAATATTACCTCCAGCGCGGTCAAATCCCCTATCGACGTGCTGGGACTCTCGAATGGCGCGCGTTCCGGCTTGACCGGCTTTGTCGCCGGTCTGGCGCGCAAGACCGTAGCGCATAATGTGACGATCAATAATTTACTGCCCGGTCCTTTCGATACCGACCGGTTGAATGCAACGATGCTGGCGGGCGCGGCGGCCAGCGGCAAGTCGCTGGAGCAGGTACGGGCCGAGCGCATGGCGCAAAATCCGGCCCGCCGTTTCGGCAATGCGGAAGAGTTCGGCGCCATGTGCGCCTTCCTGTGCAGCCGGCATGCGTCATTCATGACCGGGCAAAATCTGCTGATGGACGGCGGCGCCTACCCTGGAACCTTTTAGTGTTTGATGTTGAGTGGGATGTTTTCCTTGATGTGCAGCTGTATTTACAGCCGTATTTATAGCCGTATATACAGCCAGATTAAAGCGAGATCACGATGACTAAAGTAATCAGGATGAGGGAAGCCGGCGGCCCCGATGTGATGGAGTATGTGGACGTCGACTTGGGGCCGCCGGGTCAGGGTGAGGCGCTGGTGCGGCATGTCGCTTGCGGCTTGAATTTCATCGACGTGTATTTCCGTACCGGCCTCTATCCGCAGCCCCTGCCTTCAGGCCTGGGCATGGAGGGGGCCGGTGTGGTAGAGGCAGTTGGTCCGGGCGTGACCTATGTCAAGCCCGGTGACCGCGTGGCCTACGCCGGCCGGCCCAACGGCGCCTATGCCGAAGCGCGCATCATGCCGGCCGAGATCCTGGTGCGGCTGCCGGATGCGATCTCCTTTGAAACCGCGGCCGCGATGATGCTGCAAGGCTTGACGGTGGAATACCTGTTCCATCGCACCTTCCCGCTGCGGGGCGGAGAAACCATTCTGTTTCATGCAGCGGCAGGCGGGGTCGGCCTGATTGCCTGCCAGTGGGCGCGGGCGATAGGCGTGACGATGATAGGCACGGTAGGTTCGGATGAAAAGGGCGAACTGGCAAAAGCACATGGCTGCACCCATGTCATCAACTACAACAAGGAAAATTTTGTTTCGCGGGTGCGTGAAATTACCGCAGGCAAAGGCGTGCCGGTTGTGTATGATTCGATCGGCAAGGATACCTTTATCGGGTCGCTGGATTGCCTGTCGCCTTTGGGCATGATGGTCAGCTTCGGCAGCGCCTCCGGTCCGGTGCCGCCATTTGGGCTGGGTGAGCTGGCTTCGCGCGGCTCCTTGTTCATTACCCGCCCTTCCTTGATGAACTACACTGCAAAAAGGGCGGACCTGGAAACCATGGCTGCCCATTTATTCAGCATGATCGACAGCGGCAAGATCAAGATCGACGTACGCCAGCGCTATGCCTTGCATGAGGTAGCGCAGGCGCACCGCGATCTGGAAGCGCGAAAAACAACAGGATCAAGCATTTTGATTCCTTAAATCAACTGTTTTGCTTAATATGAATAATCCCATGCAACATCCTGAAGAACAGAGCCCAAAGGGGGATGGCAGCCCCAAGTTTGGACGCTTACTCATCGTCTTGATCCTGGCGGTGCTGCTGATGGTGTTGCTGACGATTGCGACTGAAGCTTACTATTCTTAGAAAGGCCGTGGTTTTGTTCTTTGTATTTACCGGTGCGCCGGTGAATATGCAATGCGTGTAGTTTGATCGTAGGCTGACTGTATTAGGCAATGGATACAATTCCAATTCAAAGTGCTTCCAAAAAAAGCGAGTTTTCCAATTCCAGCCGTTTGCTGATCCTGCAAAGCCTGGTGCCTGTCGCGACCAATCTCGTCTCTTCCCAGCTAGAGGCTTTTTCCGCACGCCTGACCGAGGCGCTGTTCAAGTTATCCGACCAGACCCTGAGGCCGGAAGAGGCTTCGCATAGCTTCCAGGCCTACCAGCTGCTCAAAAGGAATAACACGACTTTCTACCGCCTGGTTGCGGGACAAGTCAATGCGGTGCTGGCAAAAGAAGTCAGTACGGTCAATATTCGCAAGAAGCCGAAAAAAACCACCGAAAAGCAGGATTTCTCGCTGGTGACATTCGAGGAAATGGAAAACAAGGTCTTGCTGGGCAACCTGAGCCAGGCGCTGGAAGTCGACAGCGCCGAGCAATTGGTCGCGTTGAATACCCGCATCGGCCATGTATTGCAGCGTACCCCTATCAGCGTGGCGCAAAACCCGTTTCGTCCCGAAGTATTCATCCAGGCGGTCTACCAGGCCTGGATGGAGTTTGACACGATGGCTGAGTCGCACCTGCTGATCTTGCGCCTGTTGCAGCCCGACATTTTTCTCCAATTGACGCCGATTTTGCAAGAATTGAACAATGCGATGGCTGAACGCGGCATCTTGCCCGACATTGGCGCGGCTTACCGCGATAACCAGCGCAAGAACGGGCCCGCGCGCGCGGATGATATCGCGGACAGGGACCCGCTGTTGCATAGCAAGCTAAGGAATATGTTTTCACCGGCCGCGGCGGCGAGTTCTCCCCTGGCGCCCGGCGGGCACGGCAGCAACCAGCGTTCCGACCAGCAATGGACGGCCGGCGGCATGTCCGGCGGCAGCGCCGGCAATGCCCAGGGCCGGCCCGACACGGTCACCATAGACCGGCAGTTTTTTGATTACCTGACCAGCATACAAAGGGCGACCCCGGTCGGGCTCGCGGCCGGCAGTTTTGACAGCACGCCCTTGCGTCAATTGTCGGCGCAAGCCCCGGCCGACGGCTTGACCAATATAGACCAGAATACGATAGAACTGCTGGCCAGGATCTTCGATTTCGTCTTCAATGATCCGGCGATACCGGGCGATATCAAGGGCCTGATTTCGCAATTGCAAATCCCTACCTTGAAAGTGGCGCTGCTCGACAAGGACTTCTTCTTCAAGGAATCGCATCCGGCGCGGGTATTGATAGACACGCTGGCCAAGTCCAGCATGCTGCTGAATGCCGACACCGCCAGCGAGGACCCGCTATACCAGGTGATAGAGGGCATAGTCGAGCGGGTGCAGCAAGAGTTTGACCAGCAGATAGACTTGTTTTCCGACGTGGTGTCGGACCTTGAGACCTTCCTGAAAGAGGAAGAGCAAAAATCCGAGGAAGCGATTACCAAACCGGTGGCCGAGGCCTTGCAGCAGGAAAAAATGCGCATGGCCAGGGAGTTCGCGGAAAACGACGTGGCCTTGCGGGTGGAAACCGGCGAGGTCGCCGGTTTCCTGGAGAGTTTCCTGCAGGACCAGTGGATACGCATACTGACGATAGCGCACAGCGTCAAGGACAAGAAACCGCATGCGCTGGAAAATGCACTGAAAACCATGGACGACCTGATCTGGAGCCTGAAGCCGAAGAACAGCGCCGAAGAACGCAAGGAATTGGTCAGCAAGCTGCCGGCCATGCTGACGCTCTTGAATGCCTGGCTGAATGCGATCAAATGGGATGAACCGGAACGGGTACTGTTTTTTTCCAAGCTGGCCGAGAGGCATGCGGGGATAGCCCGCGCGCCGCTGGAATTTTCGCCGCGCCGCCAGCTGGAGATCGCGGTCAATATTGCGCAACGTGCCAGCGAACGCCGCCTGAGCCGGCATGCGCAAGGGCAGTTGGACAAGCCGGTCGACGAGTGGATGGAACTGGTGGAAACCCTGGAGCGCGGCGTGTGGGTGGATTTCACCCGCTCCAACGGCTCCACGGCCCGCTTCAAGCTGGCCTGGGTCAGCCCCAAACGGACCCGATATATTTTCACTAATCGTCAGGGCCACGATGCCTTTTCCATCTCCGGCGATCAACTGGTCAATAAATTCCGCGAAGGCAATGCGGTACAGGTGGTGGCCGATTCCGTGGTGGACCGGGCGCTGGTGGCGGCCCTGCAAGACCCTCCCGCGGAGGGCTGACACCGCGCCGGGCAGCTTATTTGACGGTAGTCGTTTCCACTTTCCTGGTCACGCCGCTGGCGCCGGGAAATTCCTTGAAGGCGCTTTCCACCAGGTTGGCCATCTGCGTATTCAGGGTTCGATCCAGGCTCTCGGTGCTGCTCCGGATATCAAATAACTGCCTGCCGGTCCTGGCTTCCGAAATCAGCATGTCCAGTTCATGTTTGTACCAGCGCCGGACTTCCAAGTCGCCTGGCCACATGGGGCCGAACGGCCCGTAATAGCCAAACGGATAATAATAAGAACGGAAATAGGGGCCGCGATAATTGAAGCGCCAGAACGGATCATTCCAGGCATAGTAGTACGCCGGCACGCGTACCTGCACATCGCTGGGTTCGGTGTGATAGTTGACGGCAATTTTAAAGGCAGGGTTGCCGCCTTTGCTTTCCACAAAACCGGATTGGCTCAGCTTGCCGCGTATCAGGTTTTCGTAGCTGTTATATTCGAGGTTGTTTTGCTGGACCGGCTGTTTATCGAATACATAGGTCTTTTCCCTGACATCGGCCGGCCAGTCATGGAATACGGTCACCTGGCTGCTGACTGTATTGCAGCCTGCCAGCAGCAGCGTCAGCATGGCCAGGACGAGCGGAAAATGGGAACGCAGATAATTTTTCATGGCGAACTCCTTGCCGGAATCCATTTTTCACCAGCTTGCAGCCAGTATTCCTTGCATGGATTCTGCTCTTAAATTATGGTCGTTTTATCGATAAAAACTGTTACGGTTTGTAACCCCAAGCAACAAATCCGGACCGTCTGCATCAGGCAAATTGCACGGCAGCCGGACCGGGCCAGCCGGGGACGACGGGAGCTGTCGGTGCCAGCGGCTTTCCCCGGCGATACTGCCAACAATATCACCGGCTTTGCCGAGAAATGCCAAATTTTCTCTTGATAAGCCTCGTTTACCGTGATTTGAGCCGTACAGATTGGTAAAATGCCAGTCTTTGCTGAATTTTGGCGCCTGTTTATCCTTAGCGGCATTGCTCGCTGAAGATCCACGTCTTGCCTCAATTCCAGATTTTACTGCCGACGGCAGTAGTCTCGCGGCACAATTTTTTCGACTTATTTTTAAGAGATACAGACGCCCATGCGCACAGATACTCCCGGCACGCCAGTCACAATTTACCGCAAGGATTACATTGCCCCCGGTTTTTGGGTGGATACCGTAGAAATGGGTTTCGACCTGGATCCGAATACGACCCACGTGGCGACCCGCATCACGATGCGCCGCAATCCGGAAAGCAGTGAAAAAGACATCGTGCTGTTCGGCGAATCGCTGAAACTGCTGCAATTGCGCATGAATGGCGTCAACCTGAAAAAATCCGCGTACACGCTGGACAACGGCACGCTGCGCATCCCTAATGCGCCCGACGAACTGACGCTGGATATAGAAACCCTGATCCAGCCGGCGAAAAATACCTCGCTGTCCGGCCTGTATGTGTCGAATAATAATTTCTTCACGCAATGCGAGGCCGAAGGCTTCCGCAAGATCACCTATTTCCCGGACCGTCCGGACGTCATGGCGAAATACACAGTGATGCTGCGCGGCGACAAGAAAAAATATCCGGTGCTGCTGTCCAATGGCAACCTGGTCGCCCAGGGCGACTTGCCCGGCGGCCGCCATTTTGCGAAATGGGAAGACCCGTTCAAGAAGCCTTCCTACCTGTTCGCGCTGGTGGCCGGCAAGCTGGTCTGCCAGGAAGAAAAATACAAGCTGCAATCCGGCCGCAAGGTCTTGCTGCAAGTGTGGGTGGAACAGGGTAACCTGGACAAGACCCAGCACGCGATGGATTCGCTGAAAAACAGCATACACTGGGATGAAGAGCGCTTCGGCCTGGAGCTGGACCTCGATCGTTTCATGATCGTCGCCGTCAGCGACTTCAACATGGGCGCGATGGAAAACAAGGGCTTGAATATTTTCAATACCAAGTATGTGCTGGCCAATCCCAGTATCGCTACCGATATCGACTACGCCGGCATCGAATCGGTGGTCGGCCACGAATACTTCCATAACTGGACCGGTAACCGCGTGACCTGCCGCGACTGGTTCCAGTTGTCGCTGAAGGAAGGCTTGACGGTGTTCCGCGACCAGGAATTTTCTGCCGACCTGGTCGGCACCGCCACCGGCCGCGCGGTAAAACGGATAGAAGACGTGCGCCTGCTGCGCCAGGTGCAATTCTCTGAGGACGCCGGCCCGATGGCGCATCCGGTGCGCCCCGATTCCTTCGTGGAAATCAATAATTTCTACACCGTCACGATCTATGAAAAAGGTTCGGAAGTGGTGCGCATGTATTACACCTTGCTGGGCCATGAAGGCTTCCGCAAGGGCATGGACCTGTACTTCCAGCGCCACGACGGCCAGGCAGTGGAATGTGATGATTTCCGCGCAGCGATGGCCGATTCCAGCGGCCGCAACCTGAAACAGTTCGAGCGCTGGTATAGCCAGGCCGGTACGCCCCGGGTCAAGGTGGAAACCAGCTACGACAAGGCCAGCAAGACCTATGAGATGACCCTGAGCCAGTCCTGTCCTGCCACTCCGGGCCAGAGCAGGAAATTGCCTTTCCACATCCCGGTCGCGGTTGGCCTGCTGAATGCTAACGGCAAGGACCTGGTGCTGAACCTGGAAGGCCAGGCCGCGCCGTCCAAGGCGACCACGCTGGTGCTGGAATTAACTGCCGCCAGGCAGACTTTCCGCTTTACCGGCATCGCGAAAAAACCGACGCCGTCGATACTGCGCAATTTCTCGGCACCGGTAGTGCTGGAATACGATTACAGCGACGAAGAACTGGGCCATTTGCTGGCGCACGACAGCGACCCGTTCAATCGCTGGGAAGCCGGCCAGCGCCTGGCGACACGCCGCCTGGTCAAGCTGACCAAGGCCGTGTTGCAGGGCGAAGCGCTGGAACTGGACAGCATGTTCATCGAAGCGCTGCGTTCCACCCTGAACGATAAGACCCTCGATCCTTCTTTCCGCGAACTGGTATTGAGCCTGCCGTCGGAAGCGATGATTGCAGAAGAATTCAAGGAAGTGAATCCGCAAGCGATCCATCAGGCGCGCCAGTTTGTGCGCGGCAGCCTGACCCGGCACCTGCGAGCCGATTTGCTGAGTGCCTATGAAGAAAACCTGACTCCGGGCAAATACAGCCCGGATGCAGTCTCGGCGGCCAAGCGCGGCCTGAAAAATCTGGCGCTGTCGTATTTGCTGGAATGGCCGGACGAGGCGACGTTCGCCCTGGCCAAGACCCAGTTCGACGAAGCGCAAAACATGACCGACCGCCTGGCAGCCTTGACGGCGCTGACCAATTTTTCCGGCTCGGCGAAGAATGCCAAAGTATCGGCGCAAGCGCTGCAAAAGTTTTTCAGGGATTTCAAGAAAGAAGCGCTGGTCATCGACAAGTGGTTCATGCTGCAAGGCACGGCCCGCACTACCGACGCCGCCAAGGTCCGCGAACTGATGAAGCATCCGGCCTTCACGCTGAACAACCCCAACCGCGCACGCAGCCTGGCGTTCAGCTTCTGCAATGCCAATCCCTCGCGTTTCCACGCGGTGGACGGCAGCGGCTACGCCTTGTGGGCCGACCTGGTGATCACGCTGAACAAGCTGAACCCGCAGGTTGCCGCCCGCCTGGCGCGCAGCCTGGACCGCTGGCGCAAGTATCCCAAGGCCTTGCAGGTGCAGATGAAAGCTGCCCTGCAAAGAGTGGCTGATACCAGCAAGCTGTCCAAGGACGTGCGGGAAGTGGTAAGCAAAGCCCTGGTTTCCTGAGCCGGTAATATAGATTAAGGAATGACATGAAACGTGTAAGCCTGACGCAGTACCTGGTAGAAGAGCAGCGCCTGAATAATTCCATACCAGCCGAATTACGCCTGTTGATAGAAGTGGTGGCGCGTGCCTGCAAGACCATCAGCCATGCAGTCGGCAAGGGCGCGCTGGGCGAAGTGCTGGGCACCGCTGGCAGCGAGAACATCCAGGGCGAAGTGCAAAAGAAACTGGACATCCTGTCCAATGAAATCCTGCTGGAAGCCAATGAATGGGGCGGCCACCTGGCGGCGATGGCGTCGGAAGAAATGGAATCCATCCATCCTATCCCGCATCGCTACCCCAAGGGCGAGTACATGCTGCTGTTCGATCCTTTGGACGGCTCCAGCAACATCGACGTCAATGTCTCGATAGGCACCATCTTCTCGGTATTGAAGGCGCCGGACGGCATGGCAGCGCCGACCGAGCAGGACTTCATGCAGGCCGGCAGCAAGCAGGTGGCCGCCGGTTATGCGGTGTATGGCCCGCAAACCGTGCTGGTGCTGACCACCGGTAACGGCGTGAACTGCTTCACATTGGACCGCGAGATGGGTTCCTGGGTGCTGACCCAGCGCAATATGCAGATCCCGGCCGATACCAAGGAATTTGCGATCAACGCCTCCAATACCCGCCACTGGCATCCGCCGGTGACCCGCTATGTGAACGAAATGCTGGCCGGCAGCACCGGGCCGCGCGGCAAGGACTTTAATATGCGCTGGATCGCGTCGATGGTGGCCGATGTGCACCGCATCCTGAACCGCGGCGGCATCTTCATGTATCCGGCCGATGCACGTGAGCCGGACAAGCCGGGCAAACTGCGCCTGATGTATGAAGCCAACCCCATGGCGATGATAGTCGAGCAGGCCGGCGGCGCCGCCACCAACGGCAAGCAGCGCATCCTGGATATCCAGCCCGAAAAGCTGCACCAGCGCGTGCCGGTGTTCCTCGGTTCCAAAAACGAAGTGGAACTGGTGACCCGCTATCACCAGGAATAATTTGTTGCTACCCAAGTAAAAAAGCGCCTGATGCTCTCAGGCGCTTTTTTTTCGGCTAGCGGCCCGCGCCGTTCTAGGCCGGCCGCTTGCAGCGCGGATTCAGAATTTATGGGTGATGCCCAGGCCAAATCCGGATGGGTCCTGGCCAGCGCTCAATCCCGCTACCGGATTGCCGGACAGGTTGTAGCTCGCATACCTGTCGTTATTGATCCTGGTATAGGCGGCCCATAGTTCGGTCCGTTTCGACAGGTTATAGCCGTAACCGAGCGAATACTGGCTGGCGCCCGACTCTGCTCCCGGCCGGCCGCTGCCGCCTACCCCCCCAGTGGCATTGCCGCTGGTATCTTGCGCGCGCACATACGAAGCACGGAATATGCTACTGCCCAGTTCGTGGGTGGCGGCCAGTTGCCAGGCATTGCGGCTCAGGCTGGTCGCGGCGCTCGGTTCATAGCGTAGCCTCTCCCAGGCCAGGCGCAAGCGCGTATTTCCCAGGCTATAGGCCACCCCCAGCTTATGCCCGACGTCGCTAGTATTGGCGGCAAAGTAGTCGGTATGCCGTTCATAGCCATAGGCCAGGTACAGCGTGCCCTGTTCATAGGTCAGCAAGCCGGACAGCATGCCGGGATTGCTGGAGGCGGTTTTTTCTTCTCTGGCGCTGACCGCCAGCCTGGCGTTCCAGCCGTCCAGGCCGGGGCTGAAGTATTGCAGCAGGTTCTTCTGGCGCCTGTCGAAAGAGGCCGGCGCTACCCCATTGGCGGCGGTAGTGAAACCATTTCCCATTAATGAGTTGGAGGCGAAGATGCCCGCGGTAAACGGGTCTATCGCATATACCGAGACAAAACGGTAGGGCGACTCCCAAATCCCGGCCAGCACCTGGCCGTACTTGCCGCGCAAGCCCACCCCGGTATTGCGGGTAAACTCCCCGCCGGCGCCGGTGTCGACAAAGACGTTGGATTCCAGCTGGAAAAAAGCCTCCATGCCATCTCCCAAGTCTTCCCTGCCGCGAAAGCCCAGCACCGACAGGTTATTCGACAGGCGGCCGAGACTGCCCTGGCCTGCGTTCACGCTCTCGGCATCAAGCTTCAGGAAACCATAAACGCCGACATTGCTGCCCTCGGCCTGGGCCCAGACCTGGCCAGGCAGCGCAATGGCCGCCGTGCTCAGAGCCAGGGCCAGTAAGTTATATAAGCGACATGGGCGACATGGAAGGGCAGTCCCGACTAATTTTTGCACTATTCATTCTCCTGGGTGATGATTATTATGTGCAAATATTAGTTCTTATAAATTCATATGTATACGTATAATTAAATTAAAATACATATTGAGTTATGAAAAAGCCGTTAAAAACCACAAATAGACCATTCCGATATAAAAAATCGGCATATCTGGGGTTGAATTATTCATTTTCACTTATTTCAGCGCCCATGCATACTCAAATCACAAGCATGGAAACTGGCCTGGATGGGCATTAAAAAACGGCCTGTGCCGGTCCCAATACAGCGCCACTACCAGCTGCAACCACAAGGATGATGAAGATGAAGTTGAACAGGCAGGATTGCATCACGCTCGATGCGCAAGACCGGCTAGCCGCATATCGCGATAAATTTAGTTTGCCCGAGTCGGAGATCTATCTGGACGGCAACTCCCTCGGTGCGATGCCCTCGCATCTGCCGCAACGCATGCAGCAGGCCGTGGCCAAAGAATGGGGCCGGGGTTTGATCCGTTCCTGGAACGACGCCGGCTGGATAGACTTGCCGCAGCGCGTGGCGGCAAAAATTGCACGCCTGATCGGCGCCGGCGCCAGCGAAGTGATGGTGGGCGACTCTACCTCGGTCAACCTGTTCAAGGCCCTGGCGTCGGCCTTGCGCCTGAACCCCGGCCGCAAAGTGATACTCACGGAACGCGGGAATTTCCCGACCGACCTGTATATAGCCCAGGGCATCGCCGAGCTGTTCGATGCCGAGATACGCTACGTAGACTCGGATGAGGCGGCCATCCTGGCGGCGCTCGACGGCCAAGTCGCCGTGCTGATGCTGACCCATGTGAATTACCGTAGCGGCCGCATCTACGACATGAAAAAAATCACCGCGCTGGCCCAGGCCGCCGGCGCCTTGTGCATCTGGGACCTGGCGCATAGCGCCGGTGCCGTGCATGTGGAACTGAATGCGGCGCATGCCGACATGGCCGTCGGTTGCGGCTATAAGTACCTGAACGGCGGCCCCGGCGCGCCGGCCTTCGTGTATGTCGCCGAACGGCATCTGCAGCGAGTGCGGCAACCGCTGTCTGGCTGGCATGGGCATGCGCAGCCGTTTGAGTTCGTGCAGGATTACCAACCGGCCGCCGGCATCAACCGCATGCAATGCGGCACACCGCCGCTGCTGTCGATGATAGCGCTGGACGCCGCACTGGAGGTATTCGACGGCGCGGACATGCAGCTGCTGCGCGCCAAGAGCCAGGCACTGGGCGACCTGTTCATACGGCTGGTGGACGAAAAGCTGGCCGACTACGGCTTCGGCATCGCCTCGCCGCGCGACAGCGAACTACGCGGCAGCCAGGTGGCGCTGACCCACCCGCAGGGCTACGCCATCGTGCAAGCCCTGATCGCACGCGGCATCACCGGCGATTTCCGCATGCCCGATATCTTGCGCTTCGGTTTTGCGCCGCTGTATGTGCGCTACGTCGATGTCTACGACACGGTGGAAACGATAGCCGAAATCATGGCGGTCAATGAATGGAAGCAGGAGCAGTTCCTGACCAAAAAAGCAGTGACTTAAGACGCAGCTGCCGGTGCCGGCAGACCGGCATTTTTGTAGGTTGAAAAAAAAGAGACCCAAGAAGAATTGATGTGTTTTAAAAAAAATCAATAAATAGGCTCAGCAAGACTAACCAAGTATCATTAACGGAGGAGATGAAATGAAATTGACAAGGATAGCTGCATCAATAGTATTCACTGCGGGGGCCGGCATGACGGCCAGCGCGTTTGCCGCCGAAGACGGGGTCAAGATATCGGGTTTTGTCGACCTGAACCTGGAACGGCTTTCTACGCCGCAAAACAGCGTCTCCCGCGTATCCAGCGGCGGCTTGAATGCGTCGCGCCTGGTATTCAGCGGCCAGGAAGACCTGGGAGGTGGCAACCAGGCATTCTTTGCGCATCAGATGCAATTTGCGGCCGACACCGGAGTCGGGCCGGCGCCACGCGAAACCTATGTGGGCTTGAAGGGCGAATGGGGCGCATTGTCTTTGGGACGCCAGAATACGCCATCCTACTGGATCGCCGCGTATGCCGACCCCAGCTGGTCGGCTGACTACAGCCTGGTCAGCAATATGCAGTTTTTCTATGCCCCATATCGCGAAAATAATTCCATCTTGTACGTCACTCCGACGATTTCCGGTTTCAAAGGTCGCTTCATGGCGACCGCCGGCCAGGAAGACGGAACCAAAAACGGCCGTGTGGTCAGCACCGGCGTTGAATACCGCGACGGCCCTCTGTATGCCGGCCTGGTCAGCGACCAGAAATACCTGAAAAATATTAACTCCAGCAATATCGAGTCTTCGCGCGACAATTATTTCTCGCTCGCCTATCGTTTTGGCGGCATAGAGCCTACGCTGATCTACCATACCTACAATGGTTACTACGCCTATCCCCCCTACGTCGGCTTCCAGAGCAAGGGCTGGGACCTGCAGCTGGGCGCGCGCTGGAACATCGATGAAATCAATAGCGTGTATGCCAGCTTCGTGCACAAAAAAGACAGCAACAATGTCAAGCTGAGCGACGCCGATGGTTTCCTGGTGGGTTACGGCTACAAATTCTCAAAGCGGACTAACCTGTATGCCAATTATGGCCGCATCAATATCAAGAACAATCCGCTGGTAGCGTATCCGCTGAGCTTCAACAGCAGCGGCGCGGCGCCGGACAAGGGCGTGCAACTGGGAATCCGGCACGCATTCTGATTTTCTATATGAATCGCGTGGCGCCAGCCTTGGCGCGCCACGCTTGTCCATTGCATGAGTCTGCCTTGCGGCAGATTAATATGAAAGCAAGAGCTATGAAACATAGAATTATTCAAGGCCTCATCGTCAGTCTGTGTGCCGGACTGGCAGGGGCGGCCTATGCACAGCAGCCGCGCAGCGGCGCTAATTTGAATGCACCGGATGCGCCGCCGCCGTCCACCAAGACGTCCGAGCTGATGCCGGGCGAACCGGCCCATCCGGCGCCGGGCAGCTGGGGCTATAACGAAAAGACCGGCAAGTTCAAGAGCCCCGATATGGCCCCCGATGCCTACGGCGCGCATCCCGTGCCCGGCAGCATGACCTACCTGGACCAGAACCAGTACCTGAAAAATGTCAAAGTGGAAGGCTTCCAGCCCTACGTCGCCGGCGCCGGCCATAGCTGGCAAGCCAGCTTCGACATGAACGGTCGCCGTTACCTGTATGACTATGAAACCTGGATGTACAATGTTTTTGATATTACCGACCCGCATGACGTCAAGGTAGTGCAGCAAAAGCAGATCAACACCAAGGCAGGCGAGCACCAGTTCGGCCCGTTCAATGTCAAATTCAATAAAAAATTGAACAAGATGATCGCCGTGCAGTGTTATGAAATTTCACGCTATGGCTTGCTGTGGAATAAGTATTTGTATCCCGACCAGGTTGCGAAGGTGCGCGACAAGAAAATGCTGCGCGGTTTCCGCATCTATGAAGTGACCAGCCCGCTGTGGACGGACTGGAAAGTATTGTCCGAAACCTCGCTCGACCCTTACCATTCGGCCAAGGACCAGCCGCAAGAGGGTTCCGGTTGCCAGGACGTGCCCGTGTATAACGGCGACCAGTACCTGTTTGTCGCCGGCGCTCCCGACAATACGTTCTCGAACACCGAATACAAGACCTATCTGTATTCCGGCGGCCAGCTGGCCTTCGACGTTTCCGATCCAGCCAATCCAAAACGCCTGTCCATGTGGTGGGCGCCAGGCTCACGCCTAGGCGAGGAAGAGGAATACAAAAAGAATCCGCGCGCCGGCAACAAGACTTCCTGGATGGGTTCGCGCATGCCGCTGTTCATCCCCAAACCGGTTGAGCAGGGCGGCAAATACGGCTATGCGGCGATGGGCGGCTTTGGTTTCTACGTCGTCGATATCTCTGACCCCAAGAATATGAAAGCTGTGGCGCACATCGACATGCCGGTCAGCGTGACCGGTACCGAAGGCGATAATATCGACGTTTCCAAGGTCGAATCCACCGGCATGGTGTACTACAGCGGCTACCCGATGACGGAAGACTGTTACGAGCCGCTGAAGGCCATCTACTCGATCGACGTGCGTGATCCTCTGCATCCGAAAATCGTGAATACCCTGCCGACGCCGACGCCGCCGAAGGACGCACCCTTCACCGACTATTGCCAGCGCCGCGGCAGCTTCGGGCCCAAGCGCAGCGGCTACGCACAAATCCAGCCCGGTACACCTAGCCCGCGCTACATGCCTTACTCCTACTATAACGCCGGCATGCAGATGTTTGACCTCAAGGACCCGCTGAACCCGACCATCGCGGCGTATTTCGTGCCCAAGATGATCGATGCGGGCCGCAAGACTACCGATGGCCAGACCCTGTCGATTCGCGCCCTGCCCAATCCTGTGCATAGCATCTTTGTCGAATGGGACCGCAACCTGATCTGGGTATTCTCGAATCACGGCATCTATACCTTGTCCAGCCCTCTGCTGGGTGAACCGGTGTTCGGCATGCCGCAGGCCAGGAAGTGAAGCGATGTAATTAGTAGTAAATAGCAGCAATAGCAGCAAACCAGCAAGCTGTGTTGTGTAGCCGCCGTTCCCAGGCGTCGCACAGCACAGCTTTTTTTATTGCGGCAGATGGCCGGGCGGGCTGCCCGCCACCGTCAGCATTTTTTATCCAACCCAGGAACACGCCATGAAGACCCTATTCATTACCGCCGCATTAATGGCGAGCGCAGTCCATGCTCACGCTGCGTCCAGCAGTGAACAGAGCTGCAGGGCTTGCCATACGATGGACAGCAAGCTGGTCGGGCCGGCTTTCAAGGACATTGCTGCCTCGTACAGGAATGATGGCGAGGCGATCTCGCAGCTGAAAAAGAGCATGCTGGAAGGCAGCACCGGCAAGTGGGGCAGCGTGCCCATGCCGGCCAATGCCGGCTTGAGCGCGGCCGAAGCCGAACAGTTCGCGCGCTGGATCATGAGCCTGAATCCGACCGGCCCGGGCCCAGCAGGGAAGGCGGATGCCGGCAGCGGCGGCAAGTAGGGCGCGCCGGCGCCCGGTTCAGGCAGGTAGCCGCGGGGCCGGAGCCCGGGGCCATAAAAAAAGCTGCATCATGGTCAATGATGCAGCTTTTTGTCATGCGAGGGCCGGCTCATGGCCGTGGCAGGTTTAGCGCTTGCGGTACCAGGCGTAGTACAGGATGCTCAATACCAGCACAAAGGGCAGGCCGCTCAGCAGGGTCATCTGGAACTCCCTGGTAAAGGCAGTGGTGATCATGATGGCCAGCATCAATCCCGCGCCCAGCAGGGTCAGCCAGGGGAAGCCCCACATGCGGAAGGCCAGCGGCTGGCTGCCCTGGGCGGCCCAGCGGCGGCGGAAGCAATAGTGGGTGATGAAGATCATCATCCAGGTAAACATCGCGCCAAACATCGAGACCGCCATCATCAGCGTAAACGATGCCTGCGGGTACAGGATACTGAGCGCGGCGGCGATAGCGATGCCGACGCAGGACAGGACCAGCGCATCGACAGGCACGCCGCGCTGGTTGAGCTTGCCGAAACGTGCCGGTGCATAGCCGGCGCGCGACAGGCTGAACATCATGCGGGTGGTAATGTAGAGCTGGCTATTCATCGCCGACAATGCCGCGATCAGGATGACAAAGTTGATGACGCCGGCGGCGCCCGGAATGTTCAGCGCTTCCATGACCTTGACGAAGGGGCTCTTGTCGCTGCCGGCGGCGGTCCAGGGCACGATGGCCAGCATCAGCGCCAGGGTCAGCATGTAAAACACTACCAGGCGCAGCATCGCGGCCCGGAAGGCGCGGGTGATGGCCTGTTCCGGGTTCTTCGCTTCGCCGGCGGCGACTGCGATCATTTCTATGCTGAGATAGCTGAAGATGGACACGATCACCGCGATCCACATGCCCTTGGCTCCGTGCGGGAAGAAGCCGCCGTGTATCAGGTAGTTCTTGAAGCCTATCGGGCTGGCCGCAGGGGCCGCATACACCATATAGGCGCCCAGCAGGATGAAGCCGGCGATGGCCACGATCTTGATCGTGGAAAACCAGTATTCGACCATGCCGAAGATATTCACGCTCAGCGCATTGACCAGTATCAGGCAGCCGGCAAACAGCATTATCCAACACCAGGCCGGTGAGCCGGGAAACCAGTATTGCATGTACAGGGCCACCGCCGTGACTTCGGTGCCTATCGCCAGCACGATGGATGCCCAGTACGCATAGCGCACCATGAAGCCGGCCCAGGGGCTGACGTAGTATTCGGCATAGGCGCCGAAAGAGCCGGATGTCGGGTGGGCCACCGTCATTTCTGCCAGGCAGCCCATCAATAGCAGTGCGATCAGCGCGCCTATCGCATAGCTGATCAGCACGCTGGGGCCAGCGAAACCGATTGCGAAACCGCTGCCCAGGAACAGGCCGGTACCGATCGCGCCGCCGATGGCGATCATCGACATTTGCCGGCTGCTGAGGCTGCGATGCAGGCCCTGTTCACGTGCGACAATCTCGTCGAAACGGGTGGAAGTATTCATGTCATCTCCTGAAATTCTTATGGACTTACTTTTGTTTGCTTATGTTTGCGTATGCAGAGTGAAGCGCTGCCGGGGCAAGGCTTCACTATTGCTTTCTGGTATGGAGTTTTGTTGGAAAATCTACAGCTGGAAGAATGCTTTGGCGTTGCCGCTTAGCAGCTTCTGGCTGCTGGCGTCGGAAAAGCCGGAGGAACGTATCAGGCTGCCTACGTCTTGTTCACCGAGCGGATATGGATAATCGGAGCCCAGCATGACCCGGTCTTCGCCCATGACATCGACCAGCAAGGCCAGGGCGCGCTGGTCGAATACCGCCGAGTCGACATAGAAGCGGTTGACATACGAGGAGGGCGGATGCGGGCAGTTTTCGCGGACGATGTCGCGCTGGCGCCAGGCATTGTCGACCCTGCCCAGCAGGAAGGCGAAGCTGCCGCCGCCGTGCGCGAAACAGATTTTCAGCGAAGCCGGCAGGCGCTCAAAGGCCCCCGACATGATCAGCGACAGTATGCCCAGCTGGGTTTCGGCCGGCATCGCCACCAGCCAGGGCAGCATCCATTTCTTCATCCGGTTGTCGCCGCCCATCATGTCCCAGGGGTGGACCAGGATAGGGATGCCCTCGTGTGCGCAATGGGTCAGGAAGACCAGCAGGCCTTCGTCGTCCAGGTCGCGCTCGCCCAGGTGGTTGCCTATCTGCACGCCGACGTGGCCCAGGGCCTGGGCCCGGCTGGCTTCGCGGCAGGCTGCGTCTATGTCCTGCAGGGGTACTTGCGCCAGCGCCTTCAGGCGCTGCGGATTATGCGCGCATAGCTCTATCGCGTAGTCGTTCATGCGCATGGCCCAGGGCAGCGCCTGCTGTATCGCATAGCGATAGCCGAACATTACCGGGGTGGCGCACATCAGCTGGATATCGACCCCGGACCTGTCCATTTCCTCGATGCGGCGGGCGGAATCCCATAGCGCGGAATAGACCGGGCGGAAGGGCTTGTCGCCGGTCATGATCATGCCTTGCTCGTCATCCTGTATCCGCAGCCAGGGAGCGGCTTCGACGTCCAGCGCAGCCGCCTCCTGCTGGGTAATAGGCGGAAAAAAGTGGGAATGGATGTCGACCACTGCAGTATTAAGTTGGCTCACTATGGAAGGTCCTTGCTGTGGTTGAGCCGGGCCGCGGCGGCGTGGCCGTGTTTGCCCGGATGTACGGTTTTGCATTGCGGGCAGACGCGCAGGCTGGCGTCGGCATAGAAGCGCTCAAACAGCGGCGGCAAGTCCTTGACGATGCTTTTCAGCTGGATATCCACCCGGTGCACCAGGTGCTGGCAGTTCAGGCAATACCATTCGAAGCCGTCCAGCACGCCGGCCGGGCGCTGGCGCTCTATCACCAGGCAGCGGCTGCCCGGCTCCGGGCGTTGCGGCGAATGGCGCACGTGCGGCGGCAGCAGGAAGATGTCACCCTCCTTCAGTTGCACCTGTTCGACCTTGCCGTTGTCCATCACGTTCAGGTAGGCATTACCCTGGAACTGGTAGAAAAATTCTTCAAAAGGGTCGTCGTGGTAATCGGTGCGCAGGTTGGGGCCGCCGACCACGGTTACGATGAAGTCGGCATCCTGCCAGATCTGCTGGTTGCCTACCGGCGGCTGCAGCAAGTGCGAGTGCTCATCCAGCCAGCGCTGGAAATTGAACGGCATGCCAAATTTGAACATGGTGTCTACCTCATGCTTGGTTAGGTTTATAGGCTATCGCCTTGATCTCTATCAACAAGTGCGGGTGCGGCAATTGATGCACGGCCACCGTGGTGCGGGTCGGGCCGTCATAGTCAAAATACTCGCCGTACACTTCGTTATAGCCGCCGAAATCATTCATGTTAACCAGGAAACTGCTGATTTCCACGATATCTGCCAGCTCGGCGCCGGCGCTGCGCAGGATGTCGCGCAGATTGTCTATCACGGCCCGGGTTTGCTCGCGTATGTCCAGGCTGGCCGTGCCCATGCTGTCCACCGCCACGCCGGCCAGGCTGTTATCGGGCCGGCGCGAGCTGGTGCCGGAGACGAACAGGAAGTCGCCAGCGCGTTTCAGGTGCGGAAACTTGCCGCGTGGCTGCGCCTTGCCGGCTACCAGGTGAGCCTGGGTATTGCTGCTGGCCGCGGTGTTCATGCGCCGGCTCCGGTCAGGAATTCTACCCGGCCCAGGCCGCCGATTTCGGTGCTGACGTGCACCCCGGGCATCAGCGCTTCGGCCGCAGTTGCCGCCCCGGCCATGATCATGGAGCCGGCCGGTATCGGCATGCCGGCCTGGTATGCCAATTGCGAAGCCTGTACCACGCTGCGCAAGGGATTGCCCAGGATCGCGCCGGTGCTGCCCATCAGCACCGGCCTGCCATTGAAGCGCACGATGACGCCGCGGTTGGCCAGCTGGCTGACCCTGCTGCTGAAGGCGCCGACCACCACGCCGGCCGAAGAGCAGTTATCGGCGACCACGTCTTCCAGCGTGAACTTGAAGTTACGGTAGCGCGAATCGATAATCTCCATGGCCGGCGCCACGCCATCCAGGAAGGCGGCCGCTTCCAGCAGGTTCAACGGGCGGTCTATGTCGCGGCTGGTGAGGAAGCAGACTTCCGGTTCCACCCGCGGATGGATGAAATCAGCCAGGTCGATCTGGGCGCCTTCTTCATACAGCATGGCGTCGGTCAAGAGGCCCCAGATCAGGCTGTCGACCCCCATCTGTACCATTTTTGCGCGGCTGGTAAAACCCAGTTTCAGACCTACCGGTTTTTCCCCGCGTGCATGGCGCAAGGTTATCGATGCCCGCTGGATCTGGTAGGCGTGCTGTAGATTGAAGGCATGCTGCGGCGTCAGCGGATCGATTTCAGTATGGCTGGCCGCGGCTTGATCCAGGGTGCGGGCCAGTTCGGCGATATTGAGCGGCAAGGCTGCCGCCGGCGCAGCTTGTACTGCGACTGCGGTTTCTAGATTGCTCATACGGCCTCCATGTCGGTGCTTGTTTTTTGCCGGACCAGGTCCAGCGCGACGTCGACGATCATGTCTTCCTGCCCGCCCACCATGCGCCTGCGCCCCAGCTCCACCAGGATGTCGACTGCGGCAATGCCATAGCGCGCCGCCGCTGCCTCGGCGTGCCGCAGGAAGCTGGAGTAGACACCGGCGTAGCCGAGCGCCAGCGTTTCCCGGTCTACCCTGACCGGCCGGTCCTGCAGCGGGCGCACCAGGTCGTCGGCGGCATCCATCAGCGTAAACAGGTCGGTGCCATGCTGCCAGCCCAGCCTGTCCACGGCGGCGATAAAGACTTCCAGCGGCGCATTGCCGGCGCCGGCGCCCATGCCGGCCAGCGATGCATCCACCCGGTCGCAGCCGTTTTCCAGCGCCACGATGGAATTGGCCACGCCCAGCGAGAGGTTATGGTGTGCATGCATGCCGGTCTGGGTTTCCGGTTTCAATACATCCTTGAAGGCCTGGAAGCGCTGCTGCACATCGCGCATGGACAGGGCGCCGCCGGAGTCGACCACGTACACGCATTCGGCGCCGTAGCTTTCCATCAGCTTGGCCTGCTGCGCCAGTTGCTGTGGGCTGGTCATATGCGACATCATCAGGAAGCCCACGGTGTCCATGCCCAGCTTGCGCGCATGTTCTATATGCTGGCGCGAGATATCGGCTTCGGTGCAATGGGTGGCGATGCGCACGGTGCGCGCACCGGCTTTATAGGCGGCATCCAGGTCGTGCACGGTGCCTATGCCGGGCAGCAGCAGGGTGGCGATACGGGCGTGCTGCAAGACCTCGGCTACCGCCTCTATCCATTCCAGGTCGGTATGCGCGCCGAAGCCGTAGTTGAAGCTGGAGCCGCGCAAGCCATCGCCGTGCGCCACTTCTATGCTGTCGACCTTGGCGGCGTCCAGCGCCCTGGCGATCGCAACCGCTTGTTCCAGCGAGTATTGGTGGCGGATGGCGTGCATGCCGTCGCGCAGGGTGACGTCGGAAACATAGATCTTCCGGTCTTTGCGGCCAATGCTGCCGTTGCTGCCGTTGCTGCCGTTGCTGCCGTTGCTGCCAGGCTGCGGGGGGATGTGGGTAATTGTCATATCGCGTCCTTACTCTGCCAGCTTGCTGGCGGCAATCTGTTCTGCGGTTGCCAGTGCGGCCGAGGTCATGATGTCCAGGTTGCCTGCGTACGCGGGCAGGTAGTGCGCGGCCCCTTCCACTTCCAGGAATACCGACACCTTCAGGCCCGATACCCGGCCCAGGCCGGGGATATTGATCGGCCTGTCGGCCGGGATGCGATCGAACTGCACCTCCTGCTTCAGCCGGTAGCCGGGCACATAGGCCTTGACCCTGTTCACCATTTCATGGATCGACGTCCTTACCCGCTCTTCGTCGGCAGCGGCGTCGGCCAGGCAAAAGACGGTGTCGCGCATCATCAGCGGCGGTTCGGCCGGGTTCAAGACGATGATGGCCTTGCCCTGGGCGGCGCCGCCGACGCTGACGATCGCCTGCGAGGTGGTTTCGGTAAATTCGTCGATATTGGCGCGGGTGCCGGGGCCGGCCGACTTGCTGGCGATCGAGGCGACGATTTCGGCATAGTGCACTTTGGCCACCAGCGACACGGCGCGCACGATGGGTATCGTGGCCTGGCCGCCGCAAGTCACCATATTGATATTCGGGCTGGACAGTTGCTGCTCCAGGTTGACCACCGGCACCACGTAGGGGCCGATCGCGGCCGGCGTCAGGTCTATCACCTGTATCCCGTGCTGCTGCAGGATGCGGTTGTGCTCCGCATGGGCGCCGGCCGAAGTGGCGTCAAAGGCCAGCCGGATGTCGCCGAAGTTGGGCAAGGCGGTCAAGCCCTGTATGCCCTCATGGGTGGTGGCCACGCCCAGCCTGGCGGCGCGCGCCAGGCCGTCGGATTGCGGGTCTATGCCTACCATCGCCGCCATTTTCAAGTGTTTGGCCTGCCGCATGACCTTGATCATCAGGTCGGTGCCTATATTGCCCGAACCTATGATGGCGACCGGCCATGGCGCGCCGGCCTTATTCTGGTATTGATCCTTGTGATTCATTGAAGCTCCGGAAGATTGAATTATGACCGCCGCTGGCGGCTTCAGTTGGGCGAGAAGGCTGCGCGCACGCTGCCCAGGCCCTCTATGCTGGCCTCGAATACATCGCCTGCTGCCGCTACCACCATCGGGCCCAGGGCTCCGGTCATGATGATGTCGCCCGGCTGCAGCGGGCTGCCCACCTGCGCCATCATGTCGGCCAGCCAGACCGCCGCGTGCAGCGGATTGCCCAGGCAGGCAGCGCCGGCGCCGACCGACACCTGGTCGCCGCGGCGTTCCATCAGCATGCCGCAAGCGACGATGTCAAACGCATCCAGCTTGACCGGGCGCGAACCCAGCACGAACAGGCCGCTGGAAGCATTGTCGGCGATGGTATCGGTCAGCCGTATGTCCCAGTTGGCGATACGGCTGCCGACAATTTCTATCGCCGGCAGCGCATAGGCGGTGGCATTGATGAGGTCGGCCACGGTATGCTTGGCATGCAGCAAGGGCCGGTCTATGACCAGTGCGATCTCGGCCTCGACCTTGGCCTGCATCACCCTGCCTGCCGCCACTTCTTCGCCGTCGGCGAGGCACATGTCGGCGAACAGCATGCCGAAATCGGGCTGGTCCACGCCCAGCTGCTTTTGCACTTCCCTGGAGGTCAGGCCTATCTTGCGGCCCACCAGCCGGCGCCCCTGGGCCAGCCAGCGCCGGGTATTGTGCTGTTGCACCGCGTAGGCGGCGGCGATGTCGCTGCTGCCTGGCCCGCCTATTCCGCCTATCAGCTCGCGTACCGGCGGGCAGGGTTCGGCGTGCTGATGGGCGTTCCATAGCAGGTCCGCGGCTTGTTGTATGTGTTGGCTCATGGCGTCCTTATGATCCGGTAGCGTCAGGTTTGACGAAAGAAAACTCGATTTCCACGCTGGCAGCCAGCGGCAGCGCGCTGACGCCGACCGAGGTGCGTGCCGGCGGTACTGCGCCGGCGGTAAATACCGCTTCCCAGGCGGCATTGATGTCGGCAAACGCATCCATGCGGGTGGTGTAGATGCGGGCGATCAGCAAGTGCTCCAGGCTCAGCCCATAGTCGGGCAGGGCGCGCTGCAGGTTGGACAGGATGCAGGCGGTCTCGGCGCCCGGGCCGCCGGATACTAGCGCACCGCTGCGCGGATCGAGCGCGACCATGCCCGAGACCTGGTAGTAGTCGCCGATTTTGACGCAGGGGCTGTAGCGGAAACGCGGGGCCGGGATGCTGGCCGATTGCATGGTGGTTCGCAAGCTTGTCGACATAATGGCCCGCCTATAACTTGACGCAGATGTTGGCCACGTCCGAATAAAAATCCAGCGAATAACGGCCGCCTTCGCGCCCCAGTCCGGACAATTTGACGCCGCCGAAAGGGGTGCGCAGGTCGCGCAGGTACCAGGTATTGACCCATACCAGGCCGACGTGGATCTGGCGCGCCACCCTGTGCGCGCGCGACAGGTTGGTGGTCCATAGCGCGCAGGCCAGGCCGTACTTGCTGGCATTGACGCGCTGCACGATTTCTTCCTCGCTGTCGAACGGCGCGATATGGCAAACCGGGCCAAAAATTTCCTCGGTGGTGCAGCGCGCCTGGTCGGACAAGCCGGTCCATACGGTCGGCTGTACATAGGCGCCCTGGTCGCGCACATCGCCGAAATGCGGCACGCCGCCGCCGGTGACCACGGTCGCACCTTCTTCCACCGCCAGGCGGTAGTAGGACAAGACCTTGTCGCGATGGCCGTGCGAGATCAGCGGGCCCATATCGACCCCCTCGCTATGCGGGAAATCGATTTTCAGCGCCTCGACCCTTTGCTTGATGGCGGCCACAAATTGATCGAATAGCGGCCTTTGCACATAGACCCGTTCCGAGCACAGGCAGACCTGGCCCGAGTTGGTGAATGAAGAGCGCATCACGCCGGCTACTGCGGCATCGAAATCGGCGTCGGCAAACACTACCGCGGCGTTCTTGCCGCCCAGTTCGAAAGACACTTCCTTGACGCCGTCGGCGACCGCTTTCATGATGGTGCTGCCGGTGCGGGATTCGCCGGTGAAGGTCAGGGCGTCGATGCCGGGATGCCTGGTCAGGAATTCGCCGGCGGAGTTGGCGCCCAGGCCGTGGATCAGGTTGAATACGCCGGGCGGGATGCCGGCGTCGCGCATCACTTCCGCCAGCAGGGTGGCGGAGGAGGGCGACTCTTCGGACGGTTTGGCCACCACGGTATTGCCGCAGGCCAGCGCCGGTGCGACCTTCCAGGTAAACAACAGCAAGGGCAGGTTCCACGGCGAGATGATGCCGACCACGCCTACCGGCTTGCGCACCGTGTAATTCAGCGCTCCCAGGCCGTCGGCGGTGGACATCTCGTAGGCGTCGGTATTGGCGGTGGCGGCCAGGTCGGCGAAGGTGCGGAAATTGGCGATGCCGCGCGCGATATCCAGGCTGCGGGCCTGGTGCACGGGGCGGCCGGTATCGGCCACTTCGGCCGCGACGAACTCTTCAAAGCGTGCCTGTATGCCGTCCGCCACCTTGTGCAGCAGCTGGGCGCGCTGCTGTACGCTCATGGCTGCCCATGGGCCTTGCAGCGCGCCGCGGGCGGCGGCCACCGCGGCGGCCACCGTCTGCTGGTCGGCTTCGCAAACCCTGGCTACCAGGCTGCCGTCGACCGGGCAGATATTATTGAAAGTAGCGCTGCTGGCGACGAATTCGCCATTGATGAAATGGCGCAGCAGTGGCGCGGTATCGGATTTCAAATCAAGTCTCCTGTAATCTTTCTTGCTATTTCCATCAATAGCTTTAGAGCGAGTATAGGAAAGACTTGAAATAAAATATAATGAAAAAAGTGGACTTGGGTATTCTAATTATTGATAGCAGAGGCCCCTCGGGCGATGGCGGGCGCGGTGCCCGGCCCGGCGGCTCACAGCTCGCTGGCGGCCAGCTTCAGGCACTGTATGAAATGCAGCGCGGCCGGCGTGGTCTCCTTTTCTGCCCGCACCGAATAGCCGATCTTGCCGAACTGGCCTATGTCCCCCAGTTCCAGGATGGACAGCAGCTTCATTTGCGCAAAATGCTGGGCCACCGCGCGCGGCATCAGCGTAATCGCCTGCATCGATTGCAGCAGGCCGATATTGGTCAGCAGCGATAGCGATTCGACTACGTTGGCGGGCATGTTCAGGCCGGCGTCGACAAACAGTTTTTCTGCGGTCAGCCGGGCCGGCGACTCCATCAGCGGCAGTATCCATGGCCATTCCAGCAGGGCGCTGAGCGGGATCTTCTTTTGCCGGCTCAGCGGATGCTCATTCCATACCACCGCGCACAGGGCCTCCTCATACAAGACCGTGTGCTCAAAGCTGAACATGCGCGCCAGCGGCAGGTCCGCTTCCGGCAGGCGGCCAACCACCAGGTCCAGTTCGCCGGTCGCCAGCGCCGGGAACAGGCGGTCGGTCGGACCCTCCCGCACGGTGACCAGCACCCCCGGCCTGTCCTGCTTTAGTTTTGCGATGGCCCCCGGCAGCAGCCGGGCGGAAGCCGAGATCAGGGTGCCGACGATCACATGGCCGGATTCGCCGGAACGGAAAGAATTCAGTTCGTCGGTCAGGTGGCGCAATTCGGCGATCACGGATTTCACCCGGCTGCCCAGCAGGCTGCCATAGCAGGTCGGCGAGACGCCGCGGTTGCTACGCTCGAATAATTCCACGCCCAGATCCAGCTCCAGTTCCTGGATGGCCTTGGTGACGGCCGGCTGGGTCAGGTTCAGCTCCTTGGCGGCGCGGGCGATGGAGCTGGATGCCAGCACGCGGTCAAAGATCAGCAGCGGTTTCAGTTTCAGCCGGCGCAGCATCACGTCGACCAGCGGGATATTGCTGCGTTGTGGTTCCAAGGCTTGCTCCTGTGTGGGAACGCTGCCGGCGGCGCTCAGTGGAGCCCGGTAGCAGCGATTGGCTGATTAATGATGAACTAATCGATAGACTAATGGCTGCTCTCGGCCTGTCTTTCCTTGATCACTTCCAGCACGTGGATGCTGAGCCGGGTCGCATGGTTGCGCATCGCGATATAGGATTTTTCGGCGTCGGACGCCAGTATCGCCGACATGATGGCGTCATGTTCGTCATGCGACATGGCCAGGCGCCTTTCCACCCCGGCTTGCGCGGCGCGGAACTGGGTCAGCCGCTTACGCAGGTTGTCCATGGTGTCGGTCAGGCATTTGTTATGGGCGCCGACGCTGATCAGGTGGTGGAATTTCTTGTTTAGCTCCAGGTAGCCTTCTTCATCGCCCTTGTTGATGCATTCCTGGCTTTGCACGTGGATCAGCTCCAGCTGTTTCTTTTGCACCGCGCTCATGCGCTCGGCGCAGATGCGGCAGCACAGCGCCTCCAGTTCGCACATGGCTTCCAGCATGTCGGCCAGCTCGTCCAGGCTGATGCTGATGACGATGCCGCCTTTTCTCGGACGCAATTCGATCAGGCCGCGCGCCGCCAATTCGCGCAAGGCCTGGCGGATCGGAGTGCGCGATACCTGGAAACGCTCCGACAAGGCGATTTCTTCCAGGCTCTGGCCGGGTGCCAGCATGCCGCTAATGATCTCGTCGGCCAGGATGCGATAAATCTTCATCGAGATTGTTTCCATCGATTCACTCTTTCTTTTTACTTGGTTTGTGTCAGAGGCTACGGCGCGTATGGCGGCATGGCCGCCGGTAGCGGCTCCATCAAGGGCGTCATTACTTGTGCTTCTTGTATTGTTGCGCATTTTACCTGCAGACTTTGCGCATATAAAGCATGTCAGCAATATTATGGCTATATATAAATACTAATTTAAATTAATAAATTCAAATAAAATTAAATGTATACATATAATTTGAGCTTGAGTAGAATGGATTTTGATTACTGTTGATTGATCAATCTAGAACGGAGCGCTTAAACATGAGCAACAAGTTACGTCATATCGCCATATCGGTGCCGGATCCCTGGAAGACTGCAGAGTTTTATCAAAAGGCCTTCGGCTTCAAGAAAGTGGGGGAGACCGATTCCTCATTGGCGCGCGGGGTCTACCTGAGCGATGGAGTCATGTCCATCGCGCTGCTGAACTACAAAAGCGACCAGGCGGCCGGCGAAGAGCGCGGCAAGGATTTCGTCGGCTTGCACCATATCGGCGTCTGGGTGGACGACATCGTGGCCGCCAGGGCCGATACCGAAGCGGCCGGCGGCGCCTACTATATGGGCGAGGTGCCGGTCAAAGGGAATATTTTCTATGAAGTCAAATACCGCGACCCGGACGGCGTCATCATCGACTTGACCGACCACGGCTGGGGCGGGGCGGCCAAGGACGTGGTCGCCAGCAGCGACGGCCCGGCGTTCAGGAACCCCGAGCTGAAGGCCGACCGCAGCGGCATCAAGTAATATTTCATTTCGGCAGTTCCCCCTGGAAGCAGCGGGCCGGCTCTGGTTGGCCCGCTGCTTTTTCCTAAGCCGCAGCCTCGCCGTCGAGCTGGCTGCTCAGCGCCTGGCCGGAAAAGCAGGCCGCCAGATTCTGCAGCAAGGCCTGGTGTTGTGCGAGCTGCGCTTCCGGCGAGCGGCCGGAAATGTGCGGGGTGAGGATCAGCTGCTCCAGCTGCGCGGCCGCGGCCGGCAATGCCGGCTCATCCTCGATCACGTCCAGCGCCGCGCCGGCGATGCGCTGCTGTTGCAAGGCTTGCATCAGCGCGGCGGTATCGACCACGCTGCCGCGCGCGATGTTGATCAAGAAGCCCCGCGGCCCGAGCTGCTCCAGCACCTGAGAGTTGACGAGGTGGCGGGTGGCGGCCCCGCCCGGACAGGCCAGCACCAGGTAGTCGCTATGGGCCGCGAGTTCATCCACCCCGGCCATATATTGATACGGCAACTCCGGCCGCGGCCGCCGGCTATGGTAGGCGATCTGCATATCGAAGGCGGCCGCCCGCCTGGCGATCAATTCGCCGATATTCCCCATGCCCAGCAGGCCCAGGCGCTTGCCATTGACGGTAGGACGCGGAGTCCGGTTTTGCAGCCAGCCGCCGGCCTTGACCGCGCGGTCTAGCTCAGGCAGGCCGCGCGAGATGGCCAGCATCAGCGCCAGCGCATGGTCCGCCACCGTCGCATTATTGACCCCCGGCGCGTGGGTGACCGCGATCCCGCGCAGCCTGGCCGCGGCCAGGTCGATATTTTCATATCCGGCCCCATAGCTGCACACCAGCTTCAGGCGCGGCAGCAAGTCCATCTGCGCCGCCGACAGGCCGGTGCTGCCATTGGTGACCACCGCCTGTATCCGTTCCAGTTGTTGCCGCGGCAATTGCCTGATTGCGCTTGCCTGTTGCAGCTGGCTCACTTCATAAGCCCGCTGCAAGTCAGTGATAAAGGCTGCTTGCATGCCTATCAGCAGCAAGACTTGCGGACGGCCGGCAATGAGGGGCGTAGAGGAGGTAAGGCTTGGCATAAGCTGTCCATCAAAAGGATTAAGTAGAGAAAATTTTTACACAATTCGCTTGCAATGTATACATATAAGATTTATTGTATTCATTAATGAGTTAAATGTACGCAAATTTAGTGTGAGAATTTCTAAGGGAGACAGATTGATGTGGCACGCAATTGCAACTTATCAGGATAAACAGGCTGCAGATGGGGAAAAAACGGCCTTGGTGGTAGGCGATGCCCTGTATGATTTGCACGCCTTGGCCCAGGCTGCGGCCAGCCAGGGGTTGGTAACCCAACTCGATGCAGACACAGCCGCAGGCCGGGCCAAGGAGTTGGCGGGCGCGTTGCAGGATTGGCAAAGCCATGCCGAGGCGTACAGGAAATTGGCCGAGGCCGTGCCGGCGCTGCTGGTCAAGGGCCATATAGACGCGCTGGACCCGGCCTCCTACCGGCTGTGCGTGCCGTATGTGCCGGGACGTATTTTTGGCGCCGCTTCGAATTATTATGAGCATGCGCGCGAGATGGGCACCGAGCTGGCGCCGCGCGAGGAGAGCGCGCCGTATTGCTTCATGAAGGCGGAGACCAGCGTCACCGCCACCGATACCAAGGTGGTGATGCCGCGCGATACCGAAAAGCTGGACTGGGAAGTGGAGCTGGGCGTGGTCATAGGCAAGACCTGCCGCAATGTCGCGGTGGAAGACGCCTATTCCTATATCGCCGGCTACACCGTGTTCAATGACATCAGCGCCAGGGATTTGAACCGGCGCACCGATTATCCGTTCAAACACGACTGGTTCCGCGGCAAGAGCCACGATACCTTCGGCCCCATGGGGCCGTGGCTGGTGCCGCGCGATTGCATACAGCAGCCGCAGCAGTTGCGCATGCGGCTGGAAGTCAATGGCGAGATGATGCAGGATGATACGGCGGAAGGCATGATCTTCAATATCGCGGAACAGATCGCCTATCTGTCCGGCATCCTGACCTTGCGGCCAGGCGACCTGATCGCCACCGGCACGCCTACCGGGGTAGGCATGGGGCGCGGCGTGTACCTGAAACACGGCGACCAGATGACCGCCAGCATAGAAAATATAGGCAGCATCAGGAACTGGGTAGTGGCAGCATAGTGACGGAGCGGCGCAGAGGCCGCGACTGATCAATAAAAATAGCCAACACTTAGCTTGCCGCTGGCCGGCAAATCCGCTTGATACGGAATTTTGGAGAGAGACAAAGTGAAGAGTATGCATATAGGAAACAAACTGCGCGCCAGCCTGGCCGTACTAGGCTTGCTGGCCGCCCATGCTTCGGCGCAGGCGGTGGACAAGGTCAGGTTCAACCTGGCCTGGCTGCCGCAAGGCAGTACCAGCGGTGTGCTGGTGGCGATCGCCAAGGGCTACTATGCCGAGGTCGGGCTGGACGTCAGCACTACCCGCGGCTACGGCGGCCAGCGCACGGTCAATGAAATCGACCAGGGCCTGTTTGAGTTCGGCTATGGCGACCCGATCAGCATCATGCTGAATCGCGCGCAAGGCGGGAAAACGCTGATGGTGGGTGCGATCAATACGCGCTGGCCGGCGGCGCTATGCTACCTGGAAAAACCCGGTCGCAAGATCAAGAGCATCGCCGACCTGAAGGGCTTGTCGATAGGCGGTGGCGCCGCCTCGCCGCTGCAAAACCTGGTGCCGGCCTGGCTGCAGGTGAACAACCTGCCGGCCGACCATGTGAAATTATTGCGGCTGGATCCGGCCGTGATCAATACCACCTTCCTGGATGGCGGCATCGACCTGGCTGAGTGCTGGGAGGGTGCCAACAAGCCGGTGCTGGAGCAGCTGGCGCAAAAAAACGACATGAAGATCGGTGCGCTGCGCTACCGCGACTACAACCTGAATTTGTACGGCAACGGCATCGTCACTACCGAGAAACTGATCGCGGCCAACCCCGACCTGGTCAAGCGCTTCGTGCAGGCCACCTATCGCGGCTATGAATTCCAGAGCAAGAACCCGCAAGAAGCAGTGGAAATGGTCGCCAGGCAGCAAAAGCTGATCGACAAGAAAGTGCTGCGCCAGCAGATAGAGGAAACCAGCCAGTTGATGATAGACCCCGAGTCGACCGGCAAGAAGACCGGCTGGATGCGGGTCGACCGCATGCAGTACACGGTGGGCTTTGTGAAAAAGGCCTTCAACGTGACCGACAGCGTCAAGGCGACCGACATCTACACCAATCGTTTTGTTGAATAGAACTATAGCAGGGAGGCAGACATGGAAAAATTAAGGCCCAAGAAACTGGGGCACCTGGTTCTGGTAGTGCGCGATATCCAGAAATCCGTCAAGTTTTATACCGAGGTCATGGGTCTGCAAGTGTCGGACTGGATCGACGACCAGATGGTGTTCCTGCGCTCGGGCGCGGACCATCACGACCTGGCGCTGTCGCAGATCCCCAAGGACTCGCCCGACATCAACGACCTGCCCAGGTATAGCCGGCCCGGGGTCGAGCATTTCTCTTACCTGGTCGAAGACCGGGCCGAGATAGAGCGCACGGTAGAGGTGCTGAAGGCGCACGGCGTGGAAATCGTGCGCGGCATAGGCAAGCACGGCCCGGGCGAAAACCTGTTCCTGGTATTCAAGGACCCGGACGGCAATAACGTCGAAGTGTATTGCGAGATGACCCAGATTCCCGAGGGCAGTGCACATGAAGCCAAGGTCTGGGAAAGGAATATCGATTCCTTTGACCAGTACCGCTTCAAGCACTTCGTGGTGCCGCCGCCGCAAGCGGTGATCGACGCCAAAACCAAGAAAAGCTAAGACTGCGGAGCGAAAAGATGAAACGCTGGATAGAAGCAATCGTATTTTGGGGGCTGTTTGCGCTGCTGTGGGAATACGGCGTAGCCTTGTTTGGCATACGCAGCTACCTGATGCCGCCCTTGAGCAAGGTGGTCGCCGCCGGCTGGGAGCAGCGCGAACTGATCGTCAGCGAAAGCTGGGTCACGCTGCTGGAAGTGCTGGTCGGCTTTGCCGCGGCGGTGCTGGGCGGGGTCTTGCTGGGTGTGGCGATCCATTTCAGCGACTTTGCCAAGCGCACCCTGTACCCCTTCATCACGGCCTTGCAGAGCATGCCCAAGATCGCGCTGGCGCCGCTGATGATAGTCTGGTTCGGCTATGGTTTTGCGTCCAAGATCGCGTCCACCTTCCTGTTCGCCTTTTTCCCGCTGGTGATCGCATCGCTGGGCGGCCTGTCCGGGATCGCCGCCAACCTGGACGAGCATTTCCGCGCCCTGGGGGCATCGCGCTGGGATACTTTCCTGCGCCTGCAACTGCCTTCGGCGCTGCCCAGTTTTGTCGACGGCATCAAGATCGCGATGCCGCTGGCGGTGATAGGCGCCATCGTCGGCGAATTCATAGGATCGGAAAACGGCCTGGGCCACCTGATGACGCTGGCCACCGCGAACGCGCAGACCGACCTGATGTTTGCCGCCATCCTGGTGATCACCTTCCTGGCCAGCATCCTGTACTGGATAGTCGAAGTACTGTCGCGCGCCGTATGGTGGCGAGGCAAGTCGGCGTAAGCCTGCTGCGGACCAATTGACTCAATACGTGGGACTGAAACGTGGGACAGATTATGAACTTGAAAGTGATGGCAAGCCAGCCGCCCGGCCCATCGGCGCTGGCGCCGAAAGAAATGACATCCAGGGAAGTGATACGGGTGGCCGACGTGCTCAAGCGTTTTCCCGGCAAGCACTCGGTGAATGCGCTGGAAGATGTGTCGCTGTCGATCCGGGAACGCGAATTCGTCTCCATCCTGGGACCCAGCGGCTGCGGCAAGAGCACCTTGCTGCGCATCGTGGCCGGCCTGGTTGCGCATAGCGAGGGCGTGGTGCAGGTGAATAACCGCGATATCACCAAGCCGGTGCCGGAGATAGGCGTGGTATTCCAGACCAGCAATATGCTGCCCTGGCTGACGGTAGAGCAAAACATGATGCTGGGAGCGCAATTGCGCAAGATTCCCAGGGACAGCATCGCCCCCAAGGTCAGGGAGCTGACCCGCATGCTGGGCTTGTCCGGCTTTGAAAACAACCATCCGCATGAATTATCCGGCGGCATGCGGCAGCGTGCTTCGATAGGGCAGATACTGGCGCTCGATCCCAGCATCCTGCTGATGGACGAGCCCTTCGGCGCCCTCGACGCCCTGACCAGGGATTTGCTGAATGTGGAGTTGCTGCGCATCTGGCAAGAGCGCATGCAGACGGTATTGCTGGTCACGCACAGCATACAGGAGGCGGTGTTCCTGTCCGACCGGGTGCTGGTGATGTCGGCCCGACCCGGCCGCATCACGCACGATATCGCGATCGACTTGCCGCGCCCGCGCCGGCCGGAAAGCATCAAGGGTAATCCGCGCTATGGCGAATACATCGCGCAGATCAGCCAGATCATGGGTGTCTACTGATGGCCGGCCGCACGCAGCCCCAGCCCGGCACTGCCTTTGCCGGCTTGCCGGCCGGCGACCGGTCCATGCTGGCCGCCATGGGGCCGCGCTGGAGCCTGGATATCAATGCCAACCGGCAGCAGGTGGTCGACATCTATACGCCGCTGCTGGCCGCGGCCGACAAGGGCGACATAAGAGTGGCATCCGGCATCAGCTATGGCGGCCACGAGCGGCACAAGCTGGACATCTACCAGCCGGCGTCCGCTGCGGGTTTGCCGGTGGTCGTCTTCGTGCACGGCGGCGCTTTCCTGCGCGGCAATATGAACAGCAATGCGGAAATCTACGGCAATGTCCCGCGCTATTTCGCCAGCCATGGCCTGCTCGCGGTCAACCTCGAGTACCGGCTGGCGCCGGAAGCGGCCTATCCGGGCGGGGCGCAAGATATCGCCGCGGCGCTGGCCTGGATCCGGCAGCATATCGCGGCCTATGGCGGCAATCCCCAGCACGTCATACTGGCCGGACATTCCGCCGGCGGCGCGCATGCCGCCACGTATGCGCTGGACCCGGTCATGCGAACCGGCTCCGCTGCAAAGGAGGCCGGCAGCGCCGCCATCTCCGGCCTGATCCTGATCAGCGCCAGGCTGCGCGCCGATGTCTTGCCGGGCAACCCGAATGCCGCCGGGGTCAGGGCCTATTGGGGGGACGACAGTGCCAGGTATGAACAAGTGTCGCCGACCACCTACGCGGCCGATCTTGCCGTGCCGGCGATGGTGGTGGTGGCCGAGTTTGAAAACCCTTACCTGGATACCTATGGCGCCGAGTTCTTTTACCGGATCACGCAGGCGGCCCGGCACAGGCATCGCTTTCTGCAGGTATTGCAACACAACCATACGTCGATAGTCGCCCACCTGGGCACAGAGGATCTTTCCCTGGGCCCGGCGTTGATCGATTTTATAGCGAGCACTCGGCCCAACGCCTAGCGCTGATTTCCACTCCTCCGCTCTAGAAGGAAAATTATGTCGAATAAATTGACAGGCGTTTTTGCGCCCGTAGTAACCCCGTTCAAAGCCGATCTCAGTCCCGATTTCGAGCTCTACCTGCAGCATTGCCGCTGGCTGCAGCAACAGGGCGCCGGGCTGGCCGTGTTCGGCACCAACAGCGAAGCCAATTCGCTGACGACGGCAGAACGCATGGGTTTGCTGGACAGGTTGGTGCAGCATGGCATCGTCGTCGGCCGCACCCTGCCCGGCACCGGCTGCTGCGCGCTGCAGGATACGGTAGAGCTGAGCCGGCATGCGACCGCGCATGGCTGCGCCGGCGTGCTGATGCTGCCGCCCTTTTATTACAAGGGGGTGTCGGATGACGGCCTGTTCGACTATTACTCGGAAGTGATAGAACGGGTGGCGCTGCCGGAGCTGCGGGTCTACCTGTACCATATCCCTGCCTTCTCTGGGGTGCCCATCAGCCTGACGCTGATAGAGCGGCTGATCAAGCGCTATCCGCAGCAGGTGGTCGGCATCAAGGACAGTTCCGGCGACTGGCAAAACATCGCTGCGATGCTGGACAATTTCCCCGATTTTTCGATCTTCCCGGCGTCCGAGAGTTTCCTGACGCGCGCACTGCCGCTGGGCGCGGCCGGCTGCATCTCGGCCACCATCAATGTCAATCCGGCGGCGATCAGCCGCCTATACGCCGGCTGGCAGGGGGAGGGGGCGGCACAACAGCAGCAGGCAGTGGACAGCGTCCGCCAGATCTTCCAGAAATACCCGATGATCGCGGCGCTCAAATTTGCGATCAGCCATTACAGCGACCGCCCGTCCTGGCAGATCCAGCGTCCGCCTTTAAGCGCCTTGTCGCTGGACCAGAAGACCAGCCTGCTCGCCGAACTGGACGCCGCCGGCTTCAACATGCCCGGCTTGCTGGCGAAATGAGCGCCGCCACGCAGGCCATCCCGGCCTTGGGGAAGTACCCCAGTTTTTGCCGGGCCGGCGATTTCATTTTTGTCTCCGGCATGAGCGCGCGCCAGGCCGACGGTAGTATCGCCGGCGTGACGCTGCATAAAGACGGCAGCGCAGTCACCGATATCCAGCTGCAGACCCGGATCGTGATACAAAAAATCCAGGCAGCGCTACAGCAAGCCGGCGCCGACCTGGCCGATTGCGTGGCAATCACCAGCTACCTGGTCGATATGCAGCAGTTTGCCGGCTACAACGCGGTGTATGCCGAATACTTTGACGGCCGTGCCACCCGTACCACGGTCGCCGTGCAGCAACTGCCGCATCCGCACATGGCGGTGGAGTTGACCGCAACGGCCTACAAGCCGCTTTGAAAACTTTGAAGGTAACCATGGAAATGCTTAAAACTTTAAATGAAGCATCGCTCGACCTGCTATTCCGGCGGGCCCGTTCGCATAATGGCTGGCTGGAGCGGGCCGTCGATGACGCGTTGCTGGAGCAGGTCTACGACTTGATGAAGATGGGGCCCACCAGCGTCAATTCCTCGCCGGCGCGGCTATTGTTCCTGCGCAGCCCGGCCGCCCGGCAGAGGTTGCGGCCCGCGATCAGCGCCGGCAATATCGACAAGGTCATGACGGCCCCGGTGGTGGCGATCATCGCCTACGACCTGGATTTCCACGACAAGCTGCCGCAATTGTTTCCGCATAACCCGGGCATAGGCGCGCTGTTCGCCTCCAGTCCGGAACTGGCCGAGAGCACCGCCTTTCGCAACGGCAGCCTGCAGGGAGCCTATTTCATGCTGGCGGCGCGCGCGCTGGGCCTGGATTGCGGGCCGATCTCCGGTTTTGATGCGACGGCCGTCAACCGCGAGTTTTTTGCCGACGGCAAGCTCAAGGTGAATTTCCTGTGCAATCTAGGCTTTGGCGACTACAGCAAGATTTTCCCGCGCAGCCCGCGCCTCAGGTTTGAGCAGGCATGCAGCCTGCTATGATCATCCACCCTTACTGATACATCATGGAAATTACTTTATATCTTGGCCTGGGCGCCATCGCCGGCATCCTGGCCGGTTTGCTGGGCGTGGGCGGCGGCACGGTGATCGTGCCGGTACTCACTTTTATATTTACGGCGCAGCACTTCCCGCCTGAGTATGTGCTGCATTTTGCGCTGGGCACGTCGATGGCTTCCATCCTGTTTACTTCTCTGGCCAGCCTGCGCTCGCATCACCGGCGCGGGGCTGTCAACTGGGCCGTGGTCAGGCAGATCACTCCGGGTATCGTGCTCGGCACCTTGCTGGGGGTATGGCTGACGTCGATGATGTCGACCCGCGTGCTGAAGCTGATCTTTGTTGCATTTGCCTACTTCGTCGCGGTGCAGATGCTGATGAATATCAAGCCCAGTGCCAACCGGCAATTGCCGGCAGCTCCCGGCATGCTGGCCTCCGGCGGTGCAATCGGTGTATTTTCCAGTTTTGTCGGCATCGGTGGCGGCACCTTGTCGGTGCCCTTCATGACCTGGTGTAACGTGCCCCTGCACACCGTGATAGGCACGTCGGCGGCGTTGGGTTTCCCGATTGCATTGAGCGGTGCCATTGGTTTTATCGCGAACGGCTGGCCTATGCCGGGCTTGCCGCCGCACAGCCTGGGCTTTGTCTATCTGCCGGCGCTGGCGGGTATTGCTATCGCCAGCGTGCTGACCGCGCCCCTGGGGGCCGGCATGGCGCATGCATTGCCGGTGGCCAGGCTGAAAAAATTATTTGCATTGATGTTGATCGTGGTTGGCAGCAAAATGCTGACTTCATTGTTTTGACCAGCTTTTTTTGACAGGAATTATTATGCAAGCCTTGCACCCCTTTCATCTGGCATTCTTCGTCCGCAACCTGGATGAGGCCCGGAAATTCTATGGCGAGATCCTCGGTTTTACCGAGGGCCGCAGCACCGAGCACTGGGTGGACTTCGATTGCCACCGCCACCAGCTGTCGCTGCACCTGAAGCAGGATATGCAGCCGTCGGCCCAGAGCGGCATGGTGGATGGCGATAATGTCCCGATTCCGCACTTCGGCGTGATCCTGGACATGCCCTCCTGGCAGCAGCTGGCGGACCGGGTCGGCGCGGCAGGAATCCCGTTCATCGTTGAACCGCATGTGCGTTTTCGCGGCGAACCGGGGGAACAGTCGACCATGTTCTTTTGCGATCCGTCCGGCAATGCGCTGGAGTTCAAGGGCTTTGCTGAAATGAACCAGGTATTTGCCAAATAGGCGCAGCCAGGCAGCAAGTCCGGCTAAGTGAAGGCGATACAGTGTGCCTCGGTTCCAAAAACGAAGTGGGACTGGTGACCCGCTATCACTCAGAGTAAACCGCCTAAAATCAGTTTTTGATGTGGAAAACCCACGAAATCACCGGATTTCGTGGGTTTTTTGCTTATTGCTTGTTTTTTGACGGGGCGGCCCCAGATTTGAAGCTTGGCGGCTTTCCCGCTCACAGGTAGGAAAGCCAGCACTCGTTTATACTCTGGCCTATACCAGGTAAATGTATGTGCGGTAGATGCATGTTACAAATACAATAAAGGCAGGTTTCCAGCAAATTTGCCCAGATAAAGAATCCGCGAGAATTACCATGTCAAGTAATGAAAACCTCAGTCCAGATGCATCGGCAAGCCCGCTGTTGGAATTTGTCGAATCCTGCAAGCTGCCGACCACCTGGGCCACTTTCCAGTTGCACGCTTTTGTCGAGCCTGCGACCGGTAAGGAGCACGTTGCACTTACCCTGGGCGATGTCGCCGACGGCGAGCCGGTATTGGCGCGTATCCACTCGGAATGCCTGACCGGCGACGCCTTGTTCAGCCAGCGCTGCGATTGCGGCCCGCAACTGGAATTGGCGCTGCAAAAGATTGCCAAGGAGGGGCGCGGCCTGCTGATGTATTTGCGCCAGGAAGGGCGCGGCATAGGCTTGTTGAACAAGATCCGTGCCTACCATCTGCAAGACGGCGGCGCCGACACCGTGGAGGCCAACCAGAGGCTGGGTTTTGCGGCGGATTTACGCAACTACGGCCTGTGTGAACCGATGTTGCAGCATCTGGGCGTCAGTTCGCTGAAGCTGATGACGAATAATCCGCGCAAGATCGATGCGATGGGCAAGATCAATGTGACGATCACGGAACATGTTCCGCTGATCATCAAGCGCAACCCGCACAATGAGCGCTACCTGAGCACCAAGGCGACCAAGCTAGGCCACCTTATTCAGCCCGAATTATAACCGCCGGGCTGACCGTCACCGACTGCTGGTCGGCGCCTGAATTCGCCAGCTGGCCGCTGGCCGGCGTATCGGTGTCGTGGCCGGCCTGTATCCAGGCATCTATGCCGCCCAGCAATGGGCGGGCGCGATGATATCCCTTATCCACCAGGCGCTTGGCGAGCACCGCAGCCGACGCTTCGTTCGGGCATGAACAATACACGACGATTTCCCGGTCCACATGCAGGTAGGGTATCAGCTGCTGCCAGTCTTCTATTGCCACTATCCTTGCGCCCGGTATGGTTTGCATATCCACCGAGCGCACGCTGGCGGCGCGCACATCGACGATTACCGGCGGCTGGCCTTCCTTGATCAGGGTTTGCAGTTCGCTGACATCGATCCGGGTCATGCGCATGGCGCTGTTGAAGCGGCGCCGTTTCATCCATTTGAGCACCAGGTAGACAACCAGCAGGGCGGCGATGATGACGACCGCGGTATTGCCCATCTCCATCAGCTGCACGCTCAACAGCTCTATATTCGGGTGGAACAACAGGCCGGCGCCTATCGCGGCGGTGGCCCACAGGCTGATGCCCACCGTATCGAACATCACGAAGGCGGGCAGGCTCAGGCGCAGGGCGCCGGACATAGGGGCGACGATCAGCGACAGGCCGGGCACGAACTTGGCGACCACCAGGGTGGACAGGCCCCAGCGCTCGAAGCGCAGTTCGGTCTGACGCACGCAGGAATCGGGCGACAGCGACAAGCGGCATAACAGGCGCATCACACGCAAGCCGTAAAAGCGCCCTATGCCGTACCAGACCGCATCGCCGATCAGGCTGGCCAGTATCGTCACAAAGAACAGCGCGGCGATGGAAAAATGCCCGTCTGCCGCCAGCGTGCCGGAAACGATCAGGGTAGGTACGGTAGGCAGGGGCAAGCCAAGCTGCATTAGCAAGACATTGAGGAATACGATCAGCAGCCCGTATTCTATGGCCCAATGAATCAGCGTGTGCATCATGGATGAATTTCCTTGTTAATTGTCGGCGGCCTGTCCGGCTCGGGCACCAGGGTTATGTTGCAGTCAGGACACCATTCTGGTAGTCGTTGATGGCCTGTTCTATCTCTTCCCGCGTATTCATCACAAACGGGCCGTATTGCATCACAGGCTCATGCAAGGGGCGGCCAGCCAAGACCAAAAAGCGGGATTCTTCCCCGTCTGCGGTAATGGTAATCTGCTCACCTGCCGATAATACCCCCGCCTGGTGGGTTTTCAGGGGACGGGGGGAGTCGGCTTTGCCTATCTTCAGCTTACCTTCATAAGGATACACAAAAGCGTGGTAGTCGGGCTTGACTAAATGCGAAAAAACCATGCCTGCGGGCAAAATAACGTCCAGGTACAACGGGTCCGTGCTCAGGCCCTGGATCGCACCACCCAATGACAACTGCTGCATATCCAGCTGGCCGGCAATCACCTTGACCCGGCCGCCGCCCGGCAAGTCGGCCGCCGGAATCTCGTCGGCCGGGATGTCGCGGTAGCCGGCGGGCTTCATTTTTTCATTGGCGGGCAGGTTGATCCATAGCTGGAAGCCTCGCATGCGGCCCTGCAATTGCTGCGGCATTTCCGAGTGTATGATGCCGCGCCCGGCGGTCATCCATTGTACGCCGCCGCTTTGCAGGTCGCCCCGGTTGCCGAGATGGTCTTCATGTCGCATGTGGCCGTCCAGCATATAGGTGACGGTTTCAAAGCCGCGGTGCGGATGGTTAGGGAAACCGGCATTGTAGTCATCCGGATTATCGGAAGAGAATTCGTCGAGCATCAGGAAGGGGTCCAGCCGCGTGCCCTGCATGCGGCCTATGCTGCGTAATAGCTTGACGCCGGCGCCGTCTGAAGTAGCGACCGAATCGATGATGCGTTGCAGGGTCCTGGTGCTGGCAGCGCCTGTTTCAATTGAGGTAGTCATCGTTGCAATCCTTTGGTTGGTGATGGCCTCATTAAAACATTTACTTGTTAGATAAAAAAGATCAATATTCAGATGATACTTATCCAATAAATAGATGTATTAGGAATCCATGTCAGATCAATCGCCAACTCCTTCGCCCTCCCACCCGCACATCACGCTGGAGCAATGGCGGACGCTGATCGCCGTGGTCGATACCGGCGGCTATGCACAGGCGGCCGAGCTATTGCACAAGAGCCAGTCCTCGGTGACCTATGCGGTGCAGAAGCTGGAGTCCCTGCTGAATGTCCAGGCCTTTGAAATCCAGGGCCGCAGGGCCGTGCTGACCAGTACCGGCCAATTGCTGTATCGCCGTGCCAAGGCGCTGCTGGACGAGGCCGGCGCGCTGGAGCGAGCGGCGCGCCGGCTGTCGGCCGGGTGGGAGGCCGAAATCCGCATCGCGGCGGAGATGATTTTCCCCACTTGGCTGCTGCTGGATTGCCTGCAGCAGTTTGGCCAGGAGAGCCCGCATACGCGCATAGAGCTGATCGAATCGGTATTGGCCGGCACCAGCGAGGCATTGCTGCAGGGGCAGGCCGACCTGGCCATTTCGGCGCAGGTGCCGCCCGGCTTCATCGGCACGCCGCTGATGCAATTCCGCAGCTTGCCGGTGGCCAGCCCGGAGCACCCCTTGCACCGGCTGGGGCGCGCATTGAGCTTGCAGGATTTGCGCGAGCAGCGGCAACTGGTGATACGCGAGACCGACAGCCGGCGCGCCAGCAGCGTGCTCAGCCTGGACGCCAGCCAGCGCTGGACGGTCAGCCATAGCGCTACTTCTATCGAGGCGATCTGCAAGGGCTATGGCTTCGCCTGGTTTCCGGAGGAAAAAATCCGCAATGAACTGGCGGCGGGGCAGTTGAAGGTCTTGCCGCTGCGCGAGGGCGGCCAGCGCTACGGCAGCCTGTACCTGGTGCTGGCCGATCCCGATTACGCCGGCCCGGCGACGCTGAGGCTGGCGCAGCTCATCCGGGACAGGGTGGCCAGCGAGTGCCTGGTGCGAGCGTAGGCGCCTTGGCGTGTAAGGCTGGGCCTGGGTCGCCAGACTAAGGGGGAGGCAGGCAGCGCAAGGAGCGCTGGCCCGGCAGCCCTAGGTCGGCCGGTGCCTGGCAACTCGGCTACAATCATGGGGAAAAGGGCCGCTCCTGCGCTGGAGCCGGCCAGCTTGGCGGGCATGCCTGCAAGAAAAGTCTTGATACCAAAGTCTTGATACCTAAGTCTTGATACCGAAGTCTTGATACTTTCATCGCGGAGATCAAATATGGCAGTGGAAGAGCAGCCAGCCAGACAGACAGGCAAGGGCAGGAAATCCAGGCCAGGCCCGGCCGAGGCGGCCACTGAAACCGCACCTGCCTTGCCGGGCCAGGTGGTGCTGGTGTTCCAGGGCGGCGGCGCGCTGGGCGCCTACCAAGCCGGGGTCTATGAAGCCCTGCACGCGGCCGGCATCGAGCCGGACTGGGTGATAGGCACCTCGATAGGCGCCATCAACGGCGCTATCGTGGCCGGCAATCCGCCGGCGCAGCGGCTGGAGCGCCTGCGCGAATTCTGGCACCGCATGCAGTATCACAGCCGCAACCTGCCCGGCGGCGGCAACGCCATGATCAATATGCTGACGACCATGCAGGGCATACCTGCTTTCTTCACCCCCAATCCTGCTGTCTGGCTGGGCCCGCACGCCAATACGGGAATAGAGCAGGCGTCCTATTATCTGACTACACCGCTCAGGAAAACCCTGGATGAGCTGGTCGATTTTAATTACCTCAACAGCCGCCATACGCGGCTGACGGTGGGGGCAGTCAATGCCCGCAGCGGCGAGATGCGTTATTTCGACAGCCGCGACGAGCAGTTGGATGTCGGGCATGTGATGGCGTCGGGCGCCTTGCCGCCGGCCTTCCCTGCGGTGCGTATAGACGGCGAACCGTATTGGGACGGCGGCCTGTATTCGAATACGCCGATAGAGGCGGTGCTGGACGACAAACCGCGCCACGACGGCGTCATTTTTTCGGTGCAGGTATGGAATCCCCTGGGGCCGGAGCCGGGCACGATCACGCAAGTGATGGGCAAACAAAAGGATATCCAGTACGCCAGCAGGTCCAGCCACATCGAGCGCCAGCGCCAGATCCACCGGCTGCGGCACGTGATCCGCGAATTGACGCTGAAGCTGCCGCCGGAATTAAGGATGGATCCGGAGTGCCAGGAATTGGCCTCCTGGGGCTGCGGCACGAAGATGCACATCATCAAACTCAATGCCCCTGTGCTGGAAGGCGAGGATTACACCAAGGATATCGATTTTACTTCCCAGGGCATACGCACACGCTGGCAGGCGGGTTTCGAGGAAACGCAAAGGATGATAGCTGCGGCGCCGTGGAGCGCCGCTATTGACCCTATCGAGGGCGTGATGATCCACGAAATCTGGGGCTAAGGGTGTAATTGTAACAATGTTTCTTATTTGCACATATTTCCGTTTTTTGCCTGTAGCATGCGAATAAAGGCTAGCTCTCAGCTTGAATTTTGCCTGTAGCGGCATATATACCCTATATGCGACAAGCCCGTGCCTGTCCGCTTCTTGAATTCGCCTCTTAAATGTCCCGTGCGCGGCATGTGCGGCGCCTCCCGAGCTTGCCAGCACATATCGTTATTTTGTTAGGATGACATGCCCTCACGTTTCAAGCTTTTCACCTTGTTTACCATCGTCGCTGCGGCGCACGCTTTTCTCGGTTTCAGCCTGTTTCCCGCCCTGGGCCTGGAGGGTGTCTCGCTGCTGGCGGCATGGCTGGCGCTCTTGGTGTCTGCCGCTTTGCTGCCCATGGGTTTGCTGGCGCCGATGATGAAAAACAAAGAGTGGTCCGAGCGTCTGGCCTGGGCCGGCCTGGTGGCGATGGGCTTGTTTTCGTCGCTGTTCGTGCTGACCCTGTTGCGCGACGTATTGCTATTACCGCTTGCATTTGTGCTGTCGGCTGAGCAATATCCAGCCCTCAGCGAGACCTCGGCGCTGGCGGTATTGTTCGGCGCCGCCTTGTTCAGCATCGTAGGCTGGTTCAACGCGCGCCGCCGCGCCGCCGTGGTGGACGTCACGGTGCCGATTGTCAACTTACCGCCGGAGTTGGTGGGTTTTACCATCGCCCAGATCAGCGATATCCATGTGGGCGCCACCATCAAGCGCCGTTACCTGTCGGCGATCGTGGACAAGGTCAACAGCCTGAATGCCGACCTGATCGCAGTCACCGGCGACCTGGTGGACGGCCTGGTGCCGGACCTGAAATCGCATACGGCGCCATTGAAACGCCTGCACTCGCGGCACGGCACCTATTTTGTCACCGGCAATCATGAGTATTACTCCGGCGCCTTACCCTGGATCAAGGAATTGCGGCGGCTGGGATTGACGGTCTTATTGAACGAGCATGTGGCCCTGCAGCACGAGGGCCATACCGTGGTGGTAGCCGGCGTCACCGACTATAGCGCCGGCCATTTCCATGTAGAACACACCAGCGACCCGGCGGCCGCCTTGCGCGGCGCGCCGCTGGATGCCCGCTTCAAATTATTGCTGGCGCATCAGCCGCGCAGCTCCTTCAAGGCGGCGGAGGAAGACTACGACCTGCAATTGTCCGGCCACACGCATGGCGGCCAGTTTTTCCCATGGAACTTCTTTGTGCGTTTCCAGCAGCCGTTTACCGCCGGCTTGCACAAGATCAAGGATTTGTGGGTGTATACCAGCCGCGGCACCGGTTACTGGGGCCCGCCTAAACGCCTGGGCGCGCCGTCCGAGATTACCCGCATACGGCTGGCCAGGGCCTGATTTGCAGCAGTGCGGGCGTTACCTACGCTACCTGCGCCTGAATTATTCGGTCTTGCTGTCCAGGCGCTTTTCGCTGATGCTGGCCTTGGCCCTCTCCAGCATGTCGATTGCCGCCGGTCCGCGCATCAGGGTGACCGCCACCGCCAGCGCATCGATATAGGTCAGGTGCGCCAGGCGCGAAGTCATCGGTGTATAGATATCCGGATCTTCTTCCACGTCCACGCTGATGTGCACGTCGGCCAACTCTGCCAGCGGACCGCCGCTGGCGCATAACACCAGCACCTTGGCGCCGGCATTTTTTGCCAGCTGCACGCTGCGTATCAGGTCGCGTGTGCGGCCGGTGCGCGAGAATGCCACCACCACGCAGTCGCTATTTAACAGCGATGCGGATTGCGCCTGCAAATGGGCGTCGCAAAATACCGTGGTAGGGATGCCGAAACGGAAAAATTTCAATTGTGCGTCTATCGCCAGCGCCCCCGAATATCCGAGGCCATAGCATTCTATGCGGCGGGCGCGCGACAGCAAATTGACGGCCGCTTCAAAGCTGGCGGTGTCGGCAGTATTGCGCGCCTCCATCAAGGTGGCGATGGTGCGGTCGAATACCTTGGGCAGCACGTCGCGCACCTGGTCGGCCTGGTTCACATCCAGGTGCAGGTAGGGAATGCCGGTGGCCAGGCTCTTGGCGAAAGCCAGCTTGAAGGTCTTGAAGCCGTCAAATCCCATAGACTGCGAAAAGCGCGCTACCGTGGGTTCGCTGACATTGCAGGCTTGTGCCAGCACCCTGATCGACATTTCCAGGCTGTCGTGCGGCTTTTGCAGCAGGAATTCCGCCACCTGGCGCTCGGCCCGGCTCAGTGCGGTGCTGGCTGTGCGTATGCGTGCCAGCAGGCCCTTTTCCGGTGGCGAGGCCTTGGCTGGCGGGGTGGGCATAGGCATTTCGGGGGCTTTATGTCTCATCATGGACTCCAAAATACATCGACGGCGCAAGCCGCTTCACGCAATAAGGCGCTGATCGGCAGGTCGGATGTCGCCGCGTTTTCCAGCACCCGGCGTTTTTCGTCGCCGGTGATGATCAGCCAGATCCGCTGGGTGTTTAGCAGGCGCGACAGCGACAAGGAAATTCGTGTTTGTCCTGATTGTGGATGCGTTGCCGCCACGCACAGGCTGGCAGCATCCTTCACCAGTAATTGCGGCGCGCCCGGGAATAGCGAGGCGATATGGCCGTCGGCGCCCATGCCCAGCAAGATGGCATCGAAGGCAGCCGGCAGTTGTTCGGCCAACCGGCTGGTGACTGCAGGGATTGCAGCGCCAGGCGTGGTATCCGCCGTCTTCAGCGATACCAGTTGCCAGCGCGGCGTGCCGCGGCCGGACTGTTCCAGGCATCGCCTGAACAGGCCTTCATTGCTTTGCGGATCGGCGTCGTCCACCCAGCGCTCATCGGTGGCGACCAGCTTGATCACGCCTGCAGCGGCGGAAGAGGTCGCCAGCAAGGCGTTCAGCTTGCGGTAGATCGGAGCGGGGGTAGTGCCGCCCGCCAATGCAAAACTGCTGGTGGCTGCCTTGCTGTGGATGACGTCCAGCCACTGCGTCGACAGTGCATCGCTGAGCGAGGCGAAATCCGGATATTCATGCATGCGCATCATGGTTCAAGCCTCGACGAATTCTTCGCCCCAACTGGAGCCGCACTGCGCCAGCAAATAGCTGGCCGCCGCCGGCCCCCAGCTGCCGGCGATATAGGACTTCAGGCCTTCGGTGTCGGATTGCCAGGCGCTCATGATGGGATCTATCCAGGCCCAGGCGGCGCTCAGCTCATCATCGCGCACGAACAGGGTCAGGTCGCCGTGCATCGCATCCAGCAACAGGCGCTCATAGGATTCCACCCGGCGCGAGCTGGAGGCTTCGGCGAAATCCAGGTTCAGCGCGACGTCGGACAGGCGTATGCCTTCGCCCGGCTCCTTGGCCTTCAGGAACAATTCCACGCTCTCTTCCGGCTGCAGCGAAATCACCAGTCGGTTCGAGCGCAGGTTGCGTTGCGAGGCGCCGAAAATGGAATACGGTATCGGTTTGAAATTGATCGTGATCTCGGCGCTGCGGGTCGCCATGCGCTTGCCGGTGCGCAGGAAGAAGGGCACGCCGGCCCAGCGCCAGTTGTCGATTTCGGCGCGGATGGCGACAAAGGTTTCGGTGCGCGAGGCAGTCGGCACGCCGGGCTCGGCCTGGTAGGAGATCACCGGCTTGCCGTCCACGGCGCCGGCGCGGTATTGGCCACGCACGGTTTTCTTGCTGATGTCGTCCGGCGTAAATTTATGCAGCGCGCGCAAGACCTTGACCTTTTCGTCGCGGATGGAGTCGGCGCCGGCATTCACTGGCGGCTCCATCGCCACGATCGACAGCAATTGCAGCAAATGGTTTTGCACCATGTCGCGCAAGGCGCCGGTGTGGTCATAGAAGTCGCCGCGCGACTCCACGCCTACCTGTTCCGAGATCGAGATTTGTACGTCCTGTATCCACTTGCGGTTCCACAAAGGCTCCAGGAAGGAGTTGGCGAAGCGCAGCGCCAGCAGGTTTTGTACCATTTCCTTGCCGAGATAGTGGTCGATACGATAGATCTGGTTTTCGTTCAGATAGTTGCGCAGCGCGCTATTGATGTCGCGCGCAGACTGGGCGTCGCGCCCCAGCGGCTTTTCCAGCACTACGCGGGCATTGTCGCCAAGCAGTTCATGCGCGGAAAGCTGCTGGACGATAGGCACAAACAGGTCGGGACCGGTGGCCAGGTAGAACAGCGTGGCGTTCGCTTCCGAGGTATGCACTTTTTGCTTCAGGCCGGCAAAATCCGCGGCTTCGCGGGCGTCGATCTTGGCATAGTGGGTCTGCGCCAGGAAGGCTTGTACTTGCTCGGGCGTGCTGCCGCAGTCCTTGGCGCAATAGCTGTCTATGCTGGCGGCGACGCGCTGGCGAAAGTCTTCGTCGGCCAGCGCTTCACGGGCGGCGCCTATCAGCATGAAATTCTTGTCCAGCCGGCCATTTACAAATGCGCTAAACAATGCAGGGATGATCTTGCGCTTGGCAAGATCGCCAGTGCCGCCAAACAATACAAATGTGGTCATGCTGACTCCGGATGTGATTAGCCTAATATGCCGCGTAAGTGCATAAAGGCGGTTGGTCAAGAAATGCCTTGTTGTGATTATGACAGATTGTCTTCAGAAATGTAGTTTCATTACGATATTTTTGATTGTTTATGGTAAATATTTGACTTAATCGGTAGTAACTGAAAGTTTGTTACAGAATTTTCTGGATTTGTGCTATCTTTCTATCATCTGAATAAGCGAAGACTTCCGGTCGGCTTGCATAGGCCGGAGCTTTTATTGCATGAAAGTGAGTCCCAAATGAGCATAGTCGAACAGCCCAAGCTTAATCCCGTCATTGAGCGTGTCACAAAACGCATCGCCGAACGCAGCCAGACCTTGCGCGCAGATTATCTCGCCAGGCTGGAACAAATGCGCGGACGTGGTCCGCGCCGCAGCAAGCTGTCTTGCGCCAACCAGGCGCACGCCAATGCTGCAGCGCCGACCAGCACTAAGATCTGGCTGAACGAGGCGCAAAAACCGAATATAGGCATAGTCACCGCCTATAACGACATGTTGTCGGCGCACCAGCCCTACGCCAGCTATCCGGAGCAAATCAAGCAGACCGCCTTGCGCTTTGGCGGCACTGCGCAGGTCGCCGGCGGCGTGCCGGCGATGTGCGACGGCGTCACCCAGGGCCGCCCCGGCATGGAGCTGTCGCTGTTCTCGCGCGACGTGATCGCGCAGGCCACCGCTGTTGCACTGTCGCACGACGCTTTTGACGCGGCGTTGTGCCTGGGTATTTGCGACAAGATCGTCCCCGGCTTGCTGATCGGTGCGCTGGCTTTCGGGCATTTGCCGACTATCTTTATCCCGGCCGGTCCCATGGGTTCCGGCTTGTCGAACAAGGAAAAGGCGGCGGTGCGCGAGCGCTACGCACAAGGCAAGGCCACCAAGGAAGAATTGCTGGCGGCGGAAAATGCCGCCTATCATAGCGCCGGCACCTGCACCTTCTATGGCACCGCCAACAGCAACCAGATGTTGCTGGAAGCGATGGGCCTGCACTTGCCGGGCGCGGCCTTCGTCCACCCGGACGATCCTTTGCGCGCCGTATTAACGGACGCCGCGGTAGAGCGCGTCTTGCAGCTGACTGAACAAAGCGGCAACTACACGCCTATCGGCTATGTCGTTAATGAAAAATCCATCGTGAATGCGGTGATCGCCTTGCTGGCGACCGGCGGCTCCACCAATCACACCATCCACTGGATATCGGTGGCGCGCGCCGCCGGCATCCTGATCGACTGGCGCGATTTTGACGAACTGTCCTCGGTCGTTCCCTTGCTGACCCGGGTCTATCCGAACGGCACCGCCGACGTCAATGCCTTTGAAGATGCCGGCGGCCCCACCTTCGTCATCCGTGAATTGCTGGCCGCGGGCCTGATGCACGCCGACGTGAAAACCGTGTACGGCAGCGCAGGTTTGAATTCGCATACTGCACGTCCCGCTCTGACCGAGGATAACAAGCTGCAGTGGCAAGCCCTGCCGGCGGTATCGAGCAATCGCGAGGTAGTGCGCAATGCCGGCGAGCCCTTTGCCCCAACCGGCGGCCTGCGTCTGCTGGACGGCAATATCGGCCGCGCCATCGTCAAGGCTTCGGCGGTGCCGGAAGATGCCTGGACGATACGCGCCCCGGCCAAGGTCTTCGATTCCCAGGATGCCCTGGTGAATGCCTACAAGGCGGGCCAGCTGAATATGGATTTTGTCGCGGTGGTGGTGTTCCAGGGGCCGCAAGCGAACGGCATGCCTGAGCTGCACCACTTTACCCCGGTATTGGGCAGCCTGATGTCGGCCGGTTACAAGGTCGCGCTGGTCACCGACGGCCGCATGTCGGGCGCCTCCGGCAAGGTGCCGGCGGCCTTGCACGTCAGCCCGGAAGCGGCGCAGGGCGGGCATATCGGCAAAGTGCAGGACGGCGACATCGTGGAACTGAATGTACATACCGGCGTGCTGCGCGCCGTGGTGTCCGAAGCGGAATGGGCAGCTCGCACGCCACGCCGCATGACGGAAGATTCCAGCCACGGCTATGGCCGCGACCTGTTCGTCGCCCAGCGCCGCGTAGTGACTACGCCGGAGCAGGGCGCCTCTACCCTGTTCGTCGACTAGAGATAACCCCTACCCAACAAAGCAATAAAACCATACGAGACCGAGCATGAGCGCTATTACATTGAGCAAGCAAGACATCATCCAGCAACTGCAGCAAATCCGCGTGCTGCCTATCCTGGTCACCAATGACGTCGACCAGGCGATACGCTGCGTGACCACCCTGGCGGAAAATGGTTTGCCGGCGGTGGAAATCACCTTGCGCACGCCGGATGCATTGACGGTATTGCGCGAAGTGGTCAAGGCTTGTCCGGGCGTGACCGTCGGCGCCGGCACCATATTGACCCAGGCCCAGCTCGATGCGGTACAGGACGCCGGCGCGGCGTTCGGCATCAGCCCCGGCATCACGCCGGTATTGGCGCGCGCCGCAGCGGAGTCCGGCTTGCCGTATTTTCCCGGGGTAGGCGGCGCCAGCGACCTGATGCTGGCGCTGGAGCATGGTTTTGACGTGGTCAAGCTGTTTCCTTCGGATTTGCTGGGCGCGACCAAGATGGCCAAGGCCCTGGGCGGTCCCTTCCCCGAGGTGCGTTTTTGCCTGACCGGCGGCGTCACGGTGGAGGCGACTCCGCAACTGCTGCAGCAAGGCAATATCCTGTGCGTAGGCGGTTCCTGGATGTGTCCTGCCTCGCTGATTACGGCCAATGACTGGGCCGCCATCGGCAAGCTGGCGGCGCAGGCTGCAGCGGCGGCAAAATAAACCATCCCTGGCGAATTCACTGATATCTATCATGGCTAATTCCGTTTCACACAGTCCCTTGTGGTGCCTGCTGCAACAACGTGCGACCAATACTCCCAGCCTGAAGGAGCTGTTCCGGGCCGACCCGCAAAGGTTCACGCATTTTTCTGCATCCGCCTGCGGCATGCTGCTGGATTATTCCAAGCAAAGGATAGACACCACCGCCAAACTGAATTTGCTGGCGCTGGCCAGGCAACAGCAGGTGGAGGCGCGCCGCGACGCGATGCTGGCCGGCGAAGCGATCAACCATACTGAGAACCGCGCGGTACTGCATACGGTGTTGCGTTTGCCGAAAGGCGAGTCCTTCACGCTGAAGGGCGAAAATATCGCCGCCAGTGTGCACCAGGTGCTGGCGCAGATGCGCACTTTCAGCGACGCCGTGCGGGAAGGGCGCTGGCTGGGCTACACCGGCAAGGCGATTCGCACCGTGGTCAATATCGGTATAGGCGGCTCAGACCTGGGGCCGCAAATGGCCTGCATCGCGCTGGCGCCCTGGTCGCAAAAAAACCTGTCGCTGCATTTCGTCTCGAACGTGGACGGCAGGCACGTGGCCGACGCCCTGAAAAATGCCGATCCTGAAACCACGCTGTTCGTGGTCGCGTCCAAGACTTTTGCGACGATGGAAACTCTGACCAATGCCAGAACCGCGCGCGAATGGATGCTGTCGCATGGCTGCCCGGAAGATGAGATACGGCAGCACTTCGTCGCCCTCAGCACCAATGTCGAAGCCGCCGCCTCCTTCGGCATTGCGCCGGAAAATGTATTCCCGTTCTGGAACTGGGCCGGCGGCCGTTACTCGATGTGGAGCGCCATCGGCCTGTCGATAGCGCTGTACATAGGCGCCGACAAGTTTGAAGAGATGCTGGCCGGCGCGCATGAAATGGACCTGCATTTCGCGCAGGCGCCGATGGAACAGAACTTGCCGATGCTGATGGCGCTGGTCGGCGTCTGGAATATCAACTTCCTGGGGCTGCAAGCCCTGTCCATCGCACCCTACCACCAGCGCATGACGCGCCTGCCGGCCTACCTGCAGCAGCTGGAAATGGAAAGCAACGGCAAGTCGGTGACGCGCGAAGGACAGCGGGTCGATTATGCCACCTCGCCCATCCTGTTCGGCGAGGCCGGCACCAACGGCCAGCACGCCTATTTCCAGTTATTGCACCAGGGCGCGACCATTATTCCCACCGATTTTATCGTGGTGGCCGAAGATGATTCCGGTTTGCCGGGGCATAACCAGGCCTTGCTGGCCAACTGCTTTGCGCAATCCAAGGCCATGGCCCTGGGCAAGGACATCCAGCAGGTGAGGGCAGAGCTGGGCGACGTCTCCGAACAGCTGCTGCCGCATCGCGTGTTCGAGGGCAACCGCCCCAGTTCCACCCTGCTGCTGGATGCGCTAACACCGAAATCCCTGGGGGCGCTGATCGCGCTGTATGAGCACAAGGTGTTCGTGCAGTCGGTGATCTGGGACATCAATGCCTTTGACCAATGGGGCGTAGAATTGGGTAAATCGCTGGCACAGCAATTGATCAGCCTGAATCCGGACGCAGTCAAGGAGGAATTTGACAGCTCGACGCGCGGACTATTGCAGGCCTTGAGGCGCAAGACAGCCTCCACACTCACCAGGTAATTTCTTTGATGTAATTTTTTGTGGCACTCCTGCGACGTAATGATCATTATGCGCGGATGGGCATTTACTCCATTGCAAAACAATGCGAGAGTATGCTGCGTTGCAATATCGGCGCGCAAGAGCCTTGACCGGCTCCCGCGCGCAGCCTTCCACATCCACCGGAGAGCTTGCCGTCCGCTACGCCAAAAGCCGGTTCCTTGATTTGCTCTTCTTAACCTGAATACATCCACAGCATGAATGCCCAGCTCAAGCCAAACGCCCTGTTGTCCGATGACGACAAAGACCAGTCACTGAGAGAAGATATACGCAGGCTCGGTCGCATTTTGGGCGATACCGTGCGTAACCAGCACGGCGACCAGATTTTTGAATTGATAGAGCAGGTACGCCAAAGCTCGATACGCTTCCAGCGTGATGCCGACCTCGCCGCCCGTGAAGAGCTGGAAAGCACGCTGGACGGCCTGACCAATGACCAGACGACCCAGGTCATCCGCGCCTTCAGTTATTTCTCGCACCTGGTCAACCTGGCGGAGGACCAGCATCATATCCGCCGTTCGCGCGCGCATTTGATCGCCGGCTCCGCACCTAAGCAGGGCAGCCTGGCGCATACCATCGACGCCTTGTATAACAGCGGCCACAGCACGCAGCAGCTGCTGGATTTTTTTTCCACGGCCCAGGTCAACCCGGTATTGACCGCCCATCCTACCGAGGTGCAGCGCAAGAGCATCCTGAATTGCCAGATGGTGATTACCCGTTTGCTGGACGAGCGCGACCGCATGCAATTGACGCCGGAAGAGTCGGCGGCGAACGAAGAAGCGCTGAACCGCGCGGTGTTGACCCTGTGGCAGACCCGCATGCTGCGCACCTCCAAACTGTCGGTGCTGGACGAAGTGGAAAACGGCCTGAGTTTTTATGATTACACCTTCCTGCGCGAATTGCCGCACCTGTATGCCGGCCTGGAAGATTTGTTATGCAGCAAGGACGGCGATGTAAAACGGCTGGAATTGCCCAGCTTTATGAAGATGGGCAGCTGGATAGGCGGCGATCGCGACGGCAACCCCTTCGTCACCGCCGGCGTGCTGGAAAAAACCCTGGCCATGCAATCCGGCCGCGCGCTGAATTTTTACCTGAACGAATTACACACGCTGGGCTCGCAACTATCGGTTGCGCGTTTGCTGGTGCCGGTCTCCGACGACTTGCTGGCGCTGGCGCAGCGTTCGCCCGACCATTCGCCGCATCGCTCCGACGAACCTTACCGGCTGGCGATCAGCGGCATGTATGCGCGGCTGGCCGCGACCTACCGGAATTTGCTGAACGCGGAGCCGGCGATCCACGCCGCCGGCGAGGCCGCGGCCTACGCCAACGCGGAAGAGTTGATCGCCGATCTCGACATCGTGCACCTATCGCTGCTGGACAATGGCTCTGCCGCGCTGACACGCGGCCGCTTGCGCCACCTGCGCCGCGCGGTGCGGGTATTCGGCTTTTACCTGGCGCCGCTCGATCTGCGCCAGAATTCGGACGTGCATGAAAGGGTGGTCGCAGAATTGCTGGAGGCCGCCAATCCCGGTACCGACTACCTGGCGCAGGATGAAGAGGGGCGCATACGCCTGCTGCTGGCCGAGATATCTTCGGCGCGCCCGCTGGCTTCCCCTTATATAGAGTATTCGGAAGATACCCAGTCCGAACTGGCCATCTATCGCGGCGCCCGCACTGCGCAGCTGCGCTACGGCAAGGGCGCGGTGCCTAATTGCATTATTTCCAAGACCGATGGCGTGTCCGATATGCTGGAACTGGCCTTGCTGTTGAAGGAAGCCGGTTTGCTGCATCCGCTGGAAGGCCGGCTGGACGTGAATATCATCCCGCTGTTCGAGACCATAGAAGACTTGCAAAACAGTGCGCCGGCGATGGACAGGCTGCTCGGCCTGCCGGCCTATGCGCGCCTGTTGCGCAGCCGAGACAATGCGCAGGAAGTGATGCTGGGCTACTCCGACAGCAACAAGGATGGCGGCTTCCTGACTTCGGGCTGGGAGTTGTACAAGGCCGAGCTGGAACTGGTCAAGGTATTTGCCGGGCACCAGGTGCGCCTGCGCCTGTTCCACGGCCGCGGCGGCTCGGTCGGTCGCGGCGGCGGCCCCAGCTACCAGGCTATCCTGGCGCAGCCGGCCGGCGCGGTGCAGGGGCAGATCCGCCTGACCGAGCAGGGCGAAGTGATCACCGCCAAATACGGCAATCCCGAGGTGGGCCGGCGCAACCTGGAAGTGCTGGCGGCGGCCACGCTGGAAGCCAGCCTGCTGTCGCATACCGAGCCGGCGCCGCGGGCAGAGTTCCTGGCGGCGATGGGCGAATTGTCCGAGAACGCTTTCCGCGCCTACCGCAATATGGTGTACGAGACCGAGGGTTTTGAGCAGTATTTCTGGGAGTCCACCGTGATCTCTGAGATCGCCGGCCTGAACATCGGCAGCCGCCCGGCATCGCGCAAGAAATCCACGGCGATTGAAGATTTGCGGGCGATACCCTGGGTGTTCAGCTGGTCGCAGTGCCGCCTGATGTTGCCGGGCTGGTTCGGCTTTGGTTCTGCGGTACAGGCTTATCTGCAGGCACACCCGGAGACCGGCCTGGCGACCTTGCAGTCCATGTTCAAGGACTGGTCCTTCTTTTCCACGGTATTGTCGAATATGGAAATGGTGCTGGCCAAGAGCGATATCGGCATTGCCAGCCGGTATGCGCAACTGGTCAAGGATGAATCGCTGCGCAATCGCATCTTCCCGCGCTTGCAGGCAGAGCATGAGGCCACCATCGCCGCGCTGAAATCGATCTCGGGGCAAGATCATTTGCTGGCCGCCAACCCCCTGCTGAAACGCTCTATCAGCAACCGCTTTCCCTACCTGTCGCCGCTCAACCATGTGCAGGTGGAACTGCTGGAGCGTTATCGTAACGGCGATCCTGACGAGCGGGTAAGGCGCGGCATCCATTTGTCGATCAATGGGATTGCGGCGGGCTTGCGCAATAGCGGATGACGCCGGCGGGGAGGGCGGCCGCCCCCCTCCTCAGTTTTTTCCCTTCAGCAAAATTCCCCGTCAAACGCGTAGAATGGGGCCTTTCCCTTTCTACAAAAATCCTCAAGCAAATGACTGTTCACATTCTAGGCGTGGTCGGCTGGTCCGGCAGTGGCAAGACTACGGTGCTGGAATATTTGCTGCCGCGCTTGTCTGCGTTGGGCAAGATAGTCAATGTGGTCAAGCATAGCCACCATGACATCATCCTGGAGCCTGAACGCAAGGACAGTGCGCGCTTGCGCAATGCCGGCGCAAGCGAGGTTTTGCTGGCTTCGCCGTACCGCTTTGCACTGGTGCATGAGCTGCGCGAGCAGGCCGAGCCGAGCTTGATGGAATTGCTGCCGCGCATGAGCCGGGCCGACCTGGTACTGGTGGAAGGGTATAAGTGGGAGGCCATGGCCAAACTGGAGATTTACCGGCCCGCCCTGGGTAAGCCGGCCTTGTACCCGGAAGACAGTCATATCCTGGCCGTCGCCTCCGATGCCCCGGCGCCGCAGGACTTGCGGGCGGGCGTCGCATGGCTGGACCTGAATCGCCCCGAAACCGTCTTAAACTGGCTACTGATTTGCCACACGGCAAATATTTTTCGAAAAAGCTAAAGTCGCCCTCAATCCTGCCGTTAATTGAATTATAGAGATGCGGGAGACTGTAATGGACGTTACCGGAATTGCCAGCTTGGCAACCACCATGGCCGATGTAGGTACGAACCAGGCGGTAAGCATTGCCGTTTTGAAAAAAGCGATGGATGTGAGCGCCGAGAGCGCTACCGCCCTGATCGAGGCCATTCCCGACAGCCCCTCCGTGGCCAACCTGCCGTCCCATCTGGGGCGCAACATCAATACCACTGCCTGATTCCTTTTCCCGCCGGCGCCCGTATTACCGGCGCCGCTTGCACGCACTCGCACTAGCTCCTCCCGCTCCCAGCACCTCGCAGTTACAATTTAACTGTTGTCAAACTACGGCACTCGCTTCAAAAAAGCCTGTATTCATGTGATACTTCGTGGCAATGTTGCAAATATATTTGCTGCAACAACTTGTTACTGGTTTGTTATCGCGTGTTATCCGCTTGTTATTTCATTGTGAGCACATATCGGGAGGGTGTTACTGTCCAGATAACTCATTTAGGCTGCACCATTGTTACTTATCTGTTAATATTTTCTCGTTTAGCGGGATGGTAGCCAGGTTCTTGTCCACGTTGATACCAGCGGCAGGAGGCGCATGAAAAATTTGGATGGGGTAAAGATTTGAGTGCTAGAGAGATAGAACCGAGCAGGATGAGGGGAGAGCATAGCCTTGCTGCATGGGGCATCAATGATATCGACCTCGCCCTACTCAAACTTGTACATCAAAAGCTGTCCTCCCATCCGCATATCGTTCCCCATCTTGCCGCTTATACCTTCTCCGACTTCCTGGTTTGCATCAAGAGCCGGCAATACGAAGCAGGCTGGCTGCCTTTATTGTGGCAGCTCTTTCACCACGATCCCGAATTATTCCTGTCCGCACTACAGGCCCTGCGCGAGGTGGCCGCACCGCAAAATGCGGCCGACGAAGCGCCGGACGGCGGCCGCCAAATACCGCTAGCCGTGCTGACGCTGGACGCAGGACGGCATGTGCATTTCGCCAACCCGCAATTTTTGCACAACTTCGGCGCCGACGACCTGGCGCATGTCGCCGGCAAGTCCCTGGACGAATTGATCAGCAACCAGCAATTACTGGCGGCGATCAACCTGGTGCTGGAGCATGGCCAGCCGCAGAACAGTCTGCTGATCTCGCTGGGCAACCGGACCGGCACCCGTTTCTATGAATGCAGCGTAGCCGGCGCCGTCTGGCAGTCAGAGAGCGTGATCCTGCTGGCGATGAAAGACATGACGCAGCGCATGAGTTCGCCTGAGGAATTACTGCGTTTCCGCATGGCGCTCGATAGTTCGATAGACGCGATCTACCTGGTGGACCGTGAACAAATGCGTTTTATCGACGCCAATGAAACCGCGACCAAGATCCTGGGATACAGCCGTAGCGAATTATTGCAGCTAGGGCCGCAAGACTTGAAACCGGACGCCGGCGAGCTGGAGCGCATTCATAAGCGTTTTGATGAAATTATCGACAGCGCCTCGAAAACCGGCATGATAGAAACTGTGCACCAGCGCAAGGATGGATCGCGCCTGCCGGTCGAAGTCTACCTGCGGGCGATGATGTCGGAACAAAGGCAGATCCTGGTGGCGGTGGTCAGGGATATCAGCAGCCGCCTGAAAGCCGAAGCGGATTTGCGTGAAAGCGAAGACCGTTTCAGGGGCATCTTCAACCAGGCGGCGGTCGGCCTGGCGCACCTGACGCTGGAAGGCCGCTGGTTCCAGACCAACAAGAAGTTCTCGGAAATCGTCGGTTATTCGCCGCAAGAGATGCAAGACCTGTCTTACCTGGACATTACGCATCCGGCCGATTTGCAGGCCGATGAAGAAATGGTGCGCGGCCTGATCGCCGGCGAATACCCAAACTACACGAAAGAGAAGCGCTATATCCACAAGGACGGTCACGCCGTCTGGGTGAATATCACGGTGTCGCTGGTCTCGGACCGCAGCGGCAAGCCGATTTATGCGGTGAGCGCGATAGAGGATATTACCAACCGCAAGAAGATAGAGTGGGATTTGCTGCACCTGGCCAACCATGATTCGCTGACCGGCTTGCCGAATCGCCTGTTGATACAAGACCGGCTAAGCCAGGCTATTGCCCATGCGCACCGGATGGGGATACAGACCGGCGTCATCCTGATCGACATAGACCGCTTCAAGAATATCAACGACAGCCTGGGCCACGGCATCGGCGACCTGATCATCGTGGAGATAGGCCGGCGCTTGTCGGCCATCATAGAAAGCGACAATACGGTGGGCCGCCTGGGCGGCGATGAATTCGTCGTGATGCTGTCCGAACTGGAGAGCGAAGACGCGTTGGCGGTGACGGCCCAGAACATCCTGGACGCCTTGTCGCAGCCGATGGCGATCTATGAGCATGAATTTTTCCTGACCGGCAGCCTCGGTGTCAGCGTCTATCCCAAGGATGGCGTCGATAGCCAGAGTCTGTTGAAAAACGCTGACGCCGCGATGTATCGCGCCAAGGATGCCGGCGGCAATAACATGCAGTTTTATGCGCATGAAATGAATGCGCGGGCGGTGGCCAGGTTTACCATAGAAGGCGGTTTGCGGCGCTCGCTGGAGCGCGACGAATTCGCCTTGCACTACCAGCCGCAGATAGACGTGCTGACAGGAAAGGTGGTTGGCATGGAGGCTTTGCTACGCTGGCAGCCGCTGGACAAGCCGGCCATGTCGCCGGCGGAATTCATACCGATTGCCGAAGAATCGGGCCTGATCGTGCCCATCGGCGAATGGGTGCTGCGCACCGCCTGCGAGCAGACGCGTTTATGGCAGGAGGCCGGGTACGCGCCTCTCAGGGTGGCGGTGAATCTGTCGGCCCGCCAGTTCAAACAGAAAAATATCGTCAAGCTGGTCAAGAAGGTGCTGGAAGAAACCCGCTGCAGGCCGGAGTGGCTGGAGCTGGAAATTACCGAGAGCGTGGTGATGGAAGATCCCCAATCCGCCACCGACACCTTGCAGGAATTGAGCGATATGGGCGTGCACCTGTCGATAGACGATTTCGGCACCGGCTACTCCAGCCTCAGTTACCTGAAGCGCTTCCCTATCGATACCCTGAAGATCGACCAATCCTTTGTGCGCGATATCAGCACCGACGCCGACGACGCGGCGATTGCCAGGGCGGTCATTGCGCTGGCCCATAGCATGCGGCTGGAAGTGGTGGCGGAAGGGGTGGAAACCATAGAGCAACTGGAATACCTGCGCGCGCAAGGCTGCGACCTGATGCAGGGCTATTATTTCAGCCGCCCCTTGCCGCCCGGCGATATAGAAAAATTCCTGCAGATGAATAAATCCAGGCCGCGGCTGGCGGCCAGGCCCAAGATGGTGCTGGCGCGATAAATTCCCGCGGCTGAATACCCGAGTGGCGCCGCTACCGAGCAGGCGGCAATAAAAAAACCGGCATTTTTTTGCCGGTTTTTTATTGGTCGGCCCGCGGACCGGTTTATTCGGCGACGACCCTGATCTGCACGTCAGCCACGGTGACGAGCTGGCCGACCCGGATCTTTGCGGTCTTGCGCAATTCCTGCTGGCCGTCCACGGAGACTTCGCCACTGGCGACGATGGCCTTGCCGGCGCCACCGCTGTCGCACAGGCCGACCAGTTTCAGCAATTGGTTCAGTTCCACAAATTCGCCGTTCAGGCTAAAAGTCAGTTTTTGCATGATTCTTGATAAATAGATAAGGCTGCTTAGTGCTTAGTGCTTAGTGCTTAGTGCTTAGTGCTTAGTGCTTAGTGCTTA